>CAILLO010000012.1 GCA_903835065.1 uncultured Eubacteriales bacterium
GATGTTCACGTCGAACCGGGCGATCCTCGATTACTACCTGGAAGCCGGCAAGCCGCTCGGCGGACCGGCCCCGGAGATCGCGGACCGGATGCGCGACGAGGCCGACGAGGCCGATACCGTGGACCTGCTGGCCGGACGGGCGATGCAGGGCGACGCCGCGGCTCGGCAGGCGTTCGTCCGCGCCTCCAAGTATATCTGTTCGCTGCTGTCCAACATCATCAACACCTACAACCCTTCGCTGATCATCCTGGAATGCCGCTGGATGCGCGTGGCGAAGCCCTACTTCTCCGAGGTCGTCACCGAGGTGTTCGAGAAGACGACGCTGCTGGACCGCAACGACATGAAAATCATCCTGAACCCCGTCGAGGACATCTTCAGCCTGGGATCCTCCACGGTCGTCCTGGAACATCTCTTCTCCGACGTCGACGACAACAAGCTCATCGGCTGACCGGAACCCCCGACGGCCGCACTGCAGGAAAACGAGGAGGAAACCATGCCGCTCTACAATCTGAAGACCGTTCTCGAAGAAGCCCGCAAGGGACGCTACGCCGTGGGCAATTTCGACGTGTTCAACGTCGAGATGGTCAAGGGCATCCTGGATGCGGCCGAGGAGACCCGTTCTCCCGTCATCCTGGCCTACGGGGAGGCCTTCGAGGAACTGGCGCCCATGGAGTGCTTCGCGCAGGTGATGATCGGGATGGCCCGGAAAGCCACCGTGCCGGTCGTCGTCCACCTCGACCACGCGGTCGGGTATGAGCTGATCCTGCGCGCCGTACATTGCGGTTTCACCTCCGTCATGATCGATTCGTCCGACAAGGCCCTGCCGGTCAACATCGCGGCCACGAAGAAGACGGTCGAGGTCTGCCGCGTCTTCGGAGTCTCCGTGGAGTCGGAACTCGGGCACGTCTCGGGCCTCGGCGACCTGTACGAGAACGACGAGTCGATCTATACCGACGTCCGGGAGGCCGAGCGGTTCGCGAAGGAGACGGGCATCGACGCGCTCGCGGTCGCGATCGGCACCGTGCACGGCGTCTACAAGGAGACCCCGCGGCTGAACATCGAGCGCCTGAAGGAGATCCGTGCGGTCGTCGACCTGCCGCTGGTCCTGCACGGCGGATCCGGCCTCTCGCCCGAAGACTTCCGGGAGACGATCCGTCAGGGCATCTGCAAGGTCAATATCTTCACGGACCTCACCCTGGCCGCGATGCACCGCATCCGCGAGGACGCCGGGGACGCGGGTCTCTCCTATATCAAGCAGTGCGCACGGATCGCCGAAGCCGTCAAGGAAGAGGCGATCGGGAAGATGCGGATCTTCGGTAGCGTCGGAAAGGCGTAATCGCCCCATGGAGAAGGACTACGACGTCCTGCATGCCGGCATCCTCTGCGTCGATATCCCTGTGAAGATACCGGTCGACGCGGTCGATTTTTCGCTGGACTCGATCCGGATCGACGGCATCCGCCTGGAGACGGGGGGCGACGCGACCAACGCCGCCATCACGATGGCGCGGCTCGGCAAGCGGACGGCGTTGTCTGCGAAGGTGGGCGACGACGCGTTCGGGCGAATGGTCCGCGAGAAGGTCGCGGAGGCCGGCGTCGATGTCGGTGGCGTGCGGCTGGACGCCCGGCTTCCGACCGCCATCAGCGTGGTGATGATCAACCCGAAGGGCGACCGGACCTTCCTGTTCCAGTCGGGCGCGCTGCCGGCCTATTCGATCGAGGACGTCGACGAGACGCTGGTCCGAAGGGCCCGGCACGTGAATTTCGGGAGTTTCTTCGCTCACCCCTTTATGGACCGCGGGGGCGCCGGCGAGTTGTTCCGGCTCGCGCACGCCTGCGGCGCCACGACGAGCGCCGATGTCACGCACGACGGCGACGGGCTGGGCCTCGCGGGCATCCGCGACAGCCTGAGGGACATCGACTATTTTTTCCCGAGCTACGCCGAAGGGCGCCACCTGACCGGCGAGACCGATCCGGAGCGCATCGCCGACGTCCTGCTGCGGGAGACCGGCGACAAGACGATCGTGCTGAAGATGGGGGAGGGCGGATGCTACGTCCGCTCGCAGGGGCGAGGCTTCTACTCGGCGGCCTTCGTCGCTGCCGCCGTCGACACGACGGGAGCCGGAGACAATTTCGTGGCGGGGTTCCTGACCGGGTTGTCGAACGGTTGGCCCCTCGAGGAATGCGCCGACTTCGCCAATGCGACGGCCGGGTTCTCCGTCCGGTACGTCGGCGCCACGACCCCGGAGATGAGTCCGGAGAATGTCCGGGAATTCATGAAGTCGACGCCGCGGAGCCTTCGCGCGCCCGCGGCCGTTTCGCCGTGAACGCCAAGGAGCGCGTCGTCCGCGCCGTGCGACACCAGGAGACGGGGTGCGCCCCGTACCACGTGCAGTTCGTGCCGGACGAGCGGGACAAGATGGCCCGCTTCTTCGGCGACCCCGCGTTCGAGGAGAGGATCGGCAACCACCTCTCGTACTTCGACCTCCGCCCTCCGAAGCGGGAAGTCCGGCCCGGCTATTTCCAGGACGAGTTCGGCGTCGTCTGGAACCGCACCCGGGACCGGGAGCTCGGCGTCGTGGACCAGTACCTCGTGGACGCCGGCAACGTCGATTCCTTTCCGTTCCCGGACCCTGCGGACCCGGCGCGGTATCTGGACCTGCAGGCGCGGGTCGACCGGGACGCCGACCGCTATGTCGTCGCCAAGTACGCGCATGGCCTGTTCGAGCGGGCCTGGATGCTCTATGGCATGGAAGACCTGATGAGCGACATGATCCTGGACCCGCGGCCCGTTTCGCGCTTGTTCGACCGCCTGACGGAGTACTTCCTGGACCTGCTGGACCGCATCGCACCGTACGACGGGATCGACTGCGTCCACTACGGGGACGACTGGGGCCAGCAGCACGGGCTGATCATGGGGCCGGTGCTCTGGCGTTCGTTCCTCAAGCCCAGGCTGAAGGAGATCTTCGACAAGGCGAAGAAGATGGGCAAGACCGTCTACATCCACACCTGCGGCGATATCCAGGAGATCCTGCCCGACCTGATCGAGATCGGCGTCGACATCTACGACCCCTTCCAACCCGAGGTGTTCGACATCTACGCGCTGAAACGGGAATACGGGAAGGACCTGACGTTCTTCGGCGGCATCAGCCTGCAGCGCACGCTGCCCTTCGGGACGCCGCAGGAGGTGGCCGAGGAGACCGCGTACAAGGCGAGAGTCCTTTCGGCCGGAGGGGGCTATATCGCCGCGCCCTCCCATGCCGTCACGAGAGACGTGCCGGCGGAGAACGTCGAGGCGATGCTCGCGGTCCTCAGGAAGCAGCTGGAAGGTTCGGTCGCCTGAAGCGGCGACCGGACGAAATCCGAAGGAGGGTTCCATGCAGAGTTCGAACGGTGCGCGCCACGCCTTGAAGATCGGCTTCCTGCCGACGCGGCGGAAGGTCTTCTCGAAGGAGGAGGCCGGAAAATACAAGCGCCAGGTCGAGGAGAAGGTGCGCTCGTACGATGCCGGGATCGTGAACCTGGACTTTCTGAACGAAGAAGGCCTGATCTACGACGGCCTCGACGCCGATCGGGTCGCGGACCGGTTCCTCGCCGAAAAGGTCGACGCCGTGTTCGCACCGCACTGCAACTTCGGCACGGAGGACGCGGTCGCCAGGGTCGCGAAGAAGGTCGGGAAGCCCTTGCTGCTCTGGGGCCCGCAGGACGACGTCTGGCTTCCCGGCGGCATCCGGACCCGCGACACGCAGTGCGGCCTGTTCGCGACGAGCAAGGTCGTGCAACGGTACGGCGTGCCCTTCACCTATATCACGAACAGCCCGACCGCCAGCGACACCTTCGACCGCGGCTACCGCCATTTCCTGTCGACCGCGTCGGTCGTCCAGGCGTTCCGCCGGATGCGCATCGGGCAGATCGACACGCGTCCCGGCGCATTCTTCTCCGTCATGTACAACGAGGCCGAGATTCTCGAGAAGTTCGGCATCGAGGTGGTGCCGATCTCGATCGCGACGCTCGAGCACGAGGTGAAGGAAGCGGTCCGCGAGAACGGAGCGGCGCTGCGCGAGACCGTGGAAGCCTACAAGAAGAAGTACGCGAAGCTGCTCGTCGACGACGAGGCGCTCCGGCGCCTGGCTGCGCTGCGCAATGCGATCCGGTCCTGGGCGGACAAGGAACAGCTGTCCGCCGTCTCCATCCAGTGCTGGGACGCGCTGCAGGAAGCGCTCGGCGTCTATCCCTGCTTCGTCAACGGAGAGCTGACCGACGAGGGGCTGCCCATGGCCTGCGAGACGGACGTCATGGGCGCCGTCAGCCTGGTCCTGCTCCAGGCCGCGCAACGGGGGACCACGCCCGCATTCCTCTCCGACCTGA
This sequence comes from uncultured Eubacteriales bacterium, assembly GCA_903835065.1. Lineage (GTDB taxonomy): Bacteria > Bacillota > Clostridia > Saccharofermentanales > UBA5734 > CAILLO01. Next base: position 4,366 of record CAILLO010000012.1, read on the forward strand.
CGGTTCGACACCCCACGAATCCGAACGCCGAGCTCCTGTGGCATTGCGGGAACTTCCCGCACTCCCTGGCGCGGTACCCGGACAAGGCGCAGGTCGAGGACCAGTTCGGCGGGCTCTGCCCCGCGGCGGGCCGCTGGGAGATCCGGGGCGGGGACCTCACCGTGTGCCGGATGGACGGGACGGGTGGAGAATACCAGCTGCTGATGGGCGAATGCCGTGGAACGGACGGACCCGACAACGTCGGCACCTACGTCTGGGCGGAGTTCGGCGACTGGGCGAAGTGGGAGCACCGCTTCATCCACGGACCCTATATCCACCACGTCGCCACCATCCACGGCAAGGCGACCGGCGCCCTGTACGAGGCCTGCCGCTACATTCCCGGCCTTCTGCCCGATCCGGTAGAACCGACGAAGGAAGAAATCGAAGCCGCGCTGCGCTGAATCGGCCCGAACGGGCCCGCAGACCGCTCCAAGGAGGAAAGATGGACCTGGAACGCACGTTGAAGGACTATTCGGAGGAATCCTGCCGGACGCTGCTCCGATCGCCGTTCGACCGGCTCGCGGAAGCGGCCGGCATCCTGCTGGAGGCGCGCGCCGCCGGCCGGTGGATCTTCTCGGCCGGCAACGGGGGGAGCGCGGCGACGGCCTCGCACTTCGCGAACGACTTCGTGAAGGGGTTGTCGATGGAGGGCCGCCGGCGCTTCAAGGTGATGGCCCTGAACGACGGGATCCCGATCCTCACGGCGCTCGCGAACGACTACGACTACGCCCGGTGCTTCGAAGAGCAGCTGAAGAACTACGGCTCGTCCGGCGACGTCCTCGTCGTCTATAGCGGCAGCGGCAACTCGCCCAACGTGGTGCGCGCAGCGGAGTACGCGCGCTCGATCGGGATGAAGGTCGTCTCCTTCGGCGGACGCGACGGGGGGCGGATGCGCGCGCTGAGCGACGTGTCCTGCGTCGCGGCGACCGACTCCATGGAATCGATCGAGGACATGCACATGGTCTGGGAGCACGCGCTGATCGTCGCGCTGCGCGGGGTGATCGCGGCGGAGCCGGAGTCGGTCCGATGAGCGGAACGAGCGACTGGAGCCTCGAGATCCTGAGCGAGCGCGTCGCCCGCGGCCGGTTCCATTCCGTCCTGCTGGATTTCGACGGGACGATCAGCCTGGTCCGCGAGGGTTGGCAGCAGATCATGAAACCCTATTTCCGCGAAGTGCTGGCGGCGGCGCCGCGCGCGGAGGACGCGCAGGGCATCGCCGTCTGCGTCGACGATTTCGTCGACTACCTGACGGGCAAGCAGACGATCTACCAATGCATCCGCCTGGCGGAGGAAGTGACCGCGCGGGGCGGTACGCCGGAGGACCCGTTCGCCTATAAGGACGAATACCACCGTCGGCTGCTCGTGCGCATCCAGCACCGCCTCGACGGCCTGGCGGACGGGTCCCTCGACCCCGCCGACCACGTCGTGCCCGGGTCGTTCGAACTGCTGCAGGGGCTGCGGGACCGCGGGGCGACGGTCTACATCGCCAGCGGGACGGACGAGGAGTACGTCCTGCGCGAGGCAGAGCTGCTCGGGGTCGTGCCCTACTGCAACGGCGGCATCTACGGAGCCCGGAAGGACTACCGGCTCTTCTCCAAGAAGATGGTCGTGGAAAGCATCCTGACGACGCACGGTCTCCGCGGCGAGGAACTGCTCGGCTTCGGGGACGGCTACGTCGAGATCGAGAACGTCAAGGAGGTCGGAGGCTTCGCCTGCGGCGTCGCATCCGACGAGGAGCACCGACGCGGCGTCGACGCCTGGAAGCGGAACCGCCTGATCCAGGCCGGCGCCGACATCATCGTCCCGGACTACGCGGAAACCGCGCGGCTCCTGGACTACCTGTTCCCAAGGAGGTAATGGCGATGCCGTTCGCGCAGTTCGACCGGAGCCTGCTGCAACTGAAACCGCTGGCGGAGCGGGACAGCGACCTCGACCTGTCCGCCATGATGTACCCGGGCGGCCCGCTGCCCGACTACCACCACCCGACCGTCTCCCTGCTGGCCGACCGGATCGTCGCGGCCCGGAAGAAGGACGCGGCGGTGCTCTTCATGATGGGCGCCCACGTCATCCGCGCCGGCGCGGCCCCGCTGCTGATCGACCTCATGAAGCGCGGGCTCATCACGCACTTCGCGCTGAACGGCGCGGGTGCGATCCACGACTTCGAGCTGGCGCTCATCGGGGAGTCGTCCGAGAGCGTCGCGCGCTATATCAGCGAGGGCCAGTTCGGCCTTTGGAACGAGACGGGCCGCATCAACGACGCGGCAGCGCAGGGGGCGGCGGACGGCCTCGGGCTCGGCGAGTCGATCGGCCGGATGATCCAGGAGGAGAAGTTCCCGAATCGGGCCATCAGTCTGCTGGCCGCGGGCTATGAGCACCAGGTCCCGGTCACCGTCCATGTCTCCATCGGCTGCGACATCATCCACGAGCACCCGAACTGCGACGGCGCGGCGCTCGGGCGGACGTCCTACACGGACTTCCTGATCTACGCGCAGACGGTCGCGAAACTCGAGGACGGCGTTTTCCTGAACTTCGGGTCGGCCGTGACCGGCCCCGAGGTCTACCTGAAGTGCCTGGCCATGGCCCGCAACGTCGCCCGGCAGAGGGGAGAGGGGATCCGGCATTTCACGACGGCGGTCTTCGACCTGCTGCCGCTCGAGGGGCTGGACGTCAGCGAGACGCCGCCCAAGAGCGACGCCCGCTACTATTTCCGACCGTGGAAGACGATTCTGGCGCGCACGGTCGCCGACGGCGGAGAGAGCCACTATATCCAGGGGCACCACAGGGATACCGTGAGCGCCTTGTATCGGGAGCTGTTGGCTCGCGTGTAGGGTGCAAAGGCAGGAAGGGAGGCGGAGCGGCATGGATGAGACCCGGCTGAAGGAACTGCTCGACGGATTTCCGAAGGTACGGATCGCCGTCATCGGCGACTTCTTCCTCGACAAGTGGCTGACCATCGACCGGGGGCTCGACGAGCCGTCGCTCGAGACCGGCCTGACGGCCTATCAGGTCGTGGCAAGGCGTCTGGCGCCCGGCGCGGCCGGCACCGTCACCAACAACCTCGCGGCGCTCGACGTGGGGGAGATTCATGCCGTCGGATTCGCCGGACTCGACGGCGAAGGATACGAACTGGTCGAAGGACTCCGCGCGACCGGCGTTTCGACCGACCGGCTGGTCCGCACCGCCGACGTCTTCACGCCGACCTACATCAAGCCGCTGTTCGACGCGGACCCGAATCCCGTCGAGACGAACCGTCTCGACATCGCGAACCGGCGGGCGACGCCGACCTGGCTCGAGGAGCGCGTGATCGCGCTGCTGCGCGAGGTCTGCGGGCAGGTCGACGCAGTGATCGCCCTCGACCAGGTGACGGTCGACGGCACCGGTGTCCTGACGGCCCGCGTCCGCGAGGCCCTGGCGGACATAGGGCGAAGCCGTCCCGGACTCGTGTTGTACGCCGATTCCCGCGCACATGCGGCGGATTTCCGCAACGTCATCGTGAAGTGCAACCACAAGGAGGCCCTGGATGTCGCCGACCCGGAACGGAAGGACGACCCGGACCTGGCCGACGAGTCGGAGGTCCGCGCCTGCGCGCTGGCCATGGCCCAGCGGACGGGCCGGCCGGCCTTCGTCACCTGGGGTGGGAACGGGATCTTCGCCGTGGACGGGATCGAGGCAACAAGGGTGCCGGCCGTGAAGGTGGAAGGCCCCATCGACGTGTGCGGCGCGGGTGACTCCGCCAATGCGGCGATCGTCGCGGCGCTCTGCAGGGGCGCGACAAGTGCGGAAGCGGCTCTGGTCGCGAACCTGACGGCCAGCATCACCATCCAGCAGATCGGCACGACGGGAACCGCTTCGCGCCAGGGCATCCTCAAGCGGTTCCGGGAGTCCCGGGCGGACCGGGAAGGAGCGTAGGGCATGCGGAGCATCTCCGACCCAGTCCTCGCGATCGACATCGGCGGCTCGAAGCTGTCGACGGGGCTCGTTGCCGCGGACGGCACGGTCCTGAAAAAGGAAATCGCCGCCTGGGACGCGCTCGACGCGGACTCGGTCATGCGGACCATCCTAGCGGCCGCGAGGCGCATGCTGGAGCCGGGGAGCGGCCCGACGCCCGCCGCGGTGGGCGTGAACATTCCCGGGCTGGCGGACCCGGAACGGGGGATCTGGATCGAGGCGGTCTTCTCCGGCATCCGCAACGTACCCATAGGGACCCTCCTGTCGGAGGCACTTGGGCTTCCGGTCCGCATCGACAACGACGTGAACAACTGCGCGCTGGCCGAGAGCCGGTTCGGCGCATGCCGGGGAACAGCGGACTTCGTCTGGCTGACCGTCAGCAACGGCTGCGGCGGCGCCGTCTTCCTCGATGGACACGTATACCGCGGCGCATTCGGCTCCGCCGGCGAGTTCGGCCACATCCGCGTGGAGGACGAGGGGGGCTACCGCTGCGGCTGCGGCAACGACGGCTGCCTCGAGGCGCAGGCGGCGGGCCCGGGACTGGCGCGCCGGTATCGCGAGGCCGGTGGCGCCCGCACCGACGGCCGCGACGCGACCGCGCGGGAGATCGCCGAGCGCGCCCGGAACGGGGAGCGTCTGGCGCTCGAAGTCTACGGACGGGAAGGGTACTATCTCGGCAAGGCGCTCGCGGCGGTCCTGAACGTACTGAACCCCGCGAAGGCCGTGGTCGGCGGTGGAATCTCCGCCGCGTTCGACCTTTTCGAACCCGAAATGGTCCGCACGATCGAGCGGATGACCTACCGGGAAGCGAGCCGAAGGGTCTCCGTCGAGAAGACGGGGCTCGGGTACGACGCCGCACTGGTCGGTGCCGCCACGCTTGCATTGATGCGTGGGAATCCGTGAAACCGCCCAAGCCGATACGCGGCGCAGCGGCCTGCATCTCCATGTTGACAAGGGAAAAAGGTGTCGATATAATAAAAACATAACTTTACAAATCACTTAACTAAACTCGTCATTCTTAACGATCCTCACCCAGTTGCCAATGAGGCTGCATGCCTCTTGAGTAAAAAAGGAGGAGTCCGGAATGAAAAGGCTGATTCTCTTGGTCCTGATGCTCGCTATGCTGATCAGTGTCGTTGCATGCGCCAGCACGCCGACGGCCGCCCCCACGCTCGGCGTGAAGGGATTGAAAGTCGCTTCCATCGACTGGACCAACGCCCACGGCTGGCGCTCGACCTATGACGCCCAGGTCAAGGAAGTCGCTGACCAGTATATCGCGACAGGCGTCGTCTCGAAGTTCCAGGCGCTCTGCCCGAACCAGGATCCCGCCCTCGAAGTCCAGTATTTCCAGCAGTGCATCAACGACGGCTATGACATCATCCTGATCAACGCCGGCGGCAGCAGCGGTCTCGACTCCTGCTTCGAGCAGGCCGCGGCCAAGGGCATCCTCGTCATTCCTGTCGACAACATCTATCCATACCCGGGCATCGTCGGCGTGCAGACGGACCAGAAGGTCTGGGCGCAGACCAACTTCGACGCCATGGTCGCCCACTTCAAGGACGACCCGGGCCCGATCAACGTCGTCAATTTCAGCGGCATGCCCGGCACGACCGGTTCCGGTCTCCGCGGCGACGTCTGGAACGCCGACCTCGCGGCGAACCCGAAGTTCAAGATCGTCTATCAGGGCGCTCATAGCTGGAGCGACGTCGAGTCCAAGAAGCTCATGTCCGAAGTCATCGCCTCCGGCATCAAGTACGACGCGATCCTGACCGAGGAAGCCTGCGTGGGCATCCTTCAGGCGATTCAGGAAGCCAAGGCCCCGTATCCGAAGTTCATGACCTCCGATGAGACGGTCGGCTATATCCGCATGCTGGACAAGATCAACACCAGCAGCACCGTGGTCGACTTCCAGATCATCGAGAATCCCCCGGGCATCGGCGCCTCCGCCCTGAAGCTCGCCGTCCGCATGAAGGCCGGCAAGGTATTCAAGGACGACGCACTGAGGACCGATTCCAACGGGACGAAGGTCGCCTACTACACCCCGACCTACACCGTCACCCCGAAGACGCTGAAGGACGCGATCGCGAAGTGGAAGGACGCCGCCGACACCGACCAGATGTCCACGTATCTGACCGACGCCGCAGCGGACGCTTACTTCAAGTAGAGCAAGGCACTCCCGACCGCAACTAGATGAATGCATCATAGAGCGACTGCGAAGAGCCCACACGGCCTGGGGTCGTGTGGGCTCTTTCCGGAGTCGATTCCCGAGTCGATCTGGGTTATCATGGAATGGAAGGAGTGTGTGCGTCATGCTTCAGATGAAAGGCATCAGCAAATCATTCGGAGTCGTGCAGGCGCTGCGCGATGCATCCTTCCACATCGAGCGGGGCGAGATCGTCGCTCTGCTGGGGTCCAACGGCTCCGGAAAGTCCACCCTGATCAAGATCCTGGGCGGTGCGGTCCGCCATGACTCCGGCACGATCGCGATCGACGACCGGAACTGCCGGATGCGCGGCAGCGACGTCGCACGGGCCCTGAAGATCGCCGTCGCCTATCAGGAACTCAGTCTCCTGCCCCGGATGACCGTCTACGAGAACGTGATGCTGGGCCATTATATCAAGACGCGCGACGGGGGGATCGACGAGAAGGCCAACAAGGCCGTGGTCCAGGCCCTCTTCGACCAGTTCGGCGTGACCTGCGGACTGAACGACTACCCGTCGGATCTTCCGCCCTCGGTCCTCAGCATGGTCGAAATCGTGAAGGCCGTGTCC
>CAILLO010000013.1 GCA_903835065.1 uncultured Eubacteriales bacterium
AGCGGCGGCGGCGCGGCGGCGACGGGCGGCCGCGCGCGGCAGGCGCGGCCGGCACGCGGACGAGGCGGGGCGCGGGAGCCGAGCGGTTCGACTTCATGCGGCGGGACGGGCGGCGCGGAGGTCGTCGGTCGTTCCCGGTTGCGACTGGATTCCCAGGATCTCCACCTCCCTCGTCCGACTGGATCATGCGCCTCAAGGCTACCAGAGTCGGGGAGGGGGTTCAAGTCGCACCCCGTGCGCAAGGCCTGCTATAATCGGTTCATGCGGAATCCGACCGTCCCCCGCTCCCTCCCGTCGATCGCGGCCCTCGTCGCGAGCCTCGCGCTCGCCGTCCTCCTCGCCGCCTGCGCGGCGGCTCCGACGGCGCTGCCGCCCACTGCGGCGCCGACTTCGACGCCGTCGCCCGCCCTCTCCCAGCCGCTTCCGACGCCGACCCCCTTCCCCTCGCTGCACCTCCAGGTCGGGGTCTACGCCGAGAATCTCCTCCAGGCCCCGCGCGACGCCGCGGCGGTCGTCGCCGTCCTGCCCTTCCGGACCGCGCTCGTGACCGTCTCCGAGCCCGACGCCTCCGGATTCGTCGGCGTGCGCACCGACGACGGCGTCGGCGGCTTCGTGAAGCGCGCGGATCTCGCGGCGGCGACCTCCTTCCTGTACGCCGTCGAGCCCTCCCTGACCGTCACCTCCGCCGCCCCCTCCTCGTCCGGCCCCGCGCTCTTCTCCCACCTCGTCGACGTCCGCAAGGACGCGCCAGGCATCTCGGTCGACATGCTCTACGCGACCGCGGACAACTTCCTCGGCCACGTGATCTACGACCGCGACTTCTGCCTGCTGCAGGAGGCGACGCTCGCGAAGCTCGAGAAGGCCCAGGCGCTTTTCAACGCGGACGGCTGCTCCATCAGGATCTACGACGCCTACCGGCCCTACGCCTACACCGTCTCGATGTTCCGGGAGTCGCCGGTTGGCGCCGTCTATCTGGCCGACCCGAAGAACGGTTCCGCCCACAACAAGGGCTGCGCCGTGGACATGACCGTCGTCGACCGCGACGGCAACGAGCTCCTCATGCCCTCCCGCGTCGACACGCTCGACGCCTCCGCGTGGCGGACCAGCCCCATGTCCGCCGAAGCGCGCCGCGACCTCGACTACGTGCAGGGCATCATGGTCCGGTGCGGGTTCGTCCCCTACAGCAAGGAATGGTGGCACTACACCGACAGCCGGAGCTCCTTCTACCCTTGCCTCGACATCGCCTTCCGCGACCTCGCGATCGCCGTGGACGCAGCGCCGCCGGCGGTCGTGCCGCCGCCCCTGCGCGACGGTCGGAAGACCGGCTACGTCAGCGTATCGCCTACGCCGTCGCCGTGAGGTATAATGGTGCCGCGTTTCCCGTCCGATCCCGGAACTGAAGCACCCCGGTCGGCCACAGGCCGACCCGACCGAAGGAGGACCTTCCCCCATGGCTGATACCCGGACCCACTCGCCCGAATCCTTCCCCGCCCCGATGGACGCCGTCGCCGTCGGCACCGTCCGCTTCCTCGCCGTCGATGCCGTCCAGCAGGCCAACAGCGGACACCCCGGACTGCCGCTCGGCGCCGCCCCGATGGCCTACACCCTCTTCTCCCGCCACCTCGCATTCGACCCCACGTCGCCCGAATGGCCCGACCGCGACCGCTTCGTACTGTCCGCCGGCCACGGCTCGGCGCTGCTGTATTCGCTGCTCCACGTCTTCGGGTATGCGCTCACGATCGATGACCTGAAGAAGTTCCGCCAGTGGGAGAGCCTCACGCCCGGGCATCCCGAGCGCGGCGTCACGCCCGGCGTCGAAGTCACCACCGGCCCCCTCGGCCAGGGACTCGCGAACGCGGTCGGCATGGCCGCCGGCGAAGCCCACCTCGCCGCCGTCTACAACCGCCCCGGCCACGAGGTCGTGGACCACTACACCTACGTCCTGTGCGGCGACGGCGACCTCATGGAGGGCATCGCCTCGGAAGCCGCCTCCCTCGCCGGGCACCTCGGTCTGGGCAAGCTGATCCTCCTGTACGACGACAACCGGATCACCCTCTCCGCCTGCACGCAGCTCAACTTCACCGAGGACGTCGCTCAAAGGTTCCGCAGCTACGGTTGGCACACCGTGCGCGTCGAGGATGGCAACGACCTCGAGCAGATCGACCGCGCGCTCGAGGAGGCGAAGGCCGAGAAGGACCGTCCCTCCCTGCTGCGCGTCCACACGCATATCGGCTTCGGCTCCCCGAACAAGCACGACTCCTTCGAGTCGCACGGCTCCCCGCTCGGCGTCGACGAAGTCAGGCTGACCAAGGAGCACCTCGGATGGCCCGTCGAGCCGACGTTCCTCGTGCCCGCCGGCGTGCCCGAGCACGTCGCGGACGCGGTCGAGCGCGGCAAGGCCCGCCACGCCGAGTGGCAGCGCCGCATGAAGGCCTATCGCGCGGAGTTCCCCGAGCTCGCGAAGGAATTCGAAGGCCGTCTCGAAGGCACCCTCCCCGACGGGTGGGACCAGGACCTGCCGGTCTTCGCCGCCGACCCGAAGGGCATCGCCACCCGCGTCGCCTCCGGCAAGGCCCTCAACGCGATTGCGCCCCGCCTGCCCGCCCTGTTCGGCGGGTCCGCCGACCTGAACCCCTCGACCAACACGGAGCTCAAGGGACTCGGCAACTTCGAGCACCCCGCCCGCTGCACCGGCGACACCCAGGGCGCCGTGGCCGGCGGCTGGGACTTCTCGGGCCGCAACTTCCACTTCGGCGTCCGCGAGCACGCCATGGGCGGCATCATGAACGGCCTCTCCGCGCACGGCGGCTTCCACGCCTTCGGCGCGACCTTCGAGTCCTTCGCCGACTACCTGCGCCCGAGCATCCGCCTCGCCGCGATCATGCACCTGCCCGTGCTCTACATCTTCACCCACGACAGCATCGGCGTGGGCGAGGACGGCGCGACGCACGAGCCGGTCGAACAGACCGCCTCCCTCCGCCTGATCCCGCACCTCCAGGTGATCCGCCCCGCCGACGCCAACGAGACCGTCGAGGCCTACCGCGTCGCCCTCACGACGACCAACCGCCCGACCGCCCTCGTCCTGACCCGCCAGAACGTCCCGACTCTCGACCGCACGAAGGTCGCCTCCGCGGCCGGCCTCCACCAGGGCGCGTACGTCCTGGCCGACCTCCCCGCGGCCGCACCCGTCCGAAAGGGCGCCCCGTCCGTCCTGCTGATCGCCACCGGCTCCGAAGTCTCTCTGGCGCTCGCGGGTGCCGAGAAGCTCGCGGCCTCCGGCGTCGCGGTGCGCGTCGTGTCGATGCCGTCCTGGGAGATCTTCGAGGCCCAGAGCGACGAATACAAGGCCAGCGTGCTGCCGAGGTCCATGCCGGTCCGCCTCGCGATCGAGATGGGCACGACGATGGGCTGGGAGAAGTACACGGGCGACCGCGGCGCCGTCATGGGCATCGACGAGTACGGCGCGTCGGCGCCGGGCCCGGTCGTGCTGCGCGAGTACGGGTTCACGCCCGACTGCGTGGTCGAGAAGGTCGAGAAGCTACTGAAGTAGCGCCCGGGTCGCTCGGGTTCATCGGGAAGGCCGGCCGGGATGCGTCCCGACCGGCCTTCTGGCTGCACGGGACCGGCGTCTCGCCGTCCCGCTCTCAGTACACCCGTCCCTCGGGCAATCCGGCGGACACGTCCTCCGCGAAGCCGTACAGACTGCCGAACCGATCGGCGAGGCGCAGCACCGTCATCTTGGCGGCGTTGACCTCCTTGCCGAAGCCGATCGCGTCGCAGGCGTCCTGAACCGAGTACCCGAGCTGGTCGGGCCGGACCGGCCCGCCGATATCGGCAATCATGCGGACGGCCGCGGGCAGCAGCGCGCGGAAGCCCTGCACGGTCGCGAAGCCCTCTCGCTCCATGTAACCCGAAATGCGACGCTTCTGCGCCTCCCAGTCGGCGCCCGTCGGCGGTTCGTGCGGGTTGGTCGCGAGGACGGAGTCGGCGAGCGGCCCGAAGACGCGCCGCACCTCGTCCTCCCAGACGCGGGCGGTCATCGTCGGACGCTGCGCGGGCAGGTTCCCGTCGCCGAAGAGCTGCAGATAGAGGGTCATCCCGATCAGCGTACCGATGCCGACCTTGTCGCCATGCAGGCTGCCGGCGCGGTGCCGCTGGATGTCGCGCATCTCGAGGAGGTGCGAGACCTGGTGCTCGCCGCCGGACGCGGGGCGCGACGTACCCATGAGCTGCATGGCGATGCCGGTCAGGGCGAGGATGTCGAGCAGGCTCCCCACGGCGGCCGGCTCGGAGCGGGCCAGCGCGCCGGACAGCGCGAGGCATTCCTGCACGGCCTTGTCGACCAGCGCGTCGATCATGGGGCAGTGCGCCTCGTCCTCGGCCGCGTGGGAGATGCGCCAGTCGAGCAGCGCGACGACCTTGCCGAGCACATCGCCGAATCCGGCGGCCGTCATGCGGCGCGGTGCGGCGGCGAGCACGCCGGGGTCCGCGAGGATGGCCAGAGGGGCCTTGCCGGGGTACGTGCGCTTGAAGCCGTCCACGATCAGGGGCGTCACCGAGGAAGCGAACCCGTCGACGGAGGCCGCGGTCGCGTAGGCGACGAAGGGCAGTCCGGCGCGCAGGGCGTTGTAGCGCGTGATGTCGGTCACCGTGCCGCTTCCGGCGGACACGAGGAACGAGGGGCCGTCACGCATGGCGGCGAGCACGCTGCCGAGCGCCTGCTCGTCGGCGTGCAGGTCGTCGCGACGGATCACGAAGGCCGTCGGCCCGAACGGCGCGAGGCCGTTCATCACGGCCTCTCCGCATGCCGCGAAGGTGTTCCGGTCGAAGACGACGAGCGGGCGGCCAGAAATGCCGAGACCGCGGAGCACCGGCTCGAAGTCGGCCTCGACGCCGGGGCGCGTGACCATCGCGCGCGTCGCGACGGCGTGGCGGCGGCCGCAGGACGGACAGACGAAGTCCTGGCCGAGGAACTCGCGGGCGATGTCGGGGGCGCTGCGGCCGGACCAGGACGAGGGGTCGGGCGTGAAATCCATGGGGGTTCCTCCTTTTCGTTCCTCCCCAGTGTAGCGGCTCGCGCGCGTTCGCGAAAGGGGCGCGCTTCGTGGTATCTTCGGAGAGGAATGGAAGCGGTTCGGGCGGGAGGTGCGACGGATGATCCGGGGCGGAAGATTGGCAGGAGCGGGAGACCCACGCGACGTGCGGCGGATCGACACCTGGCTGCTCGACATGGACGGCACCGTCACGATCGGCGAGAAGGCGCTGCCCGGCGCGGCCGAGTTCTTCGCGGCGCTGGCCGCCCGGAACCCCGTCCCGCAGCACGTCTTCGTGACCAACAATTCCTCGCACAGCACGGACCACTACCTGCGCCGCCTCGCCGCGGCCGGCATCCCCGCGACGCGCGACCAGGTCGCGACCTCCACGGACGCCCTCGCGCTGTGGCTGCGCGGCACTCCCGCCTGCGCGGGCCGCGCGCCGGTCGTGTACTCCGTCGGCACGCCGGACTTCGAGCGGGAACTCGAGGCGGCCGGCTGCGTGCTGGTGCGGGAGATGGCCCGGAGCATCGATTTCGTCGTCGTCGGCTTCGACACGACGCTGACCTATGCGAAGCTCGACGCCGCCTGCGACTACATCCGCGCGGGCGTCCCCTACGTTGCGGCCAACCCCGACAAGGTCTGCCCGCTCGAAGGCGGCCGCGTGCTGCCGGACTGCGGCGCGATCCTCGCGTTCCTCCGCACATGCACCGACCGGGAGCCGACCGTTGTGATCGGCAAGCCGTCGACGGTCATGGTCGACACGCTGGTCGCGGCCCGCGGCCTCGACCGCCGCCGCGTCGCCATGGTCGGCGACCGGGTCTACACGGACCTCGCGGTCGCGCGCGCCGCCGGTCTGCTGTCGGTCGCCGTGCTGTCGGGCGAGGCGACGCTGGCCGATATCGAGACGTCGGACGTCGACCCCGACCTCATCGTGGACGGCATCGGGGACCTGGCGGAACTGCTGCGGGATAACTGAATCAGGTCGCTACCGATCTTCGCCTCCGCCATTCGTTCCAGAAGGCCTCGAATCCGCTCTGCTCGGGCTCTCCCTTCGGGTCCTTCGTCTGGCAGGAACGATAGAATTCCTCGATGCGATCAGCGAAGCGCCCGACGACATTGCGGTATTCCATCAATGGAACCCGCGTCGTCGCACCGGACGTCGTGCCCAGGACCACTTCGTCCTCCTCGTGCACGACGCTCCAATCGATGCCGTTGGAACAGCCACAGATCATCACGCCCTGGTTCTCCGGGTCGGCCAGCATGAAATGCCCGCAACACGGCAGCATCTGGCCGCCATTCATGGAATCGCCGACCAAGGGGTGGTCTTCTGTCAATGTGCGAAGGAGAAAGAGCCCGGTCGCGCTGAGTGTCGCCGGATTCTCGAATCGTTCCTCCCCGATCGTGACGCGTGCCGTCCCATGGCAGCATTGATCGGCCGGGTCGTCTTCCGGTCCACTGATCCAGCCCAGGTCGAGGATTTCGATATCGAACATCACTTCTGCGTCAGGTGCACGCCGAACCCGCCGAACGACTCCTTCAGGAACACGAGGCGGGTCTTCCCCTTCGCGTCCTTGACCTCGCGGGCCGGGTCGACCTCGAGGCCCTCGCGGGCGAGCCAGTCCACGGCGCGGGCGACGCTGGCCGTGCGGATCGCGATGTGGCCGTGCACGTCGGTGCTGCGCTTCTTCATGATCTCGATGCCGGTGCCGACGAAGATCGCGCCCGGAAGCTCCCGCGTCGCGGCGCCCAGCAGTTTCGAGAACCGGCCGGCGAGGCCGCCCGCCTCCTCCGCCGTGTCCGCGTCGACGCCGACGTGCGCGAGCTCGAGGTCCAGCACCAGCGCGACCGCCTCGGCCGTCAGGCGCTCGATCGCGGCGAAGTCGCCCGCGGCGACCAGGTCCTCCTTGACGAACCAGCTGCCGCCGCATGCGAAGATGCGGTCATAGGCCAGGTAATCCTTCAGGTTCTTCGCGTCGATGCCGCCCGTCGGCATGAACCGCAGCGAGCCGTAGGGCGCCGCCATGGCCTTGAGCGCGGACAGGCCGCCGCTCGCCTCGGCCGGGAAGAACTTGACCGCGGAGAGGCCGTACGCGAGCGCCGACTCCATGTCGGTCGGGCCGCTGCAGCCGGGCACGACCGGGATGCCCTTCTCGAGGCAGAACTCGACGACGGGGCGGTTGAAACCGGGCGTCACGATGAACTCCGCGCCCGCGTCCAGCGCCTGCTGCGCCTGCGCCGCGGACAGGACGGTCCCGGCGCCCACGCACATCTCGGGATGCGCCGCGCGGATGCGGCGGATCGACTCCGCGGCCGCCGCCGTGCGGAAGGTCACTTCCGCGACGGGCAGCCCGCCCCGGCACAGGGCGTCGGCGAGCGACACGGCCTGCGCCGCGTCCTCGAGCTTGATCACGGGCACCAGCCCGTAGGTCGCGATCCGGTCCACCATGGCGTCGAATGTCTGGCTCATCTCTCTCGTCTCCTTCGTCGTCACCGGAACATCCGGTCGTAGAGATCCTGGAACGCGCGGAATCCTTCTTCGTACACCGCGACGTTCTTCAGGTCGGGTTCGAGGATCCGTTTCACCTGCATGGCCGGCAGCGGCGTCTTCAGGTCGGCCAGCGCGCCGGTCCCGTGCATCGCGAGCATCGCGGCGCCCAGCGACGCGGCCTCCTCGACGCCGGCGACGGCGATCTCCTTGCCGAACACGTCGGCCTGGATGCGCAGCCAGGCGTCCGACCCCGCATAGCCGCCGTTCGCGCGGATCTGGCGCACGTCGCCGCCGGCGAGGGGCGCGAGCACCTCGTACACCGAGCGCATGCGGTACATGACCCCCTCCATCGCCGCCTTCACGAAATGCCGGCGGTCGTGGCGCAGGTCGAGGCCCGCGAGGACCCCGCGCGCGGCGGCGTTCCAGTTCGGCGAGCGCTCGCCGGTCAGGAGGGGCAGGAAGAGCAGCCCGTCGCTGCCAGCCGGGATCTCCGCGGAGAAGGCGTCGAACAGCCCGTAGACGCTGCGGTGGCCCGCGGCCTCGGCCTCCGGCCGGAACTGGCCGGGGAAGGTCTCGCGCAGCCACTTGAGCACGATGCCGCCGTTGTTGATCGCGCCGCCCGCGACCCAGGTGTCCTTCGTGAAGCAGTGGCACCAGGTGCGCATCTCCGGGTCCAGCAGGGGCTGGGAGACGGCGACGCGCATCGCGCCGGACGTGCCGAGCGTCGAGGACATGGCCGTCGCGTCGAACACGCCGCAGCCGAGGTTCGCGACGATGCCGTCGCCCGCGCCGGCCGCGACCGGCACGTCCGCGGGCACGCCCATGGCGGCCGCGTGCTCCGCCCGGATGCCGACGAGCAGCCCCGACCCGGGCATGGGTTCACACAGGCGCTCCCGCCCGATGCCGAGCACGTCGCCGAGCACGACCGGGTCCCAGTCGAAGGTTCGGATGTTGAACAGGCTGGACGCCGAGGCGTCGGTGTAGTCGACGACGTATTTCCCGAACAGGCGGAACAGCACGTACGACTTGATCGACAGGAACTTCGCGGCCCGGGCGAAGAGGTCCGGGCGGGTCTCCTTCAGCCAGAGGACGCGTGCGAGCGGGTACATGGGGTGCTGCGTCCGGCAGCCGGTGCGGAGGTACATCCCGGCGACGTCGAACGTGCGAGCGTAGGCCTGCACCTGCGGCAGCGAGCGGGTGTCCGCCCAGGTCACGAGACGCGTGAGCGGTGCGCCGTCGGCGTCGAGCGCGAGGAAGCTGAACATCTGGGTCGACAGCCCGATGCCCTCGAGCCCCCGTCCCGACGGGCCGGCGTCCGCCATGCAGCGCCCGACCACCTCGAGCAGCGAGCGGAACACCGTCTCGGGCTCGAGTTCGGCGGCGCCGGGCTCCTCGGAGAGCAGCGGGTATTCCTTGTAGGCGTAGTGCTTCTGGAAGCCCGATGCGTCGAACAGGGCCGCGCGGACGCCCGTCGTGCCGATGTCGATGCCCAGGTAGCGGGGGTCCATCGTCGTCACGCCTTCCCGTCCAGCAGGTCGACGAGGTTCTGCGCGGACACCTCGGCCATCCGCCGGTTCGCCTCGACCGTGTACGCCCCGATGTGCGGCGTCAGCACGAAGTTGTCGAACGCGAGCAGCGGGTGCCCCGCGTCCGGCGGCTCCTTCGAGAACACGTCGGAGGCCGCGCCGCCGAGCCGCTTCGAGCGGAGGGCCTCGAGCAGGGCCTCCTCGTCGACGAGCTCGCCGCGCGCCGTGTTGATCAGCACCGCGCCGGGCTTCAGGGCCGACAGGGCGGCCGCGTCGATCAGGTTGCGCGTCGAGTCCAGCAGCGGCAGGTGCAGCGTCAGGAAGTCGGCGGCCTGCATGACGTCCTCGCGGGTCGCGAGCGAGATGCCCGATTCCGCCAGGAAGGCCGCGCCGGGCTCCACGACCGGGTCGAAGGCGACGATCCGCATGCCGAGGCCGTGGCCCATCTTCGCGACCTCGCGCCCGATGCTGCCGAGCCCGAGGATGCCCAGCGTGCGGCCCTGCAGCTCCACGCCGCGGGTGCGGCTCCAGCCGCCCGCCTTCGTCGTCGCGCCCGCCGGCACGAGATGCCGCGCGAGGGCGAACATCAACCCGACGGCGAGTTCCGCGACCGACCGGGCGTTGGTGCCCACGGCCGCGCGCACGGCGATGCCGTGCTCCTTCGCCGCCTCGAGGTCGATGTTGTCGAGACCCGCGCCGTACTTCGAGATGGCCCGCAGCTTCGGGGCGGACGCCATCACGCGCCGCGTCACCGGGTCGATGCCGACGATCAGCCCCGCCACGTCCGCGCACTGCGCACACATGGCGTCCTCGTCGAGCGTCCTGCCCGTCATGTTCTCCAGCAGCTCCAGCCCCGCGTCCCGCAGGATCCGGTACGGCGCGTCCCCGCCCTCGCGGAACGACCGCGGCGTGACCAGCACCTTCGTCATGGCGTCCTCCTCCCGCGCCCCTAGTGGGCGCCGACCCTCTCGATCATGGCGATGTTGCCGTTCGGGCACCGGTTGTAGCACATGCCGCAGGCCACGCATTCGTCCTCGTGGACCTGCCAGCTGTCGGGCGCCTCGAGGTGGATCGCGAAGTCGCTGCAGATCCGGGCGCACAGCCCGCACCCCTCGCCGCACCCGCAGTCGAGGCACCGGCCGGCCTCGCGGACGGCCTCGGCCTCGGTCAGCGCGCGTACGTAGGGTTCGAAGTCCCGGGCGCGAACGACGCCTTCCCTCTGCGATAGTACGATATTCGGGCCATCGTGGAAATAGCCGGTGCGCGTCAGCACGGCCTGCTTGTCGACGACCGGCGCCTCGGGCGCCAAAACGAGCGTCGCGTCCGCCCCGGACAGCAGCCGGTCGATCGAGCACGCGGCGCGCTGGCCGCCGGAAACGGCCGCGATCACGGTCGCGACCTCGTCGACGTCGCCGCCCGAGAACACGAACGGCTGCTCGAGCCCCCGCACCGACGCCGCCTCGGGGCGCTGGCCCACGGCGGCCACGAGCGTGTCGCACGCGAGCCGGAACTCCGTCCCTTCGGCGCTCTCGGGCTTCCGCCGCTTCGAGGCGTCGAGCCCGCCCAGCACCTGGTTCTCGAAGACGACCGCGACGGCCTTCCCGTCCTGCGTCTCCACCCGCACGGGCTTGACGAGGTACAGGATCCGGACGCCCTCCTCCTCCGCCTCGGCGATCTCCGCCGCGGAAGCCGGCATCTCGTCGCGCGTGCGCCGATAGGCGATCGTGACCTTCTCCGCGCCCAGCCGGCGCGCCGTCCGCGCCGCGTCGACGGCCGTGTAGCCGCCGCCCACGACGACGACCCGCGACCCGACCACGGGTGCCTTGCCTTCGTTCACGGCCTTGAGGAACGGCAGCGCCTGCAGCACGCCGGCGGCGTCCTCGCCGGGCACGCCCAGCCGGATGCCGTCCTGCGCGCCGACGCCGACGAACACGGCGGCGTAGCCGTCCTTCTTCAACGACTCGACGGTGACGTCGCGCCCCAGCGCCCGGCCGATTTCGAAGCGGACGCCCAGCCCGCGCAACATCTCGATCTCGTGGTCCAGCACCGAGCGGTCGATGCGGAAGGCCGGCAGGCCGAACCGCAGCATGCCGCCGAGGGCGGCCTCGCGCTCGAGCACGGTCACGCCGTAGCCCGCCTTCACGAGGTGGAAGGCCGCGGACAGGCCGGCGGGGCCGGAGCCCACGACCGCGACGCGCTGCGCCTTCGGGGCGGCCGCCTGGAAGTCGGGCCGCCACCCTCTCGCCGCGCCGTACTCGACGACGAAGCGCTTGATGGCCCGGATCGGGACCGGCGTGCCGATTTCGCCGCGCGTGCAGGCCTCCTCGCAGGCCGCGTCGCACACCCAGCCGCAGACGGACTGGAGCGGGTTCCTGGTCATGATCAGTTCGTAGGCGCGGCGGAAATCGCCGCGGGCGACCGACCGCACGTAGGCTTGCGCCGGTACGTGGTGCGGGCAGGCGGCCTTGCAGGGGGCCTGCAGGTCCGGAGACGTGATGCGTGCGTAGCCGTCGCGCAGCGTCAGGTCGGCCGCCGTGCGGACCTCCGGCACGACGAGGTCGCGCATCGCGCGCGTCGTCGCGTAGCCGTGCGACACCATGAAGTCCTTGAGGTCGGAGACGATGCCGTTCACGATGTCGTAGCCGTTGATCAGCGTCTCGGAGCAGATGCCGACGAGGTCCGCGCCGCACATCATGATTTCGGCCGCGTCGGAGGCGTTGCGGATGCCGCCGGCCGCCATGATCCTCGGTTCGGGGCCGTTGAGCTTGCGGATCTCGTAGGTGTCGCGCAGCGCGAGCGGCTTGAGCCAGGCGCCCGAATGGCAGGACATGCTGATCTCGTTCTGCAGGTGGTAGGGCGACCGGCCGGGGTGGTCGAGGTCGATGGGAGGGATCGCGAGGCGGTTGGCGGTACCGCCCACCGCGTCGGCGCCCGCCGCGTACAGCGCCTTGGCGACCTGCGCGATGCGGCCGCCCTCCGGCGTCAGCTTGACGAACAGCGGGATGCGCACGACCTGCTTGATGGCCCGGACGATCGCCGCGACCTCGTCCTCCTCCTGCCCGAGGCTCGCCCCGGTCTTGATGTGGCAGTTCGCGTCGTCGCCGCCGGAAACCTCGAGGTTGTAGGACATGTTCGGGCAGCACATGTTGAGCTCGATGACGTCGGCGCCGGCGTCCTCGAATCGCTTGGCGAGGCGCACCCAGCCGGGCACGCCGTCGTCGCCGGCATAGGTGATGTTGGCGAACAGGATGAGCTCCGACAACTGCTTCTTCGCGCCGTCGACCAGCGCCAGGCCCTCCTCGGTGTTCAGGCGCTTCTCCGCCGTGAAGCACAGCGAGTTGCGGTCCTTGAACACCGCGTAGCGCGGCTTGCGGTTGATGTACGGGACCGGGTCGATCGTGAGCTTGATGCTCGCCGCGGCCCAGCCGGTCTGCTCGATGCGCACGAGTTGCCGCACGGACTTCGTGGTCGGCCCCGAGGCGACGTAGAAGGGGTTCTTGAAGGTCAGTCCGCCGACTTCGACGGGGAGGTACAGGTCCTTGGCCATCTCGCGTCTCCTTCCGCGGACCTCGGTGGGTCCGCGTCGTGCGTGCGGGCGCCCGTGCGTCCGCCAGCGGTCCCCTACAGTCGGTCGTTGCGGATCGCGACGCCCTCGCGCGCGGACCGGTAGATCAGGTCGACGACGCGCAGCGCCTCGAGACCGTCCTCGCCGCGCAGGCCGACCCGCGCGTCGACGCCCGCCGCGCAGCATTCCATGAAGTACCGGATCTCGCTGACGTAGCCCAGGTTGAACTTCTCGTCCACCGCGGGCTTCGACCAGCCGGTCGTGATCTCCGCCTTCTCGACCGAGTACGCGAGGCCGGGGATCGAGTAGCACTGTATGGCGGACGAGAACGTCAGGTCCAGGTGCAGGCAGCCTTCGGTGCCGTAGAGGTCGATCACGTCCTCCATTCCGCCCGAGGTCACGTAGTTGGACTCGAGCAGGGCGGTCGTGCCGTCCTCGAAGCGCATCATGCAGCCCGCCCAGTCCTCGCCCTCCATGGTCCGGTGGACCAGGTTGGCCGCGCCGCCGCCCGAGGTCATGGCGACCAGTTCCGTCCAGCGGTTCTTCTTGAGAGACAGCATGAACCCGATGGGGTGGATGCCGAGGTGGATCATCGAGCCGCCGCCGCAGTAGCGGACGGTCTGCGTGAAGGGCGAATGCGAGCCGCTGTGGCATTCGCGGGCGCGGACGTAGAGCGGCTTGCCGATCGCGCCCTCCTCGACGAGGGCGAGCGCCTTGTTCAGGGCCGGCGCGAACAGCCAGTCCTCGGCGTAGTAGAGGTGGCGCCCGGCGGCGCGCGCCGCGGCGACCATGCGCTCGCCGTCGCCCGTCGTGGTGGCCAGCGGCTTCTCGGAGATCACGTGGCGGCCCTTCGCGAAGGCGGCCAGCGCCACGTCGTGGTGCAGGAAGTTCGGCAGGCAGATGTCGACGAGGTCGCAGTCGACCGCGTCGATGGCCCGCCCGAAATCGTCGAACGCCTCGTAGCCTGCGAGCCCGTATCGCTGCGCGAGCGCCGAGATCCGCGACGCGTCCTTGTCGCAGATCGCGACGACCTCGGCGACGTCCCTGCAGCGCGCGTACGCGTCCATGTGCAGGTCCGCGCTGAACGCGGCTCCGACCAACAGAACCTTCACCTTGCCTGCCATGTCAACCTCCCTGGCCCATCTTCTCGTTGCGGATCCAGATCTTCTCGCGGGCGGAGCGGTAGGCGAGCTCGACGACGCGCAGCGCCTCGAGGCCGTCCTCGCCGCGCAGGCCCTCCCTCGGCTCGCGGTCGGCCGCGCAGCACTCCATGAAATGACGGATTTCGTCGACGCTGCCGAACGTGTACCGCTCGTCGACCACCGGGTTCGACCAGCCGGTCGTGACCTCGGCCTTCTCCACCGTGTAGGACGGTCCTGGCACGGAGAAGCAGCGGATCGGGGAGCTGAAGCTCAGGTCCACGTGCAGCACGCCCTCCGTCCCGTAGACGTCGACGGCGTCCTCCATCCCGCCCGAGGTGACGTAGTTCGCCTCGATCAGCGCGCGGGTCCCGTCGTCGAAGGTCAGCAGCGCCGTGGCCCAGTCCTCGCCCTCCAGCGCCTTGTGCTTGAGGTTGTGCTCGAGTCCGCCGGTCGCCATGGCGACCAGGTCCGTCCAGCGGTTCTCCTTCAGGCCGAGCACGAACCCCATGGGGTGGATGCCGAGGTGGATCATCGCTCCGCCGCCGCAGTAGCGGATCGTCTGCGCGTAGGGCGAGTGCGACCCGGAGTGGTTCTCCTTCGCACGGATGTAGAGCGGCGTGCCGATCGCGCCCTCGGCGATCAGGGCGCGGGCCCGTTGGAGCGCCGGCGCGAAGAACCAGTCCTCGGCGTAGTAGATGTGGCGCCCGGCGGCGCGCGCGGCGGCCACCATCTCCTCGGCGTCCGCGGTCGTCGTGGCGAGGGGCTTCTCGACGATGACGTCGCGCCCGCGCCGCAGCGCGGCCACCGCCACGTCGTGGTGGGTGTAGTTCGGCAGGCACACGTCGACGACGTCGCAGTCGACCTCGGCGATGGCCCGCTCATAGTCGTCGTGCACGGCGAATCCGCTGAACCCGTACTTGTCCGCGATCGCCTGCACCTGCTCGGAGTGGCGCCCGCAGATCGCGACGATCTCCGCGAGGTCCCGGCAGCGCGCGTACCCGCCCATGTGCAGGTCGGCGCCGAACTTGGCGCCCACCAGCAGGACCCTCACCTTTCCGTTCCTTCCAGGCATCGTCCGGCCCTCCCTCAAGGCGTCAGGTAGCAGAGGAACATGTCCGTCACGACGCCGGCGCGGGCCCGCACGCCGGACTCCTCGCCGAGGTCCCGGCCGAGCAGGCTCGACAGCGTGTAGCGGTTGGAGAAGTAGGAGAACGTGTAGGTCAGCAGCGACACGAGCATCTGGTCGGAGTCGAGGTCCGCGCGGAAGGAGCCGTCGCGGCGCCCCTCCTCGAAGAGGTCGAGGATGCGCCCGTAGATCGGGCTCTTGAGCGCGGGCATGTCGGCCTCGCGCAGGAACCGCCCCTGGTTGAGGTTCTCCCAGAGGATCAGGTTCACGTAGCTCGGGTTGTCGCGGAGGAACTCGAAGTAGAGGGCGACGAGGCTGCGGAACCGCTCGACGACGACGGAGTCCTGCGCGAGCAGGGCGTCCTCGAGGCGGCTCAGGCGGCCGTAGACCTCGACCAGAACGGCCTTGTAGAGACCTTCCTTGGAGCCGAAGTATTCGTAGATCATCCGCTTGTTGAGGCCGGCCCGCTCCGCGATCGCGTCCACGCGCGCGCCGTACAGCCCCATCGACGAGAACTCCGCCTCGGCGGCGTCGAGGATCGATTGGCGGGACCGCTTCGCGTCGCGCGGACGAGGCGTCGGCATGGGACCTCCCAGGGGTCGGGGCGGCGCGGCGGGGTCGGCCGGGGGCTCGAGAACGGAGGACGGGGGACCGGACCGCGCGTTGTAACCAGTTGGTTACATTATAGCATCCGGGGGGAAAGGGGTCAAGGCGTTCGAGAGCAGGAGCGTCGCATCATCTCTTCGACCGTTGGTCCTCGAAACCTTCTACAGGTCGTCTTCCTTCTCCTCGTCTCGCTTCACCATCCACTTGAGGAGGATGTAGCTGCCGACGCCGATCAGGACCATGGCCAGGAGGAACAGCGGGTACGCGACGCGCCAGTTCGCCGGGCCGGTCATCATCGACCACTCCGACATGCCCCCGATGCCCGCGAGCAGTGACAGCGGCATGAAGATCGTGGTGATGAACGTCAACCGCCGGACCGAGCGGTTGGTGCGGTTGGAGGCGCGGGTCATCTCGTTCGAGCGCAACGACAGGTCGATCTCCATGAGGCTGGTCACGATGTCCCGCAGCGTCTCGGTCAGCTCGAAGAAGCGCGTCAGGTGGTCGTAGACGTCGCGGTACTGGTATACCGCCTTCTCCGGGATGAACGGGCAATCCTGGCGGCAGATCTTCACGAGCGCCTCGCGTTCGTGGAACAGGACCTTGCGCAGGATCACGAGGTCGCGGCGCACGTGCTGCAACGAGCGAGGGTCGAACCCCTTGGCGCGCGCGAGCACGGCCTCCTCGGCCTCCGACAGCTCGTCCTCGAGGGCCTCGATCGCGGTGAACTTGCGGTCGACCAGCGTATCGAGCAGCGTGTGCATGACGTAGGCGGGGCCGAGCCGGTCGGAGCCGGTCCCCCGCGCGACGAGCTCCTCGGTGCCGGCGAGCAGGGGCCGTCCGTCCGGGCCGCGGCGGTCGACGCTGACGAGGAAGGCGTCGCCCAGGAAGAAGTCGATCTCCTGTACCCAGAGCTTCTCGGGCGTGTACGAGAACGCGTTGAAGAGCACGAACGCGTAGTTCTCGAAGTCGTCCAGCTTGGGGATCTGGTTCTCGTCGAGGGCGTCCTCGACGGACAGCGGGTGGAGGCCGAGGCGGTCGATCAGCGGCGTCAGCTCCTCCGACGTCGGATCGACGTAGGCGAGCCAGGCGAACCCGCCCTCCTTCTGCCGGCGCAGGGCCTCGTCGGCCGTATCGACGAGCGTCGGCCGCTCCGATTCCGGGAAGTGGTAGAAGCGCGTGCCATCCATTCCGGTTGCCCTCCAGGGTCTAGTCGGTGCGCATCCGCTTCTCGAATTTGGCGCGGGCGCGCTGCAGGGCGTTGTCGACGGCCTTCGGGCTCCGGTCGAGCGTCTGGGCCATCTCCTTGTACGTCCGTCCTTCCATGAGCATCGCGACGCACTGTCGCTCGAGCTCGGTCAGCGCGGTCGAAAGGAAGTCGGACAGCGAGTCCGCGGCCTCGCGGCCGATGTACAGCTGCTCCGGGTCGGCGCGCGTCGCCTCGACGTAGACGTCGAGCAGGTCCATGGCGTCGTCCCCGTCGGCGTCGACGATCCCGTGCAGGGACATCGATTCGTTCAGGGGGCTGTGCTTGAGCCGGGACGCCGTGCGGACGGCGTCGGTGATGCGAGCCGCGACGCTGTATGCGGCGAACGTGGAGAAGGGGACGCCGTGCTCCGGGCGGTACGTGCGTACCGCCTTGAAGAGCCCGATCATCCCCTCCTGCACCACGTCGTCGGCGTCGCCGCCGGCGAGGAAGTACCCGGCGGCCTTGTGGCGCGCCAATCCCTTGTATCGCGCGAGGATGGTCTCCATCGCGTCGGCGTCGCCCGACTGGGCGAGCGCGACGAGACGGGCGTCGTCCAGGGTCTCGTAGCGGAGAGCCCCGTCGCCCATCGCGCGGCGTGCCTTCGTCAGCGGCCGGCCAAGGCGGCGCGGCGCTGGCGGGCCGCTTCGAAGACGACGATGCCGGTCGCCACGGCGGCGTTCAGCGAATTGACCTGCCCCGCCATCGGGATGCCGACGAGGAAGTCGCAGTGCTCGCGCACACTGTGCCCGAGCCCTTCGCCCTCGCTGCCGACCACGATCGCGAGCGGTCCCTTGAAGTCGGCGGCGCTGTAGTCGTCCGTCGACTCGGCGTCGGTGCCGGCGATCCACAGTCCGCGCTCCTTGAGCGTCTCCAGGGTCTGGACGATGTTGGTCACGCGCGCGACCGCGACGTGCTCCACGGCGCCCGCGGAGGCCTTCGCGACGGCCGCGTCGAGCGACACCGAGCGGCGTTCGGGAATCACGACCCCATGCACCCCCGCGGCATCCGCGATGCGCAGGATCGAACCGAGGTTGTAGGACTCCTTCAGTTCGTCGAGGACGAGCAGGAAGGCGGGCTGACCCTTTTCCTTGGCGCTGTCGAGGATCTGGTCCAGCGTCACGTAGTCGTGCGCGGCGACCTGGGCGAGAACGCCCTGGTGGCCGTGGGTGACGGCCATCTTGTCCATCGAGCGCTTGTCGAGCTCCTGGATGACGACGCCGGCCGCGATCGCGCGGGAGATGATGCGCTGCATCACCGGGTCGTGCTGGCCCTTCTGGATCCACATCTTGTTGAGCGTGCGTCCGGCCTTCAGGGCCTCCATGACGGGGTTGCGGCCTTCCAGGCGGTCGCCGGGGAGGTTCTTCGCCTCTTCGACGTCCGCGTCGGTCACGCTTTCGGTCTCCGCCGCGGCTTCGTCCTCGACCTCCGCTTCGGGCGCGGCTTCCACCGGCTTCGGCTTCGCGCGGGACTTGCGGGGCTTGGCCGAGAGTTCGGCTTCCGCCACGGTCACGGGCAGGCAATCCACGTCGCCCGCACCGGTCGCGCGGATCTCGTCGCCGTTCGGCGTGACGGGCAGGGCCTGTTCGTAGCCTTCGGGCTGGGTCAGGGAGACGACATCGTAGGGCTCGACCTCGAAGGGCGCGACTTCCGGATTGGTCACCGGACGCGCGCGGAAGGTCCGGGCCGGGCGGTCGCCGAGCGGCGGCTTGCCCGGGCGGTCGGCGGCGGGGCGGTACGGACGGTCGCTGGTCGGGCGGGACGGGCGGTCGCCGGTCGGGCGATCGCCATAGGGACGTGCGGGACGGTCGCCGTAGGGGCGCGACGGACGGTCGCCGTAGGGGCGCGACGGACGATCGCCGCTCGGGCGGTCACCGAAGGGACGTGCAGGGCGGTCGCCGTAGGGGCGCGACGGACGGTCGCCGCTCGGGCGGTCACCGAAGGGACGTGCAGGGCGGTCGCCGTAGGGGCGCGACGGACGGTCGCCGCTCGGGCGGTCACCGAAGGGACGTGCAG
>CAILLO010000014.1 GCA_903835065.1 uncultured Eubacteriales bacterium
CGCTGCTGCGCAACCTGAAGGGCGAGCGGTTCATGCCGTCGTACCACGAGATGAACGAACTCGCGCCGCGCGACGTCGTATCGCGCTCGATCTTCGCCGAGATGACCCGGGCCGGCGACGACCACGTCTGGCTCGACATCACCGCCCGCACGCGCAAGGACCTGCAGGCGCGCTTCCCCAACATCTACCGCACCTGTCTCGGCTACGGCATCGACATGGCGAAGGACTACGTGCCCGTCGCGCCCGCCGAGCACTACTGCATGGGCGGCATCCGGACCGACGTCTTCGGGCGCACCGGCATCCCCGGCTTCTACGCCTGCGGCGAAGCGGCCTGCAACGGCATCCACGGCGCCAACCGCCTGGCGAGCAATTCGCTGCTCGAGGGCCTGGTGTTCGGCCGGAGGATCGGCGAGGAGATGACCGAGGTCGTCAAGAACCGGAAGCCCCGCCACGACGACGCGGCCTTCTTCACGAAGGCGCTCGATGTGCCAGACCCGCGGCCCGTGCTGTCCGCCGAGGAGGAGGAGTCGCTGCGCGGCCAGATGCGCCGCCTGATGACCGACAAGGTCGGCATCGTGCGCACCCGCGCCGGCATGGAGGAGGCGAAGGCCTGGCTCGCGCCCCTGTCCGAGCGGCTCGACGGGTACCGTCCGGTCGGCGTCCCGGGCTATGAACTGCGCAATCTCGTGCTGCTCGCCCGGCTGACCGTCGAGATGGCCCTCGCCCGCGAAGAGAGCCGCGGCGCGCACTTCCGCGAGGATTTCCCGCACGTGGACGACGCGCACTGGCTCCGGCACCAGACCCGCAGCCTCGGGGAAGGAGTCCGCCCATGATCGACAGACTGTACCTGGACCGCACGATCGACCGCACCCTGGAGGAGGACATGCCGCTCGGCGACCTCACGACCGACGCGCTCGTGCCCGAGGACGCCGTCTGCTCGGCCGTCCTGATCGCGAAGTCCTCCCTCGTCCTCGCCGGCATCGACGTCGCGAAGCGCGTCTTCGAGCGCCTCGACCCCGCCGTCTCGTTCCAGGCGCACTTCCGGGACGGAGACCGCGTGCCCCTCGGCGCGCGCATCGCCGACCTCGCCGGCAGCACGCAGGCCGTCCTCAAGGGCGAGCGCACGGCCCTGAACCTGCTGCAACGCATGTGCGGCATCGCCACGCGCACCGCCGAGTACGTCGCGGCCGTCGCGGGCACGAAGGCGAAGGTCGTCGACACCCGCAAGACCGCGCCGGGCCTGCGCCGCATCGACAAGTACGCGGTCGTGGCCGGCGGCGGCTCCAACCACCGCCACGGCCTGTCCGACGGCGTGCTGATCAAGGACAACCACATCGTCGCCGCCGGCGGCATCCGCCCGGCCGTCGAGCGCGCGCGGGCCGCCGCGCCGCACACGGTGCGCATCGAGGTCGAGACCGAGTCGCTGGCGCAGGTGCGCGAGGCGCTCGAGAGCCGCGCCGACATCATCATGCTCGACAACATGGACCTTGCCGGCATGCGGGAGGCCGTGGCGCTGATCGCCGGCCGCGCGCTCGTCGAGGCGTCGGGCAACGTCGACATGGAGCGCATCCGCGGTATCGCCGAGACCGGCGTCGACCTGATCTCCATCGGCGAGCTGACGCACTCCGTGAAGGCGGCCGACATCTCCCTGAAGTTCGAATAGCGTGGCGGCGCTCGCGGCTTTCTTCTCCGACCCGCTCGGCCAGCTCTTCCCGGGCGCCTTCGTCGACTACCTCGCCGTCCGCCTCTTCGGCAAGAAGGAGCTCGCGCAACTCTCGGTCACCGACCTCGTCTTCATCCTCTGATCAGCAACGCCGCGGCGTGCTGCTGCAGAAGGGCATGGCGGCTTCCGGCCTCACCCCCGAGGAGCTGATGGAGGCCATCCGCGAGCACGGCGTCGCGACGATCCACGAGGTCGACCTCGCGGTCCTCGAGATCGATGGCAACATCTCCGTCCTGTCGGCGGCGGCGATCTCGCGCGGACAGGGAGGACCCGCTTGACACAGTGTACGATAAACACTATACTACGAATCACACTATAGTGCATTCGAAAGCAAGAGGAGGTGGGAGGCATGTCGGAGAACGAATCCACGCTGGGATCCCTGGTCTCCGAACTGCGGCGCGGAACGCTGGTCCTCAGCGTGCTCAGCCAGCTGACCGAGCGCCAGTACGGGTACTCGCTCGTGCAGCGGCTGTCCGCGCAGGGGCTCGAGGTCGACCAGAGCACGCTCTACCCGCTGCTGCGCCGCCTGGAGAAGCAGGAACTGCTCGACAGCGACTGGACGCTCGAGGAAGCGCGCCCCCGCCGCTACTACGTGCTCAACCAGGCCGGACGGGAGCTGCTCGCGGACCTGACGCGCGAGTGGGACCGGATGGTGGAGGTCCAGGCGCGCCTGCTGGGGCGTACGGACGAGGAAGGGAAGAAGGAGTGAGTCGGATGGAACTGCTGGAACGCTATCTGTACGAGATCGGACGCCGCCTGCCCGCCAAGCAGCGGGAGGATATCGTGAAGGAGCTGCGGTCGCTGCTGGGCGACGCGCTGGACGCCCGCACCGAGGGCCGCGACGCGACCGAGGACGACGTCGCCGCCGTGCTGAAGGAGTTCGGCTCCCCTGCGGAGGTCGCCGCCCGCTACGTCGGCGAACGCTATCTGATCGGCCCGCGCATGTTCGACCTGTACTGGCTCGTGCTGCGCATCGCCGTCCTCTGCATGGCGGGCGGCCTGCTGATCGCCCTCGCCGTCGAGCTCGCGACGGACACGACGACGATCGAGGACGCCCTGCTCCGTCTGACCGGCTTCGTCCCGAACCTCCTGACGGGCGCCTTCACCGCCTTCGGCTACGTCACCGCGATCTTCTTCCTGGTCGAGCGCGCCGTGGCCCGGAAGGAACTCCGCATGCCCCTCGAGAAGCGCACCTGGGACCCCAGGACTTTGCCGCGCATCCCCGTCCGCGTCGACCGCGTCGGCCCCGCCGGCCCGATCGTCGCGATCCTGTTCACCCTGTTCGGGATGTGGCTGTTCAACCTGCACCCCGACCTGGTCGCCTTCGTCTACAGTCTCAAGGACGGCTGGTCGCACCTGATGCAGGTCCCGCTGCTCACGAGCGACGGCCTGGCCGCCTACCTCCCGCTCTGGAACATCGGTTGGGTCGCGACGCTGGTCCTGCATTCCTTCCTGCTCGCCCGCGGACGCTGGCAGTTCGGCACCCGCATCGCGCATGCCGCGCTCCGGCTCTTCAGCATCGGCGTGCTCGCCTATATGATCGCGGGCCCCGCGCTGATCTCGTCGGGCGTCTTCCAGAACCTGCCCGATCTCGCGGTCGTCCGGACGATGCTCCTGTCGGGCATCGACTGGTTCTTCGCCTTCCTGATCGTCGTCACGTCCATCGACGCCGTGAAGTCGGTCGTCCTCGCGGTCAAGGGCCGCGTCCCGCAGATCTGACGGGCGGGCGGCATCCGCGCCCCCCGTGCTAGAATGAATCGACGGAGAACCACGCGACCCCAGGAGGTGCCCGTCATGGCCCAGCCCCAGTCCCAGCCCCTCATCCGTATCCTCGAGGACGGGCCGCTGCTCGTCTCGGGCGGCGTGCCCCTCTACCGCAGCACGATCCTGACCGACGCCGACGGCTTCTCGGTTGGCTACAGCGAGCCGGTCCTCGTCCCGACCCACGGCACCTACACGCTGTGCCGCTGCGGCGAGGCCCTGGACGGCCCCTTCTGCGACGGCACGCACGTCGAGACCCGCTTCGACGGCGCCGAGCAGGCCGACTGCCGCCCGTTCGACGAGCAGGCGCAGCGCTTTCCCGGCCCGGGCACGATGTTGCTCGACGTCCTGCCCCTGTGCGCCGGCACCCGCCACTGCACCCTGGCCGAGGGCGACACCTGGGAGCTCGTCGAAAAGTCCGACGACCCGCACCTGCGCGAGCTCGCGATCCGCACCGCCCAGCTCTGCCCCGCCGGCCGCCTCGTCGTCCTCGACCCCGCCACCGGCGCCGCGCTCGAGCCCGAGCACGAGCCCTCGATCGTCCTGCTCGAGGACCCCGAAGTCAAGTCGTCCGGCCCGATCTGGGTCCGCGGCGGCATCCCGGTCCAGTCCTCCGACGGCACCGTCCACGAGGTCCGCAACCGCGTGACCTTGTGCCGCTGCGGCGAATCGCACATCAAGCCCTTCTGCGACAGCGTCCACATCCGCCTCGGCTGGCACGAGGGCAAAGGCAAGGGGTAGGCCGTGGCCGCGCGCCGCGCGCCGCGGCGCCGCCACAGGGAACCTTCCGCCCCCCTGCAGCGTATCAAGGCCAGACCGGCGCGCCATTCCGGCGCCGCCGCACCCGAAGGAGGGAGTCCCATGAAACGCCGCATCCTCTTCGTCGCCCTCGCCGCGCTCCTCGTCGCCGTCCTGCCGCTCGCCGGCTGCAGCCTCGCCTCCACCGCCGTCTACGCCTCCGAAGGCCGCCTCGCCGACACGAAGACGGTCACGTCCCTCGACAAGACCCTCTCGGCGGGCACGCTCGACTTCTCCCTCGCCCTCTACAACCGCATCCACAAGGACGCCGACGGCTTCTTCCTGTCGCCCTCGAGCATCTTCCTCGCCCTCGCGATGACCCGCAACGGCGCGAACGGCACCACCGCCTCCGAGATGGACCAGGTCCTCGGCCTCTCCGGCGCCACGCTCGACCGGATCGACGCCTACGCCCGCGACCTCCAGTATCTGATCACCGGGCGCACGCCGTCCGCCTTTTCGCTCGCGAACTCCCTCTGGATCCGCGACACCTTCCGGAGCAAGGTCCAGTCCGACTTCCTCGCCCGCGACGCCACGTACTTCGGCGCCTCGGTGCAGGCCCTCGACTTCAGCAGCGACGCCGCGAAGAAGACCATCAACGACTGGGTCGCCGGGAACACCCAGAACCGCATCAAGAGCGTCATCGACGACAAGATCGACGCCTCCTCCGTGATGTTCCTGATCAATACGATCTACTTCAAGTCCGACTGGCGCACCCCCTTCGCCGCGACCGACACGTACGACGCGACCTTCCACGCCGCGAACGGCGACGTCGCGGTCAAGATGATGAAGAAGACCGACGGCTTCGGCTACTTCGAGAACGCCGACCTCCAGGCCGTCCGCCTGCCCTACAGCGACGGGCGCACCTCGATGCTGGTCCTGCTCCCCAAGGTCGGGCATGAAGCCGCGACCGACACGCTGACCGCCACCCTCTGGAACGCCGTCCTCGCGGGCGTCGGCACCGGCAACCAGCAGCTCGTCCTCCGCCTGCCCCGCACGAACTTCGAATTCAAGACCGAACTCAAGACGCCTTTGTCCGACCTCGGCATGCCGACCGCCTTCACCGACCTCGCCGACTTCACCGGCATCTCCAGCGACGTCGGCCTCACGATCGGCAGCGTGATCCACAAGACGTTCCTGGCCATCGACGAGAAGGGCACCGAAGCCGCGGCCGCTACCAGCGTCGACGTCCGCACCACCGCGATGCCGATAGAGCCCGGCCTCAAGGTCACCGTCGACCGCCCGTTCGTTGTCGCCATCATCGACGACGCCACCGGCCTCCCGATCTTCCTCGGCCACATCGCGACCCCGTAAGACCCGCATCCGGGCCATCCCGGCCGCACGCACGAGGAGCCGTCGCCTGACGCCAGGCGGCGGCTCCTATCCTTGCACGGGCGCGCGGCGCCCCGTCCCGCTCACCTCGGTACGAGTTCCCCCGCCTCGATCCGCTGCGGCTTCGGGTCCGCCCGCAGCGCCCGCACGAAGCCGGTCATGTCGCCCACGCGGTCCGCCAGGACCACGCCGCCCCGGCCGACGGCGCTCCTGTGGTGGAAGTCCGAACCCGACAGCTCCGGCAACCCGTGCCGCCGCGCGAACTCCAGCGCCCGCCGGTTCTCCGCCGGGTCGTTGCCCCCGTTGTACACCTCGACGGCGTCGATCAGCGCCGGGTCGGCGGGCGTGCAGCCCTCCCGGAACGGGTGCGCGTGCGACACGTAGGCGCCCAGCGGCGCGACCAGCTCCCGGAACCGCCGCAGCCCCAGCTTGTGCAGCGACGGGAAGTGGTACAGATACTCCGGGTCGAGCCCGTAGACCAGGAAGTCCGCATAATACGGGCCATCGAACGTGATCTCCATCCCCGGCAGCACGACCAGCCCGACGCGCTCGCCCTCCTCGCGCGCCGTCCGGTAGCCCGACAGGTACCGGTCCATGATCCGCGGCCACGTCTTCACGCCGTACGTCTCGAAGCTCCAGGAGTTGTAGTGGTCGGTGACGACGATGCCGTCGTATCCCGCCTCCCGGTAGAGCCGGACGACGTCGCGGGCCGGCACGTGCGCGCAGGTGCTGACCTCCGACGTGTGCACGTGGGTGTCGATGCGGAACGGGGCGGTGGACGCGGGTCCGGACGAGGCCATGGTCGACTCCAGTCTGCCGAATGACGAAGTTCGACAACGACAGTATAGTCGACGCCGAATGCATCGGGTAGGGCGGAAAGAGCAGCCCCGACCCCGTCCGAGTGTTGACCCGGACGACCCGATGCGATATCCTGTGCAGGGTCCATGCATCAGCCGGAAAGTGGTCCTGCGAACGATTGACAGACCCCGCGCCGACCCCTTATACTTTCCTTTGCCACAGTCGCGGGTGTAGTTCAATGGCAGAACCTCAGCTTCCCAAGCTGATCGCGAGGGTTCGATTCCCTTCACCCGCTCCATACGCCCTTATAGCTCAGTCGGTAGAGCGCATCCATGGTAAGGATGAGGTCATCGGTTCGATTCCGATTAAGGGCTCCAGCTAAAGCCCGCTCCCCGTAAGGGTTGCGGGCTTTTTGCTGCCTCCATGGATGAGGTCTGCGGAGGCCGATTTTGCACTGATTTGGACGAGATTTGGGTACTTAGGCTACAGTTAGGCTACAGATTGGCTAAGCGAAAACATGCCGGCAGGAAGCGCATCAGACCGAGGTGCCCCGGTCCATCATGACCTTGCCTACGGCCTCGGCGGCCTCGTCTAGTTCCTTGGGGATCATGTGGATGTAGATGTTGTAGGTCGTGGCGACGTCCTTGTGGCCGAGCAGCTTCGAGATGACGTTGATCTGCGTCCCCTGTCGGAACAATGTGCTCGCGAAAGTGTGCCTCAGCGTATGCGGGGTGACCCACGGCTCGTCGATGGCGTCAGCGATCCTGCCGACGACGTCGTCCAAGTGAGTGGGCTTCAGCCGACCGTAAGGGGTCTTCACAGTCTGGAAGAGAGGGGCGCTCGGCTCCTTATGGTGCAGTTTGAACATGTAGGCGGTCATCAGGGCGTCCATCGCCTTGGGGCTCGGGATGGTCCGGTTCGAGCTGGCGGTCTTCGGCTCGGACTGCACGGCGTTCGCGGCGCTTGACCATGTCTTCGAGATGACGAGGCGGTCCTTGTAGTCCGAGACATCCAGTGCGCAGAGCTCGCCGGATCTCACCCCCGTGCTCAGCATGAAGAGAAGAGGAACGAAGTACGGCGACGTCCTCGCTGCGTCGAGGAATCGGGCTCGCGTCTCGTCGTCCATCGCCTTCGCCTCCGTGGCCTTCCTCGCCTTCGCGGGGATTCGGACGCCGACGGCGGGGTTCAGATGCAACCGCTTCTGCTCGATGAGCTTTCCGAACGCCATGGACAGAGTGGACACCGTCGTGCGGAGCGTTGCTTCCGAATAGGTCGCTGCGGCCGCGTTGATCCACGTCTGGATCTGCTCCTGGGATATCGTGCTGATCGGTAGGTTCGCGAGCGGGCCGAGTTCGATCCGACGGAGGTTCCCCTGGATCTTCTCGCTGGTGTTCGGTTTCACGAACGGCAGCTTGTAGGTCTTGAACCAGCGCGACAGGTAATCGCGGAGCAGCTCCTTCGAAGGGTCCACGGCCTGACCGCGACTCCGATCGACGCGCAGCTCGGCGAGCTTCAACGTGACGTCATCCGACGTGGCGCCCTTGATGAGAGGACGTAGGCGCTTGCCAGTTTCCGGGTCTCGTCCGAGGTCCGGCTGCGCCACCCATGAATGCAGGTCCTCTCGATAGAAGACGGCGCCCTCGCCGCGCCCGCGGCGCTTGCCGGCATTCTTCTTCCTGGGCATCCTATCCCTCCCTCTTGCGATCCGCGCGAGTGCCAGCTGCCTTGTCCTTGGACGCCGCGTCCATGGGAGCGACCTCCGGTTCGCCAAGTGCCCGAAGCAGCACTTGGGCTATCCTCAACTTGTCGCCCTTGAGGCGCTCGAACAATCCCAGCAGTTCGACCTGTTCGTTGGAGAGCCACAACAACTTGTACTCGTTGCGGAGGCCGGAAGGGTCTTCCGGCCTCCTCTCTTGAGCCTGCTCGATTTCGGACTTGCCAGACAGGAAATCGACCGAGACGTTGAAAAAGCGCGCGACCAGCTCGAGCGCACCGATTCCGGGATAGTGCGACCCGGACTCCCATTTGCTGACCAGGGAGCGGTCGACCAGAAGACCGTCATCGGAGCGAAGCTGATCTGCGAGTTCTCCCTGGCTGAGGTTGCTTCTCGTCCGAAGTGCCTTCAGCCTCTTGGAGAAGATCGACGTGCCGTCAGCCGCAAGAGCTGCTGGAGATCTCCGAATGATTCTGACCTCTCCCGTCATCTTCTTGCCGGAAATACCCTTCATTGTCACCATGGGTGACTTCTGGGTAGGTCCCTCCGAAGGGGAAGACGGCTTTTTTGAATCAGGCATGACGAATCCTCCGAAGTTCATTACATGAACATATGAAATTAGTTCTTGACATGAACGATACTACGGTGCATATTGTTCATCTGGTGACCATCTGTGGAAATGTTCATTGCCGCACGCTTACATTACCACGGATGTCGCCCCCGCACAATGCCGACGACCCGAAGAAAAGGAAAGGACCAAGCACATGGCAGCCTCGCACGACAGATCCGACACGACACCTCTCGATCTTGACGGGTACGCCGAACTCCTTCGGCCGGCCGACCTCGTCAGGATCCTCGGCGTCTCCACGGACACTGCCTACCGTCTCTGTCATTCCAAGGACTTCCCTGTCGTCAAGGTCGGCGCCTCGGCTCTGTATATCCCCAAAGGCCGTTTCCTGAAGTGGCTCGGGTACGGAAGGATACCGTCCGATGTACCTGGCTCCGCTGACGGAAACCACGCGGAAGTCATGAAGACATGCACCGCAAGAAGAGAAAGGAAAGGCCATGAGCGAACAGAAACTCTCAATCCATGAAGCCACCATTCAGCAGAGCATCGCGAACCTTCGCAATATCAGAGCGCGTGTCGAGCGCATGCATTTCATCATCGAGCAGGACAAGGATCATCTCCTTCCCGATGACTACCGGGTCTTTCTCGTCGACACCTCCAACATCTTTGCCAAGACGCTGAAACTCCTGGACGCGGAAAACTTTCTCTTGGACGATCCGAAAACCAAGCGGCGGCGTAAGTTTGTAAAGGATATGGATGACGCCGGGAGTGGGATCGATGAAAACCTGGACCATGACGAGCATC
This sequence comes from uncultured Eubacteriales bacterium, assembly GCA_903835065.1. Lineage (GTDB taxonomy): Bacteria > Bacillota > Clostridia > Saccharofermentanales > UBA5734 > CAILLO01. The sequence continues at coordinate 9,496 of CAILLO010000014.1, forward strand.
TGATTCACACCAAGACCCAGCAGGACGTCCGAGTTCAGGACGAACTTAACGGGAGCGCGTCATGATGCCTTTCAAGGACCAAATCGAGGCAGCGCACGTCTTCGCATCCCAAGGATACTCGGCCGACCAGATCGCTCGCCTTACCCAATTGACGGAGACGACGGTGGTCAAGTACTTCGGGAAACCACGATTGAAGAAGAGGCTCGAGATGGCCTTCAAGAACAGGATACCGTTCGAGTCCCACGCCGGAATCTCCTGCGATAGTTCGATGCTGCTGTCCGTGATGGAGACCGGCGGATATTCCGAGCTGAACTTCCCGGTGAAGCTCACGGACTTCGGCAATCTTCGTTTCGTGGATGGGACGAAGATCACCGAGATCAAGACGGCGGTCGCGCAGCCGAAGATGCTGTTCGACAAGGGGTACACGCCCGAAGAGATCAGCGAGCTGACGGGCATCATCCTGATGTCGGTCAGGCGCTTGTTCGGGCCCAAGGAGCCCATCGAGGACCGGCTGAAAAAGGCGCTGAC
>CAILLO010000015.1 GCA_903835065.1 uncultured Eubacteriales bacterium
ATCAGGGTCTTCATCGGGCGTCTCCTTCATTGCCGGCTGTCCGCTCGCGCGGACGCGTCCACGGATTTTACTTGTGCTTCAGGAACGTCCCGTCCTCGAGTTCGCGGAACGCCTCGCGCAGCTCCTCCTTGGTATTCATGACGATCGGGCCGCCCCACGCCACGGGCTCGCACAGCGGCTTGCCGCTGACGACCAGGACGCGGGCCCCGGACGGTCCGGCGGTCAGTTCGACGCCGTCGCCCTCTCCGAACAGGACCACCCGTTCGTCGGGCACTTCTTCGACTCCGCCGTCCTCGCGACCGACCGAAAGGCTCCCCGTGACCGTCACGGCGAAGCAGGTGGAGTCCGGGGCGATCGGCAGCCAGCAGGAGGCGCCGGGTTCGAGGGACACGTCGAGGAAGTTCGGCGCGGCCTCGATGCCGACGACGGGTCCGGTCACGCCGCCCCGGGACCCCGCGAGGACGCGGATTCCGACGCCGGGTTCCGCGACGACCGGAATGAGGTCGGACGAGACGTCCTGATATCGCGGGGCGCTCATCTTGCGCGCGGCCGGAAGATTGACCCAGAGCTGCAGCCCCCAGTTCTCGGGGCTCTGCACGGGCATTTCCTGGTGGATGATGCCGCTACCGGCGCTCATCCATTGGATATCGCCGCCGTGGATCGTGCCGGTGTGGCCGAGGCTGTCGCCGTGGGCGATCGAGCCGGCCACCATGAACGTGACGGTCTCGATGCCGCGGTGCGGGTGCCAGGGGAAGCCCGGCATGTATTCCTTCGGGTCCGTGGAGCGGAACAGGTCCAGCATCAGGAACGGGTCGAAGGCCTTCGTGTCCTCGTGGCCGATCATCCTGCGCAGCTTGACGCCGGCGCCGTCCCGGGTCGGGAAGCCGGAGACGATGCGGACGGCCTTTCTCTTGTTCAGTGTCATCGTGGTATCCTCCTGCGCCGTCGTTTCTTCGTGGCGCCGATTCCATCATAGTCCCGACGGCGGCCGGAGACCGTCCCTGCGGTTACGGCACCCCGCCCTCGCGCGCCGGCGAGGGCTCCGGGATGGTATAATCGGAACCTGCCCGACCGCGATAGGAGGACCCCCCATGCACCGTTTCGACCCGCACGACGCGAACCGCCTCGACGACCCGTGGCGCCGGGAGGCGCTGCCCCCGTTGCCGACCCTGGAGCGCCTGGGGTTCCGCGAATCCGACACGATGCTCGACTTCGGCTGCGGGATCGGTTATTTCGCCTTCCCCGCCGCCGTCTTCGTCGGCCCGAAGCGCAAGGTCTTCGCGCTCGACGTCTCGGAGGCGATGCTCGACGAGATGGACCGCCTCGTCCACCGGCTCGGCGCCTCGAACGTGGTCCCCCTCCTGTCCGACGGGACCGACTGGAAGGTGCCGGACGCCTCCGTGACCTTCGCTCTCTGTTCCTGTGTACTGCACGAGGTCGACGACAAGGCGGCGTTCCTGGCCGAGGCACGGCGCGTCCTGGCTCCGGGCGGCCGCATCGCCGTCGTCGAATGGCGGACGGACTACCCGGACCGCGGACCCTCCGCCGCCCTGCGGCTCGGTCCTGATGAGACCGCCGCCCTCCTCGCGGCGGCCGGATTCGTCCCGGAACCCGTCGTCGCGATCTCCGATGCCTACTACGGGCTGGCCGGCGTCCTCACGGGGACCGCGACCGCGCCGACCGGCGAATGAAGCCGCCCGTCCTCGCCTCGCTGGCCTCCGTCTTCGCGCGGATCGGCCTGGTCGGATTCGGCGGCGGCAGTTCGCTGGTGCCGATCATCGAGAAGGAAATCGTCGTCCGTCACCGCTGGTTCAGCGACAAGGAGTACCTGCGCCACGCGGTCGCGTCCAGCCTCACGCCGGGCGCGCTCGCCATCAAGATGGCCTCCGCCGCCGGCCTCGACATCGCCCGGACCCGCGGTGCCCTCGTGGCGCCCTACGCCGTCGTCCTGCCCGGCCTTCTCCTGTTGCTCGCGATCCTCAGCGTCTCCTCGGTCGTCGGCGGTGCCGCCGTCTCCCTGATCGAGCGCCTGTCCGTCGGCATCTTCCTGTTCATCGTCCTGGTGCTGGTCCTGTTCATCGAGAAGGTCCTGCGCGCCGCCCAGCGTCGCGGCGCCGCCCTGGCCGCCGCCTTCGCCGTCTTCCTGCTCACGGGCGGCCCGTCCGTCCGGCGCCTGGTCGCGACCGTCCTCTCGGTCCCGGTCGACGGCCTCCCGCCGGTCCTCCTCGGCCTCGGAGCCTCGGACGCCATGGTCGTCGTCTTCTTCCTCGTCCTCTACCTCGGCGGGTCCGCCGGCTGGCCGCGCAGGACCGGGGGCGCCGCCACGGCCCTCGCCTACGTCGCCTTCTCCGCGCAGGGGCTCGGACTGCCCGCGCTGCCGGGCGGACGCGCGATTCCGCTCGCCCTCCTCGCCCTGCTGGTCGTCTCCTCCGTGCTCTTCGACAGCGCGCGCGTCCGCAGGACCCGCGCCGGGACGCCGGCCGCCTCCGACGACGATCTCCCGCAGGTCTTCCTCCCGGACACGCCGACCTTCCTTCCCGTCACGTTCCGCTCGGTCCTCCCCGCCATCGCGCTGCTGCTCGCCGTCCCGGCGGTCCTGCTGCTGGCCGCGGCGCTCCTCTTCCCCGCCCTGTCCGCCCCCTCCGGCAGCGGCCCGAACGTGTTCGGCTACGCCTGGGCCTGTCTCGCCTCGACGGCGTCCACGTTCGGCGGCGGGTCCGCCTACCTGCCGATCGCGGAAGGCTTCTTCGTGCAGGGCGGCTTCGTTCCGCACGACGTCTTCTACGCCCAGCTCGTCACGCTCTCGAACGCCCTTCCGGGCCCGATCATCTCGGAACTGGCCCCCGGCGCCGGTTTCCAGTTCGCGCTGTCCGCCTCGGGCGGCAGCCTCGCCGCCGCCTGGACCGTCTCCCTACTCGGCGCCTCCCTGACCGTCGCCGCCTCCGTCCTCCCCATGTTCGCCTTCCTCGGCTTCTACGACCGCCTGCGCTCCTCGCCCCGCGTGCACGCGATCCAGTCCATCGTCCTGCCCGTCGTCTCCGGCCTGCTGGTCCCGACCGCACTCGCGCTGCTGGCCAGCGCGACCGGCGTGCTGAAGGCGCAGGGCGGCATCGCCCCCTGGTTCGGCGCGGTCCTCCTCGCCGCCGGCTTCTCGATCCTCCTCGTCCTCTCGAAATGGAAGAAGCCGGCCGACATCCTGCTGTTGGCCGGCTCCGCGGGAGCCTACTTCGTCCTCCTGACCTTCCTCGGCTGATCCGGGCGCCGCTCCGTCAGCGCGCCTGGCCCGTCTCCGCGAGGATCCGCCGCACGGAGGCCTCCATTTCGGCCTCGTGCCGCTCCATCTCGAGCAGCAGGCGCATCTGGCAACGCGCGCGGTCCAGGTTGTGGTTGGGCCGGTGGATCCGGAAGTAGGGGTCTCCGGCGATGTGGTCCGACAGGAAGCGCAGGGCCAGCTCGTAGGTGATCAGGCGGGCGGAGAAGCAGAGCTGCCGGATCTCCTCCTCGGTCAGGACGGGACCCGCCGTTTCCAGGTAGCCGCGCGTGAAGTGCTCGAACATCGGGAAATCGAGCCCCACCCGGTCCAGGTCGGGCTCGTCCTCGACGGCGGTGTTCGCCGCGAATCGGATCGCGTCCCCGAAATCGTAGAGCGACAGGCCGGGCATGACGGTGTCGAGGTCGACCACGCAGATCGCCTCTCCGCTGGCCGAGTCGAACAGGACGTTGTTCAGCTTCGTATCGTTGTGCGTCACGCGCAGGGGGAGCCGGCCCTGCCCCATCAGGTCGACCAGACGGCTGGCGTCGCCGCTCCTCTCTCGCAGGAAGCGGACGTCCTCGGCGATCGACGCGACGCGCCCCACGGCGTCCTCGGCCACGGCGCGCTCGAAGACGCGCAGGCGGACGGGCGTGTTGTGGAAATCCGGAATCGTCTCGTGGAGGCACTCGGCCGGGAAGTCCTCGAGCAGGCGCTGGAAATTGCCGAACGCCTTGCCCGCCTCGTACAGGTGCCGCACGTCCTCGACCTGGTCGATGCAGAGCGTGCCTTCGATGAAGACCTGCGCGCGCCAGAAGGTGCCGTCCTCGTGCTGGGTGAAGGAAGCCCCTTCGACGGTCGGCACGACCGTCACCAAGGATCGCGAGGCGTCGGCGCCGGTCGCGGCGACGCGGGTGCGGATGTGGTCGGACACCGCCACCATGTTCTGCATCAGCCGCACGGGGTGACGGAAGACGTGGTGGTTGATCTTCTGCAGGATGTACCGGCGCGTGGAGCCGTCCTCGACGATCGTCCGGACGAGGTAGGTCTCGTTGATGTGTCCGTTGCCGTAGCGCTCCGCGGTGTGGAATCGCCCATCGAAGAGGAATCGCTCCGCGATCGGTCGGATGTCGTCCATGCCCATCTTCTTCCTCTATTCGAACGTCAGGATGCGGTGCCGGTAGACGTTGACGATCGTCGTGGTCCCGAGGGCCAGCTCGGCCTTCGTGTTCGGCCGGTAGTTCAGGTGCTGGTGTCCGTGCAGGAAGTAGCGGGGGTGGTAGCGCTCGATGAGTCGGCGGAAGACCGCGAACCCGGTGTGGCAGGCGTCTTTCCCGTCTCCGAGCGCGAGGGCGGGGGCGTGCGCGACGAGGATGTCGAACCCGCGGTTCCACAGGAACGTCCAGCGCAGCTTGCGGACCCGCTGCGCCATCTCCTTCTCCGTGTACTGGTGCGGTCCCATGTTGTACCGGTTGCAGCCGCCGAAGCCCACGATGCGGAGGCCCTTGACCACGACGAGGCGGCCGTCGATGTCCTCGCAGCCCTCGGGCGGGTCGCGGTCGAAGCGGCCGTCGTGGTTGCCGGGGACGTAGAGGAGCGGTGCATGGATCATCGTGACGAGGAAGCGCAGGTACTCCGGCTTCAGGTCGCCGCACGAGATCACCAGGTCGATGTCGTGGTAGCGGTCCGGGTCGAAATGCTCCCAGATATAGGGGTCCTCGACGTCGGAGACGGCGAGGATCTTCACGGGGCCCGATCGCTGCGGGATCCGCCGGATCATCGGGTGACGTCCTCGGCCTGGTCCTGTTCCATCACGGGCGCCTGCGTCCGGATTCCCTCGACGAACCAGTCCATCGTGGAGATCTCGTCGAAGCCGGGCGTCACGCCCGGTGCGACCCGCATCCCGCCCTCCGCGTCGCGCAGGGGGCCGGAGAACGGGTGCAGGCGGCCTTCGACCAGCAGCGTCCGCATCCAGGAGACGAGGCGTCGCGTCGGGTCGGGGATGCGCGACTCGTCGAGCTCGAGGTCCACGAGCCCGGAGCCGATGCCCCACCAGAACGCGTTCGTCGAACCCCGGACGAGGAAGCGGTCGAGCGGGGTCGCCGGCCCTTCGGCCAGGACCTGCCGCAGGACGCGCTCGTAGAAGATGCCCCACTTCCACCGCGGCGCGGCGATGCTCTGCAGACGGGAGCCCGATTCCTCGGACCAGGACAGGCCGGTGCCGATCACGAGCCCGCGGCCGCCGAGGGTGCTCTGGCGCGAGATCAGGTCCACGCCCGCGTCGAGCAGGCGCTTCTCCTCCTGGAGCATCGCGGTCCGGGAGTGGGACTCCCAGTCCTTCGTCCATTCGACGAGCACCTCCGCGTCCGGGTCGACCGTGCGGACGCCCAGCGCGAAGGCGTTGAGGCCGCTCACCACGTCCGGCACGGGCCACGTGGCGACGGCGCCGATCCGGCCGGTGCGAGAGAGGCTTCCGGCGACGATCCCGAGCAGGAAGCGGGCCTCGTACATGCGCCCGAAATAGGTCTCGACGTGCGTGTAGGGGTGGGCTTCCGAACAGCAGTAGAAGCGGACCTCCGGGTGCTCGATCGAGGCGCGCAGCGTCGGGGCCAGCATGGCGGGCGTCGTCGCGAACACGACGTCGAGCCCTTCGCCGGCGAACTCGGAGATGACGTCCGCGGCGCCCGGTCCCTCCGGGACCTCCGTCCGGCAGACGGTTTCGATGCGCGCGCCGAGCGAGGCGACGGCCTCGAGCCGGCCCTCTTCGTGCGACCGCGACCAGAGCGAGGTCTCCGGCGTCTTCGCGTAGCAGAATCCGACCCGGAGCGGGCGCGGGGTTCCGAGCAGCGAGCCGAGCAGGCCGCCGCCGGAAGGCGCCGGCGTCTTCCCGGGCTCGACCGAGATATGCTCGGTCTCCGGCTCCCGCCGCGTCTTCAGTTCCTCGCCCAGTTGCTTCAGCCGCGCGGCGACCGCGTCCTCCTCGTCCTTGCCCCACATGCCGAACAGGCGGAGGTAGGCGAGCAGGATGTCGCCCGAGGAGTAGCGGGCATCGATGCCGGCGGAGCCGTGCAGCACCCGTCGGAAGGCTTCGAACTCGGCCGCCTCGAACCGGCGGAACGTCTCCGGGCTCGAGTCGCCGAGCGCCATGCAGAGCCTGTCGTACAGCTCGTCGTAGCGGCCGGGCGTCGTCAGGCGGACGGAGTACGCCCCCGTCCTGCGGTGGAACTCGAGGAATTCGTAGTAGAGGCAGATGTCGGAGTCCGATGCGTCGTATTCGGGGACCCAGCGGACGATCTCGGCGCGGACGCTGTGGACGTGGAAGTACTTGAGGACGCTGACGCGCTTGTTCCCCTCCTCCGCATAGAAGCGCCCGAGGTATTCCACCAGCTTGACCGGCGTGTGGAACCCTTCGGCCATGTGCGACTCGGCGAGGTGCGTCCATTTGTTCGCGAATTCCGTCCGGGTGTCCATCACGGGCAGGAACGCCGGGGAGAAGCCGATCGCGCGAGCCTGGGAGACCGTCCCGAAGACGAGGCGGGCGGGGATGTCCCGCACGTGGAGCGGAATGCGGGCGACGATCGTCCGGTCCCCGAGCAGCGCCTCGAGGTCGGCGAGGCGACCGGTGCCTCCCCGGGCGAGGTCGTGGGAGCGGTCCTTGCGGCCCTTCTTCAGGGCATCCGCGTACTGGCTCTGCGATTCGGCGGTCATCCCTTGCCTCCCGGCGCCGTCTCGAGGCCCTGCAGGAAGGTCTTCATGGCCGCCACGACGGCCGCGCGCTGCTGCGCGCCGGAGATCGTCGCCGTTCCGTCGCCCTTCTGGGCGCCGTAGTCGCCGAATCCCGCGTGGTTGCCGCCGGGGACCACGACCGTGACGGCGTCCGCCGGCAGGTTCGCGCTCGCCTTGGCGACGGCGGAGAGGTCCAGCACCTTGTCCTCGGACCCGTAGATCGTCACGGCGGCGAACCCCGCCGGGCGGAGGTCCTTGTCTGTGTAGGCGGCCCAGAAGGCGACGCCGGCGAACCGCGAGGGTTCGGTCAGCGCGAATCGCGCGACCATGACGCCGCCGAGCGAATGGCCGGCCGCCACGTAGCGGGTCGGGACGGGTTTCCCGGCCGCCGTCAGCGCGGCCTCGAGATCCGCGATTCCGTTCTTCCCGAGGCCGATGCCGAAGACGGCCAGCTTGAAGGGCATGCGCACGAGGGCGACCGGATACCCGGCCTCGGCGAGCGCCCGGCAGAGCGGCGCGTAGGCCTTCTCGTCGACCTTGCCGCCGGGGTAGACGACGAGTCCGAGGCCGCCGGCGCTCCGGACCGGGAGGAAGGCATAGCCGGACGGGACCTCGACGACCTGCACGGCGGCGTCGGAGTCCAGCGCCGCGATGGCGGACGGTGTCGCCCGGGAGTAGCCCGCCACATAAGCGAAGAAGGCGCCGGCGAGCAGCACGACGACGGCGGCGACGGCGAGGAGGGCGACACGCAGCGCCTTGCCGCGCCTGCGGGGCCGCATGCCGGGTGCGTCCGGCGACCGTTTCGTGGAATCCTTCATGGTCTGGCTCCTCTTCCGGGAGAGTCCTCCGCGGGCCGCTCTCCCTCTCGCATTGTCCCACATCCGGCGGGTTCCTGGCGAACCTTTCGTGACGGAATCCCCGCTCGTGGCGTAGAATGGGGAAAACCGCCGAAAGGATGGCCCGCCGATGCCGAACCTGTTCGAAGACCGCCGCTCCTCCAGCGATTTCGATCCCGCGCGCCCCCTCCCCGACGGATTGCTGCGGGAGATCGTCCGCCTCGCCGCCTTCGCGCCCTCCGCGAACAACCTCCAGCCGTGGCGGCTGATCGCCGTCCGCACCGACGAGGCGAAGCGGCGCCTCCACGCCGTCGCCAACCGCCAGCCGCGGATCCTGCTGGCCCCCGTGACGCTGATCGTCGTCGCGGACTCCGAAGGGTTCGGCGCGAAGAACCCCTCCTGGGACGAACTGGTCGAGCGGGCCGGCGGCGACCGGACGAGGATCGAGCGCCAGATCGCGGTCACCGCGTCCCGATACGGGGTTTCGCCCGAGACCCGCACGAAGTTCGCCCACAAGAACTCCTCGCTGCTCGCGATGAGCCTGATGTATGCCGCGAAGAGCCTCGGGGTGGACTCCCACCCCATGGACGGCTTCGACGTCGACGGCGTGGTGAAGGAATTCGCGCTGGCTCCCGGCGAGCAGCCCTCGATGCTGATCGCCCTCGGGTACCACGACGATGCGAAGCCGCTGGCGCCGCGCCGTCGCCGCAGGACCTACGACGAACTCGTCGAGGATCTCTGACCGGTCCACCCCCTAGGGAACGACCAGCTTGTATTCCGTCTTCGCGAACCCCTGGTGCAGGGGCCCGTGCGCGGCGTCGTTCCCCTCGCGGACGGCGCCGATCACCGAGACCTGGTATTCGCCCGACGGCACCGCCGTCGTGTCGATGCTGGAGAAGAACCGCCCGTTCAGCCCGCTGTTGCAGGGATAGACGAACGTGTCCTTCCCGCTCCGCAGCACCAGATAGGCCCGGCCGAGCAGGAAGGTCCGGCCCTTCCAGGTGAGGCTACCGTCCACGACCAGGCGGCCGTGCTCGAGCACGAGCGTCGAGAAGGCGGCCGCGATGCCGCCCGCGAAGATCCCCGGCGCCTTCACCGCCTGGGTCGCGGGAATCGTGGAGGCGGTCCCCAGGCGCACGCCGTGCTGCGTGCCCAGCGGCGCCTCCGACGCCAGGACCGCCGGGACGGCCACGCGCTCCGCCTGGTACGTCTCCGCCGTCGTCGAATAGGCGTTCCCCTGGACCGAGACCTCGAAGACGACCCGTCCGCTCGCGTCGACCTCGACGATGCGGGACCGCGTCTCGACCGTGCCGAGCACGCCCTGGATGATCTCGTCGACCGGCTTCCCGTCGACGCGCAACTGTCCGCCGAAGTCGATCAGCCGGTTCCCGGTCGTGGGCAGGAAGTCCGCGTCGCCGAGGAACGTCGCGTAGCATTCGGAGCCGCGGTCGGCGCCGTATTCCCAGACCTGCTCGACCGTGTGCGTCGACAGGCGGATCCGGTACTGCACGCCGCGGGAGTGGTTCTGCGCCGCGGGGACCGCCCCGGCTTCCGTGAAGCTGCGGGCCTGCCCGTTGTCGAGCATCAGGAGGTCCATCGTGTCGGGGTCCCCGTCCTGGTCGGGCAGCAGGTCGATCCCGTGCTGTCCCCAGCTCCACGCGAAACCGGAGCCGACGGGGTCGAGCAGGTACGGCGCGAGTCGGGCGGACGACCCCGTGTAGCCGTCGTGCGGACCGAGGATCCACTGGATCGCGCCGGTCTCGGCGTCGATGGCGACCACCTGGCTCTGGATGGGCGAGGAGACGATGAGCCAGTCGTGCTCCGCGTCGTAGAGCACCGAATTCATGTGCATCCAGTCGACGTTCGTCGCGTTCAGGATGCCCGGGTTGAAGTGGTTGTAGGGGTCCCGCGCGTCGTCGAGGATCTTCCGGAAGTCGTATTCCTTCGCGACCGCGCCGGTGGTCCGGTCGACCACCACCGCGACGTCCTCGCGCGTGCCGGACGCGAAGAGGTCCTTCGCGTTCGAGGCGGCCAGGAAGTTTCCGTCGGGCAGTTCGACGAGGCTGTGGTGGATGCCGTTCGGAATCTCGTATTCCCTGAAGACCTTGCCGAGCCAGTCGAACTCCCACAGAGACGTCATGTTGTAGGGAATCTGCCGGTACTCGTCGCCGGTCGCGAGGAGGTGCCCGTTCCGCAGCGAGATCACGGGGGTGCCGTGGGCCATCTTCGTGTGGGAGAGGTAGCCGCGGACGTTCGCATCGGCGTCGATCAGCGCGGTGTAGGAATCGTCGAAGCAGGCGGTGCACAGCGTCAGCCCGGGCTCCATCCGGTCGGGCTCCGACGCGACGAGCGCGTAGACCTGGAAGTCGACCGGCAGGGGTTCGGTCGCCACGTCGAGCCGCTTGGACGTGCCGTCTCCGAAGGCGAGCAACACGTGGTTGGTCCTTCCGGCGTAGAGATAGAGGAGCGGGACCTCCTGGCGGGCGCCCGTGGAAGGCACCTTGTAGGTGAAGGTCGTCGCGGGTCCGTCGCCTTCCACCGTCACCGCCACGTCGGTCGGCGAGCCGCCGACCTCGAAGATCGCGAGCGCCGAGCAGGGGTTCATGCCATAGGGGTCGACCACGACGTACGGGGCCTGCGGCGTTCCCGGCGCGGCTTCGTAGTCGGCGAGGATCTCCTGTTCCCGGGCGGCCTGGAAGTCCAGGACGTCGTACGAGGGGATCGCCGTGAGCGCGGCGAGCGACTCCGCCGTCGGCCGGACGAGGACGCCCGAGGCGAGCGTCGCGAAGGCCGCGAGCGCCAGGACGAGCACGGCGGCGCCCCCCGCGAGGAGGATCCGGTTGCGGCGCTTCACGACGACGGTCCCCTAGCGGAGGGCCAGGCGGGTCATCCCCGCGGCCGTCTCGTGCACCAGATAGAGCGGTCCGGCGGCGGCCGACTTCGGAATCTCGAAGCAGATGAAGCCGTCGTTCGTGCCGAAGGTGAGGTCGGTCGACTTGACCCGCGGGAAATTGAAGTTCTCGAGGAACGTGTCGTTGGCCATCCGGCTCCAGGAGTTCCCGGCCCGGTCCTCCACGCGGACGTCCGCCCAGCGGAACGCCGCGGCGCCCGCCTTGTTCTTCACGACGCCGATCTCGACCAGAAGGAAGGTGTTTCCGGACTCGGGCTTCTGCGCGTAGGTCGTGTCGACCTTCTGCCCGTCGTAGAGCACGGCGGCCTTCGTGCCGCTCAGGTCGTCCGCGGACTCGTGGCTCAGGAGGGTCAGCGTCCAGTCGGTCTCGGTCCGGACATCGGGGGCGGGCGTGGGTGTCGCGGACGGCGCGGCGCAGGAGGCGAGCACGGCGCAGGAGGCGAGCGCGGCGGCCAGGACCGCGCGCAGCGGAGCGAGGCGGGACGTTCTACGATCTGCCATATTTCGCCAGCACCTCTTCGGGAATCAGGTCCAGGGCCGGCGTCGAGATCCGCGTCTCGGTCGTGCCCGGTTCGTAGATGGACATGCGCAGCGTGCGGTACGTCTCCAGGGTGCCGTCCGCCGATTTCGACGTGGCGAGCGACTGCCAGACGATCTCCCCGGCCCGCGAGACCTCCAGGACGACGCCCGAAAGCACCTTATCGTGCGTGACGGCGTAGGTCCCGAGGATCGTCCCGTTGGCGAGCAGGTCCGCGTCGCCCCGCCCATCCGAGTAAAGCAGGGACCCGGTGTCCTTGCCGTATTCCCAGATCCGGGCGACCGTCCCCGCTTTCTCGTCGATGCGGTACTGCACAAGGCGGCTGTAAGGCGTGGGCGCCACGACTTCGTTGGCGAGGATCCGCCGCTGCAGGTCCTTGTCGTAGGCGAAGCGCTGGTCACCGTTGTCGAAGAGGAGGATGTCCATCGTGTCGGGGTTCCCGTCCTGGTCCGGAAGGATCTCGGGGGCATGCTGGTTGAAGGCGTAGGCGAAGTCCGAGCCGGTCGGCTTCAGAAGGAATTTCTGGAAGAGAAAGGACCAGTCGTAGGGCGGGGCCAGCATCCAGTCGATCGCACCGGAGGGCCAGGCGATCCGCGCCACGACGGACTGGTGTCGCGACGAGATCAGGATGTCGTCCGTTCCCGGGACCTCCACGATCGCGTTCAGGTGCAGCCAGTCGGGACTGTCGACGGCTGCCAGGCCGGGACGCGAACGCTGCAGGACCGTCTTGAGGTCCAGTGTCTGCAGGATCTTCCCGGTATCCGGCGAGATTTCATAGACCAGGTCCTCCACCGTCGCTCCGGAGGAGCCGGCGAGCAGCAGCCGGTCTTCCTTGTACGTGAGGATCTCGTGGTGCGCCCCGTAGGGGGTGTAGAGGACCCGGTAGATCCGGCCCAGCGGGTCGATTTCGTACAGGAGAACGGCTCCTTCGGAAACGGCTCCCTCGGAGACGATGAAATGCCCGTGGAAGGTGAAGTCCGTCGGAATGAGGTACCAGTCCTTGAGATACCAGCGGAAGGCCCCGTTTTCGTCGTATGCGGTCTTGAACATGTCCATCGCATAGGGGAAATTGAGGCCCGGCTGGTAGAGGTCCGGTCTGCGCAAGTCGGTCTGGACCGTCAGGTTCGCGAGGTCCTGGTTCTCCGGCTCCGTCGCGATCCCGAGGGTCTTCGTCGTCGTGGAGCCCTGCCCGTCGCGGGAGTCGAGCGTCACTTCGTTGGTCCGTCCCGCATAGAGGCCATAGACGGGCACGACGTGGTCGGTCTCGCTGTCCGTCAGCGTGGCGTCCACCGAGGACAGGACGTCGTCGCCTGCCACGTGGACGGACACGACGGTCGGTGTCGCGGTCCTGAACAGGACGACGGCCGTGAGAGGCGAGACGCCGTAGGGGTCGACGACGACGAGCGGGTCGTCGAGGGTGTAGACGCCGCTGGCGAGCTCCTTGGCCAGTCCTGCGTCGACCTCCGCCTGGTGCGCCAGCCGACGGTCGGCTTCGTCGAAGAGGGCGACCGCCGGCGAGGAATCCGGCGGGAGGGTCGGGGACAGACCTCCCAGCGAGGGCTTCGCGGCATCGATCGGGACGGGCGAGGACGACGTCGCGAGACTGAAGGCGCAGACGGCCGCCAGCAGAAGCACGGCCAGAACGCCGGGGACCAGGGTCCTGACAGGAATGGCGCTAGGCATGCCGGCCTGGCTTCCGGAACAGGCTCTCGACGAGGAGGACGGCGTACGGCAGGGCGACGGCGGTCAGCAGAGCGAGGGCGCCGTACTTGGTGAGCAGCGCGACGGCGGAGAACATGGACTCCAGGGGTGCCGTCCCGTGGCTCCGCAGGACGTCGGCGCCGATGACGAATGCATTGACGAGGAACACGGAGACCAGCCAATGGAAGAGGAATCCGAGGGACGCCATGGGGATCCCCTTCGCCCGGCAGTAGATCGCGGCGGAGACGAGCCCGGGCACGAGCATCAGGACGGTGACGTACATCTCGGTCCCCCCTTGCGGAACTGCGGAGCAAAGCGGAAACAGTATACCATCGGCATTCGTCGCCCGGAAGGAGATGGGGTCCTGCGGAACGAGCGGAATGGACGGGGCCGGCGGAACCTTCGTTCCACCGGCCCCGTTCCGAAGACTCGCCGTAGGCTGGAATCCGTGACCGTGCAACGGATTCCGCGACGGAGCGTCGTCAGCTTCAACGGAGAGTAGTTGCGAGTGGCCGTCACTCCGACCCTCGCGGGTCGTCGTACGCCACTCGACTCTCCGTAGAAGCTGTGCGCCGCTGGCTATACCGTGTACGTCGAGGCGGCGGTGTTGCCGCCGTGACCGGTCCAGTCGGTGTGGTGGAACTCGCCGCGGGCGCCGTCGGTGCGCTCGTAGGTGTGCGCGCCGAAATAGTCGCGCTGGCCCTGCAGCAGGTTGGCGGGCAACGACGCCGTGCGGTAGCCGTCGTAGTAGGCGAGCGCCGAGGAGAACGCGGGCACGGGCACGCCGGCTTCGACGGCCGCGGCCACGACCCGGCGCCAGCCGGCCTGGGCGGCGGCGAGGCGGTCGCGGAAGAACGGGTCGAGCATGAGGTTGGCGAGCTCGGGGTTCGTGCGGTAGGCGTCCGTGATCTTGTTCAGGAAGACGGAGCGGATGATGCAGCCGCCGCGCCACAGCGCCGCGATCGCCCCGAAGTCGAGGCCCCAGCCGTAGGTCGCGGAGGCGGAGCGCAGGAGCTGGAAGCCCTGGGCGTAGGAGACGATCTTGGAGGCGTAGAGGGCGTCCTTCAGGTCGGCGATCAGGCTCGCGGCCTGGGCCTTCTTCGCGGTTTCGGGGGGACCGGCGAGGACCTTCGACGCGGCGACGCGCTCCTCCTTGAGGGCGGAGAGGCTGCGGGCGTAGACGGCCTCGGTGATCAGGGTCAGCGGGATGCCTTCGTCCATGGCGGCGAAGGACGTCCACTTGCCGGTGCCCTTCTGGCCGGCGGCGTCGAGGATGCGGTCCACGAGCGGCGTGCCGTCGGTGTCCTTGAAGCGGAGGATGTCGGCCGAGATCTCGACGAGGTAGCTCTCGAGCTCGCCCTTGTTCCATCCGGCGAAGATCTCGCCGATGCTCGGGGCGTCCATGCCGAGGAGTTCGCGGAACAGGTGGTAGGACTCGCAGATGACCTGCATGTCGCCGTATTCGATGCCGTTGTGGACCATCTTGACGAAGTGGCCGGCGCCGTCGGAGCCGATCCAGCTGCAGCAGGGCGTCCCGTCCGGAGCCTTCGCGGCGATCGCGGTGAGCAGCGGGCCGACGACCGGCCAGGCCGCCGCGGAGCCGCCGGGCATGATGCTCGGGCCCTTGAGCGCGCCTTCCTCTCCGCCGGACACGCCGGTACCGATATAGAGGAGGCCGGCCGACTCGACGCGCTTCATGCGGCGGATCGTGTCGGGGAAGTGGCTGTTGCCGCCGTCGATGAGGATATCGCCGGGAGAGAGAAGCGGAATCAGGCTTTCGATCGTGTCGTCGACGGGCTTGCCGGCCTTGACCATCATCAGGATCTTGCGCGGGGATGCGAGCGACGCCACGAGCTCCTGCTGCGAGAAGGTGCCCTGGATCCTCAGGCCCTTGGCGCGGCCCGCGATGAAGTTCGTCACGCGCTCGGGACTGCGGTTGAACACGCTGACCGAGAATCCCTTGCTTTCGAGATTGAGGACGAGGTTCTCGCCCATCACGGCCAGACCGACCACACCGATATCCGACAGACTCATTTCGATTCCTCCTTCGTGCGGCAGCCACAGGCTCCGCGTAGGTACTGGTTGCTACGGGTCCAGTATCCTACGCGCCGCACGGCGGTACAAGGCGCGGTCGGGGGCTGTGTCAACTTCTGCATAGAACAAGGCAATTTCGACGCGTTTTCCTGCGGCTATGGCGCAATTTCGGCGCGGCCCTTGTCCGTGAGGGCGTAGAGATCCCGGCCGACGTGCTCGAACCAGCCGTAGTGGTTGTTCTCCAGGATGCCCAGCACCTTGTCCGGGTCGGCGCCGAGTTCCCGCAGGCGTCGGACCTTGCACGGCCCCTCGGCGGCGAGCAGGCGGGCGACCTCGAGGGCCATCTCCCGGTACACCGTGTACAGCTTGCGCCGGTTGACGCCGCCCGTGTTCCGGTCTCCCGTCCGGCCGGCGAACTCCTTGAGCAGCTCTGCGCGCCGGCGCTTTCCCGCGTCGTGGCTGCGCGTCCGGTCGAAGGGGACGGCCTCGACGGCGACCGTCGCCGCGAGGGTGGTCGGCGAGACCAGGATCAGCCCGATCTCGAGCCGCGCCAGCAGGTGCAGCAGCTTCGCCCAGCGCCGCGTCACGACCGTGCGGCCCTTGCGGGGCACGGCGACGTAGACCGCGTCGACGAGACGCTGCCGGTCGGCGGCCTGGAGCAGGAGGTCGAGGTTGAGGGAGGTCTTGAGTTCGACGGCCAGCGTCTCGTCGCCGCGCACGGCGAGGACGTCCACGCCGCGGACCTCGCCGCGGACCGTGTAGCCCTGCGCGGCCAGCAGGTCGCGGACGGGCCCGTACAGGTCCTCCTCGCGGAGCGGTGCCCGGGATGCGGCGGCCATGCGGCCCGGCCCGGCGGCCGGCCTATTCCGCGGCGCCGGAGCGGGTCCGGATCATCCGGACGATGTCGTCCTTCGAAGGAATACGGCCGGTGGAGACGACCTGCCCGTCGATCACGAGCGCGGGGGTGCTCATCACGCCGTAGGCGACGATGCGCATCATGTCGGTCGTCTTCTCGACCTTTGCGGAGACGCCCGTCTCGTCGACGGCGGCCTTCGCGGATTCATAGAGGTTCTCGCACTTGCGGCAGCCGGAACCCAGCACTTCGATGGTCATGTTCCGCCCCCCTTTTCCGTTCATCGTATCGAGAGGCCCGGGGGATGTCAATCGAGGCCCTCGAAGGAGGGGTACGCCGATTCCGCGTGCTGGGAGGCGTCGAGGCCGACGTTCTCGTCGTCCGCGGACACACGCAGGGGCAGGAACAGGCTGATGAGCTTCAGGATGCCGAATGTCATGCCGCCGGCGAGGACGACCGTGATGCCGATGGCGGCGAGCTGGGCGAAGATGAGCTTCGTGCCGCCGAAGAACAGCCCCTGGTCGACGACCGCGGGATTCACGAGATTCGTCGCGAACAGCCCGGTCGCGATGCCGCCCCAGATGCCGCCGATGCCGTGGCAGCCGAAGGCGTCGAGCGCGTCGTCGTAGTGCAGGCTGCCCTTGACCTTGACGATCATGACCCAGCACAGGGGGCTGACCACGAGGCCGATGACGAGGGCGGCCCAGACGGGCACGAACCCTGCGGCGGGCGTCACGGCGACGAGGCCGACCACGGCGCCCGTGGCCGCGCCGAGCGCGGTCGCCTTCCCGTTGAAGAGGCGCTCGGTCAGCATCCACGACAGCATGGCGCCGGCCGCGGCGGTGTTCGTGGTGACGAACGCCTGGACCGCGATGCCGTTGGCGGCGAGCGCGGAGCCGGCGTTGAAGCCGAACCAGCCGAACCAGAGAAGCCCGGCTCCGAGCAGCACGAAGGGCAGGTTGTGCGGCTTGTGGGTCTCCTCTCCGTATGCGCCGTTCCGGCGGCCGAGCAGCAGGGCCGCGACCAGGCCGGAGACGCCGGAGCTGATGTGCACGACGTTGCCGCCGGCGAAGTCCAGGGTGCCGAGGCCGCGCAGGAACCCGCCCGTCCCCCACACCATGTGGGCGAGAGGGTAGTAGACCAGCAGCGACCAGGCGGCGACGAACAGCAGCAGCGCCGAGAACCGCATGCGCTCGGCGATGGCCCCGGTGATCAGCGCGGGCGTGATGACCGCGAACATCATCTGGAACGCCGCGAAGAGCAGGTGCGGGATGGTCCCGGCGTAGTCCGCGTTCGGCGTGGTCCCGACTCCGCCGAGGCCGAACCAGCGGAGGTCGCCGAGGATGCCGCCGAGGTTCCCGCCGAACGACAGCGAATAGCCGACCAGCACCCAGAGGACCGACGCGACGCCCATGATCGCGAACGACGAGACCATGGTGTTGAGCACGTTGCGGCGGGTGACGAGGCCTCCGTAGAAGAACGCGAGGGCCGGGGTCATCATGAGGACCAGGGCGCTGCAGATCAGGACGAATGCGGTGTCTCCGGTGTCGAGGATCATCGTCTCCTCTTTCCGACCGGTCCTTCCGGTTCCGGATAAGGACAGAGTCGCCCGATCCCTTTCGGGAATCAGGCGACTCTGCCTCGGGTGTCTATGCGCCGGGACCTCCCTGCATCGGGACGGAAGCGGGCGATTCTGGAAGGGAGCCGGCGCGGCCAGGGTCGGCGCCGGCTTCGACGCTATACGCGGAACAGGAGATCGGCGTAGGTCGGGAAGGGCCAGATGGCGGCGTCGACGATGCCCTCGAGGCGGTCGGCGGCGGTGCGCACGGTGTTCATGCAGGGGATCACCTGGTCGCGGAAGTAGGTCGCATGCTCGAGCACGTTGCCGTGGACCTGTTCGGCGTCGGCCACCGTGCGGACCAGGCAGTCGAGCGAGGACTTCAGGTCGGTCGTGGACTCGGAGATCTCGCCGAGGACCTCCTCGACGGCGGCGTTCGACGCGCCGGCCGCCTTCAGGGCGGCGACGGTGTCGGCGGCCTGGCGGAGGGCCTTCATGGCGGCGGGGAGGATGCGGCGGCCAGACATTTCGACCATCGTGAGGGCCTCGATGTTGACGATCTTGACGTAGTTCTCGGCCATGATCTCGTAGCGGGAGTGGCTCTCGACGGCGGACAGGACGCAGTGCTTCGCCAGCACTTCGACGTTCTCGGGGGCGATCAGCTCCGGCATGGTCTCGACCGTCGTGCGCAGGTTCTTGAGACCGCGGCGCTTCGCCTCCTCGACCCACTCGCCGGCGTAGTTGTTGCCGTTGAAGACGATGCGGCGGTGCTTGCGCAGCAGTTCCTTCACGACGACGTTGACTTCGGACTCGCAGTCCTTGGCCTTCTCGAGGCGGTCCGCGATGCGGGAGAGCGTCTCGGCGACGATCGTGTTGAGCACGAAGTTCGGCGTGGCGATCGAGGCGGAAGAGCCGACCATGCGGAACTCGAACTTGTTGCCTGTGAAGGCGAAGGGCGAGGTGCGGTTGCGGTCGGAGGTGTCCATCGGCAGGGAGGGCAGCGTCGAGACGCCGATTCGCAGGGTGGAGGGCTTGCCGTTGGATTTCGCGACGCCGGTCTCGATCTGGTCGAGGACGTCGGTGAGCTGCTCGCCGAGGTAGACCGAGATGATCGCGGGCGGAGCCTCGTTGGCGCCGAGGCGGTGGTCGTTGGCGGCGCTGGCGACGGAAGCGCGGAGCAGACCGCTGTATTCGTCGACGGCGGCGAGGACGGCGCTCAGGAAGACGAGGAACTTGGCGTTCGACTCGGGGGTCTTGCCGGGCTCGAGGAGGTTCTTGCCGGCGTCGGTGGCCATCGACCAGTTGTTGTGCTTGCCGGAGCCGTTGACGCCCGCGAAGGGCTTCTCGTGCAGCAGGCAGGCGAGGCCGTGACGGACGGCGACCTTCTTCATGACCTCCATGGTCAGCTGGTTGTGGTCGGTCGCGACATTGGCCGAGTTGAAGATCGGGGCCAGCTCGTGCTGGGCCGGCGCGACCTCGTTGTGCTTGGTGCGGGCGGACACGCCGAGCTTCCAGAGCTCCTCGTCCAGGTCGTGCATGTAGTCGGCGACGCGTTCCTTGAGGGAGCCGAAGTACTGGTCCTCCAGCTCCTGGCCCTTGGGAGGCTTGGCGCCGAACAGCGTGCGGCCGGTGAACATCAGGTCGGGGCGCTGCATGTAGAGCTTCTCGTCGACCAGGAAATACTCCTGCTCGGGGCCCATCGTGGTGATCACGCGCTGGGTCGCCTCGTCGCCGAAGAGGCGCAGGATCCGGATCGCCTGCTTCGAGAGGGACTCCATGGAGCGGAGCAGCGGCGTCTTGAGGTCGAGCGCCTCGCCGGTATAGGAGCAGAAGGCGGTCGGGATGAAGAGGGTCTGGTCCTTCACGAACGCGTTGGACGTGACGTCCCAGGCGGTGTAGCCGCGGGCCTCGAAGGTGGCGCGCAGGCCGCCGGAGGGGAACGAGGACGCGTCGGGCTCGCCCTTGATCAGCTCCTTGCCGGAGAACTCCATGATCGCCTTGCCGTCTTCGGTGGGGGCGATGAAGGCTTCGTGCTTCTCGGCGGTGATGCCGGTCATCGGCTGGAACCAGTGCGTGAAGTGGGTGGCGCCCTTCTCGAGGGCCCAGTCCTTCATGGCGTTCGCGACGACTTCGGCGATCGCCGGGTCGATCGAGGTGCCTTCTTGCACCGACTTCATGAGCTGCTTGAAGATCACCTTCGGGAGTCTCTCCCGCATCGTCGCCTCGTTGAAAACGGACGACCCGAACTTATCGGCCACGCTGGCGGTCTTCTCATCCATGTCCTGCTCCTCCTTCAATCGAAAAAACGGCGCTCCAACCCCATGTTGAAACGCCATCGTCCAAGCCCGTCTATGAAACTGTTGGCGAAACAATACCACGATGCCCGGCGGCCGTCAATCCCCTTTTCATGCGAGGTCGAGCAGTTCCTCGAGCCGACGGATCTCGAAGTCGATGCGCGGGGCGTCGGCAGGGCGGGGCAGCCCCTGCGGGTTGTACCAGCAGGTGGCGAGACCTGCTGCGGCGCCGCCCAGGATGTCGGTCGAGAGCTGGTCCCCGACCATGAGCACGTCGCGCTTGTCCGGGTTCCCGACCTGCGCGAGGGCGTACTCGAAGAACCCGGCCTCCGGCTTCTGCGACCCGGCGTCCTCCGACGTGGCGACGTAGCGGAAGAACGGGGCGAGTTCGGAGTTCGCGAGCCGCCGGTGCTGGGTCCAGCTGACGCCGTTGGTCGCGAGGAGCAGCGTCGAGCGCTCGGCGAGCGCCGCGCAGACCTCGACGGCGCCGTCGACCAGGAAGACGTTGTCGGCGAGAAGCTGCAGGTAGCGGGCGTTGATGGCATCCGGGTCGCCCGGCAGTCCCTGTTCCGCCAGCAGCGTCGAGAAGCGGGTCCGCTGCAGGTCCTTCTTGTCGACCGTGCCGAGTTCGAAACCGCGCCAGAGGGCCGAGTTGATCTCGTGGTAGCGAGCGTGGACGGCCTCGTCGTAGGGGAATCCGAACTCCTGGAAGACCAGGTGCAGCGCCTTGCCCTCCGAACGCTGGAAGTCGAACAGCGTCCAGTCGGCGTCGAGGAACAGGAACGGGAAGGCGGCCTTGCCCTTCATCCGTCCGCCTCATCGGCGGAGACCGCCATGGACGGGTTGTACCCGTGGATCCGACCGAGCAGGCCGATGCCCGTCGCGGTGCGGAAGACCTTCCGTCCGACGGCCTGGATCTCGGCGGCGTCCATGTCCTCCTCGAGGACGTTCACGAGGAAGTCGGACTCGACCAGGATCTGGAAATCCGGGCCATCGATCGCGGCGTAGGTGTGGTGGTGTCCGACCAGGAAACAGACGCGCTCGACGAAGCCGTCCGGAAGGTCGAGGCCGTCGAGGAGGGTCCTCGCGACGGCCGGGCCTTCCTTTTCCTGCAGCTTGCCCGCGGTCGAGCCGTACTTGCGCTCGGCCTCGTGGATGCCGATGTCGTGCAGGAAGGCGGCCGCGACCAGCACCTGGAGGAGGTCGGCGGGCAGGTCCTCCCCGCCGGCGATCGCCCGGGCGAACCCCACGACCTTGAGCGCGTGGTGGATCCGCTTCGCGTCGAAGCCGAAATACCCGATCATGCGGTGGCAGAGGACCGTCTCGACGTCCATGCGGTCTTCGGGTCAGCCGACGTAGGTCCCGACGTAGGGGATCTGCTGCAGAAGGGTCTCGGGGTGCGGGAACGCCGCGGTCAGGTCCTTGCCTGCCGAATAGCCGTGGTGGTGGCCGCCCGCCCACTGCGGGACGCCGGAGACGTCGTAGACCTTGCCGGCGATCGCGATATAGGCCGGGTTGCCGTTCTGGCCGTTGTACTGGGCGAGCTGGGCGGCCGTGAAGGTCTTGCCGGCCGCGGAGGTCGGGGTGCCCGCGCCCGGGGTCGGGGTGGCGGCGGTGCCGCCGGCGCAGGACGTGACGAGCATCGCGAGCAGCAGGACGAGGACGAGGGCGCCGAGCTGGAAGACGGCCAGAGGTCTGCTATTCTTCGTTTCGGTCTTCATGTTCGTTCTCCTATCTTGTACGGATCATCTTGGGGGGCATCCGATACAGGTTCCTAAGACGGGTCTTCCTTTCCTGGTTCGATCGGGTCCCGGTTCAGGGGACCTGCATTTCGTCGGACAGTCGCTTCGCCGTTCCATCGCCCTTCAGCGCGGCGACGAGGGCGAGGGAGAAGGCGAGGGCGGTGCCGGCCCCGCGCGAGGTCACGATCCTGCCGTCGCGCACGACGGGTTCGGTCGACGTCACGGCGCCGAGGAGATCCTTTTCATACCCGGGGAAGCTCGTGGCGCGGCGGCCCCGGAGGAGGCCGAGGCGACCGGGGACCGAAGGCGCCGCGCAGATCGCGCCGAGCCAGCCGTCCGCAGCCCGGTGCCGCTCGAGGAGTGAGGCGAGCGGCGCGCTTTCCTGCAGCCGGCGCGTCCCCGGCATGCCGCCGGGCAGGACGATGAGGTCCTCCGCGGCGACCGCGATCCCTTCGAGACGGAGGTCGGCGACGACGGGAATCCCGTGCGAGCCGGTCACGACGGCCGGGCCGGACGCGGCGCCCGGAAGCGGACCGACCGCGACGGTCGCGGTGTCGACGGAGGCGCGGCGGAGGACGTCGACGGCGGTCAGCGCCTCGATCTCCTCGAATCCTTCCGCGAGCATCACGTACGCTTTCATCGGACTCCACCTCCCCTGCATCGTTTCCTGTCATGATAGCACGATTTTTCCATGCCTCGGGAACATAGGTTCCCGTCCGCATGCTATACTCGGAACCGCGGTCGGCGACGAATCCGCCTCGTCCGCGGAAAGGGTCCCGGCAGTCATGAAAGAACGTCGCCTCACCGGCATCGCCGCCGCCATCGGATCGAACCTGATCTTCGGGCTCAGCTTCCTGTTCTCGCGCACCGCGCTGACCCGGGGCGTCCCCGTGGCGACGCTGCTCGGCCTGCGCTTCTTCGTCGCGTTCCTCGCGATGACCCTCCTGATCGCCTTCGGCGTATTCCGCGTCGACTACCGCGGCAAGCGCCCCGTGCGCCTCCTGTCGCTCGTCCTGATCCAGCCGGTCCTCTACTTCCTCTGCGAGACCTTCGGAATCCAGATGACCTCGTCGTCGGAGGCCGGCATCATCATCGCGCTGCTGCCCATCGTGTCGGTCCTGCTTTCGGCGCTCTTCCTGCGCGAGCGCCCGACGGGCGGACGCGTCGCGTTCGTTTTGCTGTCGATCGCCGGCGCCGTCCTGATCGTCGTCGTGTCCGGCTCGCGCCCTTCCTTCAACCTGCTCGGCACCGTGCTGCTGTTCGGCGCGGTGCTGTCCGCCGCGGTCTTCAACCTGCTGTCGCGGCACCTGTCGGAATCGTTCACCGCGGTCGAGATGACATACGCGATGATGGCCACCGGCACGGTCGTCTTCGGCGGCGCCGCCGTCTACGGGACGGCGACGGGAGGAGGCCTGCCGGTCCTGCTGGGCTATCTCGCGGACCCCGTGTTCCTGGCCGCCCTGGGCTATCTCGGGCTGCTTTCGTCGGTCGCCGCCTTCATCCTGCTGCACCGGGCGGTCGAAGGACTCGGCGCGGCGCGCACGGCGTCCTTCGCGAACCTCGCGACGGTGGTCTCGATCGCGGCGGGCACGCTGGTCCTGCACGAATCGCTGGCCTGGTACCACTTCGTCGGGTCCGCCCTGATCCTCGTCGGGGTCTGGGGCGCCAACCGGGGCCGGGCTCCGAAGACCTAGCCCCGTCGGGCGGTCAGCGGCCGCTTCCGCCCTTCCCGCCCTTCTTCCCTTTCCCGAGGTACTTCAGGATCGCCGCGACCGTCCACAGGGGCGCCGCGACCGCCTGCGCGAGGCTGCCGAGCCCGTCGGCGATGCCGGTCCCGTCGTGTTCGTCGCGCACGAGGTAGGTCCACGTCGAGGCCGGCGCGGCAAGCCCTGCGGAGCCGAGGTCGATCCCGTCCGGTCCGATGCGGGCGGTCGCAAGAACCTCGACGACGGCGGCGCGGATGTCCCGCTGCAGTTCGGAGAACCCTTCCGCTGCGGTGCGGTTGAATTCCAGCAGGGGGTCCTTCCCCACCAGGTCCATCAGGTGGATGCTGTCGCGCAGGTACGCGACCGACTCGAGGAAGTCGGACCAGCCGCGGTCGAGGCAGCGGAGCAGGGCCCGGCGCTCGGCTTCGTCGACCGCCCGGGCGCCCCACTGCGCGACGGTCGCGGCGTGCCGTTCCGGAAGTGCCTCGCGGAAGAGACGGGGAGGCTCCTCGCGGCGCAGCACGCGCTCGCGGTATTCGGACAGGTGGAGCCACTGGCGCTCGACGACTGTCGTGTAGCGGCTGAGCATGCGGCGCGCGTCGAAGTCCTGGCCCTCGACGATGCGCTGCACGCGGGCGGCCTCGCGCAGGACGACGGGGTCCTCGACCGGACCGTCGCGGCGGTGCAGGTCGACGCCCTGGGGCAGCAGGCCGGACAGGCGGAAGCGGACGAACAGGTCGTCGTCGAGGCCCAGGTAGAAGCGCGTCGCCCCGGGGTCGCCCTGCCGCCCGGCACGGCCGCGCAGCTGGTCGTCGATGCGACGGCTGTCGTGCCGCTGCATCCCCAGGACGAGCAGCCCGCCGACGCGGACGACGTCGTCGCGGCGCGCCTCGTCGGAGCCGCCGAGGCGGATGTCGGTGCCGCGTCCCGCCATGTTCGTCGATACGGTCACGGCGCCCGGCGCTCCGGCCTCGGCGACGATCCGGGCCTCTTCGGCGTCGTTGCGGGCGTTGAGCGTGCGGCAGGCGACCCCGCGCTCCAGGAGCCGCGCGGCGAGCGCCTCGGAGGCCTCGACGCTCGCGGTGCCGACCAGCACCGGGCGTCCGGCGGCGTGGGCGTCGGAGATGGCCCGCAGCACCAAGGTCTCCTTGGCTTCCCGGTGCGTGAACAGCAGGTCCGGCAGGTCCTCGCGGATGCAGGGCTTTTCGGTCGGGACCACCGCGACGTCGCGACCGTAGAACTCGAACAGCTCCTCCGAGGAAGGGACCGCGGTGCCGGTCATCCCGGCGAGCCGCGGGTATCGCCCGAAGAATCCCTGCAGCGTCGTCTGCGCGAGGATGCGGCCGCGTCGGGACGGGGCGACGTCCTCTTTGGCCTCGATCGCCTCCTGGAGGCCGTACGGCCAGCGCCGGCGCTCGGCGACGCGGCCGGTCTGGGCGTCGATCAGCTCGATCCGGCCGCCCCGCACGATGTAGTCGACGTCGCGGGCGAGCAGCGTCCGCGCGTGCAGGGCGTTCTGCAGGGCGACCAGCGACGGCAGGCTGCGGGTCTCGTAGAGATGGTTCGTGCCCGACAGCGCTTCGGCCTTCGAGACGCCCGCCTCCGTGAGGAAGACGTTGCGCCGGTACTCGTCTGTGTCGAAGTCCTCCCCCGGCGCGAGCGCGGCCGCGACGCCGTCCCAGAAGCGCGCGTCGTGCGTCCCGGGCGCCTCCTCCCCCGCCATGACCAGCGGGATGCGCGCCTCGTCGATCAGCAGCGAGTCGGCCTCGTCGACCAGCGCGAAGTGGAACGGCCGGTGCACCCGGTCGCCCTCCTCCATCGCGAGGGAGTCGCGCAGCAGGTCGAACCCGGCTTCCTTCGCGGTCAGGTAGGTCACGTCGGCGGCGTATGCGTCGCGGCGCTCCGCGGGCGTCGACCCCTCCTGGATCCAGGCGGCGCGCAGGCCCAGCCGCGCGTAGACGGGTCCCATCCAGAGGGCGTCGCGGCGGGCGAGGTAGTCGTTGAACGTGAGGACGTGGACGCCCCGGCCGGCGGTCGCGGCGAGGCTGGCGGGCAGGACGGCGGCGAGGGTCTTGCCCTCCCCCGTCTGCATCTCGATGATGCGCTGCTGCCGGAGGAGCAGCCCCGCGAGGACCTGGCCGTCGAACGGACGCTGGCCGATCGCGCGGCGCGCGGCCTCGCGGACGAGGGCGAACGCGGGGACGGCGAGCTCCTCCTCGGATTCCCCGGCCCGGACCCGTGCGCCCAGCGCGGCGAACCCGGCCGCGATCGCGGCATCCGGCAGCGCGGCGCACCGCGGCTCCTCGCGCCTGACGGCGGCGACCTGCGGGGCGAGGGAGGAGACGTCGAAGAGGACATGCGGGTGGAGCCGGCGCTCGTGGAGCGAGGGCCTGCCGGGTCGGGTCATCCGGGTCCCTTGGCCTTCCCCTGGGCCGCCACCTTGTCGAGGGCCGCCTTCAGCCGCTCGGGGTCGCCGAGGTACTCGTGCCCGACGACGCGCATCGCCGCGTCGAACTCATACACCAGCGGAATGCCGGTCGGGATGTCGAGCGCGACGACTTCCGCTTCGGTCAGCCCGTCGAGGTGCTTCACGAGGGCGCGCAGGCTGTTGCCGTGCGCGGCGACGAGAACGCGGCGCCCTGCGGCGACCTGCGGCAGGATCGTGCCGGTCCAGTACGGGAGGGCGCGAGCGACGGTCTCCTTGAGGCTCTCGGTCAGTGGGAGCAACGCGGGGTCGACGTCGCGGTAGCGGGCCTCGAGGGCCGGATTTCGCGGGTCCGCGGGGTCGAGCGGCGGCGGCGGCGTGGCGTAGCTCCGGCGCCAGACCTTGACCTGCTCCTCGCCGAACTTCGCGGCCGTCTCGCCCTTGTCGAGGCCCTGCAGCGCGCCGTAGTGGCGTTCGTTCAGGCGCCAGGACTTCTCGACGGGGATCCAGAGGCGGTCCATCCCGTCCAGCACGAGGTCGAGCGTCCGGATGGCCCGGCGGAGGTACGACGTGTACGCGAGGTCGAAGTCGAACCCGCCCGTAAGCAGCAGGCGTCCGGCTTCCTTCGCCTCCTCGGTGCCCTTCGCGGACAGGCCGACGTCGGTCCAGCCTGTGAAGCGGTTCTCCCGGTTCCATTCGGATTCGCCATGACGCAGGAAGACGACTTTCATGAGAGGGACCTCCCTTTCCTCCGCGGGCGCCGCTTGCGGCGTCCGCCGGCGGCCCAGGATTCAGCCGCCCTTGAAGTACTGGACCAGGCCTGCCGCGACGCCCTGGGCGATGCGGTCGACGCCGTCGTCGGAAAGCAGGACCTTCCGGTCCCGGTCGTTGGTGACGAAGCCCATCTCGACGAGCACGCCGACGAGGTTCTCCTCGCGCAGGACGGCGAGGTCCTGGTCGAAGATCGGGGCCATCCAGCCGTTGTTCGACAGGCCCGGCTCCTTCGCGACGATCGCGTCGAAGAGGTCCTGCGCGAGGCGCGTGCGCCCCGCGTCGTCGTAGAAGCGGTAGATCGGCGTGCCGCTGGTCGAGCGTTCCTCGTGGTAGATCATGTTGTTGCTCGTGTACAGGACGGAGACGCCCTGCGCCTGGGCGCTGGCGTTGGAGTTGCAGTGCAGCGAGACGAACACGATGTCGGAGTGCTGGCGCTCGATGTCGAAGATCTGGCGCACGTCGGGCGTCACGCCGTAGCCCTTGAAGGGCCCGATGCCGGGGCCGTTCAGGTAGTCGCTGTTCTTGTCGAGGCAGATCTGGACGAGGCTGGAGAGGCGCATCGTCTCCGCTGCGTCGGGCCAGGCGCGGGACCCGGTGGTGGCGAGGAAGTCCGCATGGCGGCCGAGGACGTACTGGGCGACCTGCGCGACGCGGTGGTAGAGCGCGACCCAGCTGTCGTCGGAGCGGGTCGTCACGACCTGCGCCCCGAGCCCTTCGAGGAGCGTCTTGGCGCGCAGCGCGACGTTCAGCGCGACGGTCTTCTCGACGATGGTCGCGTCGCCGGTCATCGGGTAGACGGTGCCGCCGTCCGTACCGCCGTGGCCCGGATCGAGGATCACGGTGATGCCGGCCAGGGGCTTGTCCGCCTGGGCCGCCCGGGTCGCGAGCGTCGAGGCGTCGACGGAATAGGCCGGCGGATACATGGCGTCCGCCGCGAAGGCGAGGTAGCCGTGGGGCATCACAGTGACCTGCGGCGGGAGGTCGGGCGTCGGGGGCCGGGGCGACGGGGTCGCCGTGACGGCGTCGGTGGGCGGGAGCGTCGGAGCGCTCGTCGTCCGGGAACCGGCGGTGGGGGTCGCACCCGCGGCAGAGGCGCCGAAGACGCCGAGAAGTGCAGGGGTGGCGGCGGCGGCGACGACGACGACGAGGACGGCGGCGAGCGCGACGGAGGCGCGGCGCGTCAGGCGCAGGCGGCCGGTGCGGCGGCGCGGAGGGGTCCGGGCAGGGGCGCGCACGGAGGCGGGGCGCGTAGCAGGGCGCGCGGCGGGAGCCGGCGGCCTGCGGGTGTCGTGGGGTCCTTGCGCGCTTTTCATGCGCCCATCATATATTACCGACGTGCACCTCGTCCAGAAGATTCCGGGCCTCCGCGGCGAGCCGCAGCAGGGTTTCGGCGGGCGTCGGGGAGCGGTCCTGGTCGAAGCGTCGCGGGAAACTTCGCGTGATGTGGAGCGGGATGCCGCGGCCGAGCGACGCGAGCCACTTCGCGGCCTCGCGGACCTGTGCGTCGTCGTCGTTCGCGCCGTCCAGCACGAGGTACGTGACCTCGACGTGCACGCCGTGCCGCACCGCCGACTCGACGTTGCGCATCACGCAGGCCAGCGCGCCGCGACCGGCGCAGCCCGCCGCCGGCTCCGGCGCGTCGCCGGGGCCGAGGAGGTCCGGCGCGCCGCACAGGTCGCGGTAGTATCCTTCCGAGAACGACTTGACGTCGAAGTTCGCGGCGTCGACCAGCGGCAGCAGCGCGTCGAATGGCTCGGGGCAGAGGTACGCGTTCGAGACCAGCACGTTGAGCAGGCCCGCCTTCCGGATCTCCCGGGCCGCGTCGCGCACGAACTCGTAGTTCACGAGCGGCTCGTTGTACGTGTAGGCGAGGCCGAGATTGGCTCTCGGGACCATCTCCCGCGCGAGGCCGGCGAGTTCGGCCGGCGTGGCCGAGCGGGCGGCGTCGGGCTCCTGGGGCTCGAAATCGCGGGAGATCGACGCGTTCTGGCAGAACACGCAGTCCAGGTTGCACCCGTAGGTGCCGACCGAGAGGATCGTCGACCCGGGATGGAAATGTGCGAGTGGCTTCTTCTCGATCGGGTCGAGCGCGAGCGACGAAAGGCGGCCGTAGTGGAGCGGGACGACCTGGCCGTCGCGTACGCCGCGGGCGCGGCAGAAGCCGGTGCCGCCCTCCGGGATGGGGCAGCGGCGGGGGCAGAGCGGACAGGTCCGCAGGTTCACGTGAACCGCCTCGCTTCGAAGCGCTCGAGCCGGTAGTCCTCGTCCGGGGCGATGCCGGCCTTGCGGAGGGCGATCGACACCTGCTCGGAGACCGTATCGACCCCTTCGAGTGCCGGGAGCAGCAGGCCGCTGCGGAACCCCTTGCGCACGATCACCCCGTAGCGCGCGGGGTCGAGGAAGCCCTTCGAGGCGATGGGCTCGGGCGTGCCCATGACGTCGACGGTGATCTCGAGCCCGTCGAGCTCGCTTTCTTCGACCGGCGGGAAGCGCGGGTCGCGCAGCGCCGCGGACTCGGCGTTCTCCACGATCTCGCGGGCGAGGTCGTCGCGCTGCGGGAAGACCGTGCCGATGCACCCGCGCAACGACCCGTCCGGGGAATGGAGGCTGACGAACGCGCCGGCCGGAATGCCGAGCAGGTTCCGCTGGACGTCCGCGGTGTCGCCCACCGCCGTGCCGGCCGCTTCCCGCGCGTCTTCGGACGACAGCCGCCGGTGCCCGCGCAGCCGCGACTCGAGTGCCCGGCGCGCCACCGTGACCAGCGGCCCTTCGCGGCGACGTCGTACCTTCGCCGTTTCGCCCTCGGCCGTCTCGAGGCCGAGCAGCGACGACGGCGCCTCGTCCCCCGCCACCAGGCGCGCGACGCAGTAGCCGACGCCGAACGGCCCCTCGTGCGAGAGGACTTCGCCGTGCAGGCTGCGCCCGTCGTTCGCGCCAAACAGGAAGACGACCGAGCGGAGTCCGCACTCCCCGGCCTCGTCGCGCTGGTGCGCGGTCAGGCGGAGCAGCGGCGCGGGGTCGGCCGTGCGGAAGGCTTCGTCGACGAGGGCGTCGAACTTCGGGCCTTCGGGGTTGAATCCGTACGGGCCATCCTTCTTGAGGCAGTGGGACAGGTCGCCGCTCGCGAGCAACGCGACGCGCAGCTCGCGTCCGCCCTCGTCGGGCAGGCGCTTCACGGCTCGCGCCGCTGCCTGGCCGTAGCGATAGTGCGACATTAGGTCGAGGCCGGAGATGCTGAGCCGGACCAGGGCGGGCCTCGAGTTCTCGCCGAAGGCCTCCGCGAGGAAATGCAGGGGGACGACGGCGCCGTGGTCGAGCGCGTCCGGGCCGCCCCGGCCGGGGCGGTGGACGCCGAGCGCGGGGCCGGCGGGCAGTGCGTCCTTCCCGGCCTCCTCCGCGAGCAGGTCCGCGAAGGCGGGATGGCCTTGGAACGACAGGACGCCGCGGTCGCCGAACGCCGCCAGGTCGCCCGAGAGGACCGGCGGTGCGGAGATCTGGAAATAGTCGCTGAAGGCGGGCGCGTGGGGGGTGATCAGGACGAGCAGGTCCGGCAGCGCCGCGGCCAGGTCGGCGGCGGCGGTGCGCATGGCGTCGAGCGTAGGGCGGGCGCCCTCCTCCTGGCCTTTCCCGACGTCCGGCACGACCACCGGCGGGTGAGGAAGAAGAACCGAGGCGACGATGCGTCCCATGGAAGCCACCTCCCGACGAACGAAGGACCTACGGCCGACTCCACACTACGGTTCCATTATACGCCCCCCCTCCGGTCATTTGCACCGACGGGCGGGAAGGGCTATCCTTGGCTTGCCGGAAACCGGCAGGAGGTGCGCCGATGGGCGTCGTACGGGTCCAGGAAGGTCGTCTGCGCCGGATCGCCGAGGGTCACCCCTGGGTCTACCGGACCGAGATCGAAGGCGTCGACGGCGCGCCCGCCGACGGCGACCTCGTCGAGGTGCGCGGCCCGCGCGGCAAGCTCCTCGGCACCGGCGTCTACAACGCGAAGTCCATGCTGACCGTCCGCCTGCTCGTACACGGCGGCGGGGACGTCGACGACGCGCTGATCGAGTCGCGCGTCCGCAAGGCCGTCGCCTACCGCTCCTATTTCGCCGAGCCCGGCACGGACAGCGCCCGCCTCATCTTCGGCGAGGCCGACCTGCTGCCCGGCGTGATCGCCGACCGGTTCGCCGACGTCGTCGTCCTGCAGGTCCTCTCGCTCGGCATGGAGCGCTGGACCGACCTGATCGCCCGCACCCTCGTGGATCTCGTGGAACCGCGTTCGCTGCTGCTGCGCAACGACGAGCCGATCCGCCTGAAGGAGGGTCTCCCGCTTTACCGCCGCGCGTTCTTCGGGCCCGAGCCCGGCGAGACCGTGCTGCAGGAGAACGGCCTGAAGTACGCCATCGACCCGGCCGGCGGCCAGAAGACGGGCTACTACCTCGACCAGAAGGACAACCATGACTACCTGCGGCGCTTCGTCGAAGGGAAGCGCGTGCTGGACTGCTTCACCTACTTCGGCGGCTTCGCGCTGAACGCGGCCGCGGGCGGTGCCTCCGAGACCGTCGCGGTCGACATCTCCGACGAAGCGGTGGCCCGCGCGAAGGCCAACGCGGAACGCAACGGCCTGTCCGACCGGATCTCCTTCGTGACCGCCAACGCCTTCGACTACATGCGCGAGCAGGGCCGCGCCAAGGCGCGCTACGATGTCGTCGTGCTCGACCCGCCAGCCTTCACGAAGAGCCACTCCGCACTCGAGGGCGCGATCCGCGGCTACAAGGAGATCAACCTGAGCGGCATGCGCCTGCTGCCCGAAGGCGGCATCCTCGCGACGCACTCCTGCTCCTACCACATGCCCGAGCGCACGTTCGTCGAGACCGTGCTGTCCGCCGCGAACGACCTCGGCCGCGCGGCGCGCGTGATCGCGCTGCGGTCGCAGGCCCCGGACCACCCTGTCCTCGCGGGATATCCCGAGTCGCACTACCTGAAGAGCCTCTGGCTGCAGATGCTGGACTAGCCGGAGACCGCGCCGTCAGGAACCCACGGACACGTAGTTGAACCCGATTGAAACGACCTTGTCTTCTTCGAACCGGATCGTAGCGTTCGTCCCGTAGCCATAGAAGTCGGGATGAACGATGTCGAGCGTGGTGAGTCGCCCGTCGGCGCCGACCTTCGGCAGGAGGTACCAGTCGATCGATTCAGCAGCCGCGATCGCGTCCGTCGCCGACATTCCGATCCTCCATCCGAGCGTCGTCACCAATGAGGAGTCGGTGGACGTTTCGTAAACGATTTCGTAGACGTCCTTGTCGGTGGCGTCGTCCAGCTGGTAGAGCTCGATCTCCAGATCTGAAAACGTCATCGACCGGTGCCAGGCCTTCTTCTCTTCCCAATGGAGATTCGGCCCCTCCACGGTAGTATCCGAAATCGGAGCCCCGAAGGTCGCGATCATCTCGGATACCTTCACGTCGCCGCTCTGCTCCAGCACAAGACTTCCTTTCTGCAAAGCGAAACGGCTCCTGTCCGAGGGCGTCAAATGCGTTCGGTCGCCGGCCTTCCGGACGACCGGACCGGAGCCATCGTCGACTGTGATGCCGATGACGGGGGTTCCCAACGTTTGGCCACTTTCGTCGTATGTGAACGTGACGGTGCCGCCCCCCTCGAGGAAGAAGACCGGGTCGCTCTTTTCCGTCTCGCCCGTGTCGTGCCCTGCCAACGCCATGACGTAGCTTCCCAACGTCCCGAATCCGATGTACTTCAGGTACGCCTTGGGCATCGTGTAGCGCGGAGCCCGCGTCGGTTCGGGGGTCGGCGTATCGGAGTCGGGTGTGGTGATGTCGATGGACCGGTCCGCATGGAAGACGATGTCATAGCCCAGGTAATTCATCAGATCGGTGATGCCGGCCTGATCCTTCATGTGGATCCTCCCGTGCCGGAAGAACGCGTGATAGGTCAGTCCCCTGCCCAGCACATGGTATTCCGCCGCGGCTTCGCCCTTCGAGGAATCCACGTTGGCTTCGCCCTGGAAAGCGACAGAGCGGTTGCCTTCGTATCCGATGGTGAACTCGAGGGGAACAACGTCGGAGGAAGTCCCCATGGGGTTCGTGATCTTCTGGTACAAGACCCGCAATCCCGGAATGGCGCCCTGGCAGAGGCCATCCGGCGTGAAGCCGTACTCGTCGATCACGGCGGGATCCGAAAGGACTCTGACGCCGTCCACGCGCAGGACGTCCCAATCGAAGGAAAGGCCGGCGTCGGATTCAACGGTCGGACCTGCGGTGGGCCCATCGGTGATCGCGGACGAGACTGTCGGCGTGGGGTCCGTGACCAGCGTCTCCATGGCCGTTCCGATTTCATCGAAGAAACCGACGGGATCCTCCATGGCATTGCCTGCCGAGACGAAAAGGAAGACGTTTTCCGCCACAAAGGTCTTCTCCGGCCCCGTGTTGTTCGCCGTACGGGCTTCTTGGCTCCATTCCCTGACCCCGGTCCGACATTCCTCCGACGATGCGAACACGTACAGCACCAGTATCGCCGACTTCTGTCCTGCCACGTCGTACACGGTCGGATGCACGCCGACGAGTGTGCCGGTCTTGGGTTGCGGGAACCGCATGGATACGGGAATTCCCCCCTTCCGGAGCGCATTCGCGACATCGGACCGTGACAAAGTTCGGGGCGCCTGTGCCGTGCAGCCCGTGAGCGTGAACGGCGCGAACTGCGGCAGAGGCACGACCAGGAGCAGCAGCAACGCCACAAGCCCGGCCGCCCGTTTTCGGCGGGGAGCGCCCTCCTGCTGGGAGATGACCCGCAGCCGCTGGTGGAGCCGACGACCGGACTCCGACAGCGCCTGCGTGCCCGGGAACGTGCGATAGGGCTTTCCGACGGCTTCCTGCAGCAGCACTTCTCCGTAACGGCGCCGTTCGCTCTGCTCGAGCCGTGCGCTGACCGACTCGTCACACGCCAGCTCGGTCGCCTCGGACAGTTCCCTGCGGATCAGGTACACGGCCGGATTGAACCAGTGCAGGGCGCACACCGCGTTCGACAGGAACTTCACGGCCAGGTCCCGGTGCTTCAGATGGCAGAGTTCGTGGTAAAGGACAAGACGGAGTTCCTCCCGTGTCCATTCGTGCGCGGGCAGGCAGAGAATCGGCCGGCGGATGCCGGTCAGGAACGGCGTCGGCGCGATGTCCGCGTGGAGCAGTTCGACGCGCTGCCGGACTCCGATCGCCCGTCTGCAGACCTCGAGCAGGGCGTGTTCCTCCCCCGTCGCCGGACGCGAACCCTTGCGCAGGGAATGCAGCAGCCGACGGTGGCGTGCGATTCCGAAGACCAGGCTGACGAGAGCGCCGACCAACCAGACGAGCAGCAGCGCGGTGGACGTCGGCCGGAGCGAGTCCAGCGCGGACGACACGGTGTCGTCGACCGCGTCGGACGCCTTCGTGAGAAGCGCGGTCAGCGCCCCGATTCCCGTCGTGCCAATCCCGGTGCCTCCGATTGCGGAGGACGGGGTCGGCGTCGCGGCCGGCTGCGTCGGAGCGGGCGTCGCCGTCGCGGGCGTTCGGGTCGGCAACGTCGTCGTGGTGGAAGCGGGCGCCGTCGGGGCACGGGTCGTCGGCGGCTGCGTGACCGCCGGCCGCGTCACCGCCGCGGTCGGGGCGACCGGTGCGACGAGCGCGCCCGTGCCGACGCTCGCGACGCCGAACGGGACGACCATGCGCACCATAACGACGATCCAGAGAATGTAGAGGACCCGTCGCGAGACGACCCACCGGAGCAGCGGCTGGAGGGCGAACAGCAGCAGGGCGAGCAAGGAAGCGGCGAACGACAGCAGGAGGAGCCGGACCACCCACTCACTCATGGCGGTCCTCCCGGTCGAGAAGCGCGCGGAGTTCTGCGACGTCCTCGGCGCTCAGCCGCTTGTGGTGGTAGAGAGCCGACACGAGACCGGAGGCCTTGCCCGAATAGAAGGTGTCGATCAGGCGTCCCGTCTGGTAGTCGCCGAACTCGGCTTCGGTCACCAGAGGCGTATAGTGCAGGACGTCGCGCTTCTCGGAACGCAGGATACCCTTGGCGACGAGGCGGTGGATCAGGGTCCGGATCGTGGTGTTCTCCCAGGGTGTGACGGCCGAGACGGCCTCGACGATCCGAGCGGCGGGGAGGGGCTCCCCGCTGGCCCAGAGCGCTTTCAGGATCTGCAGTTCGGATTCGGCGACCTTCTCGAAGGGACTCTTCATCGGCGCACCTCCCGAAATGGATTCATCTTCATGTTACGCTCGTAATATCACGGTGTCAATCGAAATATCACAAGTGTAATATCAAGGGAATCGAGGTCCAGTTTCTGCGCTGTCCAACTGACGTGGTAAGAATTTTTACCGGTTTGGCGTAAACCCAGCAAGAATACTTACCGGTTCCTTGCGTTCACGGCAAGAATCCAACACTACGAAAGGCGCCCCTTCGCGCGGATCGCGCGATGGAACGCCTTCGGGTGCGAACCGGCTCTGCGGCCCGGCGAGCCCCCCGGTCTTCCCGGGATGGTCCGGAGCCGCGTCAGCCGAAGTCCCTGCGGGCCGCTACCCTTCGAACGCCCTCTTGTAGACCGCCTCGACGAGCGTCTTCGTGGCGGCGCCCTCGTGGACCTTCTCCTCGTCGACGTAATAGGTCGGCACGTAGTAGTAGTCGTACTTCATGGCCCGCGCGCGGTCCCGGCCCTCGTCGACGTGCTCGATCTCGATCGCGGCGTACTCGGGGTGCTCCGCCAGGATCTCCTCCATGAAGCGCTTCGCCTCGCGACAATAGGGACAATAGGCGAGTTCGAACATCAGGATCTTCTTCATCGGCGCGGCTCCTATCTTCTGCGATGATGGACCTTGTAGCCCTTTTTCTTGTAAGCGAACGGGCGGGTCTGCGCGGGCATCGCCTTCTCGACGACGGTGCTGGCGTTGATGTCCTCGGCGCCGGCCTTGCGGACGGTCTTGACGGGCTCGGCGTTGAGCGACGTGTCGACGATCTTGGCGAACGCGGCGGCGACCTCGACCGACGTGAAGTCCTCTTCCATCAGGGTCTCGACGATGCGGAGGCCGTCGTCGAGCTGGCCCTCGCGCAGGGCGGCCTTCGCGGCCTCGAGCGTGCGCTGGGAGCGGGTGTCGGCAATCTCGTCGCCGAACGGGACGAGCTTGAGCTCGATGCTGGTGTTGATGAACCGCATGATGTCGCGCAGCTCGAGGATCTCGGCGCGGCCCACGACGAACGTGAACGAGCGGCCGACCTTGCCCATGCGGCCCGTGCGGCCGATGCGGTGGACGTAGTACTCCTCGTCCTTGGGCACGTCGTAGTTGAAGACGGCGTCGATGTCGTCGACGTCGAGCCCGCGGGCGGCCACGTCGGTGGCGACGAGGATGTCGATCTTGCGGGTGCGGAAGCGGTCCATCACGCGGTCGCGCAGGGTCTGGCGCATGTCGCCGTGCAGCCCTTCGGCGGCGTAGCCGTTGGACACGAGATAGGTGACGAGGTCGTCGACCATGCGCTTCGTGTTGCAGAAGACCAGGGTGAGCTTCGGGTCGTACTGGTCGAGCAGGCGGCACAGGGCCTCCGGCTTGCGGCCCGGACGGACTTCATAGTAGGCTTGCTCGATGCTCGGCACCGTCAGCTGCTGGTGGAAGACCTTCACGAGCTCGGGGTCCTTCTGGTAGAGCTTCGTGATGGCGAGGATCTCCTTGGACATCGTGGCGGAGAACAGGATCGTCTGGCGCTCCACCGGGCACTCGCGGAGGATCGTCTCGATGTCCTCGCGGAAGCCGATGTTCAGCATCTCGTCGGCCTCGTCGAGCACCATCATCTTCAGGTTGGCGAGCCGGATCGTGCCGCGGCGCATGTGGTCCATCACGCGGCCGGGAGTGCCGACGACGATCTGTGCGCCCTGCTGGAGGCCGCGGAACTGGCGGTCGATCGGCTGTCCGCCGTAGACGGGCAGCACGCGGATGCCGTGGCGGAACTTGGCGAACTTGCGGATCTCCTCGCTCGCCTGGACGGCGAGTTCGCGCGTGGGGCACAGGACCATCACCTGGATGCGCCGGTCCTCGGGGTCCACCTGCGCGATCGCGGGGAGGCCGAAGGCGGCGGTTTTTCCGGTACCGGTCTGGGAGTGGCCGATCACGTCGCGGCCGGCCATGATCAGGGGGATCGTGGCGGACTGGATCGCGGTCGCCTCCTCGAAGCCCATCTCGTCGACGGCCTTCAGGAGTTCGGGGGACAGGTTCAGGTCCTGGAATTTCACATGTTCCATATTCTGCTTGGGACTTCCTTCCTTTGTCGGCGTTTCGCCGATTCCATCCAATTTTTGCTTCCTATACTATACATCCTTCGGCCGTCCGTGTCTCGCGGACCCCGCGCAGGGCTCCCGGTGCGCCCGCGCGCCCTGTGGTATAGTCGATGCGGGCGGTCATCGCCCGCCGAGGAGGTGTCTTCCCGATGAGCCCGAGATTCCGCCGGATGCTGCTCCTGTCGATCGGTCTGGTCGTCCCCTCCGCCGCGCTCTACGGCCTGCAGCTCGCCCTCTTCCCCGACCCGCGCACGGTCTGGCTCGGCCTGCTATCCCAGCTGGCGTTCCTGCCGCTGTACTACCTCTTCTCCACGATCGTCATCGAGGTCGCCCTCGACCGCAAGGGGCGGGAAGACCAGCTCCGCCGCGTCAACGTGCTCGTCGGCGTCTTCTTCCACGAGGTCGGGGACGCGCTGCTCGCGCTGTCCGTGGGCGATCTGTCCGCCGCCGACCGCGCGGCCTGCTCGGGACGCATCGACGCCGCCTGGACCGACGCCGACTTCGCGAAGGCGCGCCGCGACGTGGAGGCGGCCCATCCTCGCTTCGACCTCGACGAACAGGCTTTTCTCGAGCTCGCCGCCCTGCTCGGCGCTCACCGCGACGGGCTGCTGCGCCTGATGCAGAACCCGAGCCTGCTCGAGCACGAGGGCTTCACGGAGCTCCTCCTCTCGGTCTTCCACCTCGTCGACGAGTTCGACCGGCGACCGCCGCCGAAGGAGTTCTCGGCGGCCGACGTCGCGCACCTCGAGGGCGACCTCCGGCGGGCCTACGTGCTGCTCCGGACGCAGTGGCTGTCCTACGTGCTGCACCTCAAGAAGGAGTATCCGTACCTGTATTCGCTGGTCGTCCGAACGGACCCCGGCGGGGCCGGTCCGGAGCTTCCGTAGCCGGTCCGTCGCCCGATTGGGCAGAAGAGCGGTCCGCCGTTTCCGGGGCCGCCGATTTCCGTGTGATATGACCGGTATTCCGTCCATGCACTTGCAGGGCGTCGTATGGTATCATGTCATCGGTCCGGTAATGTGTAACATCCGCCACGTGAATCGTGATGTTCTGCAGGATCGGCTCCGACCGTTTCCGTCGTCGCAGCCGGCTCCGTCCGATCCCGGGAACCGGCGCATCCAGAGGGGAGGAACTCCGCTTGGCATCGACCACAATGACAGACGAAGCCCGCTACGAGGAACTCGACCGCTACATCGCGGATCTGCCGGACCACAAGGGTTCGCTGATCCAGGTGCTCCACGTCGCGCAGGACCTCTTCGGGTACCTCCCCCAGGACGTGCAGATGCACGTCGCGCGCAAACTCGCGCTGCCCGCCGCGAAGGTCTACGGCGTCGTCACCTTCTACTCCTTCTTCAACACCGAACCGCGCGGCACCTACACCGTCAGCGTCTGCCTCGGCACGGCCTGCTTCGTCCGCGGCTCCGAGGAGATCCTGAAGGAGTTCGAGAAGCAGCTCAAGGTCAAGAGCGACCAGACCACGCCCGACAACCTGTTCACCCTGACCACGATCCGCTGCGTCGGGGCCTGCGGGCTCGCGCCGGTCGTGATGGTGAACGACCGCGTCTACGGGCGCGTCACGGCGAAGGACGTCGCGTCGATCATCGACGACTGCATGGCCAAGGGAGGTTCGGAGAATGGCTAAACTCAAGTCCATGGAGGAGCTCGCGAAACTCCGCGACGACATGAAGAACCGGACCGAGATGCGCGTCACCGGGACCAATCCGGACCGGATCGTGCTGTCGGTCGGCATGGCCACCTGCGGCATCGCCGCCGGCGGGCGCGACACCATGAAGACGCTGGTCGAGGAACTCGAAAAGCACGGCATCAACAACGTCTCCGTCGTCGCGACGGGCTGCCTCGGATACTGCTACGCCGAACCCGTCGTCGAGGTCCGCTTCCCCGACAAGGGGCCGATCCTCTACGGGGACGTCGACGTCAAGCGCGCCAGGGAAATCGTGGACCAGCATCTCGTGAAGGGCATCCTGCTCGACCACGCGATCATCGGGAAGGGGGCCGGACGCAGGTGAACCGCTATCGCATGCATCTCATGGTCTGCGGCGGCACGGGCTGCCGTTCCTCGCAGAGCGTCCAGATCGTCGAGAACCTGAACCAGGAGCTCAAGAAGGCCGGGATGGACCAGGAGGTCCAGGTCGTCACCACCGGCTGCTTCGGCTTCTGCGAAAAGGGTCCGATCGTCAAGATCTACCCGGACAATATCTTCTACGTCGAGGTCAAGCCGACCGACGCCGCCGAGATCGTCGCGGAGCACGTCGTGAAGGGCCGTACCGTCCAGCGCCTGGTCTACAAGGATCCGGCCGGCGGCAAGCAGATTCCCGCCTCGACCGACATGCCCTTCTACGGCCAGCAGATCCGCATCGCCCTCCGCAACTGCGGCCTGATCGACCCGGAGAACATCGACGAGTACATCTCGGTCGACGGCTACCAGGCGCTCGGCAAGGCACTTTCCACGATGACCCAGCAGCAGGTCGTCGACACGCTCAAGAAGAGCGGCCTCCGCGGACGCGGCGGCGCGGGCTTCCCGACCGGCCTCAAGTGGCAGGCGGCGCTCAAGCAGAAGTCCGACAAAAAGTACATCGTCTGCAACGCCGACGAGGGCGACCCCGGCGCGTTCATGGACCGCAGCGTGCTCGAGGGCGACCCGCACAGCGTGATCGAGGCGATGGCGATCGCCGGCTACGCGACCGGCGCCGACGAAGGCATCGTGTACGTCCGCGCGGAGTACCCGCTGGCCGTCAAGCGCCTCAAGATCGCGATCGCCCAGGCAGAGGAATACGGCCTACTCGGCAAGGAGATCCTCGGGTCGAAGTTCAGCTTCCGCATCCGCCTCTCCCTTGGCGCCGGCGCGTTCGTCTGCGGCGAGGAGACGGCCCTGCTGAACTCGGTCGAGGGCAGCCGCGGCGAACCGCGCATGAAGCCCCCCTTCCCCGCCGAAAAGGGCCTGTTCGGCAAGCCGACGATCATCAACAACGTCGAGACCTTCGCCAACGTCTGCCCGATCCTGCTGAACGGGCCCGAGTGGTTCGCCTCGATCGGCACCGAGAAGAGCAAGGGCACCAAGGTGTTCGCGCTGTCCGGCAAGATCAACAACGTCGGCCTCGCCGAAGTCCCGATGGGCATCACCCTCCGCGAGATCGTCGAGAACATCGGCGGCGGCGTCCGCGACGGCCGCACCTTCAAGGCCGTGCAGATCGGCGGCCCGTCCGGCGGCTGCCTCCCGAAGTCGCTGCTCGACATCCCTATCGACTACGAGTCCCTGTCCGCCGCGGGCGCCATGATGGGCTCGGGCGGCATGATCGTCATGGACGACACCGACTGCATGGTCAACATCGCCAAATACTACCTCGACTTCACGGTCGACGAGTCCTGCGGCAAGTGCACGCCCTGCCGCGTCGGCAACAAGCGCCTGTTCGAGATCCTCGAGCGCATCACCGACGGCAAGGGCACGATGAAGGACCTCGACGACCTCGAGGTGCTCGGCGGCACGATCCGCGACGCGTCGCTGTGCCAGCTCGGGCAGACCGCCCCGAACCCGGTGCTCAGCACGCTCAAGCACTTCCGCGACGAGTACATCGCGCACATCGTCGACAAGCGCTGTCCGTCCGGCGTCTGCCAGAACCTGATCCATTACGTCGTCGTCGCCGACAAGTGCATCGGCTGCACCGTCTGCGCCCGCAACTGCCCGGTCTCCTGCATCTCCGGCGAACGGAAGACGGCCCACGTGATCGACCAGGAACGCTGCACCAAGTGCGGCGTCTGCTTCTCGAAGTGCCCGGTCGATGCCATCGTGAAAGAATGACGAGGTGAAACGCTCATGGTGAATCTCACGATCAACGGTTCCGCGCTCGTCGTTCCCGACGGCTCCACGATCCTCGAAGCCGCGAAGCGGGTCGGAATCCACATCCCCACGCTGTGCCACCTCGATCTCCACGAGATGAGGATGGTCAACCAGGTCGCGTCCTGCCGCGTCTGCATGGTCGAGGTCGAGAACCGCCGCGGTCTCGTCCCCGCCTGCTCCACGACCGTGACCGAGGGCATGGTGGTCAAGACCGACACGATCCGGGCCCTGAAGGCCCGCCGCATCGTGGTCGAGCTGCTCCTCTCCGACCACCCGTCCGACTGCCTGATCTGCGAGCGCAACCGCAACTGCGACCTGCAGTCGCTGGCGGCCGACCTCGGCATCCGCGAAGTCAAGTTCAAGGGCGCGATGTCCACCTACAAGCGCGACGATTCGAGCTTCTCGCTGGTCCGCAACCCCGACAAGTGCATCCTCTGCCGCCGCTGCGAGACGATGTGCGGGGAAGTGCAGACCGTCGGCGTATACTCGGCCGTCGACCGCGGCTTCATGACCACGATCGGCACCGCCTTCGACCTGCCCATGAAGGACACCGCCTGCACGTTCTGCGGCCAGTGCGTGTCCGTCTGCCCGACCGGCGCCCTGACGGAAGTCGACAACACCCGCAAGGTGCTCGACGTCCTCAACCGGCCCGGCAAGGTCGTGATCGCCCAGACCGCGCCCGCGATCCGTGTCGCGCTCGGCGAGGAGTTCGGGATGGAGCCTGGCACCCGCGTGACCGGCAAGATGGTCTCGGCGCTTCGCCGCATCGGCTTCGACTACGTGATGGACACCGACTTCGCGGCCGACCTCACGATCATCGAAGAAGCCTCGGAGTTCGTCCACCGCCTGCAGCACGGCGGCACCCTCCCGATCCTGACCAGCTGCTGCCCTGCGTGGGTCAAGTTCTTCGAGCACAATTTCCCCGACCTGCTCGACATCCCGTCGACCTGCAAGTCCCCGCACGAGATGTTCGGCGCGGTGGCCAAGACGTATCTCGCCACCAAGCTGGGCGTGGACCCCAAGAACCTCGTGATCGTCTCGATCATGCCCTGCCTCGCGAAGAAGTACGAGGCCGCCCGTCCCGAGCTGTCCGGCGAAGGCGAGCAGAACGTCGACTACGTCCTCTCCACCCGCGAGCTCGGCCGCATGATCCGCGAGTCCGGCATGGACTTCGCGAACCTGCCGGAAGAGGAATTCGACAACCCGATGGGCCAGTCCTCCGGCGCGGCCGCGATCTTCGGCACCACCGGCGGCGTCATCGAGGCCGCGTTGCGCACCGCCTACGAGTGGCTGACCGGCAACCGCCTCGAGAACGTCGAATTCGCGCAGCTCCGCGGCATGGAAGGCATCCGCGAGGCGACCGTCCGGATCAACGACCTCGACGTGAAGATCGCGATCGCCCACGGCCTCGGCAACGCGCGCAAGTTGCTCGAGAAGATCCAACGCGGCGACGCGACCTATCACGCGATCGAGATCATGGCCTGTCCGGGCGGCTGCATCGGTGGCGGTGGACAGCCCTACCACCATGGCGACATCGAGATCCTCAAGAAGCGCGCCGCGGCGATCTACAGCGAGGACCGCGCCAAGACGATCCGCCGCTCGCACGAGAACCAGGACGTGATGCGCCTCTACGGCGAGTTCCTGGGCACCCCGTACGGTGAAAAGGCGCATGAGCTGCTGCACACGAGCTACACCAAGAGAGAGAAAGTCTAACCCGATACTCGCTCTTGACGCTTACGGCACTTGGCGCACCAGCTTCCACGGACCGGAACGCAAAGC
The DNA here is from genome assembly GCA_903835065.1 of uncultured Eubacteriales bacterium. GTDB lineage: Bacteria > Bacillota > Clostridia > Saccharofermentanales > UBA5734 > CAILLO01. Next base: position 42,290 of record CAILLO010000015.1, read on the forward strand.
AGGAGCGGCCTCCTCGGGGATTCCCGAGGGGGCCGCTCCATTGCGTGCGGGAGGAAGGACGCGGTCGTCAGCCGATCGCGTCTCCGCCCTCTTCGCCGGTGCGGATGCGGATGCAGCGTTCGACGGGCAGCACGAAGATCTTGCCGTCGCCGATCGAGCCCGAGCGCGCGGCCCGGATGATGGCGTCGATCGTGGGCTGGACGTACGGGTCGTTGACGGCGATCTCGACGCGCACCTTCGGGAGAAGGTTGACGGTGTTGATCGAACCGCGGTAGTTCTCGGTATAGCCCTTCTGTTGGCCGCAGCCACGGACGTTGTGCACCGTCATCTTGTGGATCTCGGCGTCGAACAGGCTCTGCTTCACGTTGTCGAGGGCTTCGGGGCGGATGATGGCGATCACGAGCTTCATGAGCGGTATCCTTTCCTAGCAGAAGAAGGACGTCGTGCTGAAACCAGCCCGGCGTCCCTGCCTTGTCCCACCGGTGCGGCGGAACCGTCGAGGTCAATATACCGCAAGCCCGCCCGACGCGCAATGCCTGCGTCGCACCAGCTTCTACTCCGCGCCGTCGGCGCCGTCGGCCTTCTTCCGGCGCTTGTAGGATCCGCGCCCCTTGGAGGGCGCATGGACCTGGGTGCCCGTGTTGAAGAGCACGCGCGTGCGCGCCTTCGCCTCGAGCCGCTTGTCGCGTTTCTTCCGCTGGCGCTGGTTCATGTCCCGCCCTCCTCGAAGCCGACGAGCAGCGAGACGACCTCGAAGGGCGCCAGCGGGCACTCCACGCGCGCGCCTTCCGCCTTCGGCACCGTTCCCGCGCCCTGCGGCAGCGGGCGTTCGTCCAGCCCGACGACGGCGACGGACCGGACCGGACGGCCGAACCGGAGGCGGGCGAGTCCCTCGAGCCCTTCGGTCTCGTGCAGGCGGACCAGGACGGACCGCCCGGAAGGGTCTCCCTCCGGTGGCTTCACGGCCGTGACGGCGGCCCGGCCGTCCTCGAGCGAGAGGAAGGAGGCGACGGCGGGCAGATGCCCGGAGTGGACCGTGCCCGGCTGGTAGACGACCGGGTGGCTGAAGTCGTAGGACGTCTCGAGACCGGCGCGCCGGTCCTCGGGGTCGGCGACGGCGACGACGGCGAACCGGAAGCGGTGCGCGCCGTATTCCGGCGTCGGGTCGGGGTCGTAGGAGGCGCGGATCAGGGAGAGGGACAGAGACCCGTCGGATCCTCGGAAGCCGTGCCTGGCCTCGGCGAGGAGCATCAGGCCCGGCCCCCCCCCCTCCTGCGGCAGCGCGACGCCGAACGAGGCGGCGGGCACGTCGAGGTCGACGGGAACGCGGTCGATCGTGCCGAAGGGGATGTCGTAGCGGTAGCCGCGGACGGGATAGCCCAGGGGCAGCGTGAAGTCCAGGCGCGGGACGGACGTGCCGGGCACGGCGGTCTCGCGGTAGTCGCACGAGACGTCGAAGTCGAGGCGGGACGAGTCCTCCTCGAGCGAGATCTCGACGGACAGCCTCGAGGCGCCGAACGGGGCGATGTACGAGAAGACGCTGCGCATCGCGCCTTCGCCGCCGCGGACATGCTCGAGGCGGACGTTCTCCGCCACGGGCCGGACGTTCATGGTACGGCCGACGACCCAGGCGGTCATCTGCTTCTTGTCGTCTTCGTCGATGCGACGGAAGCCCGCGAACCGACCCCCGTCGACCAGTTCGCGCCCGCTCGCCTTGTCGAGGAGCGACCGCAGCGCGGCCGTGGCCGGGTCGAACTCGGCGCGGAGCGCGGAGTTCTCGAGCACGTAGCCCTCCGGGCGGTCCAGTCGGGACTTGTCGTACCGCGGCCGGTGCGAGGACTCGTCCCGCTCGCGCAGCACCGCGGTCGCGTACCCGAGCGCCGGCACCGGGACTTTCACGAACAGGCGGAAGTACTGGTGGTCCCAGTACGTGCCCTTCGGCCAGAACTTGTGGTCCTCCAGCGGCTCGAGCTGGAACGGAAGCTCGCGGCCGGAGGCATCCACCACCTCGATGCGGCGGACGTCGCCCGGCCAGTCCCACACGGTCGCGGCCACCGCCTCGCGGCGTTCGTGGGCGGACGGGTTGTGGAAGTGCAGGATGCGCAGGCGTCCGCGCCCGCGTTCGGTCCGGGGCACGACGAAGTCCCGGAGCCCGAGGCCGGCACCGGCGCCTTCGGAGCACGAAGCGGCGCGCTCTCCGGGGGTATCCGCGCGTGCGTCCCGGACGGCCGGCAGCGCCGCGGTGTCGATGCGCGCCCCGATGCCGCGCAGGGCGGCCGTCGTTCCCGCGTCCGCCGACGCGAGGATCTCCTGGAACTGGCCCATCGCATGCTCCCGCGTCTCGATGGTGCCGGAGCCGGGCAGGATGTCGTGGAACTGGTTGAACAGGACCTTGCGCCACGCCTCCCGGTAGAGGTCGGCCGGATACGCTGCGCCGGCGGTGGCGGCCGCAGCCGCGCCGAACCGCTCGGCCATGTCCATGCGGGCTTCCGAGACGCGGTTCGCCGTCTTGAGGCGCGTCTGGGACGTGTAGCAGCCGGGGAAGACGAAGTTGAGCTCGCCCTCGAAGACGGGCAGCCCCGCGGCCGCCTTCCGCGCTTCGCCGAAGAATTCGCGGAACGTGCCGAATCGGAGGGTCGGGAAGACCGGCCAGGTGGCCATGTCGAGCAGGCGCTCGACGTCGCGCCGCGTCGGCCCGCCGCCGTGGTCGCCGACCCCGTAGACCTTGAGGTGCATCGGGAAGCCGTTCGCAGCGCAGTTCTCCGGGACGGGCGAGGCGGACCAGGCGTCGATCGGCCCGCTGTACCACTGCGGCTCGCGGTAGGCGACCACCTCCGCGCCCGACGGGGCGCGCCAGCGGAACAGCGTGTGGCGGTCGAATCCGCGGCAGAAGTAGACCGCGCGGACGCCGGACTTCGAGAGGATCTCGGGGAGGTTCGCGTTGTGCCCGAAGGCGTCGGGCTCGAAATCGAGGTCGAGGGAGGCCGGATCGAGGCCCAGCGTTTCGCAGAGATACTGCCGGGCCTGCAGGACCTGGCGGCCGAAGCTCTCGCCGGACGGCAGGTTCCGGTCGGGCTCCACCCACGTCGAGGCCGTGACTTCCCAGCGCCCTTCGCGGACCCGGCCGCGGATCTCCTCCAGCATGCCGGGGTCGTACTGCTCGACGATCCGGTACGCGGCGGCCTGCGACTGCGAGAAGACGAAATCGGGGTACTCCTCGAGCAGACTCAGCATCGTGCGGAAGGTCGACAGCGTCGCGTCGACCGTCTCGTTCCAGCCCCACATCCAGTTCATGTCGGTATGCGCGTGCGCGGCGCACAGCATCGTCAGCGACTTCGCCTCCGCGGCGGCCGGGGCGAGCAACCGTTCGGTCTCCTCGGCCTCCGTCCTCCCCACCGCGCCGTCCGCCGCCACGGCCCGTGCGAGTGCGGCGAGCGCCCGTTCCACCGCGTCGTCGAACCGTCCCTCGCGGACGTCGGACAGGCGGGCGGCGTATTCCACCTGCGCGAGCGCCCGTTCGCCCCAGTATCCCGTGCAGGCGGAGCGCAGCGCGTCGATGCGCCCCGGGAGCCGGCTGGTCTTGCGTCTTTCCATGATCAGTCCCTCCGCTGCGATCCGATGTATTTCCGATAGGCGCCGTAGTCCTGCGCCTCCAGCTCCTCGAGCGGGATGAACCGAACCGCCGCGCTGTTGATGCAGTACCGGAGTCCTCCCCGGTCCTTCGGGCCATCGTCGAAGACGTGGCCGAGGTGGAAGTCCCCCGCCCGGCTGCGCACCTCGATGCGGCCCATGCCGAGCGTGCGGTCCTCCCGTTCCTTGATGGAGGCCTCGTCGACGGGCCGCGTGAAGCTGGGCCATCCGCAACCGGAGTCGAACTTGTCGCTCGACGAGAAGAGCGGTTCGCCGGTCCCACGGTCGACGTACAGGCCGGGCCGGTGCTCGTTCCAGTACTCGTTGCGGAACGGCGGCTCGGTCGCGGCGTCGCGGAGGACCGAGACCTGCAGGTCCGTGAGACCGGCCCGGAGCTCCGCGTCCGACGGCCGTCGCCAGGCGAGCGGAGGCAGGGCCGCGGGCGCCGCGGGCGTCGCGGGCACCAAGAGCGGCGCGGGCGCGGGAATCCGCTTCAGCTGGCCGAAGTCGACGTGGCAGTATCCGTTCGGATTCTTCTCGAGATAGTCCTGGTGGTATTCCTCGGCGCGGTACCAGTTGCGCAGCGGCTCGAGCTCGGTCACGACGGGCTTCGCGTGCTTCTTCCGCTCCTCCTCGAGCACTTCGCGGGCGACCGCGGCGTCCGCTTCGTCCTTGTAGAAGACGCCGGTGCGGTACTGCGTGCCGACGTCGTTGCCCTGCCGGTCGAGGACGGTCGGGTCGATGATCCGGAAATACGCCTCCAGCAGCGTGCGCAGCGTCACGCGCGACGGGTCGTAACGGATCTCCACGGTCTCGGCGTGGCCCGTGTCGCGGCGGCAGACGTCCTCGTAGGTCGGGCGCTCCGTCTTCCCGTTCGCGTAGCCGGAGACCGCGTCGGCGACGCCGGGCACGCGGGCCATGAAGGCCTCGACGCCCCAGAAGCAGCCGCCGGCGAGCCAGATCGAGCGCAGGCGGGTCGGGTCGAAGGCGGCGTCGCGGTTGGGATTCTCGGGGATTCTTCCTTGGAACATGGCGATACCTCCTGAGTCAGGAAACGAGGGCGGCCAGCCAGGTCATCCGGTCGAGCAGCAGCAGGACACCCATCGCGACGATCAGGACGCCGCCGACGACGCGGAGCCAGCCGAGGTGGGGCGTGAGCCGCTGGAATGCGCGCAGGAAGAGACTGGAGGCGAAGGAGATCAGGACGAACGGCAGGGCGAGGCCCAGCGCGTAGACGAGGAGCAGGAAGGCGCCGTACAGGGCGCTGCCCTGCTGCGACGCGATGCCGAGCACGGTGGCGAGCACCGGGCCGGCGCAGGGCGTCCAGCCGATGCTGAAGGTGAAGCCGAGCGCGAGCGCTCCGAGGTAGCCGCCCGCCGTGGCGCGGCCGCTCTCCGGCTTCCACTCGCGCGACAGGAAGGGCAGCGGGACCAGGCCGGTCATGTAGATGCCCATGAGGACCACGACGACGCCCATGGCGATGCGGAACACGGGCCCGGCGAGGACCGCGCCGACCGCGCCGGCGCCGAAGCCGAGCAGGAAGAAGGCCGTGGACAGCCCGAGCGCGAAGACGAGCGTCCGGGCGACCAGGCCGAGGTCGAGGCCCTTGCGCGGCGTCGCGGCGCGGCCGGCCGCCTCGCGCGACAGATAGCCGACGTAGACCGGCAGCAGCGGGACGGTGCAGGGCGAAAGGAAGGACAGGAGCCCTCCTGCGAAGACCGCGGCGAAGTAGAAGCCCCCGTCCGCCACGCGCTACATCCTCCGGTGCTTCTTGAGCGCGATCACGTTGGCGACGGAGAACAGCAGCAGGAAGCCGACCAGCATGCCGATCCGCGGCAGGATCTCCACGAATCCGCCGCCCTTCACGAGGACGACGCGCAGCGCGTCGCACGCGTAGTAGACGGGCATGATGCGGGACAGGACGCCGAGCCCGAGCGGGATCGTGTCGAGCGAGATCATGCCGGAGAAGAAGAACTGGGGAATGATGAACACCGGGATGAACTGCATGATCTGGAACTCGTTCTCCGCGAAGATCGAGGCGAAGGCGCCGATCGCGGTGGCGGAGAGGCCGAGCAGGACCATCACGAGCACCGTCAGCGCGAGCGAGCCGTTGGTGTGCAGGCCGAGGACGGTCACGGCGAAGACGACCATGATCGTGCACTGGATCATCGCGAAGACGCCGAAGCCCGCGGTGTAGCCCGCCACGACCTGGCTGCGGCGCACGGGCGACGCGAGCAGACGCTCGAGCGTGGAGCCGGTGCGCTCGCGGACGAAGGCGATGCCGGAGAGAATGAACACGAAGAAGAAGGCGAGCACGCCGAGCAGGACATAGCCGAGGCTGTCGAACGAGCTGTCGGCGCTGCCGCCGTAGAGGTATTCGGGTTCGGGCGCCGCCAGGACGCCGGGGAGGCCGGTCGGAACCAGGGCCTTCATGGCGTTCTGCAGGGCCTTGAGCACCAGCGCGTCCTTGCCTGGGTCGCTCGATTCGAACAGGAGGCGGAGCTTCCCGTCCTCGAGCCACAGCGCGGCGTCGGACGTCCCGGACTTCACGCTTTCCCGGGCCTGCGCGACGGTCATCGGCGTCGCGGCGACGCCGCCGTCGTCGGCCAGGCGCGATTCGAGCGCGCTCGGCAGGTCGGCCGTCGCCAGGGTCGGGACGTATCCGGTCTTGCCGAGCAGCAGCCAGATCAGGGTCATCAGCAGCATCGGCACCACGAGGATCAGGCCGAGGGTCCTCTTGTCTCCCGTGATCTGCCGGATCACGCGGACCATGATTGCGAACGTCGCCATGCCGGTCACCTCGCCGCCTGGAAGAACAGGTCTTCCAGGGTCCCGCCGGGGGACGACGCCTTGAGTCCGGCGACCTCCCCGCACGCGATCAGGTGCCCGCCGTAGAGCAGCCCGGCCCGGTCGCACCGGTCGGCTTCCTCCATGACGTGCGTGGTCACGACGAGCGTGCGGCCCTCCGCGCGCAGGCGTCCGAACTCCTCCCAGATCGTGCGGCGGAGCACGGGGTCGATCCCGACCGTCGGCTCGTCGAGCAGCAGCACGTCCGGCCCGTGGAGCAGGGCCGTCGCGAGGGAGAGGCGCTTCTTCATCCCGCCGGAGTAGAGGGCGACCCGCTTCTTCCGGTCGGCGCCGAGGCCGGTGAGTTCCAGCACGTCTTCGATCCGCGCCTTGAGGCGCTTCCCGTCCATGCGGTACAGGCGGCCGAAGAAGCGGAGATTGTCGAGCCCCGAGAGGTCGTTGTAAAGCGCGTCGTACTGGGGCATGAAGCCGATCCGGGAGAGGCTCTTCCGGTCGGGTTGCCGGACCCCGTCGAGCGTCACCTCGCCCGCGTCGGCGGCGAGCGTGCCGGCGAGGATGCGGATCATCGTCGTCTTGCCGGAACCCGAGGGTCCCAGCAGGCCGAAGACCTCCCCCGCCGGAATCTCGAGGGTGATGCCCCGCAGAACCTGTTCCTTGCCGAAGGACTTGACCACATTCCGCACGTCGATCATCCGTCCACCTCATGCCTCGCTCACCCTGAACACAGCTTATCGTATCACTTCCAGGGCGGGGTCGCCATGTCGCGCCGGTTACCGCGCCCGTTACTGTTTCGGCTATCAAAGGATTGTGATATCATGACAAAAGCGCCATCCGCCCGGACGTATTTCGCTACAACGTCCACAATCTGCGAGGAGGGATCCGCTTGGCCCTGACGTGGTCCTTTTCCGGCGGCACGCATCCGCGTTCCCGCAAGAGCACCGCTGAAAGCCCGACCGTGCGCCTCGACGGCTTCCGTCGCGTCGTCCTGCCGCTCAGCCAGCACACCGGCGCCCCATGCCGCTGTCTCGTCACCCCCGGCGACCTCGTGAAGGTCGGCCAGCGGATCGGCGAACCCGTCGGCTTCCTTTCGGCCCCCGTGCACGCGACCGTCTCCGGCCGCGTCGTCGCGATCCGACGCGTCCTCGGCTACACGGGCATCCTCGGCGACGCCGTCGAAATCGAATCGGACGGCAACTACGAGATTCACCCGTCCGTCGTCCCGCCGACCGTCACCGACCGCGCCTCCTTCGTCGCCGCAATCGCGGCCTCGGGACTCGTCGGACTCGGCGGCGCGAGCTTCCCGACGCACGTGAAATTCAGCCCGCCCGCGGACCGGCAGCCCGACACGCTGCTGATCAACGCCGCGGAGTGCGAGCCCTTCCTCACGTCCGACTACCGCCGCATGGTGGAAGACCCCGCCGCCGTCCTCGCCGGCGTCCTCCACGTGATGCACTACATGTCGATCCCCCGCGCCGCGATCGGCATCGAGAACGACAAGCCCGCCGCGATCGCCGCGCTGCACGCTGTGATCGACGGCAAGGCCGCCGCCGACCCGAACGGGCCCGCCGCCGCGATCGAGGTCGTCCCGCTGCACACCCGGTACCCCCAGGGCGCCGAGAAGATGCTGATCTACGCCATGACCGGCCGCGAGGTCCCTTCCGGCGGCCTGCCGCACGACGTCAAGGTGATGGTCCTGAACGTCAGCACCGTCGCCTTCATCGCCGACCACCTCCAGACCGGCGTCCCTCTCGTCCGCCGCCGCCTGACCCTCGCCGGCAGTGCGGTCGCCTCTCCGGCCAATCTCGACGTGCCGATCGGTGTCCCGGTGGCCGACCTCGTCGAAGCCGCCGGCGGCTTCGCCCGCACGCCCGCCAAGGTCCTCATGGGCGGCCCGATGATGGGCGTCGCGCTCGATTCGCTCGACACCCCCGTGATCAAGGCCAACAACGCGATCATCGCCTTCGACGAGAAGGAGGCGCGGATCCCCGACGAGTCCGTCTGCATCCGCTGCGCCCGCTGCGTCGAGGGCTGCCCGATGCACCTCCTGCCGACCTCGATCGACGCGGCGGCCCGCGAGGGCGACACCGAGGGGCTCGTCGAGTTCCACACGATGGACTGCATCGAATGCGGCACCTGCACCTACGTCTGCCCCGCCCGGCGCCACCTCGTCCAGAGCATCCGCAACGGCAAGGCCCTGCTGCGCAAGGCCGAAGCGAAGAAGAAGGAGGCGCGCGCATGAGCGGTGAAGCCCGGCTCCTGGTCAGCTCCTCGCCCCATATCCGCGACCGCGCCTCCACGCGCTCGATCATGCTCGACGTCATCATCGCCCTGATCCCCTCCCTGGTCGCCAGCACGATTCTCTTCGGCCTGCGCGCCCTGACGCTGACGCTCGTCACCGTCGCCGTCGCGGTGATCGCCGAGGCGGTCTCCCGCAAGGTGATGAAGCGCGAGGACACGATCGCCGACCTCAGCGCCGTCGTCACCGGCATGCTGCTCGCCTTCAACCTCCCCCCGACGCTCCCCTACTGGATGGCCGCGGTCGGTGCCGTCGTCGCGGTCGTCGTCGTCAAGCAGTTGTTCGGCGGGCTCGGCGGGAACTTCGTCAACCCCGCCCTCGTCGGACGCGTCGTCCTCGTGATCTCGTTCCCCGTCGCGATGACCCGCTGGACCGTTCTGACGGGCTCCGACGTCGTCGCCACCGCCACTCCGCTCGCCCAGCTCAAGGCCGCCCTGGCCTCCGGCAGCGCCGTCCCGGGGACCGGGTCGCTGCCCGGCTACCTCGACCTGCTGCTCGGCACCCACGCCGGCTCCCTCGGCGAAGTCTCCGTGCTCGCCCTCCTCGTCGGCGCCGCCTACCTGCTCGCCCGCCGCGTGATCGCCCCCTGGGCCCCCCTCGCCTTCATCGGCACGGTCGGGCTCTTCGCCTGGGTCGCCGGCCAGCCGCCCCTCTACCACATGCTCTCCGGCGGTCTGATCCTCGGCGCGTTCTTCATGGCGACCGACTACACCACCACGCCCCTGACCTGGAAGGGAAAGCTGCTCTTCGGGTTCGGCTGCGGCCTGCTGACCGGACTGATCCGCATGTTCGGCGGCATGGACGAAGGCGTCTCCTACGCGATCCTGCTGTTCAACATCCTCACGCCCCACATCGACAAGTGGACCCGTCCGGTCCCGCTGGGAGGAGGTGCCCGCCATGCCCGAAATGCATGACCACGCGCACATGCACGGCAGCTCCGCGCCCACGCCGCCGGAAGCGCCGCGCGAGCCGGGCGCCCGCCCGCGCCTGAAGGACCACCTCGTCTGGCCCGCGATCGCCCTCTTCATCATCTGCGCGATCACGACGGCCGCCCTCGGCGCGACGAACGCGCTCACCGCGGACCCGATCGCGAAGCAGCTGGCGCTCGCCAAGAACGAGGCCCGCCAGGCGGCCCTCCAGGCCGCGTCGTTCGAACCGATCGACCTCGCCGCCCTCCAGGCAGCCGACCCGAACGGCTATGCCGCCGCCCTCGGCACCGGCAAGCGCGCCTTCTCCGAGGCCTCGTACGGCAACGACGCGAGCGGTGCGACGACCGGCCTCGTGGTCCTCGTCGACACCCGCGGCTACGCGGACGGTCTCCAGATCATGATCGGCATCGCGGCCGACGGCACCGTGTCCGGCATCCGCGTCCTCGCCGACAGCGAGACCCCGGGTCTCGGCAAGAAGATCCGCGACGACGCGTTCCTCAAGGGCCTGCTCGGCAAGCCCACCGCGAACGGATTCGCGGTCGCGAAGCTGGCGACGGGCGACGTCGTCCCCGTCGACGCCGTCACGGGCGCCACCATTTCCTCCAAGGCGCTGATCGACGCCGTGAACGCGGTCGCGCGCCTGAATGCGCTGCTCCAGAAAGGAGGCGCCTGACCCATGGCTGAGAAGAAGTCCTGGATCTCCGAAATCACGAAGGGATTCGTCAAGGAGAACCCCGTCCTCCGCCTGATTCTCGGGACCTGTCCCACGCTGGCCGTCACGACGAGCGTGGAGAACGGGATCGGCATGGGCATCGCGGCCACCTTCGTGCTGATCGGCTCGAACGTCGCGATCTCCGCGCTCCGCAAGTTCATCCCCGACAAGGTCCGCATCCCGGCCTACATCACGATCATCGCCGGCTTCGTCACGATCGTCCAGCTGCTGCTCAAGGCCTTCGTCCCCGCGCTGGACAAGGCGCTCGGCATCTTCATCCCCCTGATCGTCGTGAACTGCATCATCCTGGCCCGCGCCGAGATGTTCGCCAACAAGAACCCCGTCGGCGCCTCCGCGCTGGACGGCCTCGGGATGGGCCTCGGCTTCACCACCGCCCTGATCGTCATGGGCACGATCCGCGAAGTGCTCGGCAACGGCACGCTGCTCGGCCACCCGATTCCCGTCCTCCAGAACGGCGGCATGATCGAGCCGATCCTGATCTTCGTCCTCGCGCCCGGCGGATTCTTCGTCTTCGGCCTCCTCGTCGCGACCGCCCAGCGGCTGTCCGACGGCATCGACCGGCGGGCCGTCGCGAAGGGCCTCAAGAAGGCAGGCGCCAGGCCCGAATGCGAGAATTGCGCGGCGGCGCCGGGGTGCGCCGGCTGCGGACCGCTCCCGACCGGAGGTGAAGGCTGATGAAGGCGCTGATCGCGATCCTGTTCACGTCGATCCTCGTCGACAACTTCGTTCTCTCCAAGTTCCTCGGCATCTGCCCGTTCCTGGGCGTCTCGAAGAACCTCAACACCGCGATGGGCATGAGCGTCGCCGTCATCTTCGTCATGCTCCTGTCCACCGCGATCACCTGGCCGCTCTACATGCTCGTCCTCGTCCCGCTCCACGTCACGTTCCTCTACACCCTGGTCTTCATCCTCAGCATCGCCGCCCTCGTCCAGTTCGTCGAGACGATCATGAAGAAGTCGATGCCACCGCTTTATAAAGCGCTCGGCATCTACCTCCCCCTGATCACGACCAACTGCGCCGTCCTCGGCGTCACGGTGCTGAACATCGACAAGCAGTACGACTTCCTCCAGTCCATGTTCAACAGCCTCGGCGTCGGCGTCGGCTTCATGCTCGCGCTGTTCCTGTTCGCCGGCGTGCGCTCGCGCGTCGACAAGGCGGACGTGCCGAAGTTCCTCAAGGGCCTGCCCATCACGCTGATCGCCGCGTCGCTCGTGTCCCTTTCCTTCTTCGGGTTCAAGGGCATGATCGAGAAGCTGTTCGGCTGACCGGGCGCAGCAGAAGGAGGAACGAAAGACATGGTACCTGTGGTCGTCTCCCTGGCCTTCAACGCCGGCGACGTGCTGATCCCCGTCGCGATCACCGGCTTCCTCGCGATCTTCTTCGGCATCGTCCTCGTGATCGTGGCGAAGTTCTTCGAGATTCCCTCGAGCGAGAAGCTGACCCACGTCCGCGAGATGCTCCCCGGCGTCAACTGCGGCGCCTGCGGCTACACCGGCTGCGACGGCTACGCGGCGGCGCTCGCCGACGAGGGCGTCCCGACCGGCAAGTGCACCGTCGGCGGCGCTCCACTGTCGGCCGCGCTCGCCGAATACCTGGGCGTCGAGGCCCAGACCGTCGAGAAGCACGTCGCCTGCGTGATGTGCAACGGCGACACGGACAGCACCCGCACCCGCTACGAATACCAGGGCATCTCCGACTGCGTCACGGCGTCGATGATGTTCGCGGGCCCCTGGGCCTGCACCTACGGCTGCCTCGGCCTCGGCACCTGCGTCAAGGCCTGCCCGTTCGGCGCAATCACAGTCGTCAAGGGCGTCGCGATCGTCGACAACGACAAGTGCACGTCTTGCGAACTGTGCGTTGCGTCCTGCCCCAAGGCCCTGATCGCCATGATTCCCCTGCGCGAGCACACCTACCAGGTCAAGTGCCGCAACACGACGAGCGGCGCCGACACCCGCAAGGTCTGCATCGTCGGCTGCATCGGCTGCCAGCGTTGCGTGAAGGCCTGCGGCGACGACGCGATCCACATGCAGGGCCCGCTCGCGATCATCGACCAGGACAAGTGCACCGCCTGCGGCAAGTGCGAAGCCGTCTGCCCCACGAACACGATCCATCACTTCCACCCCGGCGTCGCGGAGCCCGCGGAGGTCGCGGCGACCGCGCAAATCGTCTCCTGACCATCGTCTCCTGACGGTCGACTGCAATCCTTGACTCCTGAGTGAAGAAGTAACCTCCCGAATCGGACGGAACAGGGGTTTCAGGGCCAAGCGATCTGCTTAGCAACGTGCTATTCTAGGGGTGCATGAAGGGGAAAAGGGCGACTTGAACACAGG
>CAILLO010000016.1 GCA_903835065.1 uncultured Eubacteriales bacterium
GAAGGCTCCGTCGAAGGAGGAGAACCCATGGCGAAGTACAAGCCCGTCAAGATTCTGAAGGACATCGACCAGTGCTGCCCGCTGACCGTCACGAGGGCCATCGGAGAGATCGAGAAGGTCGGCATCGGCGACGTCATCGAGATCCGGACGACCGACCCCGGTTCGGTCGCCGACTTCCCGGCCTGGGCGAAGACGACCGGAAACGAGGTCCTGGAGATGAGCCAGGACGCGGGGCTCATCACGCTGTTCCTGAAGCGGCTGGTATGAGGACCCTACGGGACCGCCTTGTTCTTGTGCAGCCGGCTTGCGAGGGCCCCGGCGAACACTGCGACGTAGATGAGGTAGGTCGCGAAGCTCGTGAAGATCATCGCGAAGTTGTCGTTGAGCAGCGCGAGTACCCCATTCAGCACCAGCTGCACGGCCACCCAGCCGAGGCCGAGACAGACCGCGTTGCGCTCGGTTGCCGGCCGGCAGAACCAGTGCGCGGTCAGGAAGGCGAAGAAGCCGAGCGGCAGCGCGCTGACGGCGAGTGAAATCGTGTAGGCTTCCGGCGAATCCGTCGGCAGCTGCGGGAAAAGGCCGTTGAAGACGATGCTCAGCAGGAACATCAGGAGCAGCGTCACCAGGTAGAGCACCAGACCATAGGCGGAGATCTTGAACCAGAGCGGGTGGCGGGCGGTCATCGGCTCTTTTCTCATGACGGATCCCTCCTTGCCGGGGTCGGCGGAGCGCCCGGTGGCAGGGCGCGTTCGGGATGCGGCATCCACCCTCCGATTATACACCCGAGGCGTTCGCAGCCCTCCGGGTCAGGACTCCGACGGCTCGGTCCGTCCGGCCTGGGCCGCCCACGCGTCTTGTTGCCCGGCGGGCCGGCCCGTTCGCGCGTTGAGCATGTCGAGGAAGGCGTATCCGTCGTCGCCGACCACGATGCGGCACAGCGTCGCATTGCCCGCGCGCAGGCGCCACATGTCGCGGCCCGGGATGCCGATCATCGAGGCCATCAGGGCGACCGTCGGCCCCATGTGGGACACGACCAGCACGTCCCCCGCGTGCCGCTTCGCGAGTCCGGCACCGAAGGCGGCGACGCGGTCGTACAGGTCGAGGGAGCTCTCGCCGCCGGGGAAGCGGTAGCCCATGAAGTCCTGGCGCCAACGTTCGAACTCGGCCGGGTCGGTGGCCGCGATCTCCGCGCGGGTCATGTTCTCGAAGCGCCCGAAATGGTGCTCCTTCAGTGCGTCGTCGAAACGGATCCCAGCGGCGCGGGCGCGCTCCACGGCGGATCGCGGGGCGTCGGGGCCGAACGGCGCGTCGAGGTCGCCGACCAGCAGCGCGGCGGTCTCGGCGGCGCGGGCGAGCGGACTTGCGTAGACGGCTTCGAACGTGCGCCGGCAGACCAGCGGGCGGAGGGACAGCGCCTGGGCGCGCCCGTCCACGTTGAGGGGGGCGTCGGTCCAGCCGCAGTAGCGGCCCTCGAGGTTGGGGTCGGTCTGGCCGTGGCGGACGAGGAAGATGCGCATGGGGACCTCCGGGGCGCCGGCCCGGGACCTTCCGGACGTCGGGCGCCACATCCATACTACCGCACGCGGGAAGCGGGCGACAACCCGGCAAAATCGTGGGAGAAATCGCACGGGGCGATATGCTAAAATTCAATGTGTATGCACGAAAACCGACCAGGGAGGACCCCATGGCAGATCAAGAGAGACTCGGACGGCCCCGGCCCGGCCTCGACGCCCGCATCCGGATCGTCGACGCGCCCGCGCCCCCCATGATCGGCGTGCCGATGGGCGACCCCGGCGGCATCGGCCCCGAGATCGCCGTCCAGGCGGCCCTGTCGCCCGTCCTGCGCGAGCTCGGCGTGAAGCCCCTGCTGATTGGCGGCCCGAAGGTCGTCGACCGCACGGTCCGTCTGCTCGAGGCCACGGGAATCGCGCTCCCCGCCGGCGACCTGTTCGTCTACGCCGTGCCGGAGGCCGACCTCGACGCCTCCCCCTACGGCCGCGTCTCCGCCGAGGGCGGCCGGGCCGCCTACGCCTGCATCGCCGCCTCCGCGCGCCTCGCGCTCGACGGCCGGATCGACGCCGTCGCGACCGCGCCGATCAACAAGGAGTCGATCCGCGCCGCCGGCATCGACTCGATCGGGCACACCGAGATGTATGCCGCCCTGACGGACACGAAGAACCCGATGACCCTCTTCCAGACGATCACGCTGCGCGTCTTCTTCCTGACGCGCCACGTCTCGCTCGCCAGGGCCTGTTCGCTGGTCTCGACCGACCTCGTCGCCGAGGAGATCCGCGACAGCGTCGAGGGCCTCCGCAGCCTGGGTCTCGACACGACCTCCGCGCCGCTCGCGGTCGCCGGCCTCAACCCGCACAACGGTGAGCACGGCCTCTTCGGCGACGAGGAGGGCCGCTTCATCGAGCCCGCCGTCGCGCGGTGCCGCGCCGAGGGGATTTCGGTCGTCGGCCCCGTCCCGGCCGACTCGGTCTTCCACCAGGCCCTGCATGGCCGATACTCGGCCGTCCTGTCCCTCTATCACGACCAGGGCCACATCGCCACCAAGACCCTCGACTTCGAGCGGACGATCTCCCTGACGCTCGCGATGCCCTTCCTGCGCACCTCCGTCGACCACGGCACCGCCTTCGACATCGCCGGCAAGGCCGTCGCGAGCCCCGTCAGCATGGTCGAGGCGATCCGCCTCGGCGCGCTGTACGGCCCTGCCTACGCGGCCTATTCGAAGTCCAAGAGGAACTGAGATGGCCCCCTCGACGCCTCACCCGGACCGCATCCACGTGACCTTCCACCACGATGGGCGCACGACCCGTCTGGAGACCCGCACGGGCGAGTCGCTGCTGGACGCGCTGCGCTCCGCCGGCGTCGAGGTCAACTCGCACTGCAACGGCAAGGGCACGTGCGGCAAGTGCCGCGTGCACGTCGTTCACGGCGACGGCGAGGCGAACGAACGCGAACGGCACGTGCTCGGCGGGCTCGTCCGCGACGGCTGGCGCCTCGCGTGCCAGCTGGACGTCCACGAGGACGTCGAGGTGACCGTGCCGGACGCGAGGATGGCCCAGGTCGCGACCGACGGGACGATGCCGGACCTCGAGCTCAACCCCGTGATCGTCCGCGGCAAGGCCTGCCTCCCGCCGCCCGGCCTCGAGGACCAGTCCCCCGACGACGAGCGGTTCGCCGAGGTGACCGACCTCGAGCTGCCCTACCGCTTCCTCGCGACGCTGCCCGACGCACTGCGCCGGACCGGCTTCTGCCCGTCCTACTTGTACCGCACGGACCGCGGCGAGGTCGTCCGCTTCTTCGACGAGGATGTCGACCGCACCGACCGTCCGCTGCTCGGCGCCGCGGTCGACATCGGCACGACCACGCTGGCCGTGTACCTGTACGACCTCGAGACCGGACGCCGGATCGGCACCGCCTCCGCCCTGAACCCGCAGCGTCCATACGGCGCCGACGTTATCTCCCGCATCGAGTACGCCTCCGCTGCGCCGGGCAATCTGCGGACCCTGCAGCGCCTCGTCGCCGAGCGCATCGGCACGCTCGCCGTCGGGCTCGCCGAACGCAACGGCTTCTCGAAGGACGACCTGCTGACCTACACGCTCGCCGGCAACACGACGATGATGCACCTCCTCGCGAACCTGCCACCCAAGGCGATCGCCGTCGCACCCTTCATTCCCGTCTCCCTGTCCGCCCGCACCGTGTGGGCCGACGAGCTCGGCATCGCGGCCGGCGAGGGCGCCCTGTGCGTCCTGCTGCCCTGCGTGTCCGCATACGTCGGGGCCGACATCGTCGCCGGCGTCCTCGCGACCGGGCTCGACCGCCGCAGGGGTGCGCCCGCGCTGTTCGTCGACATCGGCACCAACGGGGAGATCCTGCTCGCGACGGACCATGGGATGACATCCTGCTCCACCGCGGCCGGCCCCGCCTTCGAGGGCGCGAACCTCCTGTTCGGGATGGGCGGCGTCGAGGGGGCGATCGACCACGTGCGACTCGAGGACGGCGACCTCGCCTTCACGACGATCGGCGGCGTCGAGCCCGCGGGACTCTGCGGCTCCGGCATCGTCGACGCCATGGCCTTCCTGCTCGACACCGGCGTCGTCGACGAGACCGGCCGGATCACGGACGAGCCCGAGGCGTTGCCCGCCGCCCTCGCCGCACGCGTCGTCGAGCACGAGGGACAGGCCGCCTTCCGCGTGACACCTCCCACCGGCGCGATTCCGAGCGGCATCCTGCTGACCCAGCGCGACGTCCGCGAACTGCAGAACGCCAAGGCCGCGGTGCGCGCCGGCATCGAGATCCTGATCGAGACGTCCGGCACGAACGCCGAGGGCATCGCCGACCTCTACGTGGCCGGCGGCTTCGGCAACTACCTCGACGTCCGGAGCGCCTTCCGGATCGGGCTGTTCCCGCCCGAGCTCGCCGGGCGCACGCGCATGGCCGGCAACACGTCCGGCATCGGCGCCGTCCTGTGCCTGCTCGACTGCCGCCTCGTCAAGGCCGCGTCGAAGGCCGTCTCCCGCATCGACTACATCGAACTCAGTTCCGACAAGCGCTTCACCGACCACTACATCGAAGCGATGATGTTCCCCGAGCCATGAGCGCGAAATCCGACCTCCGCCGCCGCATGAAGGAGCTCCGCGACGCGGAGCCGCCCGAGGCGCGCGCGGAGGCGTCCCGCATCGTCGCCGCCCGGCTGCTCGCGCTGCCCGAACTCGAGGCGTCCGTGGTCGAGAACCGCTTCGTGACGCTCTATTATCCGATCCGCAGCGAGCTCGACGTCCTCGGCGCCGTCGCTTTGCTCGCGCGCCGCGGCGCCCGCATCCTGCTGCCCACGATCATCCCCGACCCCGAGAACACCTCCTCGCTCGTTTTCGGCGAAGTCCCGCCCGAGGTCGCGCTCGCGTGCGACGAGCGCCCGGACGCCCTTCGGCAGTGGCTCGACCCCGGCTCCTTCCACCTGCTCGAGCCCTCCCTCGGGTCCCTGGTCCCGATCGAGACCCTGCGGCACGCCCTTGCCTGCATGGTCGTGCCGGGACTGGCATTCGACGCGTCGGGCAACCGCCTCGGATACGGCAAAGGTTACTACGACGGATTCCTCGCCCGCCTCACCGCGCACGTCCCGCTCGTCGCGGCGACGTTCGACTTCCAGCTGCTCGACGGGCCGCTGCCCTTGGAACCGTACGATGTGCCCATGGATGTCGTCCTCACGCCGACCCGCCTCGTCCGCCCGGCACGCCTCTTCCGCCCGGTGCGCTGACCGTCGTCGCAAAATCCTCCACAAATTCGCACGGAATGCGGGATTGCGCAACGCGTCCCGCTCGTCTACCATTCAAGGTGCAACCCGACGCGGTTCGCCGACCCCGGCCCCGTCCCGCGAGGACAGGACCGGACGACGTGAAAAGGGAAGCAGGTGCAAGACCTGCGCGGTCCCGCCGCTGTGAGAGGGAAGTCCACCGTCGATGACCCACTGGCCCCCGGCCGAAAAGCCGGAGCAAGGACCGGGAAGGGGACGGCAGGACGAGGATCCTCGAGCCAGAAGACCTGCCGGGGTCGGGACGCACCGGGAACTCCACGGGAGATGGAGGCGGTGACGGCGCTTTCCGACTCGGTCCATCGGTCTTCGGGCCGGGGAAGCCGGGCGAAGGTCCGGCCCACGCCTTTCAGGAACCTCTCCGGAGCCCCGGGGAGGTTTTTCGTCGTCCGCCCCCGTGGAGGAGTGGACCACCGCCCGGAGGAAGCGCGATCCGCGGCTCCGGGAACAGACCAGGAGGAATCGCATGACCGTCACCCGCCGTCTCCTCGCCCTCGTCGCCCTGCTCGTCGTCGCCGCCGTCCTCGCGACCTCGTGCGCCGCCCCCACCGCGACGCCGACCGCCGGTCCCACTGCCGCGCCCACGAAGGCGCCCCTGTTCTGGAAGGCCGCCGGCACCGACTACCCCGTATCCCTCCAGACCGCCGACTCCCAGTACTTCACGATTACGGCCAAGCCCATGAAGATCGTCTCGCTGCCGGTCTGGTCGACCGAGATGCTCTTCGAGATGGTCGACGTGTCCCGCGTCGTCGCGATCTCCAGCTGGACCGACGACCCGAACACCTCCATGGCCGCCGACAAGGCCAAGCAGGTCGCCGTGCGCGTCAAGTCCAGCAACGCCGAGGAGATCATCGCCCTCAAGCCCGACCTGGTCATCGTGGACGACTTCAACGACTACGACGGCGCCCTGACGAAGACGCTGCGCGACGCGGGCATCGCGACCCTCTACGTCAAGTCGCCGACCAGCGTCGAGACTGCCGAGGATATGATTCCGCTGCTCGCGGCCGTCGTCGGCGAGTCCGCCAAGGGCGACGCGCTGCTCAAGGGGATGAAGGACAAGATCGCGGGAGTCGCGGCCAAGCTGGCCACGCTCGACGCGTCCAAGCGCCTCACCGCCATGTACGTCTACCCCTCCTATAACGACCCCGCCCAGTTCACCTCCTACAATTCCGAGACGCCCGTCAGCTCGATCATGACGACCGCCGGCCTCGTGAACGTCTGCGATGCGCCCAAGTACTCCGACGTCAGCAAGGAGAAGGTCGTGTCCGAATGGAAGCCCCAGGTGTTCCTGGTCCCCTCCAGCGCTTATCTGCCCGACTTCAGCGGCACGACCGACGACGGCGGCGCCGCCGCGAAGGCCGCGATCCTCGCCGACGCGACCCTGAAGGACGTCCCCGCCGTCGTGGACGGACGGATCTACGGCATCTCCGACAAGTACATGACCTCCACGTCGCAGTACATGGCGGACGCCGTCGTGCTGCTGGCGCAGGCCGCATACCCGGATCTTTTCAAGTAGAATGATGCCATGAGCCGCAGGACCCGCAAGCTCCGCACTCCCGGCGCGCAGGCGCCCCGACGGATCCCCGTCGCCACCCTCGTCGGCATGGGGACCGTCGCGGTGCTGGTCGCCGTCGTCTTCGCGACCGGCATCGGCACCGTCTACGTCCCACCCCTCGAGGTCCTCAATGCGATCCTCGCCGGTCTCGGCATTCTGCCGTCCTCCGCCGTCGCCCCCACGGACCTCACGATTGTGCTGTCCCTCCGCCTTCCGCGCGTCGCGATGGCCCTCGTCGCAGGCGCTGGGCTCGCCCTCTCGGGCACCGTGCTGCAGGGCGTCTTCCGCAACCCCCTCGCAGACCCCGGCATCCTCGGCGTCACGACCGGCGCGGGCCTCGGCGCCCTCCTCGCGATCGTCACGCCCTACGGCAAGCCGCTCGGCTTCTTCGCCCTCCCGGTCTTCGCCTTCGTCGGCGCTCTGCTCGCGGTCGGCATCATCCTCGCCGTCTCGTTCGCCGCGGGCGGGCAGGGGAGGGGCGACACCGTCACCCTGATCATGAGCGGCATGGCGACCAGCGCGATCTTCGCCGCCCTGATCTCGCTGACGGTCATGCTGTCCAACCAGTACCAGGTCACGAGCTACGTGTTCTGGACCATGGGTGGCCTCGCCAACCGGCGCTGGGAGCACGTCCTCGTGTCGCTCCCCATCGTCGCCGTTTCCGGCGCCTATATCGTCCTGCGCGCCCGCGACCTCGACATCCTCTTGCTCGGCGACGAGCAGGCCCGCTCGCTCGGCGTGCACCCGACCTCGACGCGCGTCTCGCTTCTCGCGGCCGCTACCTTCTGCACCGCCGCCGTCGTCGCCATGATCGGACCGATCGGCTTCGTCGGCCTGATCGTCCCGCACATCCTCCGCCTGCTGATCGGCCCTGCCCACCGCCCCCTCGCGGTCGCCGGCATCTTCGGCGGCGGGGTCTTCCTGCTGCTGTGCGACCTGCTGGTCCGCATCGGCGCACGCACCAGCGGCGGCGATGTCAGCGTCGGCGTCGTGACCGCCCTGATCGGCGGCCCCTACTTCCTGTTCCTGCTGCTGCGCTCCGGCAAGGGGAAGGGGGCGTTCCTGTGAGCCCGGATTCCGGACCCGCCCCCTATAGCCGCACCGCCCCGTCCACGCCGCCCTCCGCGCCCGGCCGCCCCGCCTTCTCGATCGACGCGGACGGTGTCGGCTTCTCGGTGGGGAAGGGCAAGGACCGCCTGCGCATCCTCCACGACGTGTCGTTCCATGCGCGCTCCGGCGAGTTCATCGGCCTGCTCGGCCCCAACGGCTCGGGCAAGACGACCTTCCTCAAGCGCCTCGCCGGCATGCTGCCCGGCGACGGCGAGATCTCCCTGGACGGCCGCCCGCAGGCCGAATACAAGGTCCGCGAACTCGCCCGCCTCGTCTCGTTCCTGCACCAGGACACGCGCGTGCCGTTCTCGTTCACGGCCCGGGAGGTCGTCGGCATGGGCCGGCACCCGTATTCCAACGGCCTGTCCGCCTCGGAGGGCGAGGCCGACCGCAGGGCCGTCGAGAAGAGTCTGCGCGACGCCGGCTGCGCCGACTACGCCGACAAGCCCGTCACGACGCTGTCGGCCGGCGAGCGGCAGCGCGTCATGATCGCCCGCGTGCTCGCCCAGGAGACGCCGCTGGTCCTACTCGACGAGCCGACGTCCAACCTCGACGTCCTGCACGCCTCCGAGACCTTCGACCTGCTGCGCGACCTCGCGCACGACCAGGGCCGCTGCGTCGTCGCCGTGATGCACGACCTGCGCGCCGCGGCCAAGTACTGCACGCGCAATCTGCTCATGTACCGCGGCACCGTCGTCGCCGACGGCGAGCCCGAGGAAGTGCTCCACGAAGGGCACGTGGCCTACGTCTTCGAGGTTCCGGCGCGCACGTTCCGCAACCCCGCGGGCGAGTGGGACTACTACATCCTCTGACGATATTTGCTATAATGTCGTTTCAAAGACGACCGCTTCCCCTGCAAAGGAGGCCCAAGACTCATGAAACTGCTCCTCACGCCCAAGTCCTCGCTGGTCCGCAAGGTCGCCTTCGGCGGCATCTTCGCCGCTCTGTCGTTCGTCGTGACCTTCGTCTTCCCGATGCTGCTTCCTTTCCTGTCTCTCGCACCAATCGGCGGCAGTGGATATCTGAACCTCGGAGATAGCGTCATACTCATTGCGGCACTACTTTGCACGTCCGTATATGGTCCCTTGGGCGCGGCCCTTGGAGCAGGACTTTCGGACTTGATTCTCTTTCCTCTGTACGCTCCGTTCACTCTGGTCATCAAATTGATTGAGGCGTTCGCTGCAGGTATCCTTTTCCGTGCGTTGTTGAAGAGAAATCCGACATCGTCGCACACCGCGCATTCAGGACTCCCCCTCATGCCCACGCTGATCATCTCCTGCGTTTTCGGCGGATTGATCATGGCGATCGGCTATTTCGTTTCGGAAGCAACAATCCTTACGGCGCTCCAATCCGGCTTCGGTTGGAAGGTCGCCGTCATCGACCTTCCTTGGAACTCGCTCCAAGGGGTTGCAGGAGCGGTTCTCGCCATACTGATGTACCCCGCCGTCTCCACCGCCGCGAAGGAAGAATAGGCGGCTCGCCCCGCCGCCCCGCACGACCCGAAAGGAGCCGCCCCGCTGAATGGACGAGAAGAACTCCCACTCCGCCTTCATCACCGTGATCGGACACGACCGCGTCGGCATCATCGCCGCCGTCAGCACCCTGCTCGCCGAGGCCGGCGTCAACATCAACGACATCTCGCAGACGATCCTGCAGGAAAACTTCACCATGATCATGTCGGTCGACCTCTCCAAGGCCACGCTCGACATCAAGGCGCTCGCCGACCGGCTCGAGGCGAAGGGCCGCGAGCTCGGGTTGTCGATCCTGATCCAGCACGCCGACATCTTCCACGCGATGCACAGGATCTGACGATGGCGAAGGGCATGTTCGAAGACTTCGAGATCCTCGAGACCATCCGGATGTTCCAGGAGGAACACCTCGACGTGCGCACGATCACCATGGGCATCTCGCTCATGGACTGCGCCGCCGGCAGCGCCGACGAGACCTGCCGCCGCATCTACGACAAGATCTGCTCGCGCGCCGAACGCCTCGTCGCGGTCGGCGAGGACATCAGCCGCGAATACGGCATCCCGATCATCAACAAGCGCGTCTCCGTGACGCCGATCTCCCAGGTCGCGGCCTCCTCCCGCACGACGGACTACGCCGTGTTCGCCCGCGCCCTCGAGCGCGCCGCCGACAACGTCGGCGTCAACTTCATCGGCGGCTTCTCGGCGCTCGTGCACAAGGGGTACACGGACAGCGACCGCCGCCTGATCGCCTCGATCCCCGAGGCGCTCGCCACGACCGAGAAGGTCTGCTCGTCGGTCAACGTCGCGACCACCCGCACCGGCATCAACATGGACGCCGTCCGCGAGATGGGCGAAGTGATCGTCGAGACCGCCCGCCTCACCGCCGACCGCGACGCCCTCGGCTGCGCCAAACTCGTCGTCTTCGCCAACGCCCCCGAGGACAACCCGTTCATGGCCGGCGCCTTCACCGGTTCGGGCGAGCCCGAGTGCGTGATCAACGTCGGCGTCAGCGGCCCCGGGGTCGTCATGAAGGCCCTCGAGCGCTGCCCCGAGGCGGACTTCGGCGAGCTCGCCGACACGATCAAGCGCTCCGCCTTCAAGATCACGCGCGTCGGCCAGCTGGTCGCCCGCGAGGCTTCCCGCCGCCTCGGCGCCACCTTCGGCATCCTCGACCTCTCGCTCGCCCCGACGCCCGCCGTGGGCGACTCGGTCGCCCGGATCCTCGAAGCGATGGGGCTCGAGCGCGCCGGCGCCTGGGGCACCACCGCCGCCCTCGCCATGCTCAACGACGCCGTCAAGAAGGGCGGCACCATGGCTTCCTCGTACGTCGGCGGCCTGTCCGGCGCCTTCATTCCCGTCAGCGAGGACTCCGGGATGGTCGAGGCCGTCGAACTCGGCGCCCTGTCGCTCGAGAAGCTCGAGGCGATGACCTGCGTCTGCTCCGTCGGCATCGACATGGTCGCGATTCCCGGCAACGTTCCCGCCACCACGATCTCCGCCATCATCGCCGACGAGATGGCGATCGGCGTCTTCAACAACAAGACCACCGCCGTCCGCCTGATCCCCGTGCCGGGCAAGGACGTCGGCGACCACGTCGAGTTCGGCGGCCTCCTCGGCGCCGCCCCGATCATGGCCGTCAACCCGTTCAGCGCCGCGGCCTTCATCCAGCGCGGCGGCCGCATCCCCGCGCCGATCCACAGCATGAGGAACTAGCCGCCATGCTGCGCGGATCCGAGCTGCACCGGGCCATCCTCGACGTCTTCGAGGACGCGATGGGCATCCTCCCCCTCGAGGGCGAGGACACGTCCGTCCAGCGCGCCGCGCTCGCCGCCGTCGCCGACGCGTCCGGAGCCGGCCTTTCGCGGCTCGAGAAGTCGATGGTCCACGCCGCCCTCGCCGCGCTGCGCATGCTGAAGAACGAGCGCGAGCTCGCCAAGTCCTCCGTCGTCGCCGCCCTCGAGGCCGCGCCGGACGGCTGGATGAGCCGCCTCGTCTCGCTCAAGTGGCGCTATACGTACGAGAATCCCGAGCCCGTCGAGCTCGAGGCCTGGGAGCTGTACGAGGAGTCCCTCGCCAAGGGCCGGTTGCGCATGCGCGCGATCTCCGGCCCCCGCGCGGCGCGCGTCGACCTCGGCGTCGGCCTGAAGTGGGCCTCTCTCGTGCACCTCGAGGCCGTCTCGTCGCTCGACGCCCCGTCCGACGCCGCCATCCTCCGCGCCCGCGAGACGCTGGAGCACGCCAGCGTCCAGGATCTGCCGCCCGAGATGCCCGGCCGCCTCGCCTGCCTCGTCCGCATCAACCGCATGCGTTCCGAGGACCGCGACGAGGAGGTGCTCGCCGTGATCGCCGAGTGGCGCGACAATTGCGCGAAGCACCCCGATTACGGCGACCCGGACGAGTTCCTCGCCGAGGAGGTCGACGCCCTGACCGAGCTCGAGCGCTACGACGAGGCGATCGCCGCCTGCCGCGCGCTGTACACCAAGCGCGACGACCACCTCGACTTCATGCTCGAGGAGGCCCGCCTGCTCAAGGACAAGGAGGACTTCCAGGGCAGCGCCGACGCGTGCGAGAAGTACGTCGCCCTGCGGCCCGACGACCCCGAGGGCTACGTCGCCCGCGCCAACGCCTACTACAACCTCGCGAAGTACGACCTCGTGGAGCGCGACGCGAAGCGGGCCATCGAGCTCGACCCCACGGGCCTGCAGGCCTGGCTCGCCCTCGGTTTCTCCAAGCTCCAGACCGGCGACCACGAGGCCGCGCTCGGCCTCTTCGAATACGTCCTAGGGCTCGTGAAGCACCCCGACGCGCTGCTCGGCAAGGGCAAGTGCCTCGCGATGGCCGACCGCTTCTTCGAGGCCATGGAGATCTTCAAGCAATGCGGCGACCTCGACCCGGACAACCCGGCCGTGTACTACGAGATGGCCGACACGCTCTTCATGATGGGCTACTTCGACGAGTCGGTGAAGTACGCGACCAAGTGCCTGACGCTCGACCCGAAGTTCGCCGGCGCCTATGTCGTACTCGGCATGATCGCCTCGCGCCTGCGCCAGGACGACAAGGCGGACCGGCTCATCGAGATGGCCCTGAAGTTCGACCCGACCAACCCCTTCGCCCTCAACGAGAAGGCCTACAGCCTGCACTCCGAGGGGCGCGACGACGAGGCCATGGTCTGCGTCGACCAGGCGATCGCGGAGTTCCCGACGTACTCCGACGCGTTCTGCACGCGCGGCATGATCCTCTACTACAAGAGCGACTTCGACGAGGCGCGCCGCATGTTCGACAAGGCGCTGCAGTACACGCCCGAGCACCTCGTCGCCCTGACGGGCAAGGCCAACGTGCTCGTCCAGGAGAACGACTACGACGAGGCCATGAGCCTCTACGACTTCGTGCTCAAGCAGAACCCCGACTTCGCCGAGGCCTGCTCCGGCAAGGCCATGCTCCTGCGCCTGCTGGGCCAGGAGGACGAGGCCCGCGAGTGGACCGAGCGCGCCAACAAGGCGTACGGTGACGACGAGGACGACGAGGAGTAGGGAAGCAAATCCGCTGCACCGGACAACGTTTCGTCCGATATCGAGTATCATCCGGATATCCGATCGTATCCCTCCCGTTGATATTCCCTATTTAATAGGGTATTTTCAATATAGGAGTCGGAGACTCCATGGAACGAACCTTCATCATGACCCGTCGCTTCGACGAACAGTGGAATGACCTCGGCCTGGACGACAGGGATCTTGCCGAGTTCCAGAATCAGCTGTTGGCGAATCCCCTCCAAGGCGACATGATTCAAGGCACGGCGGACTTAGGAAGATCCGCATCGGACTGTTCGGCCGCGGTAAACGGAGCGGGGCGCGGGTGACGTACCTGGATCTTCCGGAGCATGGGGTCTTCTACTTGCTGATGGTTTATGCAAAGAACGAGAAGCAGGATCTGACCCGAACGGAAATCAAGGATTTCAAGGTCCTGGTGGATAGAATCAAGAAGGCTCATCCGAGACGATGGATGAAAGGAAATTCGTTATGAGTTATGGCAATGAACTTCGCGCAAGCCTGGAGGAGGCCTTGGAAATCGCACAGGGCACGAAGAAACCGGCGCGAATCGTCCGGTGCTCCTTCACGCCGCCTCCGGTATATTCGTCGGAAGACATGAAGAGCATCCGCAAGAAGTTCCTCATGACGCAGGTCGGATTCGCGAATCTGCTGGGCGTTTCACCGAAGACCGTGGAGGCCTGGGAGACAGGCACGAACCAGCCGAGCGGCGCGGCGGCGCGCGCGATCCAGATCTTCGAAGCCCACCCGGAACTCACGAAAGAATTCCAGATCCTAAGAGGACTTCAGTCGAAACCCACATGATTCCTGAAGAGTCGGTTGGCCAGGTCGACCGCTTCCTTTCTGCTTGAAGCAGGAGCGCTGACGAGCAGGCTGGACGTCTTGCCATCATAGGGGGACTGCAGGAGCACGAAGGTCGAGAAGAAGCCCTCCTGCATGAGCGAGGAATCGTAGACCGGGTCGAGATTGCCGGACGGGTCGAAGACGTTCAGAAAGCCCATGGACCGGGGGCCTTGGTAGAATAGGGCGAGCGGCGCTCGGTGATCCGTCGACAGAGTGGTATCCGAGTAGTGGATGTCGCCGCTGAACTCGTCAGAAGTGAAAATCCGCAGCATGTAAAGATAATAGGTCCCTTCGACGGTGACCTGGACCGGTGTCGATTCCATGTTGTTCCCGTCCATCCAGAGCTGACCGGACAATTCCCGGTGCACCTGGATCGGAATCGGGAACAGGCCGCCGACGTCGAGCGCTTCGCCGTGGGCCATCCAGGAGGATGGGTCGGGCAGACCCTTGCCGGTCTCCCACTTGGAGACCGCTTTATCGGAGACGCGGAGACGCGGAGACGCGTCGCCAGCTCCTTCTGGGAGAGCCGCTTCTCCAACCGGAGTTCGGTGATGAATCGGCCGATCCGTGGGATATCCATGACGCCACCTCGCTGCAGGTGATTCCAGTATCGGCCAACGAACGACCGGCGGCAACCTACGCTCCGTGGAGTGGGCTTTCTCAGTCCGGAAATCTTCTCCAGTGCCCTTCGGAGACGACCTCGACCTCTCCGTCGACCACCTGCAGGCCGGTCTGGTCGTCGATCGCGTACGCCGGTCCCGACAGCTCCGCCGCCCACTTGACCGCCGCGGCCATATTGTTGTCCGGCAGCTTTTCGTGGTCCAGGTGGGGGAAGATCGAGAAATCGACCAGCCCCAACGTGTCGTCGCCGCCTTCGGGGGGCCTCCAGCCGACGAAGTCCTCGCCGATCCGGGGGGTCAACACCATGCTGCCCGCGCTCAAGCCCACATAGACCGTGCGCAGCGAGGGCAGGAGGTCCGCCAGCCCCGATTGACGCATCCAGTAGCAGAGATACAGGGGGTCGCCGCCGTTCACGAGGAACACGTCGGTCTCCTGCACCAGGGGAACCCAGTTCTCCCGGTCGACGCTGGGCAGGGCGGTGAGTTCCAGGATTCCCATGGACTTCCAGCCCAGTTCGACCATCGGCGTCGTGGCCTGCCCGCTGAGGAACCGCCACGCATGCATCGGCCCGTTGCGCATCGCGTGCACGGCGGTCGGGATGCACAGGGCGCTGGCTTCGGAGATCGGCTTGCCCAGCAGCCCGATCAACGCGTCGTGCAGACTCGGATTCTTGATACCGGCGGAAGTGAGCAGGTATTTCATGTGGCATCTCCTCCTCGACGATCTGGTTTCCGCTGTCCGTCTCAGCCGTTCGCGAGGTCCCAGCGCAAGGCCTTCACGACCCAGTTCCCGTTCAGGTCCGCGATTCCTAGATACGGTCCGCGCTGCAATGCGAAGAAGGTTCCGTGCGTCGCGTGCGCCAGGTCCGCCTTCGATTGATAGCGCAGGTTCCCCTTCGCGTCGAGCACGAAGAAGCCGGGTCCATATGGATTTCCGTCCGAGGACGTGTGCACGATCGCATAATCGTCCGCCACCTCCAGCGAGGCGTCGCCGCCCAGCGCGTACAGAATTCTGCCCGAGACCAGGGAGACCACGCACAGGGCGCCCGACTCCGTGCCCTGCAGGAAGAGCAGTTCGCCGACCGTTCCGGCCGATGACCCGTTCCTCGCATCGAGCGTCCACAGGGTCGCCCCGGTCGCGAGCGACACGGCGCGGATCCGTCCCGCGGTCTCGTCGTCCAGCAGCAGGCGGTCGCCCCTGCGGTCGAGATAGGATTCGCCCGCGGCGATCGCGACCGAATGGGCGTCGGTCCTTGTCCGGAAGGCGAGCCGTCCGCCTTGCGCACCGACCGCGAGCGAGTCGGTCCGCGCGACGCAGGGGATGCCCTGCACGTCGTATGTCACGCCGGGGATCAGTCTGCCGCTCCGGTCGAGCGCATCCTTCAGCACGGGCTTCAGATCGGAACCGTAGACCACGCCGTCCTTGAGGAAATAGTCCGCGACTTCGAAATAGAACGACGCCTCTCGTTCGGCGCGAGCCAACGACTGGGGCTCGAGGAGACCATCGATGCCCGACATGAGCGTGCTGCCGTCGGAACTGCGGATCGTGATGCCGGTCGAGACGTCGTCCACGACGAAGTATTTCATGCCCAGGAGCCCGACGGGTTCGATTCCGGGGACCTTCCACGCGCAATGGGCGAGGAGGATCCCGGACGACGTCAGGACGGTGAGGTCCGTCCCGTCGAGAGAGGGATCGTCGTCCGACCGGGATTGCTCGAACACGACGGTCCTGCCCTGCACGTCGTCGACGCACATCTGGACGCCGGTGCCCGTCGCCACGGGAAATGAGAGGACCCGGACGACCTTGCCGGACGCGTCGTACAGGACGGCGTGGTACGTCTCCTGGTCCAGGCCCAGCTGGAAATAGCCGTTTCCGAACCGCTTGAGTTCGTCCGTCGGGTACCGGAGGACGACCCGGTCCTCGCCGACCCGGGAATGGGCGGCGAGCTCCGTCGCCGTATCGAGTCCCACGACGTCGAAGAGTTCATTCAGGGATTCGTCGAGACTAAGATTCCAAGGCACGTAGGAGAAGGATTGGACCCAGGCGCCGGTCCCGTCGAGGATGTCGAATCGGGAGCCCTCCCCCTTGAGAACGGCATAGAGCCCGGAAGGGAAAAGCCGGCCGGCGGGCTGGACGGGCGGGGGCAGGACGACGGAGGCGGGGAGCGGCGTCGGGGACGGAACGGGACTCGGGGTCGGCGACGACGCGACGGTGGGACCGGGGGTCGGGGAATATGGAATCGGCGACGCCACGGCGCAGGCTGCGAGCCACGCGACCGCTCCGGTGAGCAGCAGCGCGACGAGGGGGCCGAGGACGGCCCGGGCACCGCGATTCATGTCAGGAAACCGGGAGAGCGGGCACGTAGCCGCAGTCGGACAGAAGCTTCTGGCCATTCGCCGAGAGCAGCCATTCGAGCACCGTCTTCGCCTGCGACGTCGGGTGGAGCGGAATCACGCCGTAGAAAGGACTCGTGTAGCCGTAGGCTTTCCGGCGGATCGTGTCGTTGGAGGGCAGGACGCCGTCGACGGCGACGAAGCGCAGGTCCGGCTTCGTGTACATGTTCTTCGCGTAGTAGTAGACGGAATAGCCGATCGCGTTCGAACTCCCGTTGTAGGCGGCGATGTCCTCGATCAGGCCGTCCATCGAGTCGGCGACGAGTTCCTTCGTCGGCGTCGTCATCGCGGTGTCCTTCATCAGGAGGTCGAGCATGAGCGTCTGGCTGCCGCTCAGGGTCGGGCGCTGGAAGGCGACGATGGGCAGGTCGAGGCCGCCGACCTGCTTCCAGTTCGTGATCGCGCCGCTGTAGATGCCGCGCACCTGCGCGGACGTGAGCGACTTCACCGGGTTGTCGTCGTTGACGATGAATACGAGCGCGTCGAGCCCGATTTCCCGAACGTCCATCCCGTGGAAGACGTCGAGCTTGTCGACCGTCGGCTGAGCGGGCGGGTAGACCAGCAGCAGGTCCGCCTTGCCGTCCGCCAGGGCCTGGTAACTGGCGTCGGTCGTGTGGAAGGCGACCGTCTCCTCCGCCTGCGCCTCGGTGCAACCTGCGAGGCGCTTCAGGAGGCCGATCGCGAGCGGGATCGTGGCGGTCGAGCCGTCGAGGACGGGGAAGACCGCGAGGGTCAGGGAGGCGAGCGGGACGGTCGGAACCGGCGAGGGAATCGGGCTCGGGCTCCCATGGGTGGGCGAAGGCGAGGAAGCGGAGCCGCAGGACGCGAGGGCCAGCGCAAGAACAAGGGCTGCGGAAAGAACGAGAATTGCGGAAAGCACCTTTTTCATTCGGAACCCACTCCCAGAGGACCAACCCGTGATCCCGCTGGAATCATTGTACTACAGCCCTGTCGCCGTTCCCCCGGTGGAATCGGGCGTTTGCGGGGCTCTTGCCGGAATTTCGACGGTCATTCGCGTCCGGAACCTCTATAATGAACCCGATGCCGCTTTCAGTCCCGGAAACGAAAGGAAGGCCCCATGATGGACCGGTCCGCCCGCGCCGCCCTCGATGCCCGCACCGTCGTCGCCCCGGACTACGATGCCCTCTGCGACAAGGTCGCCGCCGCGACGTCCGACTGGATCGTCCGCCACCCCGGTTCTCTCGTCTGCCTCGCCGCCGGCGACACGCCCCTTCCGGTCTACCACCGCCTCGTCGCCCGCCAGCAGGCCGGAAAGGTGGACCTCTCGTCGGTCTTCTACGCCGGACTCGACGAGTGGGTCGGCCTCGGTCGCGCCGACCGCGGATCCTGCCTGCAGGTCATGTCGGACGGATTCTACGTCCCCGCCGGCATCCCGCTGGACCGCCGTCGCGTCTTCGACGGTCTCGCCGACCCCGTGGCCGAGTGCCGCGCGATGGACCAGTGGATCCGCGCCCGCGGCGGCATCCGCTTCACCCTGCTCGGCATCGGGCTCAACGGCCACATCGGCTTCAACGAGCCCGGCGCACCCGACCAGGACGGCAGCATCGTAGTCGATCTCGACGACACGACCCGGGCCGTCAGCGCCAAGTACTTCGGTGCCACGCTCCCCGTGCGCCAGGGCGTCTCCGTCAGCGCCCGCTCCCTTCTGCGCGCCGAGACGGTCCTGCTGATGGCGTCGGGCGCGAAGAAGGCCCCCATCGTCGAGCGCCTGCGCTCCGGAGCCCCCGTCCGCGAAGTTCCCGCCGCGCGCCTTCTGGACCATCCCGGCCTCCGTCTCTTCCTCGACCGCGACGCCGCCGGTTCCGTGAGCTGACCCCGGCGATACTTCTTGCGCCGCGACCCCGAGACCCATAGAATGGTGTGGGACGGCAGGGCGGGCCTGTCGTCTTTTCCATGCAGCAGGGAGAGCACAACGATGTCGAACGAAGGACGCGACGCGTCCGAGGTCCTCGAGGATCTCCAGTCCGATGCCCAGCAGGTCCTGAAGAAGATGAACGACCAGGCCGCGGCCACCGAAGCCGCCAAGTCGAAGCAGACGACGACGCGCGGCCAGAAGGTCTTCGGAGGTCTCTTCACGGTCTTCATGGGCCTGGTCCTGGTCCTCGTCGGATTCATGCAGATGGACCTGCTCTTCTTCGGCCCGACCGTGCCCGGCACCGTCGTCTCCGCCGGCGTCGAGAACGTGAAGATCGCGCACGGCAGCGGCCACACCGAGTATTTCACCTACGAGGACCGCCTCGTCGTCGAGTACGACTACACGACGCCCGACGGCTCCGACATCAGCGCCACCTACGACCAGGATCCCTCCGCCGTCGCCCCCGAGGCCGGCTCCGACCTCACGGTCCGCTACCTCTCGCTCCTGCCGGCACAGGCCTTCGTGGTCGGCGTGGACCCGCCGTCGTTCTGGCTCGCCCTGCTCCTCCCGGGCGGCGCGCTGCTCGTCTGGCTGGGCTTCGTCATCGTGTTCCCCCGCAAGAAGGAGCAGGCCGTGCCGTCGGGCACGGCGGGCCAGTAGAACGCAGAAAGGCGAGGCATGTCGTCGTACAACGTTCGTACCTGCAGGAACTGCGGAAGTCCGCTGTCCGACAACCAGCACCTGTGCACGGTCTGCTGGTCGCCCGTCGAGTCCGCGGAGGAAGCAAGGCCGGCCCCGGCAGCGGAAGCCGGTCAGATGCCGGCGCCCACCCCGGCGGGGACGCCTGCTCCGATCGCGAGGCCTCCTTGGGCCGCGGTGACCGTGGCGGAGCCGCCGCCGATCGAACAGCCTATCTGGGCGGCCCCGGTCGAGGCACCCGCCCCGGCCGTCCCGAAGACCGAGTCCGCTCTTCTGATCCGTCACCGACGCATCGCGCCCGCGCTCCGTCGTTTCCCCTCCACGGCGCGTCGATTCTCCGCGACGGCCTGGCATTTCCTCCGAACGCTGCACCGGCGACCCCTTTCCGCCGAAGCGCGAGGGGGACTCCGGGTCGGCGCGCTCATCGCGGTGTGCCTGGGGTTCGCCCTGATCCTGATCGCCGGGCAGGCGATGACCCTCCGCTTCTTCGGCACGGAGACCCAGGGGAAGGTACGGCGCAACAGCGTCGAGACGCTCCAGGTCCTTCACGGCGGGTCCGGGGGGACGACCTACACCTATGTCAAGGCGCGCTATATCGATTACGTATACCAGGCCGCGAACGGCGCGACCTTCGTCAGCACCTTCTCGCTGGACGAATCCGTGGCCGGCCCGGCCGTCGGGTCATCGGTCCTCGTGCACTACCGCGGCAGCCGACCGAGCGACAGCTATCTCGTGGGAATCGACCCGCCTTCGCTCCTGCAGCTCCTGAAGATTCCGCTCGGTCTGCTCCTGCTCGCTCTCGGCGGCTGGATGTTCCGGATGCCGCTCGTCGCGCCCGGAAAAGAGGCGGCCCCGGAGTCCCCGGAACCGCCTTCGGCCTGATTCGATTCAGCTGGGGTCGAGAATCCGGATCCGCCGCTACAGCGCCGCGAGCCACAGGTCCGTCTCGTCGAGCATCTTCTCCACCGCTGACGGCGCCGGTCCGCCCGGCAGCGCGCGACCCATCACGCACCGATCCAGCGACAGCGCCTCGTACACGTCCTCCGCGAACAGCGGCGAGAACGACAGGAATTCGTCCAGCGACAGATCCTCCAGCGACGTCCCCGCCGCCAGGCAATACTTCACGGTCTTGCCCGACACCTCGTGCGCGCTGCGGAAGGGAAGCCCCTTGCGCACCAGGTAGTCCGCGAGGTCCGTCGCGTTCGTGAACCCGCCGGCCGCCGCGCGCCGCATCGCCTCGCGCTTCACGGTCATCGTCGCGACCATCCCGGTGAACGGCACGAGGCACGCCTCGACCGTGTCGACCGCGTCGAAGATCGCCTCCTTGTCCTCCTGCATGTCCTTGTTGTAGGCGAGGGGCAACCCTTTCATGACCGTCAGCAGCGCGACCAGCGACCCGAACACGCGCCCGGACTTGCCTCGCGTCAGCTCGGCGACGTCGGGGTTCTTCTTCTGCGGCATGATGCTGCTGCCCGTGCTGTACGCGTCGTCGAGCTCGACGAAGCCGAACTCCTGCGACGACCAGAGCACGATCTCCTCGGAGAAGCGCGAGAGGTGGACCATCACGATCGAGAGCGCCGCGGCGAGCTCGATCGCGAAGTCGCGGTCGGACACCCCGTCGAGACTGTTCGCCGTGATGCCGGACAGGCCGAGCGTCTCGGCCACCGCCGCCCGGTCGAGCGGGTAGGGCGTCCCGGCCAGCGCGCCCGAACCCAGCGGCGACACGTCCATGCGCATCGCGCAGTCCGCGAGCCGGCCGTGGTCGCGCCGGAACATCTGGATATAGGCGCCCAGGTGGTGGGCGAACGTGACCGGCTGCGCGCGCTGCAGGTGGGTGTAGCCCGGCATGACGGTCCCGAGGTGCTCGCGCGCGAGCCGCGACAGCGTCGAGACCAGCGTCTCGAGTTGGCGCGAGATCACGCCGCACTCGTCCATCAGATAGAGCCGGAGGTCCAGCGCGACCTGGTCGTTGCGGCTGCGCCCCGTGTGCAGGCGCTTGCCGGCCTCACCGACGCGCTCCGTCAGGACCGCCTCGACGAACATGTGCACGTCTTCCGCCGTCGGGTCGAAGGCCAGCGCCCCCGTCTCCAGGTCGGCCAGGATCCCGAGTAGCCCCGCTTCGATCGCGTCGGCATCCGCGGACGGGAGCACCCCGACCTTGGCGAGCATGCGCGCGTGGGCGACGCTGCCCCGGATATCCTGCCGGAACAGGCGCCGGTCGAACCCGATCGACGAGTTGAACCCGTCGACCGCGGCGTCCGTCGCCTTCCCGAACCGGCCGTCCCAGAGCTTGCCCATTACAGCAGGCCGTTCTTCTTCTTCATGTTGGAGACGACCTTCATCGGCAGCCCGTAGAGGTTGATGAAGCCCGTCGCGTCGCCCTGGTTGTAGACCTCGTCCTTGCCGAAGGTCGAAAGCGCCTCGCTGTACAGCGAGTAGGGGGACGTCGAGCCGGCCGGCATGCAGTTGCCCTTGTAGAGCTTCAGGCGCACTTTGCCGGTGACGGTCTTCTGGGTCTCGTCGACGAACGCGGACAGCGCCTCGCGCAGCGGGTGGAACCACTGCCCGTAATAGACGAGCTCGGCGAAGCGCAGCGCGACCTGCTCCTTGTAATGCAGCGTGTCGCGGTCGAGGCAGAGCTGCTCGAGTTCGCGGTGCGCCGCATACAGCACGGTGCCGCCGGGGGTCTCGTACACGCCGCGCGATTTCATGCCGACGAGGCGGTTCTCGACGAGGTCCACGATGCCCACGCCGTTCTTGCCGGCGACCTTGTTGAGGTAGGCGACGATCTCGACCGGGCCGGTCACCTTGCCGTCGACGCGGACGGGGATGCCCTTCTCGAACTCGACCTCGACGTACGTCGGCTCGTCCGGCGCGAATTCGGGGCTCTTCATGAGCTTGAGCATCTTGGCGTACATCGGCTCGTTGGCCGGGTCCTCGAGGTCCTGCCCCTCGTGGCTCAGGTGCCAGAGGTTGCGGTCCATCGAGTAGTTGTCCTTCTTCGTGACGGGAATCGGGATGCCGTGGCCGATCGCGTAGTCGATCTCCTCTTCGCGGGAACGGATATCCCACGTGCGCCACGGGGCGATGATCTTGAGCTCGGGGGCGAGCGCCTTGACGGTCAGCTCGAAGCGGACCTGGTCGTTGCCCTTGCCCGTCGCGCCGTGGGCCACCGCGGTGGCGCCCTCGCGCTTGGCGATTTCGACCATGCGCTTGGCGATCAGCGGGCGCGCGAACGACGTGCCGAGCAGGTACTTGCCCTCGTACACCGCGCCGGCCTTGAGGGTCGGGAAGATGTAGTCGGTCACGAACTCCTTCTTCAGGTCCTCGATGAAGATCTTGGAGGCGCCGGTCCTGATCGCCTTTTCGTTCAGCGGGTCGAGCTCCTCGCCCTGCCCGACGTCGGCGGCCATCGCGATCACTTCGCAGTCGTAATGCTCCAGCAGCCAGGGGATGATGATCGAGGTGTCGAGTCCTCCGGAATATGCGAGTACGATCTTCTCCTTCGCCATGGTCGATCCTCCTTGCGCAGTCCGGTCTCCGCCGGCTCTGCATATTTATGTAAAATTGTGGATATTATACTCCTGGACCATCCGTCGTACAATCCTCATGAAGCCCGGACCGCCTTTCCATGCTTCCGGCCGCATCCGAGGACGTCCTTCGAATTTCTTCTCCAGTATACCTCGGAACCGCACCAGGCTTGAAGGGCAACTTCCTTCGCGTCGCGCCGTACGTGCGGAATCCGGGACCGTCGCGCAACGTCCTACGGTACACCGTACCCCCTGCATCTTGACCGCGCATCGCACTTCCATGACAATGAGACCGGAAGAGAGGTCCAATCCGAATGCCGGAAATTCCCGAAACTCCCGAAACGCCCGCATCCCCCGACGCACCCGAATCGCCCCGGTCCGAGCTCGCTATCGAGGGCAGGGCGATGCTGCCCGAAGTGATCGGGCACACGGTCCGCGACTTCGCTTTGCGCGCGATTCCCGCCGCCCTGCTGTTCAGCCTGTCGCTGGCCTTCTTCGACGTCCTCGGTTGGAAACTCGCCGCCATCCTCGTCACCAGCGTCTTCGCCGCCGCCGCGATCTTCTTCGACGCCCCGCTCGTCGTCCGCGGGGCGATTCACCTCGCGTTTCTGACCCGACTGCCCCGGCAGACGGTCCGGACGGAAAGCGGGGTCAAGCCGATGCTGTCCGTGATGTCCCGGATCGGTCTCGCCTCGATGTCACTGCTGATCCTGGTGCCGATCGCCAACGTCGCGCTCGACGTCGCACTGGTGCTGCGCCTGATCGTCGTGGAATCCCGATGATCGAGAAGCTGGTCCTCGCCAATTCCGTCAACGACGTCAACGGATATATCCTCGACCTCGACGGCGACTGCTACGTCGTCGACCCCGGCGGGGAAGGCGCGCGCCTCATCGAGCACGTGCACCGGCGCGGACTCGCGGTCGTCGGCATCCTGCTGACCCACGCCCACATCGACCACATCGGCGCGCTCGACGCCTTCGACGTGCCGGTCTTCCTGTTCGAGGACGAAATCGCCCTGCTGCGCGACCGCGTCGCCAATGGAAGCGCCCTCTTCCGCACTCCGCTTCCGTTCGCCGTCGAGGACCTCGACCTCGTGCCGCTGCGCGACGGCGCGGCCCTCCCGTTCGGTCAAGGCGGGGACCGCGTGCACGTCCTGCACACGCCCGGGCACACGCACGGCAGCGTCTGCTACCGCTTCCGCGACGACCTCCTGACCGGCGACACGCTGTTCCAGTCCGCCGTCGGACGGTACGACTTCCCCACGGGCAGCCGCGCCGAGCTGCAGGCGAGCGTGGTCGCCCTGGTCGACGGCCTCGACGACGACGTCCGGATCCACCCCGGTCACGGCGACTCCAGCACGATCGGCGAGGAGCGGCGCACCAACCCCTACTACCTGCGCTGGAAGCGCGAGGCGGCCGCCGGAAGTCCCGCGAAGGCCGACCCGTGAAAAGACCCGAGACCTACCTTCGCGTCGCCTCCTGGGGCGCCGTGGCGTTTCTGGCTGCCTCCTGCGCCGCGGGAGCCGCGGCCACGGCACTCGGTCGCGACGACTGGACCCGGCTCGAATGGATCGGCATCCCCGGCATCGCGGGCGTCTTGTACCTGTTCGTCGCCGGCTACGTGCGGTCCTTCCTCAAGCCCCGCACCGAGGAAGACCGGCGCGCGTCCTTCGAAGTCCTCGCCGACCGCGCCGCAGCCTCCCCGGACGCCTTCTCGAGACGCCTCCGCCGCCTGACGCACCTCGGCGAAGCGTATGCCGGCGCGCTGCTGCTGCTCGACGCGCTGGCCCTGGTCGGCATCCTCGGGCTGGCCATCGACTCCGATGTCTCCGGCGGCGTCTGGGGCACCTTCATCGTGGGCGTCCTCGCCGTCGCCTACATCGTGCTGCGCGCGCTGTGGATCCCGAAGGAGGAACCGGAGGGCCTGCCGCTCGACCCGAAGGAGTACCCGGCCGTGCACGCGCTACTCGCCCGCGCCGTCCGCACCGCCGGCGACCCGCGCATCGAAGCCGTCTCCTGCCTGCCCGACGCGAACTGCCGCGTCGCCCGCGTGCCGCTCGGCTTCGGCCTGCGGTCGCGGACGACCCTGACCGTCGGCCTGCACCTGCTGGCGCTGCTGGATGATCCGGAGCTCGAGGCGGTGCTGCACCACGAACTCGCGCATGTCGTCTCCCGCGACGTCGACACCGGACGGGGCCTGGTCCGGGCCGTCTCCCGCTGGTCCCGCATCGCCGACGCGTGCCGACCGCGCGGGCTCATGGTCCAGTCGCTGCTCGCCGGGTTCGCCGCCGCCTACGTCGAAGCGCTCGAAGCGCGCGCCGCCGCCGTCTCCCGCGAGCGCGAGCTCCTCGCCGACGCCGCGACCGTGCGCTCCGTGCCCGTCGGCGTGTTCGCGTCGGCCCTCGTCAAGACCGCCCTGCTCGGCCACTTCGCGGCCCGGTTCGCCGGCGTCGGCCCCAACGACATCCGCGCGCTGCCCCAGCCCCCGAAGGACTACTTCACGTTCTTCCACCGCGACTTCCGCGCCGCCGCCGCCCTGCACGCGTCCGCCTGGCAGGCCGCGCTCGCCCGGCGCGTCTCCCTCCGCACGGACACGCACCCGAGCCTCGCCGAGCGCCTCGCGCGCCTCGGCGCCGACCCGCTCGCGCCGGTCGAATTCCCGCTGGGCGGGCGGTCCACCGCCGCCGAGTCGGGCCGCATCGTCGCCACATTCGACGCGCACCTCCACGACAAGCTCGAGCCGAACTGGCAGGAGATCCGCGATTCCTACCTGCGCAGCCTCGACGCAACGAAGGCGCCACCCCGTCCCGACGCCCCCGACCCCGGCCCCGCACTGGCGTATGGGCTCGCCCTCGAGGAGATCGGCCGCCACGACGAGGCGCTGGCCTTCTTCGAGAATCTCCTCGTCCGCTTCCCCGAACACCCGGCCGTCCTCTTCCGCGTCGGCGTCCTGCGCCTGCATCGGGACGACCCGGCCGGAATCGAACCGCTCCAGGCGGCCCTCGAGCGCAGCCCCCTCGCCGCCGAGGACGGGCTGGCGACGCTCGACGGCTTCCTGCTCGCGAACGGCCTGCTGGACCGCCGCGAGGCGCTGCGGCCCTGGACCGGGGCGCTCCGGGCGAAGGCCGCCCTGCAGCGCGCCGACCTCGAGGAAATCCACCCCGCCGATGCCTTCCTGCCGCACGGGCTCGACCCGCAGGCGCTCGAACGGCTGCGCGAGGGGCTCGAGCGCAACGCATCGGTCAAGCAGGCCTTCCTCGTGCGCAAGCCGCTCCGGAACCTGCCGGGCACGATGCTCGTCCTCGGCGTCCTCCCGGCGACCCGCGCTCCGGTCGACGGCCGCCCGGTCCAGGCCCTGATCGACCCGCTCGCAGATCATACCTTCCTGTTCGACATCCGCTCGGACGGCTTCCGTTTCACCCGTCCGATCTCCAACGTGCCCGGCTCCGAGATCTTCCGGAGGGTCAAGGCGAAGAAATAGAGGAGGGCGGCGGGCGCGCCGAATCATGGTTCGCACAAGCCCTCGTCCGGTCTGCGAAAGGAGAGCCAGGAACGACATTCTTGCACGCTTGCCGCGCGACACAGCCCCCAATGCATCCTGCGAGCCTGCAGCGCGCGACGACCCGGCGCACACGGGAAGGTGGCGGAACGGTTCCTGCCCTTCAAGTGAAAGGGGTGGCATGATATGATTCCTCCATGGATGATCAAGCGCCGGTCTTCCTTGGCAATCCAGCGCTCGAGACGGAGCGTCTCCTCCTTCGACGGCTCTCGCTCGAGGATGCGGAAGCGGTCTACGCCTACGCATCCGACCCCGAGGTCACCCGGTTCTTACTCTGGCCGACCCACGGGAGTCTGGACGACTCGCGCGCCTTCCTCCAGGCCACGCTCGACCGCTATGCGAGGGACGAGTGCGGCGAGTGGGGCATCGCGCTGAAGGAGACCGGCCGGCTGATCGGCACGATCGGCATCGTGCAGGCGCACCCCGCGCGCGGCTGGTGCGAGATCGGCTACGTGGTCGGCCGTCCGCACTGGCGCCTCGGCTATGCGCCCGAGGCCGTCCGCCGCGTGATCCGCTTCGCGTTCGAGGACATGCACCTCAACCGCGTCGAGGCGTGCCACAACGTGGAGAACGGCGCGTCCGGGCGGGTCATGGAGAAGGCCGGGATGGCCTGCGAGGGACTCCAGCGACAGAAGCTCTTCTGCAAGGGCGCCTTCTGGGATATCAGGCTGTACGCGATCCTGCGCGAGGACTTCGAGGGGACGCTGTAGGCGAGGGCGGGCGGTGCACCGCGCCGCGCAGCCCTACGGCCTCCAGACGATCCGGTCGAACTCGCGCAGCAGGCGCATGTTCCGGATGGCCAGGTCGGCCTTCCACCACTTCTCGCTGATCGCGAATTCGTTCGGGAACGCGCCCCAGGTCCACGGAATGTCCCACACGCCTTCCTTGTTGCGCGTCGATAGCAGGTAGTCGAGTTCCTGCTCCAGGACCGCCTCGTTGCCTGCAAGGAACGTACTGTCCGACGACCGCACGAACCACGACGGCCGGCACGTGTAGCCGGTCCACTTCGCCGGGTCGCGCTCGACCAGTTCGTCCGCCCGCCGGTGCGCCAGCGCCGCCGCCGCCTCCCACGCCACATCGTCCTTCCGCTCCGCCTCGTCGACCGCGTCGAGCAGGCGGATCATGCACTCCAGCGGGTGGAAGTCCAGGGGAGCCCCGTGCACGAACTCGTCGACCAGTCTGCGCGCGAAGTCCACGGTCTTCTGGTACTCGTCCGTCGTGCAGTCGTCGAAGCGCAGCAGGAAGCCGACCAGCAGGGCCGACGGGTTGAAGGCCGACCGCTCGGGGCTGTCCGATGTCGTGTTCCACCACGGCGCGCAGGGGTGCAGGTCGTTCGACGGCACGGTCAGGCGCCACCGCCCGTCCGTCCCTCGGTCGCAGCCGCTGTGCAGGTAGCGCAGCATGCCCTGCACGACCGGGTGCTCCGCGTCCTCGAACCCGAGCTCGTCCAGGATCGACACGGCCTGGCTCGTCTGCAGCGGCGAGGAGTCCGGGTTCCACGAATCCGGCTCCAGCGCGTGCCCGAACCCGCCGTCCGGGTTCTGGTAGGCGGCGAGTGCCTTGACCACGTCGTCCTTTCGGCGCTCCTCGAAGTGGAAGCGCCATCTCGCGAAGTCCAGCGGCCGCGCGCTGCGGTGGAGCCATCCCTGGATGCGGTCGAACTCGTCGGTCGGAAGTTCTCTCATGGCCTTGTCCTCCAGATCCCGGGAGCACCGAAGAAAGGAATCCTGCCTCCATTGTAGCACCGGCCCCGCAACCGCCGTAGAATGGCAGGGTACGGGAAACTCGAATTCCCCCTCCAGGAGGTCCCATGACCACGAATGCCGCCCCCGCGCCCGCCACCGCCCCCGCGATCCTCCCCGACGGCCTCCGCATCCTCTCTCTCCGCGATACCCCCGAACGCCTCGATGAAGCCGCCGAGTACTTCTCCACCAAGTGGGGCATCGCCCGCGTCACCTACGAGGACAGTCTCGCGCACAGCCTCGCCGACGCGACCGACAGCCCGCTGCCTCGCTGGTACCTGCTGCTGAAGGGCGACCGCGTCATCGGCTGCTTCGGCCTGATCGCCAACGACTTCACCAGCCGCTCGGACCTCTGGCCCTGGCTCTGCGCCCTCTTCATCGACCCCGACGAGCGCGGCCGCGCCTACGGCGCCCTCCTGATCGCCCACGCCCGCTCTGAAGCCGCCCGCCTCGGCTTCCCGAACATCTACCTCTCCACGGACCTCGTCGACTACTACGAAAAATACGGCTGGCGCTTCCTCGGCACCTGCTACGGGCCATCCGGCGACCCCTCCCGCCTCTACGGCACGACGAGCGGAGGACCGGGCGTCCGCGCCTCGTCCGCCGCGCCCGGACCCACGGTCTCCGTTCCGCCCGTGGCGCTCGAGACCGACCGCCTGCGCCTCCGCCCCTTCCGCTCCGACGACTTCGAGGCGGTCCACCGCTACGCCGGAAGCCTCGACAATCTCCGCATGACCTCCTGGGGCCCCAACACCGAGGAGCAGACGCACGAATTCCTGCGCACCGCGCAGGCACGGCCCCTGCAGTCCCCCCGCCTCGACTTCGACTTCGCGGTCGAGCGCAAGGACACCGGCGAGCTGATCGGCGGCGTCGGCCTCACCCTCGACGATTCGGGCACCCAGGCCGAGATCGGCTGGACGCTGCGCCTCGACCAGCACCACCGGGGCTACGCCACCGAAGCCGCCCGCGCGCTGCTCCGCTTCGGCTTCGAGACGCACGCCCTGCACCGGATCCGGGCCACCACCCGCGCGGACAACGCCGGCTCATTCCGCGTCATGGAGCGCCTCGGCATGCGCCGCGAGGCCCTCCTGCTCCAGTCGCGACCCGGCCGCCCCTGCGACCCGCTGCCCTGGTACGACGGCCTCCTGTACGCCATCCTCGACTCGGAGTGGCACCCGTGATCCGCTTCGAGTCAGGTGGAGCGGGAACAGGGGTGATGAATCATTGCGGCGGCTTGCAGACGCTGCAGGGCGCCAGCCCCATGGTCTTCGCATCGGAGAGCGAAAGGGCGATCCTGGACTTCGACAGGTACTGGCAGCCATCGAGGTGGTACTTCATGCCGGTGGCCGTCCGATAGACCGTCGTCGTGGCGTCGACCGGCGCGGAAGTCACTGCCGGTTTCGTCGTGGGGTTCGCGACGGTCGTCCCGCCGCTTCCGTCGATGCTCGTGTCCTTGAAGGAGAACTGCAGGCTCGATCCGTCGCTCTTCACGACGATCGTGCCGTCCAGGTCCGTGCGGTGGACCTCCGCTCCGACTGCGGCGAGATTCGCCAGCGTGCCCGCCGTCGGGTGGCCGTAGGTGTTTCCGGCTCCGACGGAGATGACCGCGTATTCCGGGGAGACGGCCTGGAGGAAGGCCGGGGTCGAGGAGGTGTCGGAGCCATGGTGGCCCACCTTCAGCACATCCGCCGTCAGGGTCGCCCCGGATGCCAGCATCTCCTGCTCGTCCAGGGCCTGCGCATCCCCGCAGAACAGGAAGGCGAAGCGACCGTAGGTCATCCGGATCACGATCGAGTATTCGTTGAGGTCCGGATAGGAAGCGCTCGCGGGGCTCAGCACGACGAAATGCGCGCTTCCCAGGTCGTAGGCCGCTCCGACCTTCGGTACCGTGATCTTCGCGCCCTTGGCCGCGATCGCGTCGAGCACGTCCTCGTACGTCGCCGTGTTGTTGGTGGCGTTCGGCAGGAGGATCCGGCCGATCCCGAAGGCGCTGATCACGGCGTCCAGTCCGCCGATATGGTCTTCGTGCGGGTGCGTGCCCACGACATAGTCGAGAGTCTTGACGCCCTGGCTCTTCAGATAGCCCACGACGCCGACCGAATCGTTGTTGTTGCCGGCGTCGATGAGCATGGCGTGGGAGCCGACCTGGATCAGGATGCTGTCCGCCTGCCCGACGTCCAGGAACTGCACGGTGAGAGAGTCCACAGGCAGGACCGGCTCGGGCGACGGGGTCGGCTGCTGGGTCGGCGGCATCGTGGCCGTGGGTTCGAGCGTGGGGCCTTCGACGGTCGGCGCGGCGGTCGAGGTGGCGATTGCGGAGATCGTCGGTGAAGGCGTCCCGGTGCCGACCGGCAGGCAGCCCGTCAGGCCCGAAGCCAGGAGCGCGACGATCAGGAGAGGGAGAAGAAGACGGGGTCTCCCGAAGTCCACGGACCTCATGCCCGAACCTGGAGTCGTTTTCCGCATGGTCTGCAGCTCCTTCCAACCGAATCGAAACCAATACTTTCATCATAGGGCTTGCGCGATTCCATTGATACGGCGGAAACGTGCCGTTCGCGCGGCCGAGGCGAGGAGGTCATGTCGCGCGGGCCATCGTACCGATCTTCCCCGAAAGCGCATGAAGGAGGGGCGGGTCCGCGAAATCCGACGAATCCGGG
Organism: uncultured Eubacteriales bacterium; assembly: GCA_903835065.1. Taxonomy (GTDB): domain Bacteria; phylum Bacillota; class Clostridia; order Saccharofermentanales; family UBA5734; genus CAILLO01. The sequence goes on from CAILLO010000016.1 coordinate 30,919, forward strand.
CCTGCGATAGGCACGCGCTCCATATATCCCGCCCCGCAAAGCATGTATTATGGTGGAAAACCGTCATGCACGCCGCAGGACCGTTCGTTCCAGGTCGTCGCGCGCGCTGAGGCCGTTCCGGAAGAACGGCGCGATCCGCAAGGACGGCACGCACGAGACGCTGATCGAGAAGAACGGGAACTACGCCCGTCTTGACGACCTGCAGTTCGAGAACGGAAAGGAGACCCGGAGATGAAAGTGCTTTTGATCAACGGCAGCCCGCATGCGAAGGGCTGCACATACACGGTGCTGCGCGAGGTCGCGGGGGAGCTCGAGAAGGAGAACATCGAGACCGAGTTCTTCCACGTCGGGATCCAGCCTATCCGCGGGTGCACGGGCTGCTACAGTTGCCGCAAGCCCGCGACGGCCGGCCGGTGCATCTATTCGGACGACCCGGTGAACTTCCTGGCCGAGAAGGCCGCCGCCGCGGACGGCATCGTCATCGGGTCGCCCGTCCACTACGCCGGGGCGTCCGGCGCCGTGACGTCGCTGCTCGACCGCATGTTCTTCTCCCACGCCGGCGCCTTCCGGTTCAAGCCGGGCGCGGTCGTGGCCAGCTGCCGCAGGGCCGGCTCGACCACCGCGCTCGACCAGCTGCAGAAGTACCTGACGATCTCCGAGATGCCGGTCGTGTCCTCGACATACTGGAACATGGTCCACGGGATGACCCCCGAAGACCTCGCCAAGGACGGCGAAGGCATGCGGACGATGCGCAACCTGGGTCGGAACATGGCCTGGATGCTGAAGTGCATCGAAGCCGGGAAGGCGGCGGGGCTGGGCCTCCCCGAGCGGGAGTAGCGCTAGGCCTCCGGTTCCCGGAGAATTTCCCTGACCTGCTCCGTTCGTTCGAAGAGCAGGCACCCGCCCGCGTGGTCGCCGCGGAGGACGCCGTCCCGCTCCAGTCGGCGGAACAGGGGCGAGTCGAGCGCGTCCAGCAGGCTCGCGCTCTTCAAGCTGGTGTCCGAGTACGGAGAGAACGGACAGGGCTCGGCGCCGCCTTCCGGGTTGATGTGGAAGAAGCCGCGCCCGGCCGCGAGACAGCCGTCCAGGTACCGCTCGTCGCCCGGGAAGGAGAGAAAGGGAACGCCCCGATGCTCCGACCGCAGCGCTTCGAGGCGCCCCTCGAGAAGACCGCGCTCGGCGTCGCCGGGGGCGAGCGGCACGGAGTCCGGCGCGACGGGGACGTACTCGATGAACAGGACCACCCCGCACCCGCGGGACAGCAGGTCCCGGATGAACCGATCGCTTGAAACGACCGCGAGATTCCGGGTCGTCACCGTGATGGAAGCGCCGAAGAGGATGCCTTTCCGCCGGAAGGCCTCCATGGAGGCCACGAGGAGTCCGTCGGTCCCGCTGCCGCGGCGCGCGTCGGTTTCCTCGCGGTCGCCTTCGAGGCTGAGAATCGGGACGAGGTTCCGGTGGTGGTCGAAGAGGCGGATGGAATGCGGGTCCAGCAGGGTCCCGTTGGTGAAGACGGGGAAGACGACATCCGTCTCCAGGGCGGCCCTCTCGAGGACGTCCGGCCGCAGAAGGGGCTCTCCGCCGGCCAAAAGGACGAAGCCGATGCCGAGGGACCGGGCTTCCCGGAAGAGTTCGCCCCACCGGTCCGTGGACAGCGCGGCATCCTGCCGGGACTCGTGGCACGCGCGGTTGGCGCGGGCGTAGCACCCGGTGCAATAGAGGTTGCAGCGGTCCGTGATGCTCGCGATCAGGAAGGACGGCACGTGGCGGCCCTGTGCGGCGAAGGTCGCCCGGATCCGGGTGGCGCGGCGCTGGATGCGGGAGGTCCGGAGCAGGAAGAGGAATTCTCTCGGATGCCGGACCGCGGCGCGCATCGCCGTTCGGACCAGCGCCCGGTTGGAGTCGGCGAGGTAGCGGGACAGGTCGAGTGATGCATCCATCGCTATGCGACCCCCAACCAGCCCAGCACCAGGGCGACGACCAGGACGACGCACGCGGCGACGAATCCGTACCGGGACAGGGCTCCGAGCATGCTTCTCATCCGGGGGCGCCGCTCGAGCAGGGCGCGCGAGACTTCGGCGGGCGTCCGTCCGTTGCGCGCCGGCGCCAGGTGGAAGTACATCACGGCGAAGATTCCGAGGACGATGCCGAGGAGGAGCGTCGGGAGGTCCGACGGATAGCCCTTGGCTTCCGCGAGGTCGCGGACGAGCAGTGCGCACGTGCCGATATACAGCATGACGACGTAGAGGGTCGCGACGACGAACAGGACGGTCGGCAAGGTGTTCACCTCCTCGGTGAAGTGGATTCCGTTCCATCAGCATAGAAGGTTCGCACCGGCATTTCAATGGACGGCGAGGAGCGGATCGATGGTGAGGAGAGCGTGAACATACCGTTTTCGGGCATTCTCTTGAATCTTCGTTGCTTTGGAGTGGAAAATGGTGATATCCGTGTTCTTTCGGAATATCACCTTGAACGTGAAGAACGCGTTCGGCCTCGTCCTGAAGAGTCCCGTCTGGGGCGCGCAGTCCGACATCGCGGTCAACATCCTCGAGGACGCGACGAACTTCCATTCCGTGGACTGCTGCGCGGTCAAGACGAGCTACGACGCCGCGAAGGCCACGCTCGACGCGATCCGGGACAGCTTCAAGGTCAAGTAGGCGAAGGCCGCAGGACCCGCCCTTGCATTCCCCGAATGGTAGAATCGAGGGAGCAAGGTCCCCGAGCGCCCTTCAGGAGGTCCCCATGAAGATCCTGCACACATCGGACTGGCACCTCGGCAGTTCCCTCTACGACCGCAAGCGCACCGACGAGCACGCGGCGTTCCTCGGCTGGCTGGTCGACCGGATCGGCGAGCTGGACGTGGACGCGCTGCTGGTGGCCGGAGACGTCTTCGACAACACCTCGCCGAGCAACCGGGCACAGGAACAATACTATGGATTCCTGCACGACGTCTCGCGGACGGGCTGCCGGCACGTGGTCGTCGTGGGCGGGAACCACGACTCGCCGTCGTTCCTGGATGCCCCGAAGTCGCTGCTGCGGGCGTTGAGCGTGCACGTGGTGGGGGAGAAGCGCGAGGACCCCGCGGAGGAGATCGTGGCCCTGAAGGACCGCCAGGGGCGCCTCGAGGCGGTCGCGTGCGCCGTGCCCTACCTGCGGGACCGGGACCTCCGGACCGTCGAGGCGGGCGAGACGCAGGAGGACCGTTCGCGCAAGCTCGTCGAAGGTTTGCGGGCGCACTACGCCGCCGTGTGCGAGACCGCCGAGCGGATCCGATCGGGCGCGGACGTGCCGCTGATCGCGATGGGGCACCTGTTCGCGACCGGCGGGCGGACCGTTGACGGGGACGGGGTCAGGGAACTCTACGTGGGGTCGCTTGCGCGGATCGGCGCCGACTCGTTCCCGGCGGGGATCGACTACCTGGCGCTGGGGCATCTGCACGTGCCCCAGGTCGTGGGCGGCTCGGAGAGGCTGCGCTATTCCGGCTCGCCGATCCCGATGGGATACAGCGAATCGACCCAGGTGAAGAAGGTCGTGCTCGTGGAGTTCGTCGGGCGGACGGCCCGGCCGACGGAGATCGACGTCCCGTGCTTCCAGCCGCTCGTGCGCGTGTCCGGCGGGCTGGACCGGATCCTGGAGCGGATCGCGGAACTGAAGAAGGCGGACAGCGACGCCTGGCTCGAGGTCGAATATACCGGCGAAGAATTCGTCGGAAATCTGCAGGAACGGGTGACCGAGGCGCTGGAGGGTGGCCGGATGGAATGCCGTCGGGTCCGGAACCGGCGGATTTCAGAGCAGGCGTTGCGGGCGGTCGACGAGAGCGAGACACTGGACGACCTGGACCTGGACGACGTGTTCGCGAGGTGCCTCGACAAGCACGCGGTGCCGCCCGACTTGCGGCCGGGGCTGGTGCTGTCCTACCGGGAGATCGTCCAGGGCATGCTCGAAGCGGACGCGAAGGCGGAGTGAGGGGGCGCGGCATGAAGATTCTCGAGCTCCGGTTCCAGAACCTCAATTCCCTCTACGGCGAGTGGAGGATCGACTTCACGGCGCCCGAATTCGAGAGCGACGGCATCTTCGCGATCACGGGGCCGACCGGATCCGGCAAGTCGACGATCATGGACGCGATCTGCCTCGCGCTGTATGGGAGGACGCCGCGTCTCGGCCTGATCTCCGCGAGCGAGAACGGGATCATGTCCCGGAAGACCGGCGAATGCTTCGCGGAGGTGGTCTTCGCGTCGCAGGCGGGGCGGTTCCGCTGCCGCTGGAGCCAGCACCGCGCGCGCAACCGGCCCGACGGCAAGCTGGCCCAGGCGGAGCACGAGATCTCGGATGCCGTGTCGGGCGGAATTCTCGAGTCGAAGCTGAAGGATACGCGGGACGCGATCGAGGAGAGAACGGGCATGGACTTCGACCGCTTCACGCGCTCGATCCTGCTCGCCCAGGGCGGATTCTCGGCCTTCCTTGCTGCGAAGCCCGACGAGCGCGCGCCCGTGCTCGAGCAACTGACCGGCACGGAGGTGTACAGCGAGATCTCGAGGCTCGTGCACGAGCGGCACAGGACCGAGACGGAAGCGCTGGAACGGCTCGAGAGGGAGGTCGCCGGGATCGAGGTGCTGACCCCCGAAGCGGTCGCGGCGCTGCAGGAGGACCTGTCACGGCTCGAGGCGGCGGAGAAGGTGGAGACGGAGTGCGCGGCCCGTCTGCGGGATGCGGTCCTCTGGCTGGAGGGCCTGGCTTCGCTGCGCTCGGGTCTCGAACGGGTGGCCGCGGAGGCGTCGACGCTGGAACGGGAGGTCGTGGCGTTCCAACCCGAACGCGAACGGCTCGATCGGGGAAGGAAGGCGGCGGAGCTCGAAGGCGCGCACGCCGCGCTGACGGCCCTGCGGCTGCAGCGGAAGGCGGACCGGGAGGCGCTGCCGGGGCTCGAGGCGGAGCGGAAGGCGGCGGAGGTCGCGCAGGAGACCTGCCGGTCGGAGCAGGAACTGGCGCAAGCCGCGCTCCAGCGGGCGAAGGACGAGACCGCTCGGGTGGCGCCGCTGCTGGTGCGCGTGCGCGCCCTCGACCTGCAGGTCGAGGCGCAGGCGAAGGCGGTAGCGGGGCTGCACGAATCGCTCGAGAATGAGCGGCGGCTGGCTCGGGAGAACCAGAACCTGCTGGACGGGGCGACGAAGGACGTGCAGGCGTCGCAGGACGTCCTGGCCGGAATCGACGCGTTCCTTGCGAAGCACGCCGGCGACGAGGTTCTGGCGGGGCGCTTCGAGACCCTCGGGGATCGGCTGGAGGCGTTGAAGGCCGATTCCGCGTCGGCGGCGGCCAGGACGGCGGAACGGGACAAGGCGCTCGCGCGCCTCGCGACGTGCGATGCTGACGACAGGCGGCTGCAGGGAGTCCTCGAGATTTTGACGACGAGTCACGCGGCGCAGGTCGCGGCGGTCGAGGCGAAGCGCGCCGAACGGGTGACGCTGCTCGACGGGCGGGCGCTTCGCGAATTCCGGGCGGAGCGGGATGCCGCCCTTCGGGAACTTGCGCTCGTGAACCGGATCGAGAGCCTGGAGGCGCAGCGGAAGACACTCGAAGACGGGAAGCCGTGCCCGCTGTGCGGGGCGACCGAGCACCCCTATGCGGCGGGGAACCGGCCCGAGTCGAGCGGAGTCGAGGCGCGGATCGCGGCGCTTGCGTCGCGGATCCACGCCGCGGAGAACCTGGAGATCGAAATCGGGACGCTCGAGGAAGGTGCGAAGCAGGCGGAATCCGAAGCGCGCAAGGCCGAGGACGACCGGAAGCGTGCCTCCTTCGAACGGACGGCCGCCGCGTCCGAAGCGGAGCGGCTGGCGCGGGAGATCGCGGGGCTCGAAGGACAGGTGGCGGAACGTCGGTCGGACTTGCTGTCGGTACTGCGGCCGCTCGGCTACGAGGAGTCGGACCTCGGGTCGCCGGACGCGCTGCGCGAACGGCTGACGGAGCGCGTCGGCCGGTGGACGGTGCAGTCGGGCCTCAGGGCTAGGGAAGCGCAACGTCTCCAGGAGCGGCAGAGCAAGGCCGCGGAGATGTCGGCCGTGCAGCGGACGCTGGAGGCTCCTCTAGCGACGAGGAACGCGGATGCGGCGGCAGCGGAACAGGTGGAGAAGGGCCTGCGCTCCGAGCGGCGCGACGCGTTCGGAGAGCGGAGGGTCGACGACGAGGAACAGGCGCTCTCCAAGGCCGTCGTCGGGTGCGAGACGGCGGAGGCCTTTGCGCGGAAGCGGCTGGGGGAAGCGGAAGCGGCGGTCCGGATCCTGGCGACGAAGATCGGGACGCTGCAGGAAGGCCTCGCGCAGCGAGAACCTTCATGGACAGCGGCCGAACGGGAGTTCACCGAGCGGGCGGCCGCGTCGGGATTCGCCGGCGAACCGGCGTTCCTCGCGGCGAGCCTGCCGGTCGAGGAGCGACGATCGCTGGAGGTCCGGTCGACGGACCTCGGCGAGCGCGCGTCGGGCATTTCGTCCCGCCGGAAGGACCTCGAGGAGCGGCTTCTGTGCGAAGAGGCCCGCGCGGTCACGGACGAGGACGTCGACGTCCTGCGGGCGGAATTCTCCGAACGGGAGACGATGGTGAGGCGGATGGCCCAGGACATGGGCGGCGTGCGGCAGAAGCTGGCCGAGAACGAGAAGGCCGGCGAGCGGGTGCGTACCAGGATGGAACGAATCGGAGCCGCGAGGCTCGAAGTGGGGCGTTGGGCGAACCTGCGCGAACTGATCGGGTCGGCGGACGGAAAAAAGTACCGGAACTTCGCCCAGGGCATCACGTTCGAGATGATGGTGGGGCACGCCAACCGGCAACTGCAGAAGCTGACCGACCGCTACCTGCTGGCCTGCGCGGATGACCTGCCGCTGGAACTCGAGGTGATCGACAACTACCAGGGTGGCGAGCGGCGCTCGACCAAGAACCTGTCGGGCGGCGAGAGCTTCCTCGTGAGCCTGGCGCTCGCGCTGGGGCTGTCGAAGATGGCCAGCCGCAAGGTGCGCGTCGATTCGCTGTTCCTGGACGAAGGGTTCGGCACGTTGGACGAGCAGGCGCTGGAGACGGCGCTCGAGACGCTGGCGGGCCTGCACCAGGACGGCAAGCTGATCGGCGTGATCTCGCACGTCTCGGCGCTGAAGGAGCGGATCGCGACGAGGATCGCGATCGTGCCGAAGTCGGGCGGGAGGAGCACCGTGCAGGGGCCTGGCGTGGAAGCGGTCGGGACCTGAACGGCGAGAGACCCCCGGACGGCGTCCGGGGGCCTCTCTTCAATGGAGCGGAACCCCGTCGCACCCCCTTGGCAGAAGCGCACTTTTCGATTACTCCGGGGGAGATATCTTGATTATCAAACGAATCCCCTCGGAGGTGCGCGCATGAAGTTCCACGGGAATCTCGCGATCACGGCCTGCATCCTGGTCGTCTCCCTCGTCCTGAGCCTCTTCGTCCTCTATACGCCGGTCGTGCCGTACGATCCGACCGCCTCCGGATTCAGCGCCGTCCGGGCCGCGACGACGATCGGCATCCTCGCGCAGGCACCGCATTCCGTGGTAGACCGCACCGCGCACGAGGCCGTCCGTCAGTATATCGAGGGACGGCTGACCTCGACGGTCGGCGCCGCGAACGTCACGGAGCAGGACTACACGGTCGAGGACCCGGACTTCGGGACCCTTCCGATCCGCAACCTCCTCGCGAAGATTCCCGGCGATTCGGACACGGCGATCCTGCTCGTGGCCCACTACGATTCGCGCGGCTACATCGGGCGCTCCGCGGAGCTCGGCCAGTCCTACGGGGCGGCCGACGACGGGTACGGCGTCGCGACGCTTCTGGAAATCGCCCGCCTCTACCACGGCCAATCGATGAAGAACTCGATCTACCTGCTCTTCACGGACGGCGAGGAGCCCGGACTCTACGGGGCCGAGAAGGCCGCGGGGGAAAGCTGGCTCGCGAAGGTCGGCCTCGTCGTCAACGTCGAAGCGCGCGGAAATTCGGGCGCGGCCTACATGTTCGAGACCGGGAAGAAGAACGAGCGGGCCATCGACTTCTACGCCCACGCCGGCCTCCCCGTCTCCTACAACCTCGCGACGGCCGTCTACTCGGTCATGCCCAACAGCACCGACTTCACCGAGTTCGTGCAGGCGCGCAAGCAGGGCCTCAACTTCGCGGTCCTGGGCGGCCTGAAGGACTACCACTCCCCGGCCGACAGCTTCGCGAACATCAGCCAGACCAGCCTCCAGCACTACGGCGCCCAGATCGTCCCCCTGGTCGAGGAGTTCGTGTCGAACGCGAAATATTCCGACCCCGCCTACTTCACCGGTGTCCAGGACCAGGTCTTCTTCACGCTGTTCGCGGGTGTCTTCGTGCACTACCCGGCCTCGACGGCCGTCGCGATGAACCTCGCCGCGCTGGCGCTGCTGATCGGTCTGATCGTCCTGCTCGCCCTGCGGAAGAGCCTTCGCCTCGGGAGCTACGGCCGCCAGTTGCAGCGCGCGTTCGTGTCGCTGATCGCCGCCGCGGTCGTGGGATATGTCGTCAGCGTGGCGACCGCCTTCCTCGGCAAGGTGCCGTGGAAGGTCACGTACGTGCGCATGCCGGGCACGGAGATTCCGACGCTGCTGGCCATGCTGGCCGTGGTCGCCGCACTGGGCTTCTGGATGAGCCGCAAGCTCCCGAAGGCCGAGGACCGGCGCGCGTTCCTGCTCGCGGGCGTCACGATCGACCTGCTGCTCTCCACGCTGACGGGCTTCGTGCTCAGTGGCGCGTCGTTCGTGTTCTTCGTACCGGCGGCGGTCGGGCTCGCGACCGTCTTCCTGGCCGAATTCCTCAAGGGCCCGGTCTGGCGGCACGTCCTGCTCGGGCAGAATCTGCTGTGGAATCTGCTCCTGCTCGTGCCGAGCCTGTATTCGCTCTTCATCGCGCTGACCGTGGGCGGCCTGCTCGCGCTGCTGCTCATCCTGATGCTGTACGCGATCGTGATGGTGCCGTCCTTCCTGCTGGAGGCGCAACGGGAATAGAACTACCGCCGCGGCCCGCGAAGGCATATAATCGCGGGACCGAGGTACACATCCGAGAACCACGTCCGCGACACACAGAGGAGGCGCAGCCATGTGCTTTTCCGCGTTGTCCAGCTTCATCGGGGGAGGCGTCCTGACCGCGATCGGAACCGGGACGATTCTCCAGAACAAGGAGCCCGACCGGCGGCTCTTCGCCGCGATTCCGTTCGTCTTCGGCGTCCAGCAGCTCTCGGAGGGCGTCGTCTGGCTGACGCTGCCGGCGTCGGGGCACGAAGCCGTGCTGCACGTCGCGCGGACGGTCTTCCTGATCGCCGCCGGGATCGTCTGGCCGACGGTGGTCCCGCTGTCGATGCTGCTCATGGAGAAGGTGCGCATACGGCGGACCGCCCTGTGGGCGATGCTCGCCGTGGGCGTCGCGACGTCCCTCGCGCATTTCGTCGGCATGCTGACCTTCACGGTGCATTCGGAGATCCTCGGCTTCCACATCCGCTATTCGCTCGATTCCCCCGTGCCCTGGGCCCTGGCTTCCATGATCGGGTACCTCGTCGCGACGCTCGTGCCGCTCTACGTGTCGAGCCACCGGCGGATGATCTGGTTCGCGGTCATCGTGACCGTCGCCTACGCCGTGACGCAGATTTTCTACCAGGAGTTCCTCGTGTCGGTCTGGTGCTTCTTCGCGGCCCTCGCGAGCGCCTCGATCTGGTGGATCCAGCGCGTGCCGGGCCCGATTGCGGAAGTTGCCGCGCCCGTCGGATTGCTGGAACCGGAGGTCTGACCGCAAGCTGGCCACTCGCGTCTCCAGGTTGAACCGAAGCCTCTCGCTGGTCTTCATCGGTTTCGTCTACCTGCTGGCCGCCGCGCTGGGCGGCGCCGTCTACGCGCACTGGGGCGGCTCGCCCTGGCTGCGCCTGCTGGTGGCGGACGTCGCGGCGACGCTCTTCATCTGGCTGTGCAGCCTGCTGGTCGACAACGCGTCCGTGTACGACCCCTACTGGAGCGTGCAACCCATCGCGATCCTCGACCTCTGGGTCCTCGGCACCGGGCGCTTCGACACCTCGTCGCTGCTGCTCTGCCTCGTCGTGAACCTCTGGGGCCTTCGCCTGACGTACAACTGGGCGACGACCTTCCGGGGCATCCTCGTCCAGGATTGGCGCTACGACGCGATCCGCGAGCGGACCGGCGCGTTCTACCCCCTCGCGAACCTTTTCGGCATCCAGCTCATGCCGACGCTCGTCGTCTACGCCTGCGTCCTGCCCGCCGTGATGTTCCTGTCGCAGGGCGGCCGGATCGGCCCGGTGGGCGCGCTGGGGCTCGCGGTCAGCATGGCCGGCTGGACGCTCGAAGCGGTGGCCGACGCGCGGAGCCACGCGTTCCGCAGGGCGGCCGCCGACCGGTCGCGGCTGATCCGCAGCGGTCTGTGGCGGCGCTCGCGACACCCGAACTACCTCGGAGAGATCCTGATGTGGTGGGGCGTCGACATCGTCTTCCTGTCGGCCTTCCCGAGCCAGTGGAAGCTGGGCTTCGGCGCGCTCGTGAACACGGCGCTGTTCCTGTTCATCAGCATCCCGATGGCCGAGAAGCGGCTTTCGACCTACAAGGCCGGCTACGAGGACTACTGCGCCGAGACGCCGAAACTGCTGCCATTCCAGGTGGGGAAGAAGGACCGGGGCTGATGCGGCCGGTCCGTGTTCGGTAACCTGCAGCGTGGACGGCGACGGCAGACGCCGTGCACAATTGGATTGAGTCGACCGCTCCGGCGTCTCGGGTTCGAGCCGTCGGACGTAGGTTCCGGTCGACCGGAAGGAGTCCCGCATGCGATCCTGTTCGAAGACGCCCTTGCTTCGCGCCGTGGCGCTGTTCCTGGTGGCGGTTTCCGTCCTGTCCTTCGCTTCCTTCGCGCTCGTGTCGGCCGCAGAGAACGAAAAGGACGACAAGGCGGACGTCACGGGCTCCGCGACGCAGGCGACCGCGACGCCGTCGCCGTCGCTGACGCCCGAACCGACGTCGACGCCCTACCCGACGCCGGAGAACTCCCTGACGCCATATCCCACGCAGGGCCCGACGTCGACGCCCGCCCCGACGGCTGCGCCGGTCGCGACCGCGTCGGGCTGGCCCGCTGCGAACTGGGTGGTCGTCGGGATCTATGGGCTGATCCTCGTCGGCTCGGTACCGTTGCTATTCCGGAAGAAAGCCTAGAAGACCGGTTTCCGCCTTTGCACGATTCGTCGCGAACTCCGGGTGTACGCTGATCGTATCCACGGAGGTGATTCCCATGTGCTTCGGAAGGCTCTTCTCCCTTCGACCCAGGTCCGCACGACGGCGAGGAGACGTACCAGGGATTCTCGGAACGGAACACGTCCTATTCCACGGTCGACGGAATGATGGGGGACGACGGCGAGGAAGACGGTTCCGGCACCGACGGGCCGGACAAGTGAGCCGGTACGGGAGGAGGGTGTCGACCTGAAGCGTTGCAGGAGACGTCACCGTTGCCTGTCGTTCCGTGTCCGCTAGGAATTCCCATGGGGAATGTCTATAATCAGTGGGAGCATTTCGTTCCGTTGGGGGTTTCGCATGGCGGACCAGGGTCTTGCACCTTCAACCCTCGAAAACCTGCATGACGCGTTCGTGTTGATAGACCGGACGTGGCACTTCACCTGTGTGAACCAGGGCGCCTCCCGGATCTTCTCCCGCGAATCCTCCGAATACGTCGGCAAGCTCCTATGGGACGCGTTCCCGGTCCTGTCCGGGTCTCCGGAAGGGGAGGTCCTGCGTCGCACCATGGATCGCGGAGAATTCGCCCGACTGGAGATCCAGGGGACGGAGACGGGGCGCTGGTTCAACGTCTTCGTGGCGCCTTCCGCGGACGGGATCGCCGCCTATTGGCACGACGTCACGGAGTGGAAGGATAGCGGGATCCGCCTTCAGGAAGCGAAGCTCAGCGCCGAGCGCGAGGAACGGATCGCCTACCTCAGCTTCCATGACGTGCTGACCGGGCTCTACAACCGCCGCTACATGGAGGAGGAGATCCGGCGTCTCGACACGCCGCGCAACCTACCGATCTCGGTGATCGAGGGCGACGTCAACCGGCTGAAGCTGGTGAACGACGCGTTCGGGCACGAACGGGGCGACGAACTGCTGCGGATCGCCGCGGACACGCTGCGCGCGAGCTGCCGGCCGGAGGACCTGGTCGCCCGATGGGGCGGGGACGAGTTCATGGTGTTCCTGCCGCGGACCAGCCGGGAGGACGCCGAGAAGATCGTGGCACGGATCCGCGCGAACGCCGCTGTCCGGGAGGTCCAGTCGATTCCCGTCAGCATTTCGCTGGGTGTCGGCACGAAGACGTCGTCGGACCAGACGATCCTGTCGGTCGTGATCGCCGCGGACGATGCGATGTACCAGGTCAAGTCGAAAGAGAGCGAGCGCAGCCGGCGCCAGATGGTCGACACGATCGTCGGGATGTTCTACAGCAAGTACCCTTACGAGGAAAGCCACGCGAAACGGGTCGGTCAATTGTGCGAACGGACGGCGGAGGCGCTGGGATATGGGCCGGAGCGCGTGAAGAAGGTCGCCCTGGCCGGTCTGATGCACGATATCGGCAAGGTCGGCGTCGGCATCGAGATCATCGGCAAGCCCGGAGACCTGAACGAGGAGGAGTGGGTCAAGGTGCGGCGCCATTCCGAAATGGGGTATCGGATCGTCGGCTCGGCCGAGGAGATGATCGAGGTCGGCAACGCGATCCTCGCGCACCATGAGCGGGTCGACGGCACGGGGTACCCGAGTGGGACCCGGCGGGAGGAGATCCCCGAGGCGGCGCGCATCATCGCGGTCGTCGACGGGTTCGCCACGATGACCGGGCCGAGCCCGTACCGCAGGCCGATGAAGAAGGAAGCGGCCGTGGCGGAGATCCGCCGCAACGAAGGAACGCAGTTCGACCGGGAGATCGCCGAAGTCTTCATCGAGAAAGTGCTGTGCAAGGAGGTCTCCGGATGATCCAGAACCAGTGGTATGCGGTGCTGCCGTCGAAGAAGGTGCCGAAAGGCCGGCTCGTGGCCGTGCGCCGCCTGAACCTCGATCTCGTCCTGTTCCGCGACGAGAAGGGGGAGCTCGGTTGCGTCGTCGACCAGTGCCCGCACCGCGGCGTCGCGCTGAGCCACGGCAAGCTCAAGGGGAACTGCGTTCAGTGCCCGTTCCACGGGCTGGAGTTCGACGGGAAGGGCCAGTGCCGCCTCGTCCCGGCAATCGGACGGGCGACGAAGACCGACCTCGGCCGGTACAACGTGAAGAGCTGCGCCGTGCGCGAGGCGAACGGCATCGTCTACCTCTGGAACGGAGAGGCGTCGACGGCGACGGATGGCCCGCTGCCGTGGTTCGCGGACTTCGTGGACGACTCGTATTCGATGAGCGAGATCGAGGATCCGTGGAACACGCACTATTCCCGGGCGATCGAGAACCAGCTCGACGTCGTGCACCTGCCGTTCGTGCACCACAACACGATCGGTCGGGGGAACCGGACGCTGGTCCACGGCCCGAAAGTGGTCTTCGAGGACGGGCGGATCGTGACCAGCGCGAACAACGAGGTCGACGTCGGGCAGGAGATCCGGCCGGAGGCCGAGTGCACGATCAACTCCACGTATCTGATGTTCCGCTTCCCGAACGTCTGGATGAACCACATCTCGGACAAGATCAAGGTGGCCGTGTATTTCGCGCCGGTCGACGACGAGAACACGATCCTATACCTCCGGTTCTACGGAAAGGCGACGGGGCTGCGGCCGCTGAACGCGTTCATGGCCTGGACGGGCAAGTACGCGAACCGCGTGATCGAGCGCCAGGACAAGCGGGTGGTGGTCACGCAGAAGCCGAAGGCGTCGGAGTACCGTTCGGGCGAGAAGCTCGTGCCGGGCGACCGGCCGATTGTGGTATACCGGAAGCTGCGGGACGAGAAGAAGGGCGCGAAGGCGTAGTCGTTCCGTTCTTGACAGGTCGGCGACCGCAATCCCCTACCACTCGGCGCCTCCGGCCGGCGGCCCGGAAGGGCCGCCGGCATGCTATCATGGCGGTATGGACAGAGAACCGCGCCCCGACTTCATCGTCCTCCAGGACGTCCACAAGACCTACCGGGTCGGCGAACAGGAGATCCGCGCCGTCGACGGCGTCGACTTCACGGTCGGCCGCGGTGAATTCGCGATTGTAGCCGGCGCCAGCGGCGCAGGCAAGACGACCGTCCTCAACCTGATCGGCGGGATGGACCACGTGACGAGCGGCTGCCTCTCCGTCGACGACCGCGTCGTCAGCGGTCTCGATGCGCGCCGCCTGACCGAGTACCGCCGCAACGACATCGGCTTCGTCTTCCAATACTACAACCTCGTGCCCAACCTGACCGCGCTCGAGAACGTCGAGCTCGCGACCGAGATCCGCCGCGAGCACCTCGACCCGAAGACGACGCTCGAGCAGGTCGGCCTGGGCGACCGCCTGCAGAACTTCCCGGCGCAGCTGTCGGGCGGCGAGCAGCAGCGCGTCGCGATCGCCCGCGCCCTGGCCAAGAACCCGAAACTCCTCCTGTGCGACGAGCCGACCGGAGCGCTCGACTACCAGACCGGCAAGCAGATCCTGACGCTGCTGCAGGATACGTGCCGGAGGACCGGCACGACGGTCGTCGTGATCACGCACAACCTCGCGATCGCCCCCATGGCCGACCGCGTGATCCGCATGAAGAGCGGCCGCGCGGAGAGCGTGACCGAGAATCCCGCCGCGAAGTCCGTGCAGGAGATCGAGTGGTGAGAGCCCGCGCATTCCGACGCGACGCCTTCCGGGAGATCCGCCGCACGCTGCCCCGCTTCATCGCGATCGTGGCCATCGTCGCGCTCGGGACGGCCTTCTTCGTCGGCATCAAGACGACCAATCCCGACATGAAGGCGACGGCGGCCAACTACTTCGCCGAGACCGGCTTCTACGATTTCCGGCTGCTGTCGAACGTCGGCTTCACCGAAGCCGACGTCGAGGCGTTGCGCGGCGTCGAGGGCGTGACGGGCGTGCAGCCCGCCGACTCGCTCGACGCGGTCGTGCGGGTGGGGTCGAGCGAGAAGGTGTTCCGGGTCGAGTCGCTGCCCGACGCGGACGGCCCGATGCCCGGAACGGCGGCGTCGATCGACCGCCCGCACGTCGTCGCCGGGCGGCTTCCGACCGCGAGCGGGGAGTGCGTCGTCGAACGCAACACGCTGGCCGACATCGACTACGCCGTGGGCGACCGGATCCACCTGACGTCGGGCGACGGCAGCGACCTCGCCGCGAAGATCGCCACGGCCGACTACACGGTCGTGGGCATCGTCGAGACACCCGAGTACGTTTCGAAGGACCGCGGCACGACGACGATCGGCAATGGCGTCGTGTCCTCCTTCGTGCTCGTGCCGCTGTCGGACTTCCGGCAGACCGTCTACAGCGGCGTATACGTCGCCATGGCGAATCCGACCGGCGCCAGGGCCTACTCGGCGGCGTACGACGACCTGTCGGCCGTCGTGAAGGTGCGGCTCGATGCGCTGTCGGCCGAACAGGCGCCCCGCCGGACACTGCAGATCCTCTCCGATGCCTGGGACGCCTGGAGGGCGGCCTCCGCGGAGTACGACCGTTCGGCTTACGACGCCCGGCAGCAGATGTCCGACGCGTGGGCGAAGATCGCCGACGGCCAGGCGAAGGTCGACGATGGTCGGGCGCAGCTCGCCGCTGCAGAAAAGTCGGCCGCCGCGCGGTTCGCGTCCGCCGGCAAGGACCTCGCCGCCGGCCGGGCGGCCTGGCAGTCCAGTGAGACGTCGTACGAGGCGAACCGCGCCGCCTTCGACGCGGCGGTCGCCCAGGCGAAGCAGCTGGGCGACTACGACGCGCAGAAGCCCGCGTTCGACGCCCGACAGGCGCAGCTCGACGCCGCGCAGGCACAGCTGGCGGCCGGAAAGGCCGCGCTCGACGCACAGGTCGCGACGCTCGCGAAATCGAAGCGGGACGCCGCGGCCGCATTCGCCGCGACGAAGGCGACGCTGGACGCCTCGCAGTCCGACCTCGACCAGGGGAAGAAGGATTACGCGACCCAGAAGGCCGACGCGGACCAGAAGCTCGCCGACGGCTACGCGACGCTCATGGACGGGCGCGCGAAGCTGGACGACCTCCCGACCGCGACGTGGTACGTGCTCGACCGCAGCACCAACGTCGGCTACGTCGACTACGGCGCCGCGGCGGACCGGCTCGACGCGATCGCCCGGGTGTTCCCCGTGCTGTTCGTCCTCGTCGCGATGCTGATCTGCTTCGCGAGCATGAGCCGGATGGTCGAGGAACAGCGGACCTACATGGGCACGCTCAAGTCGCTCGGGTACTCCCGGCTGCGCATCGCCTCCAAGTTCCTGCTCTACGCCTTCTCCGCAAGCGTGCTGGGCGCGGCGGCCGGCCTGTACTTCGGATTCGAATTCTTCCCGCCGACGATCTACCACGCGTATTCGGCGCTATACACCATACCGAACCTCGTGCTGCTGTTCGACGGCCCCTTCGCCGCCGCCGCGCTGGCCGCCGGCGTGGCCGTCACGTGCGGCGCCGCGCTGCTCGTCGCGTTCGAGGAGCTCGCTTCCACGGCGGCGACCCTGATGCGCCCGCGCGCGCCGAAGCCCGGCCGCGTGATCCTGCTGGAACGCATCCGGCCGCTGTGGAGGCGCATGAGCTTCACGTGGAAGGTCACGGCGCGCAACATCCTCCGCTACCGGGCGCGGTTCCTCATGACCGTCGTCGGGGTCGGTGGCTGCACGGCGCTGCTGCTCGTGGGCTTCGGCCTGCGCGACGCGGTGAAGACCATCGTGGACGAGCAATACGGCAGCCTGTTCCTCTACCAGGCGACGGTGACGCTGCAGGACGGCGCGACCGACGCGCAGCGCGCGGCCGTGAAGACCGCGGTGGAAGCGGAGACGCACTACGCCGCATCGCTCGACCGGCGCATCGAGTCGGTGACGGTGTCGGCCGGTGACGGCGGCGTTTCCATGGACGCGAGCCTGCTGGTCCCGGCGGACCCGGCCGGGATGGCCCCCTTCATCGTTCTGCGCGACCGGGTGACGCAGGCCTCGATCGTGCTCGGGGACGAAGGCGTCGTGCTGACCGAGAAACTGGCCGGCAGGGTCGGCCTCAAGGCGGGGGACGCGGTGACGCTGACCGACGCGGACGGGAAGTCGGTGCGCACGAAGGTGACCGCCGTCACGGAGAACTACCTGCGGCACTTCGTCTACATGACGCCGTCGCTGTATGCGCGGCTTTACGGTTCGGCGCCGGTCGACAATTCGATCCTGGTCGACCTGACCGTCCGGAGCGCGGAAGCCCAGCAGACCTTCTCGAAGACCGTCGTGACGACCGGGGGGATCTCGTCGGTCGTGCTGACGAGCGACAACGTATCCAAGTTCGACGATTCCATGAAGAGCATCTATTCGATCGTCCTCGTGCTGATCTTCTCGGCGGGGCTGCTCTCGTTCATCGTGCTGTACACGCTGACCGACATCAACATCACCGAGCGGACGCGCGAGATCGCGACGATCAAGGTGCTGGGCTTCTTCGACCGCGAGGTGGCCTCCTACATCTTCCGGGAGAACCTCGTCCTCACGCTGGCGGGCGTCGCCGCGGGGCTGCTCGCCGGGTCGCCGCTGTCGCACTACGTGATCGGATCCGCGGAGGTCGACTTGGTCATGTTCGGTCGGCGCATCCTGCCGGCGAGCTTCGCCGAGGCCGCTGCGCTGACGCTCGCCTTCTCGCTCGCGGTGACCTTCGCCATGGTCTACCGGCTGCGCCGCATCGACATGATCGAGGCGCTGAAGACCTCGGAATAGGCGCATCGAGATATGCGCGATAACCGTAACGGATGCGACGAAAATCGTGCGCGGCACTCGGTGTTCCGAACCCGATAGACCCACCGATTGACAAGAGAATCGATTGCGATGATATTGAGTGGGATGGTCCGGAATCGACACGAAGAGGAGGAACCCGTCATGGACTTCGAAAAGGAACTGCTGGCCCTGAAACAACAGGTCGCGGACAAGCCGGGTCCGGAGAACAAGCTGACGATGATCGTCTTCTCGGGCGAGCTCGACAAGCACCTCGCCGCGCTCATCATCGCCACTGGCGCCGCCGCGATGGGCATGAAGGTCGTCCTCTTCTACACGTTCTGGGGCACCGCGGCCCTCCGCTCGCCCAAGAAGAAGGCCAATGGCAAGAACCTGATTGAGAAGATGTTCGGCATCATGCTGCCCCGCGGCAACAACAAGCTGATCCTTTCCAAGATGCACACGCTGGGCGCCGGCACCGCCATGATCAAGGGCCTCATGAAGAAGAAGCACATCGCGAGCCTCGACGAGATGTACGAGATGGCCGGCGCGCTCGGCGTCCAGATCTACGTCTGCGAGATGTCGATGGACCTGATGGGCATGAAGATGGAAGAGATGATCGACTATCCGAACATGCGGAGCGCCGGCGTCGCCACCATGCTCGCCGATGCCAAGGAATCGTCCGTCCAGTTCTTCATCTGAGAAGGAGAGAGACAATGGCCGACTACGAGATCAAGAAGACCCTCGACTACAAGGGGCTCGCCTGCCCGATGCCGATCGTCAAGACCAGCATGGAGATGCCGAAGATCGCCGTAGGCGACGTCGTCGAGATTCTGTCCACCGACCCCGGCTCGATCGCCGACTTCCCGGCCTGGGCCCGCACGACCGGACAGGCCGTGCTCGAGGTCAAGCAGGAGCCCGGACTGATCCGCATCTACGTCAAGCGCCAGAAATAGTCGGCCGCCCCCGCAGGCCGACTCGCACGACGACTACCCTGAAGGAGGTCCGAAGATGGCATTCGGGTTGTTCTCCCTGTCTGCGCCCGTCTTGATCGACGCGCTCGCCAAGGCCACCGCGAAGGCGACGGCGACGCCGATTCCGACGCTGGCCCCGACGCTGGCCCCGACCGCGACGCTCGCGGCCGGCGTGTCGCCGACCCTGACCCCGCTCGCCACGCTGACGCCCTTCGCGACCGTGACGCCCGACGTGATCGGCAGCGGCTCGATCGTCGTCGCGCAGCACACCGGGCTTCTCTGGGTGTTCGACCAGCTCGAATATCTGATCATGGTCCCGCTGGTCTATCTTTCGATCCTGTTCTGCATCGGGATGCTGGTCTATCGGATCGTCCAGATCTGGCGCGCCCCCCGGTCGCCCTTCACCCTGCAGGTCTTCCCGTCGATGAAGAAGCCCAGGATCGCCGCGCTCGGCGACACCTTCGCGATGCCGCAGGTCCGCCGCCACCAGCCGCTCTTCTGGGTCTTCCTGATGATCTTCCACGTCTCGCTCGTATTGCTGGTCCTGGGGCACCTCGACCTGCTGCCCCAGATCAGCCTGGTGCCGGAAAGCTCGCGCGACATGCTGGGCGGCGGACTCGTCGGCGTCGGCGTGACCGTTCCGCTGTTCTACTTCCTGTTCCGGCGCTTCAAGACGCCCAACCGGGAGATCAGCGTGCTCGCGGACTACCTCCTGCTGATTCTCGTGATCTTCCTCGCCCTGTTCGGCGACCTGATGAGCTGGGGCAACTCCTGGACCACGACCGGCTTCATCCTCACCAAGCAGCACTTCGCGGGCTACCTGGACAGCCTCGTCCGGTTCACGTTCCTCGACCCTCGCTACTGGCTCAGCGGCACGCACTACCACTTCGCCGTGCTGCACGTCCTGCTGGCCGAGCTGTTCTTCGTGGTGGTCCCGTTCTCCAAGATCGTGCACGCCTTCCTGGCGCTGCCGGTCAACCTCCTGAGGAGGAAATAGCATGGATGCCGTGATGCAGGCCGAACTCAAGCGTCTCTTCGAGACGAAGCTCAACCGGGCCATGCGCCTCTACCTCGAGACCTGCACGCACTGCGGCGTCTGCGTCGAGGCATGCCACGTCTGGCAGTCGATGCCGGAGTCGAAGTACACGGCCGTCGGCCGCGCGGAGATCGTCCGCAAGGTCTTCCTGAAGTACTTCTCGCTGGAAGGGCGGATCGCCCCCTGGGCCGGCGAGACGATCGAGCTCGACGACGTCGCGGTGGAGCGGTTCTACGACGCCGCCTACTCGTGCACGGGCTGCCGCCGGTGCATGGTCTACTGCCCGTTCGGCATCGACACGCAGCAGATCATGAGCATCGCCAAGCTTCTCCTCGTGGGCGCCGACAAGGAGCCCAAGCTGCTGTCCATGCTCGCCGACATGAGCATCGCCAAGGGCGAGGACGTCGAGAGCTCCTCCGCGGGCTTCGCCGAGGCGATCGCGAACCTCGAGCCCCAGGTCGAGGCACTGTACCCGACCCCGGCCGGCCGGAAGACGATTCCGCTCGGCGTCCAGAAGGCGGACGTCATGTTCGTCGGCCTGTCCGGCGCGCACTCGATCGTGCCCGCCGCCGCGATCCTCAATGCCGCCGGCATCAACTGGACCCTCAGTTCCTTCGAGGCCGTGAACTTCGGCGCGTTCATGGGCGACCCGAAGCGCACGAAGGCGATCGCCCAGCGCATCGTCGCCGAGGCCGAGCGCCTGCAGGCCAAGCGCGTCGCAATCGTCGAATGCGGCACCGCGTACCGCGTCATGAAGTACCAGACCGGGGAGCACTCCTTCGAGACCGTGGCCTTCGTGGAGCTGATCGCCAAGTACCTGAAGGGCGGCATGATCCGTCTGCGCCGCAACGTCGACAAGCGCCTGACCTACCACGACCCCTGCCAGGTCGCCCGCAACGGCGGCATCTACGAAGCCCCGCGCTTCGTGATCTCGAAGCTCGCGCAGGACTTCGTGGAACTGACCCCGAATCGCGAGTACAACTGGTGCTGCGGCGGGGGCGGCGGCCTGATCGCCATGGGCGAACTGGAGTTCCGCATGAAGTCCTCGCGCGTCAAGATGGAGCAGGTCAAGGCGACCGGCGCGGGCGCGATCTGCACGATCTGCGAAAACTGCCACACGCAGTTGACCGACCTGAACGCCCATTACGACATGGGGCTCGACGTGCATTCCCTGACCATGCTCGCGGCGCACGCGCTGGTGAAGCCGGGCGAGAAGGCCTAGACGGGCGGGGATCCGTCACGGCTTCGCGACCTGCATCCACAGGTCGCGGCGATCGGCCCGGTCCGCACGACCGGGCCTTTTTTCGCCATGGCCGTTCCCGGTTCCCATTCTACGGGGCGGTGCGCTATAATCGACACGTCCATTCTTCAAGGAGGTGCCAACGACCGTGGGATACCCGCTGCTCGAGGAGAACGTCGGCCGCTACGTCTGCGTCAACGGCACGCTCGTCGATTCGGAGGGTCTCGCGGGGCTCGCCCTGCGCACGCCCGTCGACGACGACGCGGTGTACGAGGTGATCCGCGTCGTGGACGGCGTCCCGCTGTTCTGGGAAGACCACCTCGCCCGCCTTTCCGCTTCGCTCCACTCCGCCGGCCTGCCCCAGGTCGACCCGTCCGCGCTGGCGCACGACGCCGCGCTCCTGGTCCGCGAACTGCCGCTCGCCGTCGGCAACCTCCGCGTCGTCGCGACCGAGTCGATGCGCGTGATGCACCAGCGCAAGCATGCCTACCCGGCCGAGGAGACCTACTGGAACGGCGTGGCCGTCGGCACGATGGCCTGGGACCGCGTCAAGCCCGGCGAGAAGGCCGTGCGCCCGGACTACAAGAAGGCCGTGGCCGCCAAGCTCGCCCAAAGCGGCCCGTTCGGCCGATACTACGAGACCCTGCTCGTCTCCTCCGACGGCCGCGTGACCGAGGGCAGCCGCTCGAACGCCTTCTTCCTCGACCGCGCCACCGGAATCCTGCGCACGACACCCGATGCCGACGTGCTGCTGGGTGTCACGCGCCGCCACGTGCTGGAGGCCGTGCGCCGCGCCGGAGTCCCGCTCCGCCAGGATGCCGCGACCGCATCCGACGTCCTGGCCGGCCGATACGCCGCCGTCTTCCTGACGGGCACGTCGATCGGCGTCCTGCCGGTCTCTTCCATCGAGGGCAGGGCGCTCGCCTCCGCGCGCGACGAGACGATCGCCCGCATCCGCACCGAATACGACCGGATCGTCAGCGAATACATCCGAGATCACAGAGGAGGTCCGACCCCATGAAACAGGAAAAGGGCACCGTTTCCGTCCGCACCGAGAACATCTTCCCGATCATCCGCAAGTGGCTCTACTCCGACCACGACATCTTCCTGCGCGAGCTCGTGTCGAACGCGGCGGACGCCCTGAGCAAGATGAAGAGGCTCGCGACACTGGGCGAGGCGGCGGTGCCGGAGGGGACCGTCTACTGCATCGACGTCGTCGAGGACATGGAGAAGGGCACGTTGTCCTTCACCGACAACGGCATCGGGATGACCCCGGACGAGGTCCGCAAGTACATCAACGAAATCGCCTTCTCGGGCGCCGTGGACTTCGTCGAGAAGTACAAGGACGCGTCGGCGGAGAGCTCCGGCATCATCGGCCACTTCGGCCTCGGCTTCTACTCGGCGTTCATGGTGTCCGACCGCGTGCGCATCGACACGCTGTCCTTCCAGGACGGCGCCGAAGCGGCGCGCTGGGAGAGCGAGAACGGCACCGAGTACGAGATGGGTTCGTCCGACCGCACCGAGCGTGGCACGACCGTGACGCTGTTCCTGTCCGAGGAGGGGAAGGCGCTGCTCGAGCCGGGCAAGGCGCGCAGCGTGCTCGAGAAGTACTGCTCCTTCATGCCATACCCGATCCACCTCGACGGCGCCGAGGAGCCGATCAACGACACGTCGCCGCTCTGGCTCAAGAACCCCAAGGAGTGCACGGACGAGGAATACCGCGCGTTCTACCGCAAGGCGTTCTCGGACTACCGGGAGCCCCTGTTCTGGATCCACCTGAACCTGGACTATCCCTTCAGCCTCAAGGGCATCCTGTACTTCCCGCCGCTCGAGAACGTCTACGAGACGCTCGAGGGCCGCATCAAGCTCTACTACAACCAGGTTTTCGTGGCGGACAACATCAAGGAAGTGATTCCCGAGTTCCTGTTCCTGCTGAAGGGCTGCATCGACTGCCCGGACCTGCCCCTGAACGTATCGCGCAGCTTCCTGCAGAACGACGGGTACGTCCAGAAGCTGTCGACGCATATCGTGCGCAAGGTGTCGGACAAACTGACGGCGCTGTTCGAGACGTCGCGCGCCGAGTACGAGGGATTCTGGCCCGACATCGGGCCGTTCGTGAAATACGGCTGCCTGCGAGAGGACAAGTTCTACGACCGCATGAAGGACGCCCTTCTCTACAAGACGACCGACGGGACCTTCACGACGCTCGACGCGTATCTCGAGGCCAACAAGGAGAAAGCGCCGGTGAAGGTCTGGTACACCGTGGACGCCACGAAGCAGGGGAGCTACCTGAAGATGGCGGCCTCGCGCGGCATCGGCGTCGTCGTGATGGACCACGAGCTCGACAACCCGTTCATGAGCATGATCGAATACAAGCACGGGAAGGTGCATTTCCAGCGCATCGACTCGGAACTGTCGGGCGAGGCCGCGGACAAGGAGTCCGTCGACCGCTTGGCGCGCCTGTTCCGCGAGGCGGCCCGCGACGAGAAGCTCGACGTGCAGGTCCGTTCGCTGGGCGCGGACGGGCTGCCCGCGATGCTGACGGAGTCCGAGCAGTCGCGGCGCATGCAGGAGATGAGGAAGCAGTTCGAGGAGCAGCGCCGGAGGACGGCCGCGAAGGCGAAGAAGTCCGGCGAGGGCGCCGCGGCCGGGGCCGAGAGTGAAGACGACGCGGACCCGTTCGCGGACGGGAAGATCGACGAGCTGTTCCCGCTGGAGCGCCAGCTGGTGCTGAACCACGACAGCGCACTCGTGAGGCGGCTGGAGCTGCTGGCGGAGCTGCCGGGCAAGCGGGAGGACGCGCACGAGGTGGCGATGCACCTTTACGACCTGGCCCGCCTCGGGCACGGGTCGCTGGCGGCGGCGGAGATGCACGCGTTCCTGGAACGCAGCGTGAAGTTGCTGGAGAAGGCCGCGGACGGCCTTCGGCAGGAAGGCTGAAAAGACGGACGAGCGAGGGCGCGCGGGGGAGGACCTCCGCGCGCCTCGGTTTTCGGGGAGGTCGGGATGGGCAAGACCGGGAATGTGCGCCGGCTGTATGTGGAAAAGCGCGCGGGATTCGAGGTCGAGGCGGAGGGCCTCCTGCACGACCTCACGGTCGGGCTGGGCGCGAAGAGCCTCGCGAAGGTGCGCGTGCTCAACCGATACGACGTGTCCGGCCTGTCGGACGAAGAGTTCGCGAAGGCGCGCGGCCTCGTGTTCTCGGAACCCATGGTCGACGCAGTGCATGACGAGGCGGTCGACCTGTCCGACGCGGCGGCGGTCGTCGCCGTGGAGCCGCTGCCGGGGCAGTACGACCAGCGCGCGGATTCGGCGGCGCAGTGCGTGCAGATCCTGACCTGCGGAGAGCGTCCGCTGGTGCGCACGGCGCGCGTGGTGGCCCTGTACGGGGAGGTCGACGACGCGTGGCGGCGGAGGATCGAAGGCTACCTGATCAACCCGGTCGAGAGCCGCCGGGCCGCGGAGGAGAAACCCGCGACGCTGGAGCAGGCGCTGCCGCCGCCGGAGGACGTGCCCGTGGCGGGCGGATTCCGCGGGCTGCCGGACTACGGTCTCGAAACGATGCGCAAGGCGTGGGGCTTCGCGATGAGCCTCGACGACCTCGCGTTCTGCCAGAAGCATTTCCGCGCCGAGGGGCGCGACCCGACCGAGACCGAGCTGCGCGTGCTCGACACGTACTGGTCCGACCACTGCCGGCACACGACCTTCCTGACGCGCATCGAGGACGTCGCGTTCGAACCGTCGATCGGAGGCGCGGGGGAGGATCCGGGCCATCCCGGCGGATTCGCCGCGTTCCTGCGCGACGTGCACGAGGACTACCGGGCGACGCGCCGCGTGCTGTACGCGGGACGCCTCGAGCAGAGGCCCGAGTGCCTGATGGACCTCGCCACGATCGCCATGAAGAAGCTGCGCCAAGACGGCCTGCTGGCCGACCTCGACGAGTCCGAGGAGATCAACGCCTGCAGCCTGCGCGCCACGGTCGAAGTGGACGGGAAGCCGCAGGACTGGCTCGTCATGTTCAAGAACGAGACGCACAACCACCCGACGGAGATCGAGCCGTTCGGCGGCGCGGCGACCTGTCTCGGCGGCGCGATCCGCGACCCGCTGTCCGGGCGCTCGTACGTCTACCAGGCGATGCGCGTGACCGGTGCCGCCGACCCGCGGACGCCGTTCGACAGGACGCTGCCGGGCAAGTTGCCCCAGCGGCGCATCACCGTTGGCGCGGCGGCGGGCTACAGTTCCTACGGGAACCAGATCGGCCTCGCGACGGGTCTGGTCGACGAGGTCTACCACCCCGGGTACGTGGCCAAGCACATGGAGATCGGCGCGGTGATCGCGGCGGCTCCGGCGGCCAACGTGGTGCGCGAGCGGCCGCGGCCGGGCGACCGCATCGTGCTGCTGGGCGGCCGGACGGGGCGCGACGGCATCGGCGGCGCGACGGGCTCCTCGAAGGAGCACGACGAGTCGTCGGTCGAGACCGCCGCGAGCGAAGTGCAGAAGGGGAATCCCCCGACCGAGCGCAAGATCCAGCGCCTGTTCCGCGACCCGGACGTGTCGCGCCGCATCCGCCGCTGCAACGACTTCGGCGCGGGCGGCGTGTGCGTGGCGGTGGGCGAGCTCGCCGAGGGCCTGCGCATCGACCTCGACCGCGTGACGCGCAAGTACGAGGGCCTCTCGGGCACCGAGATCGCGATCTCCGAGTCGCAGGAGCGGATGGCGGTGGTGCTGGCACCCGAGGACGTGGCGCCGTTCCTGGCCGCCGCGCGCCGCGAGAACCTCGAGGCGAACGAAGTCGCGGAGGTGGTGGCGGAGCCGCGCATGACCATGGTGTGGCGCGGGCGGACGCTGGTCGACCTGCCACGCGATTTCGTCGACTCGAACGGCGCCCCGTCGCGCACGGCCGTGAAGGTGGCCGCGCCGGACGATGCGGGCGGGTATTTCACGGCGGTGCACCCGGACGCGGCAGCGGCCGGGGACGGGGCGGGGTTCGCGGCGCGCCTGGCGGGCGTGCTGGGCGGCCTCGCGGGCGGCTCGCGGCGCGGGCTGGCCGAGCGGTTCGACGCGACGATCGGCGCGGGCTCCGTGCTCATGCCCTTCGGCGGCAAGCGCCAGCTGACGCCCGAGGAGGGCATGGCGGCCCGGATTCCCGTGCTCGACGGCGAGACCGACGACTGCACCCTGATGACATACGGCTTCGACCCGTTCCTTTCCTCGCGCAGTCCCTTCCATGGCGCCGTCTACGCCGTCGTCGAATCGCTCGCGCGCATCGCCGCGCTGGGCGGCGACCCCGCGAAGGCGCGCCTGACGCTGCAGGAGTACTTCCCGAAGACCGGCCCCGACCCGGCGCGCTGGGGTGCCCCGTTCGCCGCGCTGCTCGGCGCGTACCACGCGCAGACGAAGCTCGGCGTGCCCGCCATCGGCGGCAAGGACAGCATGTCCGGCACGTTTCGAGACCTCGACGTGCCGCCGACGCTGGTTTCGTTCGCCGTCGCCCTGTCGAAGGCGTCGTGCACGACCGGCGCGGCCTTCACGGCGCCGCACCGGACCGTCTGGCATGTGCCCGTCCCGCAGGGCCCCTTCGGACTTCCGGACCTCGACCGGTATCGCGAAGTGCTGTCCGCGGTGGCGCGCCTCCAGGCGACCGGCGCTGTGACCGCCGCCGCGACGGTGCGTTCGACCGGCGTGGCCGCGACCGTGGCCCGCATGGCCTTCGGCAACGGAGTCGGCTTCCGGTTCCTTTCCCCTGCGGAGGGCGGTCGGATCTCCGGCGACGCGCTGTTCACGCCGGGCAACGGCGGTCTCGTGCTCGAGATGCGCGGCCTCAATCGGACCCTGCCCTGCAGCGACGCCTTTGACGCGCTCGAGGAGATCGGGGCGTACCGGCTCGGGGCGACGACCGAAGAGCCGCGCATCGCCACGAGCGATGGCGGGTCGATCGGACTCGCCGAGGCTCTCGCGGCCTTCGAATCGCCGTTGTCGGATGTGTTCCCGACGCAGGCCGCGCATGGCGTAGCCGTCTCCACGGACTTCCCCGACGCGCCGGCGCCCGCTCGCGCCGACGACCCCCGCCGGTCGCCGGCGGTGCATCTCCGCGCCCCCCGACCTCGCGTCTTCATCCCCGTGTTCCCCGGCACGAACTGCGAGTACGACTCGGCGCGCGCCTTCGTCCGCGCCGGCGCCGAACCCGACGTCTTCGTGCTGCGCAACCTCGACCGCGCCGACATCGAGGCGTCGATGAAGGAGATGGCCGAGCGCATCGGCAGGGCGCAGATGGTCATGCTGCCGGGCGGCTTCAGCGGCGGCGACGAGCCCGACGGATCGGGCAAGTTCATCGCGACGGCCTTCCGAAATCCCTTCGTCGCGGACGCGACGATGGCCCTCCTGCACAATCGGGACGGGCTGGTCCTCGGCATCTGCAACGGCTTCCAGGCGCTCGTGAAGCTCGGCCTGGTGCCGTACGGCGAGATCCGCGACCTGACCGCCTCCGACCCGACGCTGACGTTCAATTCGATCGGCCGGCATGTCTCGCGCTACGTGCGCACCCGCGTCCAGAGCGCGACGTCGCCCTGGCTGGCGCGTTGCGCGCCCGGAGACCTGCACTGGATCCCCGTCTCGCACGGAGAGGGCCGGTTCTTCGCGGGTGACGCCCAGACCCGTGCGCTGTTCGCCGCGGGACAGGTCGCGACGCGCTATGTGGACGAGGCGGGGCGGCCGACCGGCGACCCGCGCTTCAACCCGAACGGGTCCGTGGAGGCAGTGGAAGGCATCACGAGCCCCGACGGCCGCGTGTTGGGCAAGATGGGCCACTCCGAGAGGCGCGGGACGAACCTCGTGCGCAACCTCGGCGGCGTCCCGGAGGATTTCGACCAACACCTGTTCGAGGCCGGCACCGCGTACTTCGCCGGCTGATTTCTCCGGCCGTTTGTCGCGACTTGTCCCGGTTCGGCCGCCGACCGTCGGTTTCCGGGCCATCCGTCGCTCTCGCCGCCCCATTACGATGGGGGTGAGGTGATGCCCATGCGCAGACAGAACGGTCCTTCCACCCTCCTCCGCCGCATGCCCCGGTTCCGCCGCGCGCTCCGCCACTTGCGCGCCTTCGCCGCGTCGAGCCGCCGTGCCGCCTCCCGCAGGGGCGCGCCCGCGCGCCTCGCGCTCGCCGTCCTGCTCGGCTCGGCGCTGTTCGCGACGCTCGCCACCGGCGGCCTGTCCGGCGCCTTCGCGGCCCCGTCCCCCGCGGCCGCGACCGCCTCGCCGGACCTATCGTCCGCCGCGTCGGGAGGCGCCCGTCCCTCGTCCGCCGCCGCGACGCCGGGCGCCCCGTCGGGT
This sequence comes from uncultured Eubacteriales bacterium, assembly GCA_903835065.1. Lineage (GTDB taxonomy): Bacteria > Bacillota > Clostridia > Saccharofermentanales > UBA5734 > CAILLO01. The sequence goes on from CAILLO010000016.1 coordinate 59,343, forward strand.
CCGCTCCCGTCCGTCCCCGCCGCATCCGTCTCCCCCGGCGCCCCCTCGGACCCCGCCGCCCCGCCCGGGCCGTCGAGCTCCGCGACCGGCGCCGCGGTGCCGCAGGGCCTTGGAGCCGGTTTCGGCACGTACTGCGGCACGAGCTCGCAGGGCGAGCGCGACCTCGCGCCGCTGCGCGCGCAGACGGCCCTGGAATCCACGGCGCTGCGCTTCGCGGACCACCTCGACGCGCTCGTCGCGTCGCTGTCCGGCACGCCGTATGCATTCGCGGACCTGTCGCTCGACCCGTCGGCCGGAACGCGCGCGTTCGTTTTCGCTGACTCCGTCGCGGGAGCCGAGAACCTGAACGGCTACTTCTACTTCCTGTACGATCCGAACGCCTCCCGCTCCGGACTCGCCCCGCTGGTTCTGGTCGTCGACAAGCTGTTCGAGGAGGACGAGCGCGGGCGCGCGACGTCCGACCGGACCTTCGCGACGCCCGCGGTCGAGGACGCTCTGCGCGCCGCCTTCGACGCCCTGTTCGGGGCGGTCGAGGGGAAGCGGGCGGCCGACTTCGCGACGGGCATCTACCGGGCGGTCTTCTCCGCCCGCGTGGACGGTGCCCCGCCGGTCGAGACCCGCCGGTACCTCGCCCTGCCGTCGACCACCGTGGTCTTCCAGGACTCGTACATGACCTATGTGGAATTCCTCCCGGGAGGCGCGCCGTGATTCGCGCCGTACGCCCTTCCCGGGCCCGCCGCGGCGCGGCGTCTGTCCTGCGCGCCGTCGCCGTGCTGCTGTCGCTCGTCCTGCCGTGCCTCGTGCCGCTCCCGAAGCTGACCGGCGCGCTCGTGCCCGGCTTCGCAGCCGCCGCGGCCGCTCCGGCGGGGATTTCGGACCAGGTTTCGTTCGAGGCCTGGCTCGCGGCCGCCGGACGCCCCGTCGCGAGCCGCTACCACGCCTACCGGGCAAGTTTCGCGACCTACCGCGACTTCGGCCTGCTCGTCTACGGCTCGCCGTACCTCGTGTCGAACAACCGGTACGATGCCGCTTCCGGCCAGTACCGCTATCTGGGATACTCCTACGACGAATTCACCTACACCAACACGTTCTTCCCCCCCCGACGCACCGGTCGGTGACCCCCAGAGCACGCCGTGGCAGTGGACGGGAAGCTGGCAGGAGATCGCCCTCGGCACCGACGCGGCCGTGAGCTGGCTGCGGCTGAGCGCGCGTGAGAAGGAGCACGTGAAGGCGTCGGTCCTTTACTACAGTGGCAGCAGCTACGGCGGGATGAACTTCCCGGCCCTCGGCCTGTCGGAGCAGAACACGGTCGTGCTGTCGCCTCCGTCCTGGACGCTCGGGTTCGCGCTGTACACGAAGCACTACTGGGGTACGGGCAACCTGCGCTACGCGACTTTCACCGGCAGGGGAATCGGGAACGTGGCCGTGGCCTGCGCGCTGGAGGAGACCGTCCACCCGGCGGACGGCACCTACGTCATCCCGGCGGATGCGGCTTCCGTGAGGATTCCCGTCCGGGTCACGGGGCGGATCGCATCCTACGGGGGCCTCGCCCGGGCCGGCGACGTCGCGCGCGTCGGGGCGTCCGCCGGCACGGCGGCCGTCGAGGGGACGGGCGCCGCGGACGAATCGGCCGAAGGCTGGTTCGAGGTGCGGAAGGACCAGCTGGCGGGCGCCGCGTCCGCGAGCCTGACCCTGACCGGTTCGGCCTGGGCCGTGTCTGTCTTCGGGGATCCGGTCTTCGCCTCGACCGACCTGACCGTGACCGTCGCGGACGGGGCGAAGTCCGGCAGCCCGTTCCTGGAGCTCCGCATCGTCGGAGACATCGGGTACTTCCGCGGACAGACCGACCTGCTCGGGCGCTCCGTCGACCGGGACCCGCTCCGGTTCCTCGGGCTCGAGACGGTGACGGTCACCGCCGTCTTCTCGCGGACGCCGGACCGGGTCGTGTTCACTCCCGTCGGGCTGCTGTACGCCGCCGAGTTCCGCGATCCGTTCGGAAACCTGTACGCGCTGTCGCGGCTCGGCCGCCGCAGTCCGGCGTATCCGGCCGACTTCACGGTGATCCCCGCGCCGGGGCAGACGAAGGTCGCGTTCCGCTACATGCTGCCGCTCGCTCCGTCGACCGTGTCGTGGGAGGGCAGGGCGCTCCGCGGCGGCTACCGCTTCGAGGTGAGGGCGGAATCCGCGGGCCAGTCCTGGACGCGGGCGCTGACCGGCATCGGGATCACCGGCGACGTCTTCGACGTGGTGCACCTCCAGCCCGCGGGATGAACCCGCGGGTCGGGCCCGTCGTCCCGCAGACGGTTGCGCCGCGTTTCTCCGATTCTGCTATACTTGTTGCATCCATGCAGTTGCAGAAAAGGAGTCTCCGACGTTGAAACCGCATCTCGACGATGGCATCGTCTTCAGCCTCACCTCCCGTCCGACCACCTATGCCAGGGGCCGGGCCTATTTCGAGCAGGGGCGGGTCTTCTCGCTCCGGTACGACGAGCCGTCGCGCCTGCTGTCCGCCTCCGTGCGCGGCACCGAGACCTACGACGTGACGGTCCGGTTCTCGGGCGAAGGCGCCTATGAGACCTGCCGCTGCGAGTGCGAGGACTTCGCGGCCGCCGAGGGACCCTGCAAGCACGTCGTCGCCGCGATGATCGCGTCCGTCGAGCAGCAGGCGTACCGCACGGGTCGCCGCTTCGGACCGGGTTCCGAGCTGATCGAGGCGCTCGAGGGGATCGGCGAGGAGAAGACCCGGACCGAGGTGCACCTCGAGGTCGCCCTGGCGCTGGATACGGCGGACAGCCAGCCGGTCCGCCCGGCCCTGGAGTTCCGCATCGGCATCGACAAGCTCTACAGCATCCGCAACCTCGCCGAATTCTGCGAGGCGCTGCGCACGGGCGCCGCGACGGAGGTCGGCCGCGGATTCCTGTTCGACCCGCGGCACCACCGCTTCTCCGCGACGGACCAGCGGCTCGTCGACCTGCTCGAGGAGCTCTGGGACTCCGAAGCCTTCCGCTCGCGCACCGGCCTCGTGCCGGGCAGCATCTCGCGCTCGTCCGGCCACGGCCTGTTCAAGGGCCGCCGCGTCTACCTCCCCCCGCAGGTCTTCGTGCGCACGCTGGAGCTCCTCGAGGGTTTCCGCTTCCTGTTGCGCCTGCCCGACAAGGACGTCGGCCCGACCGTCGTCCTCCGGTCGGAGATGCCGATCGACCTCCAGATCGACCGCCGCGGCGACGGGCTGCGCCTGTCGATCCACGACGTCCCCGCCCCCGTGCCCCTGACCGAGAACGGACGCTACTGCCTGCGCGGCGAATTCGTCTTCCGGCTGGACGGCGAGCAGAAGCGCACGCTGCCGCCGATCCTGCGCGCCCTGGCCCGTTCTCCGGGCGGCATCGCCTTCTCGCCCGACGAGGAGGCCAAGGTCGTCTCCCGCGTGCTGCCACGCCTGCGCCTCGCCGGCAAGGTGCACGTCGACGCCGACCTCGCGGACAGCCTCTACAGCGCCGGCCTCTCGCCGCGGATCTACTTCGACCGCGCGGGCGACGGCATCGCCGCCACCGTCGAGTTCTGGTACGAGGACCTCTGCATCAATCCCTTCGCCGAACCGCCGACGCAGCCCACGCCTTCGACGTCGTCCAAGGACCGGATCCTGATCCGCGACTTCGACACCGAGCGCGCCCTGATCGCCTTCTTCGACCGCGGCGATTTCCGCTTCCGCAACGGCACGGCCGTCCTCGTCGACGAGGACCGGCTGTACGCCTTCCTGCGGGACGACCTGCCGCTGCTCGCCGAACAGGCCGAGCTCTTCCTCTCGGAGGAGTTCCGGCGCCTGCGGATCCGCGACGCGCGCGCCTTCCGCACCGGTCTCCGCTTCGAGGAGGGCCGCAACCTCCTGTCGTTCACGTTCCAGCACGCGGAGATCACCGACCAGGAGCTCGCCCTGATCCTGTCCGCCCTGCAGAAGAAGAAGCGCTATTTCCGCCTCCGGGACGGCACCTTCGTCGACCTCGAGGACGGCCTGCTGCAGACCGTGTCCCGCACCATGGAGGAGCTCGGCCTCGACGGAGACGCCCTGCGCAAGGGCTCGGTCGAAATGCCGACCTACCGGGCGCTCTACCTCGATTCCGAGCTCCAGCGCCTCGAGCAGGGGCGCGTCGAGCGCAACCAGGCCTTCAAGCACCTGGTGATGAGCCTTCGCGAACCGCAGGACACGGACTATCCCGTCCCCGAGGAAGTGGCCGGCGTGCTGCGCGACTACCAGCGGACCGGGTTCCGCTGGATGCGCACCCTATCCGACTTCGGCATGGGCGGCATCCTCGCGGACGACATGGGACTCGGCAAGACCCTGCAGACGTTCGCCTACCTGCTGTCCGTCCGAAAGCCCGATGACCCGCCCGCGCTGGTCGTCGCACCCTCGTCGCTGCTGTTCAACTGGCAGCAGGAGGCGGCGCGCTTCGCGCCGTCGCTGCGCACGATCGTCGTGTCGGGGCCGCCGTGCCAGCGGCAGGAGCTCATGAAGGAGTTCTCGCAGACCGACATCGTGATCACGTCGTACCCGCTGCTCCGCCGCGACATCGAGGTCTACGCGGAAATCCCCTTCTCCGCCTGCTTCCTCGACGAGGCGCAGCACATCAAGAACGCGTCCTCGGTCAACGCCCGCGCGGTCAAGCAGATCCAGGCGCCGAAGCGCTTCGCACTGACCGGCACGCCGATCGAGAACTCGCTCGACGAGCTGTGGTCGATCTTCGACTTCATCATGCCCGGCTATCTGCACTCCTACTCGCGCTTCCAGTCGCTCTACGAGCGGCCGATCGCGGCCGAAGGCAACATGGAGGCCCTCGAGCGCCTGTCCGCGCAGATCGCCCCGTTCGTCCTCCGCCGACTCAAGAAGGACGTCCTCAAGGAGCTGCCGCCGAAGTTCGAATCGCGCATGAGCGTGGAGATGACCGAGGAGCAGAAGAAGATCTACGTCGCCCAGCTCGCCCTCGCCCGGCGCGAAGTCGCCGAGGAGCTCGCCGCGAACGGCGCCGAGCGCGGCCGCATCCGGATCCTGTCGGTGCTCGTCCGCCTGCGCCAGATCTGCTGCCACCCCGCCTCCTTCCTGCCCGACTACACGGGCGACAGCGGCAAGATGCAGCTCCTGTCCGAAATCGTCGAGGACGCGCTCGAGTCGGGCCACCGGCTCCTCGTCTTCTCGCAGTTCACCAGCATCCTCTCGATCATCCGCGCCTGGGCCGACGCGCAGGGGATTCCCTACGCCTACCTCGACGGCAGCACGCCGGTCGGGGAGCGCTCCGACCTGGTGCGCCGCTTCAACGCGGGCACCGGCTCGATCTTCCTGATCTCGCTGAAGGCGGGCGGCACGGGACTCAACCTCACGGGCGCCGACATGGTCGTCCACTTCGACCCGTGGTGGAACCCGGCCGTCGAGGACCAGGCGACCGACCGCGCCTATCGGATCGGCCAGAAGCAGTCGGTGCAGGTGATCAAGCTGATCTCCAAGGGCACGATCGAGGAGAAGGTCATCGAGATGCAGCAGCGCAAGAAAGGCCTCGTGGACGCCATCCTCCGCCCGGGGGAGACGTTCCTCTCCCGCCTGTCCGAGGAGGAGATCCGCGACCTGTTCGACATCCGCGAAACCCCTGCGTCGTAGCCCGGCGGGCTCTTCCGGGATAGCCCCGTTATGGTAGAATCGGTACGTGTCCGCGACCGATGAAGGAGGAGCCGAGATGAAGCAGTATCCGCTCTATGATGTCAGGAAGATCCGCGATCTGAGGGACATGCTCGACCAGAGCGCGAAGCTCTACGCCGACAAGGCCGCCTTCCTCGTGAAGCCAATCAAGGGCGGGGACTACGCGCCCGTGACCTACACGCAGTTCCAGGCGGATGTGCGCGCGCTCGGCACGGCCTTCCTCTCGCTCGGGCTCAAGGGCGGCCGGATCGCCGTGATCGGCGAGAACCGCTACGAATGGTGCGTCGCCTACCTCGCCGCCGTGAACGGCATCGCGGTCGTCGTGCCGCTCGACAAGGAACTGCCCGCCGCCGAGATCCAGAATCTGCTGCTCCGCTCGAAGGCCGACGCCGTCGTCTTCGCCGGTAGCCGCAAGGAGGACGTCCTGGCCGTCCGCGCCGCGCTGCCCGACCTGCGCCTGCTGGTCGGCATGGACGAGCCCGAGGACCGGGACGGCGTCCTGTCGTACCCGAAGCTGATCGCCCAGGGCGGGAAGGACTTCGCCGCCGGGAACCGCGCCGTGCTGGACCTCCCGATCGATGTCGAGACGATGAGCGCCCTCCTGTTCACGTCCGGCACGACGTCCGACGCCAAGGCCGTCATGCTGTCGCAGAAGAACCTGTGCATCAACCTGCAGGCGATGTGCAGCATGCTCTACATCAACGATGACGTCTTCCTGTCGGTCCTGCCGATGCACCATACCTACGAGTGCACCTGCGGCTTCCTGTGCCAGATCTACCGCGGCAACACCGTGGCGTTCTGCGAGGGCCTCCGCCACATCGCGAAGAACCTCAAGGAGTCCCAGGCGACCAAGATGCTGGTCGTGCCGCTGATGCTCGAGTCGATGCTCAAGAAGATCTGGCAGGGCGCTTCGGCCGACCCGGAGAAGCTGAAGAAGCTGAAGACCGGCCTACGGATCTCGAATTTCCTCCGCATCTTCGGCATCGACCTGCGCCGCAAGCTGTTCAAGCCCGTGCTCGACACCTTCGGCGGCAAGCTCGCGCTCTTCATCAGCGGCGGCGCCCCGATCGACCCGAAGGTCATGAAGGGCCTGCGCGACTTCGGCTTCCAGTGCCTCCAGGGGTACGGGCTGACCGAATGCGCACCGATCCTCGCGCTCAACCGCGACGTCGCCTTCAAGGACGAGTCGGCCGGCCTGCCGCTGCCGGGCGTGGAGATCCGCATCGACGAACCCGACGGGAAGGGCATCGGCGAGATCTGCGGCCGCGGCCCGAACGTCTTCCTCGGCTACTACGAGAACGAGGAGGCGACGAAGGAGGCCCTGGTGGACGGCTGGTTCCACACGGGCGACCTCGGGTACCTGGACAAGGACGGCTTCGTGATCATCACGGGCCGCAAGAAGAACGTGATCGTGACCAAGAACGGCAAGAAGATCTTCCCGGAGGAGGTCGAGAGCCTGCTCGGCCGCAGCCCCTATATCCTGGAGAGCCTCGTCTACGGCCTCGAGGACGCGGACGGCGAGACGACGGTCGCCGCCGAGATCTTCCCGGACTTCGACAAGCTGAAGGAGGACAACGGCGGACAGGCTCCCGACGAAGCGGCGGTGCGCGCCACCCTCGCCGAGGAGGTCAAGAAGGTCAACCACATGCTGGTCAAATACAAGGCGATCCGCCGGTTCGAGGTCCGTTCCGAGGAGTTCGTCAAGACCACGACCAAGAAGATCAAGCGTTATCTGGTCAAGAAGACGGCGTGATCGGGAAGACGCGCGTCGCCGCCCGGTAGAATCGATAGCCGCCGGCCAGATTGTATACCTCGGGGAAGCCCGACTGCGAGAGGATCCGATACGCGACGTGCCCGCGGAGGCCGATGCGGCAGAACTCGTAGACGGGCTTCTTCGCGTCCAGCTCGCCCAGGCGAGCGCGCAGGTCGTCGACCGGGATGTTCACGGCGCCCGGGATCGACCCGGCCGCGAACTCCTCCGCGGTGCGCACGTCGAGCAGCGTGACCTTCGCGGGGTCGAGCCCCGCGACGTCCTCGGCGTAGAACTGCTTCTCCAGACCGTCGAGCACATTCTGCGCGACGTAGCCGGCCATGTTGACCGGGTCCTTCGCGGAACCGAACGGTGGCGCGTAGGCGAGCTCGAGGTCGGTCAGGTCGTGCACGGTCATGCCGGCGCGGATCGCCGTGGCGAGCACGTCGCAGCGCTTGTCGACGCCGTCGCGGCCGGTCAGCTGGGCGCCGAGGAGCTTTCCGTCGGGCACGCGGAACAGGAGCTTGACGTTCATCTGGGTCGCGCCGGGGTAGTATCCGGCGTGGCTGCCGCTGTGGGTGTACGTCTTCGCGTAGGGGATGCCGGCCGCCTTCAGGGCGCGTTCGTTGGCGCCGGTGACGGCGACGGTCATCTCGAAGGCCTTGAGGATCGCGGTGCCCTGGGTGCCCTTGTAAGCGCTCGGGATCCCGCAGAGGTTGTCGGCCGCGATGCGGCCCTGACGGTTGGCGGGGGAGGCGAGGGGGACGAAGGTGCGCGCGCCGGTGACGAAGTCCGCCACTTCGATGGCGTCGCCGACCGCATAGATCGAGGGGTCCGAGGTCCGCATGTGCTCGTCGACGCGGATCGTGCCACGCACGCCCATTTCGAGGCCGGCTTCCCTGGCGAATGTGCCTTCCGGACGGACTCCGACGGCGAGGACGACGAGGTCGGCGCAGATCGCGCCGCCGGTGCTGGTCTGGACGGACAGGCCCGAGGCGGTGCGCCGGATCGCGGTGACGCCGCAGTTCAGGTAGAGGCCGACGCCGTTCTTCGCGACATGCGCGTGCAGGTCGCCGGCCATGTCGGGGTCGAGGGGCTGCACGAGGTGGTCCGTCAGTTCGACGATCGAGACGGACAGCGTCAGCGCGCGCAGGTTCTCGGCCATCTCGACGCCGATGTAGCCGCCGCCGACGACGACGGCGCGCCGGATGCCCGGCTGCTGCACGAACGTCTTGATGCGGTCGGTGTCGGCGAGGTTGCGGAGGGTGAAGACGCCTTCTTCGTCCGCGCCCTCGAGCGGGGGACGGATCGGGTCCGCGCCGGGGGAGAGGACCAGGGCATCGTAGGGCTCCTCGACCAGGGCGCCGTCGGAAAGGCGGCGCACATGGAGGCGCTTCGCGACGCGGTCGATGAGGACGGCCTCGTGGCCGACGCGCACGTCGACGCGGTAGCGGTCGTGGAAGGACTCCGGGGTCTGGAGCAGGAGCTCGTCGCGGTCCACGATCGTGTCGCCGATATAGTAGGGCAGTCCGCAGTTCGCGAAGGAGATGTGCTCCCCGCGCTCGAACATCACGATCTCCGCCGATTCGTCCAGCCGGCGCAGCCGAGCGGCCGCCGTCGCGCCCCCCGCGACACCGCCGACGATCAGGATCCTTCTGGCCATATTCTTGTCCTCCTCGGGGGCCGCGCCAATTCCATTCGATATGCACGGACTTACGCCTGCATCTTACGGAAAAAGACGTAGGAGGTGGCGTACCTCGGGTTACGGGAAGCCTGCTATGGTAGAATGGGTTCGATTTCGGACGCACGAACGGAGGTTTCCATGGACAGCGACAACGCCGGAGCAGTACGCAGAATCAGGGTCTCGGAAATCGGGAACGAGTCGCTGGATGCCTTTATCGCACTGCCGTTCCGGCTGTACCGCAAGGAGCGGTTCTGGGTCCCGGACCTCCGGGGCGACCAGAAGAAGCTGCTCGTCGGCACGGACAACGAGATGTACCGCAACGGGCCCCACACGTTCTTCCTGGCCTACGAGGGCCGTCGGGTCGTCGCCCGGATCCTGTGCGGCATCGACCGCAAGATGAAGGACGACATGGAGGCGTACGACGCCGACCCGTCGCGCGAAATCGACAAGGAAATGTGGGGCTACTTCTCCCTCTTCGAAGCCGAGTCGCCCGAGGCGGCCGCCGAGGTCCTGTGGGCCGCCGAGGACTGGTGCCGGAGGAACGGCGCGACGCACCTGCTCGGGCCCTGGTCCCCGGACGACGGCGAGAGCCACCGAGGCATCCTGGTCGACGGGTTCGACGGACCGCCCGCGGTGCTCAACACCTACAGCCTGCCCTGGTACGGAGCGGCCGTCGAGGCGTGCGGATTCAAGCAGTGGGAGGACCTGCTCGCGCTGGTCGCCACGCCCGAGTCGGTCCAGATGGAGCGCCTCGAGAAGGTCGCGGCCTATGCGGAGAAGCGCGTCGGATTCCGCGTCGACCAGGCCGACCTGACGCACCGGGAGCGGGAAGTCGACGACGTCTACAAGATCCTCGTCGAGTCCTACCCCAAGGACTGGCCGAGCCCGCTGCCGTCACGCCAGTACGTGGACGACTTCGTCAAGCAGAACCTCGCGATCCTCGACCCGGCCCTGATCCACATCGCCCGCCGGCTTTCGGACAACGAGCCGATCGCCTTCGTGCTGGGCGTGCCCGACATGAACGACGTCCTGATCCACATGCAAAGTGGACGGCTGTCGCCGATCAACATCCTGCGCTTCCTGTACTACCGGAAGAAGATCAGGGGCGCTCGCGGCATGATGCAGTTCGCGATTCCGGAATACCGCCAGAAGGGCGTCATGGCCGCCTGCTACGCGCGCAGCCTGATGGCCGCGATCCGCAGGGGCTACACGCGGTTCGACGCCTCGACGATCGGCCTGAAGAACACGATCTCCTGGAAGAGCATGGTGAGCGTCGGAGCCAAGGTGTACCGCGTGTACCGGTACTACATGAAGGTCCTGTAGCATGGGGTGTTCCGACCGGTCCTTCGAAGGCGTCCTGCTCGCCTGCGACCTCGACGGCACGCTGCTTTCGCCCGACGGCACGCTACATCCGGACAATGTCGCCTCGCTCCGTGAGTTCCTCGCCGCGGGCGGGCGATTCGTCGTCGCGACGGGGCGCACCCAGGCATCCGTGACGCGAAACGTCCCGACATTGCCGGCCGACCTGCCGGGCATCTTCTGCAACGGGGCCCATGTCTACGACCGTGTGGCGCGGCGGACGGTGATCGCCCACGAACTGCCCGCCTCCGCCCAAGGGATGATCCGCGACATCCTCGACCGCTTCCCCTCGGTCGGACTCGAGATCTTCACGGACAAGGGCGCGCATCTCGTGCGCTCGTGCGACGTGCTGCGCCTGCAGCTGGCCTCCGAGGATCTCCAGTACATCGAGGCGGATCCGGAAGGCATTCCCGGCCCCTGGCTGAAGATCCTGCTGGGCGGGGAGCCGGACGAGCTCGCGCCGATTCGAGCGCATCTGGAGCGCTTCTGTTCCGAAGACTGGGAATTCGTCGCGTCCGACGCGTATCTGCTGGACCTCATGGCCGCTGGCGTCTCCAAGGGAGCCGCCCTGCGTGAACTGCAGGCGCTGCTCGAGCGGGACGGCGCGCGGTTCCGCACCGTGGCCGTCGGCGACAACGACAACGACGTCGACATGCTGCGGGTCGCGGACTTCGGCATCGCGCCGGAAAACGCCACCCAGGGCGCGCGCGCAGCCGCGGGTTTCGTGGTGCCCCACCACGCGGAACCGGTGCTTCCGGGCGTTTTCCGTATCCTGCGTGATGAATTGTGGAAAAATACGAAATAAATTCACGCAATCGATTGTGTTTTGCGGATTTCTATGTTTGTATGGAATTAATCGTACACCATACCAAGAAAGAAGGTAATGAATATGGCGAACAAGAAAGTCACCTTGAAGGTCCCGGTGCACCCCGACAATCTTCCGAGCCTCGACGATATGGCCGCCAAGCTGGGTCTCGACACCGCGAAATTCGTCGGCATCCTCGTGAATTCCTTCGCGATTGCATCCGCCTCCCTGTCCAACGCCCCGACGCCTGCCGTCGAGAAGGCCGCGAAAGCGCCCAAGGCCGTCAAGGCACCGAAGGCTCCGCGGGCGAAGAAGATCGAAGAGCCCAAGCCGGAAGGCTGGGTCCCGCCGCTTCCGAAGAAGCGCGGTCGCCCGAAGAAGGTCGTGGACGAAAACGCCGTCGTATCGGTCGAACCCAAGAAGCGCGGCCGCCCGAAGAAGGTCGTCCTCGAAGGCGCGTCCCCCGTCGAGAAGAAGGTCCGCGCGCCGCGCAAGCCCAAGGCTGCGGCCGCTCCCGCCGAAATCGCCGCCGAGGCCGCGGTGAAGGCGCCGAAGGCAGCCAGGGCCCCCAAGACGCCGAAGGCCGAGAAGAAGCCCGCCGCGAAGGCGATGAAGGCTCCCAAGGCTCCCAAGGCGGAAGCGAAGCCGAAGGCCGCCAAGGCTCCCAAGGCCGAAGCCAAGCCGAAGACCGCGAAGGCCGCCAAGGCACCCAAGACCGAAAAGAAACCGGCCGCGAAGCGCGCGCCGCGCAAGCCGGCCGCCGCCGCCGTCGCCGTCGAGCCCGAGCCCGTCGCCGCCGAGTAGAATCGGACCGCATCCCGATGGAAAGGCCCTTCCGGACGACGCCGGAAGGGCCTTTCTTTTCGTCATGAGCGGTGCGTGCTAGCGGAACTCCTCGTGCAACAGCGACGTCATCACCATGTCCTGCCACTCTCCGGCGACGAACAGCATCTTCCGGGAAACGCCTTCCCGCTGGAATCCGAGCAGGTCCAGAATCCGGCCGCTGCGCTCGTTTGCGACCATGTAGGATGCGGTCACGCGGTTCAGACCGAACACGTCGAACATGAAGCGCAACCCCGTGTGGAGGGCGTCGAACATGTAGCCGCGCCCTTCGACCAGCGCGTCGACGGAATAGCCGGCTTCGCAGCAGGAAAGCGGCAGGGGCGTGATGTCCCGGAACGTCAGGCTGCCGACGACCTTTTCCGGCCGGTCGGGCAGGCAGACCAGGAAGTCCGCCTCGCGCCCCGTCTCGAAACGGTAGGCCGCCTGAAGGATGCGCTTGCGGAACATGGCGGCGCGGTCGTCGCCTTCGGGCATCGTCGGATTCCAGCGGTCGAGCCGGTCCTTGTTGCGATCGCGGTACGCGACGACTTCGGGGATATCGGCCTCCGTCGGCAATCGCAGCAGGGTCTTCTCGCCGACAAGAACGAGGTCGCGGCCGCGGATGCCCGGCTTGGGCGACTCTGCGGGAACGGACGGGCGGTGGCGGTCGCGCACGAGGGCGAAGTGGACGTGGTCCTCCCAGACGCCGTGGATCTTGAGGTAACGGGCGCCGTAGCCCTCGGGCTCGAAGCCGAGCCGCTCGAGGAGGCGGATGGACCGTCGGTTGCGCGGCAGGACGTGGGCCTCGACCCGGTGGAGGTTCATCTCGTGGAAGGCGACCGAGACGGCCTTGCCGACGGCCTCGGTGGCGTATCCCTGCCCCTGCAGGCCCTGGTCCAGCTTGTAGCCGAGATAGGCGTTGTGGAAGACGCCGCGGACGATCTGGGAGAGGATCACCTTGCCGACGACGCGGTGCGGGTCGGACTTGAGGAAGATCCACAGGGGCAGCGCGGTGCCGGCAAGGAAGGCCTCCCGTTCGGCCAGCAGGCCGGTCGTCTGGGCTTCGAGCGTGTAGAACGACGGGGAGCGGATCGGGTCGGTCGGCGCGAGGAATTCCCGGTTGTGCAAGTAGAAATCGAGGACGGCGAGTGCCTCCTCGGGTTCCGCCACGCGGAGCAGCAGCCGTTTCGTCGAATAGGAATCGCGGAGCGCGGGTTCGGTGTTCATGCCTGTCTCTTCCTTTCCGACCGCGGGGGCCCTTCCGACCCATATCTTACCATCTCGACGGCGACGCGGAGAGCTTTTCGTGTACAATGAACGGGACGTGTTCCGCATAACCCCGAGGCAAGGAATGCACCTATGACGATGGATCCCGTTGCTGTTTCCGTCAAAGGCGAGTCCGTCGTCCGGGTCGAACGACTCGTGAAGCGTTTCGGCTCCCGGGTCGTTCTCCATGATGTCGGCTTCGAGATCCGCGCCGGCGAGGTGCTCGGCTTCATCGGACCGAACGGGTCCGGCAAGACGACCACGATCCGCTGCATCGCGGGTCTCATGCGCATGGATGCAGGAAACGTCCGGATCCTGGGCCACGATGTGCACGCGGATTTCGAGAGGGCCATCGCCCAAGTCGGGTGTCTCGTCGAAAACCCTGAATTCTACAAATACATGACGGGTCTCACGAACTTGAAGCTGTTCGCCCGCATGTACCCGGACGTGGATGCATCGCGCGTGGACCAAGTCGTCGTTCGAGTCGGCCTCGAGAATCGCATCCGGAGTCGTGTGAAGACCTATTCCCTCGGCATGCGGCAGCGCCTCGGCATCGCGCAGGCGATCCTGCACAGGCCGGCCGTGCTGCTTCTCGACGAGCCCGCGAACGGACTCGACCCGGAAGGAATCCGCGATCTGCGGCTCCTGCTCCGCAGCCTGGCGGACGAGGAAGGTATGGCGATCCTCGTGTCGAGCCACCTTCTTTCCGAACTCGAGCAGCTCTGCGACCGGGTGGTCGTCCTCCGTTCGGGTCGTGTGATCGGCGAGGGCGATATGGCGTCGATGCTGGCCGCGTCGGGTCCCGTCGCATGCGAGGTCGCATTCACGGTCGGCTCTCCCGCCCATGCACTCGAGATCCTCGGAGGGGAGCGACCGGGCCTCTCTCGACTCGAAGGAGAGACCGTCGTCGTGACGTGCCTTCGCGAGGAGGTTCCCGAGAAGGTCGCCGCGCTGGTCGGAGTGGGAATCGCCGTCCTGTCCGTGGTCCCGACGACCGCCTCGCTCGAGGACAGATACCTGCAGATGGCGGGAGGTGGCGGAGTTGAATAGGGCTCGCTTCCGGTTCCTGCCCCTGGTGGGGAACGAATTCATCAAGCCCATGCAGCGCATCTCGACCTTCGTGATGTTCGGCATCGTGGTGCTCGTCGGGTTTCTCGGCATTCTCGTGAGCTCCCTCACGCAGACGACCGGAGCGACCGATTCGAACGGGTCGCCCTTGACCGACCGGCAGATTCTGACCGATCGGATCCAGCAGGAGCAGCAGGCCATCCAGCGGCAGCAGTCGAATCTCGCATCCTTGTTGGACAAGGGAGTCTATGAAAGCATCGTCGGGAACGATCGGCTTCAACCGACGCTGGCGCCGGACGAACTGAAGACGGCGATCGCGGAGACCCGTTTCGTCATCTCATCCTCCGGGCAGTACCTCTCGATCGACCAGTACCGTCTCGATCGCGGCCTCCCGCAGAGCGAGGATTCGACGGCGCTCGGCTACGCGGCTTCGCAGGGATGGATCGTGCAGCTGCTGACGGTCTTCGCCGTCGTGCTGGCTGCGGTCGGCGTCGCGAGCGAATTCACGGGCGGCACGATCCGCCTGCTCCTGACCCGCCCGTTCCGCCGCTGGAAGATCCTGCTTTCGAAATACATCGGCGTGTATCTGATCGCCCTGTGCCTGCTCTTCCTGAGCGTGGGGATCGCGCTGCTCGGCGGAGTCATGCTGCGGGGCTTCACGTCGTCTCCCTACCTGACCTTCGTGAACGGTGCCGTGCATGCGACGCCGATGATCTGGATCGTCCTGCTCCGGTTCGCGCTGGCGAGCGTCGAACTTCTCCTGATCTCCACCATGGCCTTCATGATCGCGTCGGTCTTCCGGACGAGCGGATTGTCGATCGGCCTGTCCCTGTTCTTGATGTTCATCGGAGGCACTGTGACGTCGGCCATGGCCAACCTGGGCAAGTCCTACGATATTCCGATCCTTCAGACGCTCGCGAAGTTCTCGATGTTCGCCTATACGGATCTATCGCCTTATATCCTTCGGAGGGATATGGCCTCGACGGTTCCCGAAGGCTCGCTTCTTTTCGCAGTGACCGTGCTCGTGTTCTATTATTTCGCCTTCGTGTCCATTGCCTTCCTCGGCTTCTCGAAACGAGACGTCGCATGATCGGAAGCCGCCTCGAACTTGAACGGGAAGAAGCCACCGAATGCACCATGTACCAGGATGTCTCGCCATGAAGGAAATTCTCGGTCTGAAGTCCTCTCGCCGCATCCTGTCCGTCGTCATGCTCGCCGCCCTCGTCGTCTCCCTCGCGGTCGCCCTGCCGGTCGGAAGCCCGCAGGTGGAGGCCGTCGTGCCGACGCCGCAGGTCACTTATCTGGTCAACGGCACCGACGCCGCGTCCGCGAAAGCCGACCTCGTCGCGCATTCCCAGAACGCGATCGACAATCAGTACACCTGCTTCGCGTTCAAGAGCAACGTGCCCGCGGCGCAGGCCTGACTCACTACATATACATCGAATCCGGCTCCACTCCAGAACCTCTACCTCTGGCAGTTCAATCTTCCCAAGTACGATTATGAAGCGGGCATCCGTGAAACGTACTGGATGGGGCTCGCAACGGAACAATACACCAACGTCGTGACCGGCACGATCACGATGGAATGGCGGGAGACCAAGACTCAGCGGCAGGCGGTCCTCGACCACGTCACGGCGTTCCTTAACAGCGAATCCTATCCCAAGTCCGGTTCCGTCGACCAGAAGCTGACCGCGATCAACAACTACATCGCCCTGACCTTCGACTACGACAGTACCTTGCTGAACGCCTCCGCATACCAGATGATCAATCCCGCCTCGTTCTCCTATAAGAAGGGCATCTGCACTGCCTACCCGCTCTATGCGTACACGATGCTCACGGCCGCGGGGTTCACCGTCCGGACGGTCGCTCCTCGCCTCGATTTCAATGCCGTCATGGCCACGCCGTACGCTTACGCCGGAGCCTATGCGGGAGCACAGAAGGGATCGCCCGCCTGGATCATGATCCAGACCGGCGGCTATTGGTACCATATCGACTTCACCTGGGACGATCCGGTCGGG
The DNA here is from genome assembly GCA_903835065.1 of uncultured Eubacteriales bacterium. GTDB lineage: Bacteria > Bacillota > Clostridia > Saccharofermentanales > UBA5734 > CAILLO01. Next base: position 75,798 of record CAILLO010000016.1, read on the forward strand.
AAGACGGTCGCCAGGAAGACCTACTTCATGAAGACCGACGCGCTGATGCTCTATACGGGTGCCGCCGCGACCTCGACGGCTCCTAAGGACCATACGTGGGCCATGACCTATCCGGAGGCGACGCCCTACTATCCGGTCGCGGAGGTCACATGGGCCATGCCGACCTCCACGCCCGCCCCCGCCGCGACCAAGGGTCCCACACCGACACCGAAGCCGACCGCGACGCCGACTCCGAAGACGACGCCCGCAGCGAGCGGCACGCCGGCTCCGACCAGCGCGACGACGCCGGAGGAGACCCCTTCTCCTTCGCCCGAAGTGACGACCGACCCGAACACGACGCCGACGACGGCGCCGCCGGAACCCGCGAATCCGACCGCCACTCCGACGGCGGCACCCACAACCGCCCCGACCGTTACGGCAGCCCCCACCCAGCCGGCCCCGACGCCCAACGGTTCTTCCATCGCCCAGAAGACGGTCGACCTGGTCCAGTCCACCTGGAATTCCGCCTTCCATGACGGCCAGCCCCTCTCGATCGCAATCCTGGCGGTCGTCGGCGTGGTCCTTCTGTTCGTGCTGTTCCTGATCCTGCGTGCCATCTCCACGAGAGGGAAGAGGCGCTCGCAATCCGCTCTGGGAGCGCGGTTTCAGCTGCAATCGTTCTGTTACCGAAACTTGATTTGACTTGGGTGGGACGCCCTGTTACCTTCTTGCGGTAGGAGGAGCTCGCATTGAAGGTGGCTCTCGCCCATTCGATTCCCCGTCGCGCACTTTCCGTCGCCGTCCTGGCGGCGTTGTTCCTGACCCTGCTCCTGTCCTTGCCCCTCGGCACGACCGAAGTGTCCGCGCTGACCTATTCGGACCCGCCGGAACATGTCTACACGCTGACGGGAGCGACCCAGGCCGCGGTGATCGCCGACCTCATGGCCTTGCTCCACGATGCGATCCTCCACCACTACAGCCGCTTCGACGTCGTCAGCGGCTCGACCGCCGCGAACACCTACTTCGACCTCGCCCTCACCCAGGCGTCCGTGCGGACGGACCTGCTGAACGACTACCGCTCCGCACTGAACTTCGGATCCGACGACCCTTCCACCCGCGGGTTCGACTACGAGGTGGGCAATCTCGAGACGACGGGCGTCAAGGCGTCCGGCACACTCGGATCGGCCTACGCGAAGACCGTCAACTACCTGGTCGGCTGGCGCGAGACGCAGTCCCAGCGCCAGAAGGTCCTGGACCACGTGCACGCCTTCCTAGGCAGCGCGGCATATCCCGCGGGCGGGACCGACGACCAGAAGCTCACAGCGATCAACGACTACATCTGCAATACATTCTCTTACGACACGACGTTCCACAACATCTCCGCCTTCGCGATGATCGACCCGTCGTCCCCGTACTACGGGATGGCATGTGCCAGGCCTACGCGCTCTATGGATATCTGATGCTGACCGAGGCGGGCTATCCCGTCCGGGCCATCCTGATCCGATACGATGCGAACGGAACGGAATGCAAGCCCGACGCCACTCCCTACGGGAGCGGCCACGCCTGGCTTTTGGTCAAGGTCGGAGCGAACTGGTACCACATGGACTTCACCTGGAACGACCCGATGGGTCCTGGGTCGACGAAGGACTACTTCCTGAAGACCGATGCCCAGATGCGGAGCGACCACCGGTGGACCGGCCCCGCCGGCTACTACCCGGCCGCGACGACGGCGTGGGCGGGCGTTCCGGTTTCGCCGACGCCTTCTCCGGTCGCCATCGCGTCACCGACGCCTCGCCCGACCTCCTCCGCGACGCCCACGAAGGCCCCCACGCGTGCGCCTCGCCCGACATCCACCGCGGTTGCCGCACCGCGACGCCCCCCGCGGACGACCCGACCGCGACATCCGCCCCGACGACGCCGCCAACGGCGGACGACCCGACCGCGACGCCCGCTCCGACGGCCGCGCCCACCACGGCTCCCCCTCCGACGGACGCGCCGCTTCTCGTCGCCGGTTCCTCGGACCGCGGCGGGCCGACCCCCTCGTTCGGGCGGCAGGCGTTCGACGCGATCCAGTCGACCTGGGCCTCGACCTTCCCCGGCGCCACGCCGGAGGGGACCGTGCTTTTCGCGACCGGCGCCGCCGCGCTGCTGATGGTCCTCGCGTTCTTGACGGCCCGCCGGACGCGACGAAGAAGATAAGGAGATTCCCCCCATGAGCCAGCCGCGCAGCGCCCAGGAATACGCACGGACCGCCCTCGCCCTCGGGGCCGTCCACGCCGTGCCCTTCGCCATCGACGACATCGCCTTCGATTCCCGGACGCTGCTGAAGTGCATGTTCGGCTGCGACGAATGGGGCAAGGGCCCCACGTGCCCCTCGCGCCCCGGGTCCCTGAAGCCGTGGGAGTACGAGCAGGTCTTCCGCCGCTACCGGACCGGGGTCATCATCCACGCGCACGACAAGAAGACCTCGCAGGACGTGTCCTTCGAGATCGAGCGACAGGCCTTCCTGGATGGACTGCCGTTCGCGTTCTCGCTCAGCGACTGCGCCGGTTGCACGGAATGCGTCGGCCTGAAGGGGCACCCCTGCGCCGACCCGAAGAAGGCGCGCCCCGCGTTCCACAGCGTCGGCATCGACGTCTTCGCGACCGTCGCGAAATTCGGCCTGCCGCTCTACCCGCTCCACTCCCGCGACGAGGAGCAGAACTGGTACTCGGCCGTCTTCCTGGAATGATCGGCTAGACCTTCGCCAGCACCTCGAAGGCTTCGAGGTAGATCTCCGCGCAGGCGACGAGTTCGTCGACGGGGAGATATTCGTCCGCCTGGTGCGCGACCTGCGGGCGGCCGGGGAACAGCGGCCCGAAGGCCACGACGTTGGGCATGCTGCGCGCGTAGGTGCCGCCGCCGATGCTGATCGGCTTCGCCTTCGCGCCCGTGGACTTCTCGTAGACCGCGAGCAGCGACGCGACCAGCGGGTCGGACTCCGGCACGAACAGCGGGCCATGCCCCGGATTCCCGTGCAGTGTGGCGCTGAGTTCCACCGCGGCGGAGTTGGCGGCGTCCTCCACGATCGACATCGGCACGGTGACGGGGCAGCGGACGTCGACGGTGAGGTCGGCCTTCCGCTCGTCGAGGGCGAGGATGCCGACGTTGAGGGTCAGGGGACCCGACACGGCGTCGGCGGCGGCGCATCCGAAGGACGCGCCGTCGGTCTCGAACCCGAGCCGCGACTGGTAGAAGCGCACGAACGCGTCCTCGCAACCGGCGGCGCGCAGCAGCGATTCCGCGACCGAAAGGCCTGCGGAGACGGCGTTGCGGCCATCCGTCGGCATGCTGGCGTGGGCCATCTTTCCGGTCACGACGACCTGGAAGCGTCCGGGCTCGGGCAGCGCCTCGACGGCGACGGGGAAGGGGCGGCCGGCGCCCTCCCCGGAGATCGGCACGATATAGGGGAGATTGCGCGCGTGGGCGACCCAGTCGTCGCGCCGGGCCGGGTCGCACGCGAAGACCAGCGTGCAGAGACCGGGGACCATGTTCGGCCGGCTGCCTCCCTCGGCGGAGACGAGGCGCAGCGCGGCGCCGGGCTTGGCGGCGGCGCGGGGGACCGACAGGCGGAACATCCGGATTCCCTTCTCCGCGTTGATCACCGGGAAGTCCGCGTCGGGCGTGAAGCCCAGCATCGGAAGCTCCTCGGTCTCGCAGTAGCGGACCATGCACTGGGAGCCGCTCTCCTCGTCGAGCCCGAGGATCAGGCGGAAACGCGTGCCGGGCGGCAGTCCGCGCGCGACAAGAAGGTCGCGACGGCGGGACCCTTGTCGTCGATCGCGCCGCGGCCGACGATGCGACCGTTCTCGACGCGCGCGGAGAACGGGTCGCCGGTCCAGCCGGAGCCGGCCGGCACGACGTCGAGGTGGCACAGCGCCGCGACTAGCCGCGGGCCTTCGCCACACTCGAGCCAGCCGCACATGCCATCGAGGATCTTCGTGCGGAACCCCGCCTGCTCGCCCCAGGACAGCGCGAGCTCGAGCGCCTGCCGCGTCGCGGCGCCGAACGGGGCGCCGGCGACGGCCTCGCCCTTCACGCTGGGCACTGCGATCAGCGCGGACAGCGCCGCCACCATGTCGTTCCGATAGGCTTCCATCGTGCGGTCGGCATTCGTCGTCATCTTGTCGCCCTCCTTGTGTTCCTCTCCGGAATCATACCGCTTCCGGGCGGCGTCGGGTAGGGCGCGGCGGCGAACTGCGGTAGAATCGGAAGAACAGGGGGTGCCCATCCATGGAGAGCGTCCGGTCCGTCCCGAAGGGACAGCTCGAGGAGGTCCTGCGCGCGGACCCCGCCCGCAACTTCAGTCCGCTCCGGATCCTGTCGGAATGGCGGGATCTGCGCGACTTCCACGCCTGCGGGCGGTCCGGCTTCTTCCGCATGAAGGACGAGCGAACGGGAAGAGGGTTCGTCGTCCTGTCCGCCGCGACGGCCTCGGAGGGCGCCGACCTCGCCGCGCTCGTCGACGACGGCGATTCGTCCTTCTTCACGGTGGACGCGGTCGCGGGATGGCCCGACGCCGTCCTGCCCGAGCCCGACCCGGAGATCGTTCCGCTGACGCCCGACCTCGCGCCGTACATCCACGAGCACTACGAGATGCGGCTCGCTCTCGACGCCGCGTATATCGAGGAGCGGATCCGCTGCGGGCCCTCGGTCGGCGTCTTCCGGAACGGGCGTCTGGCGGGCTTCTCGCTGACCCACGACGAAGGGACCCTCGGCGTGCTCGAAGTGCTGCCCGAGTACCGGCGGCAGGGCCTCGCGGAGAAGATGTCGGTCGCGCTGTGCCGGAAGGTGCGCGAGGCGGGCGGCATCCCGACGGTGCACATCAAGTGCGGCAACCGCGCCTCGATGGCGCTCGCGGCCAAGTTGGGATACGTCTCCACGGGCGACGTGATTTGGGCGGGTTGGCGTTGACTCCCCCCGGCGCGGGTGATATGGTGGAATGCGGTCCGAGGCGGGAAACGCCGAAGACCGGCAAGGGGGGATGACGGTTTCCATGGCGCTCGCACAGACCGGGCTCGGATTCTGGATCTCCTTCTCCCTCTACCTCTCGGCCGCGGTCCTCGCGCTGCTGCTGTCCCGCTGTCCCCGCGCCGCGAACGTCGCCTCGCACGCCGCCTCGATGGCCGGAGCGGTCGTCGGCGCCGCCGCCTCGCTCCTGCACCTGCTCGCCGGACCCGGCCGCCTCGTGCTCGCCGACCTCGTCGGGACGGTGCCCCAGCTCGAACTGAAGGTCGTCGTGGACGACCTGTCCGCCTACTTCCTGCTCGCTCTGTCCGTGCTCGTCTTCTGCGTGTCCCTGTACTCGGTCTCCTATCTCGCGCCCTACGCCGGAAAGCGGAACCTTCCGCTGTTCGACGCCCTCTACGCGCTGTTCGTGCTGTCGATGGGCCTCGTCTTCACCGCGGGGCACGCCGTTTTCTTCTTGATCGCCTGGGAGATCATGTCGGTGCTGTCGTACTTCCTCGTCGTCTTCGAGTCGGAGCGTGAGGAGAACGTCCGGGCCGGGACGATCTATCTGGTCATGACCGCGGTCGGCACCGCGTTCCTGCTGACCGGCATCCTGACGCTTTATGCGAACACCGGGACGTTCGACCTCGGCGCCGCCGCGGGACTGTCACCGGGCGCGCGGACCGTCGTCTTCCTCTCGTTCCTCGTCGGCTTCGGCATCAAGGCCGGCGTCGTGCCTCTGCACGTCTGGCTGCCCTACGCGCATCCCGCCGCGCCGGCGAACGTGTCCGCGCTGATGTCCGGCATCATGGTCAAGACCGCGCTGTACGGCATGCTGCGCTTCGTGCTGGTCGGACTCGGCGTGCCGGACGGCTGGTGGGGCGGCGCGCTGCTGATCCTCGGGCTGGTGACCGCCCTGACCGGCGTGTCGCACGCATACGTCGAAAGCGACATGAAGCGCCTGCTGGCCTATTCGACGATCGAGAACGTCGGCATCCTCGTGACCGGCCTCGGCGTCGCCTTCCTCGCGCTGTCCGCGGGCCGGCCCGCCCTCGCGTCGCTCGCGCTCGCCGCGACGCTGTTCCACGCCTTCAACCACGCGATGTTCAAGGGCGCGCTGTTCCTCGGCGTCGGCTCAGTGCACCATGCGACGCATACGCGCAACCTCGAGGACCTTGGCGGGCTGGTCCGGCGCATGCCGGCCACCGCCGTTCTGCTCGTCGGCGCCGCGCTCGCAGCCTCGGCGATGCCGCCCTTCAACGGGTTCGCGAGCGAGTGGATGACCTTCCAGGCGCTGTTCCAGAGCCTCCTGCTCGAGAAGTCGGGCCTCGGCCTGCTCTACGTGCTCGCGGCCGCCGCCCTGGCCCTCGCCGGAGCCCTGGCCGCCGCCACGTTCCTCAAACTCCTCGGCGTCGGCCTGCTCGGCCGGCCCCGCACTCCCGCGGCCGCCGAAGCGCATGAAGCGCCGTTGCCCGAGCGGATCTCCGGCGGCCTCCTCGTCGCCTTCTGCCTCGTCCTCGGCCTCGTCCCCGGCGCCGCGCTGCGCGTGCTCGAGCGTCCCGTGCTCGGCCTGACCGGCTTCTCGCCCTCCGCCGTCTCGACCGGCTGGCTGGGCCTCGACCCGTCGGCGCTGTCGACCTCGCCCGTCGCGTCCGGCACCTACTCTCCATTGCTCGTCGCCGGCGGTGTGGCCGCCTTCCTGCTCGCGGCGCTGGCCGCGGTGCGGCTGATCGGCGGCCGATTCCTGGTCCGCAGGTACGGGACCTGGGATTGCGGCTTCGAGACGATCGACGCGCGCATGCAGTACAGCGCGATGGGCTTCTCCAAGTCGTTCCAGATCATCTTCCGCTTCCTGTTCCGGCCGACGCGCGAGCGCCGGGCGGAGGGCGAGCACCTCTACCATCCGGATTCGATCGCGTACACCGTGAAGAGCGTGTCGCCGTTCGAGAAGTTCCTCTACGAGCCGCTCGTCGCCTTCGTCAACGCCCTGTCGCAGAAGGCCAAGTCCACGATCCAGACCGGCAGCCTGCGGCGCTACCTCGCGTACATCCTGTTCGCCCTGCTGGGCGGACTCGTGTACTTCCTGGTCGCGTGAGGGGAGGGGCGGCATGAAGACGATCCTCTACTGGCTCCTCCAGGTCGCCGCCGCGCTGCTCCTCGCGCCGCTGCCGATCGGCGCGATCCGCAAGGTGAAGGCCCTGGTGCAGAAGCGGAAGGGCGCGCCCCTCCTGCAGCTGTACCGGGACCTCCTGAAGCTGCTCCGCAAGTCCGCCGTCGTGTCGGACGCGACGTCCTGGGTCCTGCGCGCCGCGCCGTTCGTCGTCTTCGCGACCTCGCTGTTCGCCGCCGCGATGATGCCGGCGACGGTCCGGGTGCTCCCGGACGCCTTCCCGGGCGACCTGATCCTGTTCTTCTTCGTGCTCGCGCTCGGCCGCTTCTTCCTCGTGCTGTCCGGCATGGACGCCGGCAGTTCGTTCGGCGGGATGGGCAGCGCCCGCGAGGCCATGATCTCGGCTCTCGTCGAGCCGGCCATGCTCGTGGGCCTCTTCGCGGTCGGCCTCTTCGCGAAGACGACGTCGATCCCCGGCGTACTCTCGGCGATGACCGCCCTCGGCTTCCCGCTGCTCCAGCCTTCGCTGCTGCTCGTCTTCCTCGCCTTCGTGCTCGTGCTGCTCGCCGAGACGTCGCGCATCCCCGTCGACGACCCCGCGACGCACCTCGAGCTCACGATGGTCCACGAGGCGATGGTCCTCGAGGACTCCGGCCGCCACCTCGCCCTGCTCGAGTACGGCGCCGCCCTCAAGCAGTACGCGCTGCTCGCGCTGCTCGCCGACGTCTTCCTCCCGTACGACCCCTTCGCCGCGGTCCCCGGCGTCCCCGGGGTCCTCCTGGCGCTCGTCGCGTTCGCCGTCAAGCTCCTGTTCCTGTCGCTGCTCGTCGGCGCCGTCGAGGCGGCCACCGTGAAGCTGCGCTTCTTCAGCGTGCCGAACCTCGCCGCCATCGCCTTCATCCTCTCGTTCCTCGGCGTGCTGCAGTTCCTGATTCCGGGGAGGTGACCATGGAGCCGTTCAGCGTCGTCCTGTCCGCGCTGCTTCTCCTGTCGGCCTTCGTGCTGATGGCCAGCAAGCGCATCCACTCGTATATCGGCGCCTTCCGCGTCCAGGCGGTGCTCGTCGCCCTCAACACCGGGTTGCTCGGCCTCACGACCGTCGCCGCGACCGGCCGGGTCGACCTGCTCGTCGTCTGCGCCGCGATCCTCGCCCTGAAGGTCTGGTACATCCCCCGGGTGCTCCACCGCACCTACCGGGCCGTCGAGTACCGGGTCGAGAAGGACTTCCTGTTCAACATCCCGACGCTCGTGCTGCTGAGCCTCTCCCTCGTCGTCGTCGTGTTCGTCGCCGTCTCCCGGATCGGCGCCGTGCAGGACGGCACGACGCTCGTGCTGCTCGTCGATTCGCTGTCCACGGCCCTCGTCGGTCTGTTCTTCCTGATCAGCCGCAAGAAGGCGATCGGCCAGATCGTCGGCCTGCTCGCCATCGAGAACGGCCTGTTCGTCACCGCCCTCTACGCATCGAACGGCATGCCCTTCATCGTGGACATCGGCGTCTTCATCGACCTCGTCTCCGCGGTGCTGATCCTCGGCGTCCTGGTCTTCCGCATCGAGAGCGCCTTCGAGACCACCGACACCGACGCGATGAGCGACCTGAAAGGATAGGCGGGATGGAACTGCTGCTCTGGCTCGTCCCAATCGTCGCGCTCGCGGTGCTGGCTCTGCCGCTGCCCCGCCGCGTCCGGCACGCCGTCTCGCTCGCGGAGACGCTGGCCACGGCCGCCGTGGCCACCTTCGCCACGTGGACCGTACTGACGCAGGGGACCGCCGCACCCGCCATGCCCGGGAACCTCTTCTACCTCGACGCCGTCAGCGTCATCCTGCTCGACCTCGTCGCGCTGGTCGGCCTGTTGACCAGCCTCTACACGATCGGGTACGTCGAGGAGGAGATCCGCCGCGGGTCGCTCGACCCGAAGAAGGTGCGGGCGCTCTACCTGCTGATCCACGGCTTCCTGTTCACGATGGTCCTGACGCTGACGCTGCGCAACCTCGGCGGCGTGTGGATCGCGATCGAGGCGACGACGCTCGCCTCCGTCTTCCTCGTCGGATTCCACAACGGGAAGGCGGCGCTCGAAGCGGCCTGGAAATACATCATCCTGTGCTCCGTCGGCATCACGCTGGCCATGATCGGCATCGTGTTCCTGAACAGCGCCGCGCAGGGCGTCCTCGCGGAAGGGACCAGCCTCGACTGGACCGCCCTCTTCGCCCGGGCCGACTCGCTCGACGGCTCCTATCTGAAGTTCGCCTTCATCTTCCTGCTCATCGGCTTCGGTACCAAGGCGGGCCTCGCCCCGATGCACAACTGGCTGCCCGACGCGCACAGCCAGGCGCCTTCCCCGGTCAGCGCGCTGCTGTCCGGCGTGCTGCTGAACGCCGCGATGTACGCGATCCTCCGCACCGCCGCCATCGTCAACCGCAACCTCGGCAGCTCCCTCTACACCGGGCGCCTGCTCGTCGGGCTGGGCGTCCTCTCGGTCGCCACCGCCGCCGTCTTCCTGCTGACGCAGAAGGACTACAAGCGGTTGCTCGCGTACTCGAGCATCGAGCACATGGGCCTCGCCGCGATCGGCATCGGCCTGTTCACGCCGCTGTCGCTGTTCGCCGCCTTCTATCACATGATCAACCACTCGCTGACCAAGTCGCTGCTGTTCCTCTCATCGGGCACGGTGCTCCAGAAGACCGGCACGCGCGAAATCGGCAGGGTCGGCGGACTGCTGAAGCTGCTGCCCGTGACCGGCCCCGTGTTCCTGCTGGGTCTGGTCGCGATCGGCGGCACGCCCCCGTTCAGCCTCTTCGCGAGCGAACTGGCCCTGCTGACGTCGGTCTTCCAGCAGAAACTCTACGTGCTGGGTGCCGGGATCGCGCTGCTGCTCGCCCTGGTCTTCGCCGGCATCATCCAGGCGCTCTTCCGCGTGTTCTACCCGCGGCCGGCGGCCGTCGCCGCGGCCCGTGCCGGGACCGCGCCCGCGCCCGCCGCGCCGCTCGTCCCGGGAGAGCCCAACCGCTTCGGCGCCGTGGCCGTCGTCGTGCTGCTCGCCCTGATCCTCGTGACCGGCGTCTTCCTCCCGTCGTGGCTGACGAAACTGATCGACGCAGCTCAGACGATTCTGACCGGGCAGGGGGGAGGCTGACCATGAAGGAGATCCGCCGCTCCGTCGCGCCCGACGACCTGCCCGACGTCGCCACCCGCCTCGTCCGCGAGCAGGGCCTGTCCCTCGCCGCCCTCTTCGCCATCGACGAGCGCTCCGCGAACGGCCGGTACCTGCTGCGCTACGTCTTCACCGACCGCGCCGCGGGGAGCCTGCTGACCCTCGAACTGCCCGTCGCGCACGACCCCGGGACCTTCCCGAGCATCGCCGCGACCGTGCACGCCGCCGCTCTCTACGAGCGCGAGATCCAGGACCTCTTCGGGCTTTCGCCCGTGGCCCATCCCGACGCGCGACGCCTCGTGCACCATGGAAACTGGCCGGACGGCGAGTTCCCCCTGCGCCGGGACTTCCCCCTCGGCCGCAAGCCGCCCCGCGCCGCGCTGGAACAGCCGTTCCGGCGCGTGGAGGGCGAGGGCGTCTTCGAGATCGCCGTCGGCCCCGTCCATGCCGGCATCATCGAGCCCGGGCACTTCCGCTTCAGCGTGGCCGGCGAACCCGTCGTGAACCTCGAGGCGCGCCTCTACTACGTGCACCGCGGCATCGAGAAGTTGTGCGAAGGTGAGACCCCCGAACGCGTCCTGTTCTTCTCGGAGCGCATCTCCGGCGACGAGACCTTCGCGAACTCCCTCGCCTACTGCGAAGCGGCCGAGCGGATCGCCGGAATCGAGGTCCCCGCCCGCGCCCGGTACGGCCGTGTGCTGTTCGCGGAGCTCGAGCGCCTGACCTCGCACCTCGGCGACCTCGCCGGCATCTGCCTCGACACGGCGTACGGCTTCGGCGCGTTCCAGTTCCGCATGATGCGCGGCTGGGCGTACCTGATGGCCGACGAGCTCTGCGGCATGCGCTTCCTGCGCAGCGTCGACCGCATCGGCGGCCTGCGCAGGGACTTCGCGGCCGGGAAGGCCGATAGCCTTCATGGGCAGATCGCCCGCATCCGCGCGGAACTCGGGGACACGTCGGCCCTGATCCACGCGAACAACCTGTTCATCGACCGCGTCGAGACGACCGGAGTGCTGTCCGCCGAAGCCGCCGCCGACCTGAACGTCACCGGTCCGGGTGGCCGGGCCAGCGGCGTGCGCTACGACGTGCGGCGCGACTTCCCCTACGCGGCCTACGGCGAGCTCGGCGTGCGCGTCTCCGAGCACAACAACGGCGACGTGAACTGCCGGATGAACGTGAAGATCGACGAATGCCTCGCCTCGCTCGACCTGATGGACCAGGCCCTGGACGCGATGCCGGACGGCCCGGTCCTCGCCGCCGTCGGCCCGCTGCCCCCGCACCGCGGAGCCTTCGGTCTCGTCGAATCCCCCCGCGGCGAGAACCTGCACTGGCTCGAGACCGACGCGGACGGCAACGTCGCGCGCTACAAGGTCCGCACGCCCTCGTTCTGCGCCTGGCCGGCCCTGTGCCTCGCGGTCCAGGGCAACGTCGTGCCGGACTTCCCGCTGATCAACAAGAGCTTCAACCTCTCGTACGCGGGCAACGACCTATGAGGAGGGCGAAGCGGTGAGCATGGTCGGCAAGATCCTCCTCTACGGGCGACTGACGTTCCGGTACCCGAAGGAGCCGATGGACGCGACGAACTTCTCGGCGTCGCCGCGCATCGACCCCGCGGCCTGCAACGGATGCGGCGAGTGCGTCGTGCGCTGTCCTTCCCGGGCCATCTCCCTCCAGCCGGGGACGGGCATCGGCATCGACTACGACCAGTGCGTCTTCTGCGCCCTGTGCGCCGACGTCTGCCCGACCGGCGCGGCCCGGATGACCCCGCATTTCGAGCTCGCCCGCCGCGACCGCGCCGCGCTGCGCCACTCTCCCCTCGTCGTGCGCGAGGATCTCGTGCCCGCCGAGCCCGTCGAGACGACCGGCCGACTGCTCGAAAAGGAGATTCGTCGCCGTTTCGGGCGCAGCCTCGCGGTCCGCGAGGTGGACTCCGGGTCCTGCAACGGCTGCGACTACGAGATCAACGCGCTGAACAACCCCTTCAACGACCTCGAGCGCTTCGGCGTCCACTTCGTCGCCTCGCCCCGCCACGCGGACATGCTCCTCGTGACCGGCACCGCGACGCGCAACATGGAGCGGGCCCTGATCCGCACATACAATGCGGCGCCCGACCCGAAGCTCGTCGTCGCGGTCGGCGCCTGCGCGTGCAGCGGCGGAATCTTCCGCGGCTCCTACGCGACCCGCGACGGCATCGACCGTCTGGTGCCCGTCGACGTCTACGTCCCCGGCTGTCCGCCTCGCCCGCAGGCCGTGCTGCACGGCATCCTGCTCGCGATCGGGAGAATGGGGGAGGTCGACCCATGAGGGAGGACGAAGCCGTCCACGCCGCCCGGCAGGCCTTCGCCGTCGAGGTCGCACGGGAGAAGCTGCGGAAGCGCAAGGTCGGCTGGCTGTTCCCCGTCGTCCTGGTGCCGCTCGTCGCGGGCCCCGTCTACTGCAGTTCGCGCAACGGGTGGCCCTTCCCCTGGGCCATGGTCGGCTATACGGCTGGCATCTTCCTTCTCTTCGTCGGCTACAAGCTTTTCTTCGAGGTCCGGTTCCACCGCACGCTGCGCGACGAGATGTCCCGGATGCTCGATCGGGCAGCGACGGCCGCCGACGATGGCACGCCGGAACCCGTCGCCGAGGAGTATGCCCGCTACGTGCGGGGGACAGCCTTCCACGGGATGAACGGCATGCTCCGGAAGCGCTTCCGCCTCGACCTGGCGCCATAGGAGCCGTAGGAGCGCATCGCGCCATTTTCAACGCTCCCCCGATGCCCGGCGACCGGGCATCGGCCGCGTTGAGCGCGCCGCAGGAGCGGGTCGACTGCAATCCTTGACTCCTGAGTGAAGAAGTAACCTCCCGAATCGGACGGAACAGGGGTTTCAGGGCCAAGCGATCTGCTTAGCAACGTGCTATTCTAGGGGTGCATGAAGGGGAAAAGGGCGACTTGAACAC
>CAILLO010000017.1 GCA_903835065.1 uncultured Eubacteriales bacterium
CGGCCGCCTGCCCGCCGTCCGCCGTCCCGCCGACAAATCGCCCGCGCCGCCCGCCGCGCCCACCGCGCCCGTCGTGACCGCATCGGCCGTCCCTGCGCCCGCTCCCGCCGCAGCACCCGCCACACCCGTGTCCGCGGGAGCCGTCGTGCCGCCTCCCGTCGCGACGTCGCCCGCGCTCGCCGACGAACGCGTCCGACGCGACATCGTGCAGCTGGTCGCCACCGCGGTCAACGCGATCTCCGACGACAACGGCTGGGCCTTCCTCGGGGATATCGGGACGCTGATCGCCAAGAGCCGTCCGGACTTCGACCCCCGCAACTACGGGTACGGCAAGCTCGCCCTGCTCGTGCAGGCGCTCGGGCGCTTCGACATCGAATACCGGGAATCGGGCCAGCCCAACGTCAAGCGCGTCTTCATCCGCAACCGCTCGTAGCGGGCGGTTCCCGGACCCGCTCCGGACCGAAGGAGAAAGGGCCGCCTAGCGGCCCTTCTTCGCGCGCTTCTGCGCCTGGTAGTCGCGGATCGGCGCGGCGGCGAGGAGCAGGACGCCCAGCGCGAGGAACACGGCGACCGTGGCGGCGTCGAACAGGTCGATATCGGAGAACGGCAGGCCGACCAGCGGGTAGTAGAAATAGACGGCGCTCGCGAGATACAGTCCGCCCAGGGCCCAGCGGGCCCAGGTGCGTCCCTCGGAAGTCTCGATGAAGAGGAAGATCAGTACCGCGAGGCGGAACAGCACGCCCATGGCCTGCAGGAGGATCAGCGAGAGGTCGTCGGTCAGCAGTTCGCCCGTGGCGGCCATCGCGAACACCTGCCGTAGGACTTCGAACGCGACGCCGACGGCCATCGCGCCGAGCAGCAGCTTCCGCCCGACCTTCTCGGCCTGGCCCGGACGGTTCATCGTGTCGTTCTTTCCCAGGGGCTTCTTCCTTGCTTCCATGGTGTCCAATGTACCAGCCGGCGCCGCGCGGGGCAAGTCCGTTCCGTTCGTGCTAATATGGAGACGTGCCCGGAACGTCCGGGACGAAGCGGAACCGTCGCCCGCAGACCGTGGAGGTGCGCCGTGCCGAGGCCCTCGAGCCCGCCCGACTCCAGCCGCCCGTCGTGGTTCCGGCTGGACAACGCCGCGAAGCTCTATCCCGCGATCAACACCGGGAATCGCGCCAACGTCTTCCGCATTTCCGCGCTGCTGAAGGATCCGGTCGACCCGGTCGCCCTCCAGGCCGCGCTGGAGGAGATCCTGCCCCGCTTCCCGACCTACGCGGTCCGCATGCACAGCGGCCTCTTCTGGCATTATCTCGGACACAATCCCGGCTGCCCGGTGGTCCTTCCCGACGTCTCGAACCCCTGCATGCGCATGCGCTTCCACGAGAAGCCGGGTTTCCTCTTCCGCGTGTTCCACTACGACCGGCGGATCGCCGTCGAGTTCTTCCACGCACTCACCGACGGAAGCGGCGGCCTCGTCTTCCTGAAGACCCTCCTCGCGGCCTATCTTTCCCGCACCGGGGGCGGCGGACGCGAACCCGGCCCCTTCCCGCCGGGCATCTACGGCGACTCCCTGCTCGACCCGCGCGGAGAACCGGACGCCGAGGAATTCGAGGACGCGCATGCGCGCTACGCCCCCCTCCACGTCACGGCCGGCCGGCGCGAGCCGAAGGCGTACCACGCCGCCAGCACGGCCGAGCCGGTCCACACGCTCGACACGATCACGGGCGTGATCCAGCTCGACCGGGTGCTCGAGGTCGCGCGCGGCCTGAAGGTCTCGCTGACCGAATACCTGGCCGCCGTCTACATCGATGTCCTCTGCCGTCTCCAGCGGAATGAGCTGGCGCAGCGCCGGACCGAGCGCACCCGTCGCCCCGCCCCCGTCCGCCTGCAGGTCCCCGTCAACATGCGGCGGTTCTTCGCGTCCCGCACGCTGCGCAATTTCTCCTACTTCGTCAACATCAACCTCGAGGCCGCGAACGGGGACTACGACTTCCACGAGATCCTGCACATCGTCCACTACACGATGCGGCTGGGCGTCGACCCGAAGTCCCTCGCCGCGCAGATCGGGCAGAACGTCAAGCCCGAGCGCGGCCTCTGGTTGCGCATCGCGCCGCTGTTCATCAAGAACCTGGTGATTTCCGAGATCTACCGCCGCGTCGGCGAACCGACCTCATCCGGCACGATGACCAACCTCGGCGCCGTCGTGCTCCCGCCCGAACTCGCACCCGCCGTCGACCGCTTCGAGTTGGCTCTCGGGCCTTCGTTCCTGAACCGCACCCAGTGCGCCGTGGTCTCGTTCGAGAATCATCTGGCCGTGGCCTTCACGCGCACGTGCCGCGAGACGGATATCGAGCGCGGCTTCTTCACGAAGCTCGTCCGCGACGGGATCCCCGTGCGGATCGAAAGCAACCGATAGCGGTCCCGGCTTCGGCCGGCGTCGCGGAAACGAGGTGACGACCATGTCCTACTGCGTGAACTGCGGAGTCGAGCTGCACCCGACGGCCGAACGCTGCGCCCTCTGCGGGACGGCGGTCGCGAACCCCGGCCGGCCGGTCGACGACGTGTCCCCGAAGCCCTACGCGTCCGACGTGCAGCCCCTGCCGCCGAACAACCGCGCCTATATAGCGGGACTGATCGCGGCGCTGCTGTCGCTGCCGGTCCTTGTCTGCCTGACCACCAACCTCGTCGTCGGTGGCGACGCCTGGTCGGTCTATCCGATCGGCGGCATCGTGCTCCTCTGGGTGCTCGTCGCGGTCCCCCTGCTCCTGCCCCGTCCCCTGCCGCTGGTGGCCATCGGCGCCGACGCCTTCGCGATCCTCGTCTATCTGTTCCTGATCGCCGCGCTGGCCAGCAAGGGATTCGACGCCGGCATGCACTGGTACCTGGAGCTCGCCCTGCCGCTCGTGCTCGTCGCCTCGGCCGTCGTGCTCGTCCCCGTCGCGGTCCTGCGCCGCCGGAAGCTGGACGGGCTACGCATATCCTCGCTGCTCTCCACGGTCCTCGGTTTCGGAGTCGTCGGCGTCGAGACGACCGTGTCGATCTTCGACGGCACCCCGTTCCGCCTGAGCTGGTCGTGGATCGTGCTGGCCTCTTTCCTCGCGATGGCACTGGCCCTCTGGATCATCTCGCACAGTCCGCGCCTGCAGGAGGAGATCCGGAAGCGCCTGCACGTCTGAATCTAGATCCAGCCGCGACATCCTGGCCGCTGCTACTTGATGCGGGTCGGACGGATGCGACGGCGCATCTGGCCGAACAGATAGAGGATCGCAATGAGCTCGACCAGCGCCAGGGCGCCGAATCCGATCGCGAGGTAGGTCATCGTGTCGGAGGAGCCGCCGTTCTCTTCCCCGACGGGTACTGTCGTGGGCGTCGGATACGGCGTATACGTCGGATAAGGTGTGTACGTCGGGTACGCCGTCGGCTCCGGCGTGGGCGTGGACGTCGGCGCGAGGGTCGGCGTGATCAGCGAGGCCGGGTTGGGAGCGCGCGCGATGCGCACGGTGTAGACCTTCTTGACGTCCCAGTCCTGGGCCGTAACGGTGACCGTGATGTTCGTGGTGGCGCCCGCGGCGAGGGCCGATCCGCTGACGACGATCTTGGCCTTGGGGTCGGTCGGCGTGCCGGCGACGGCGATCCTGTCGACGTCGAAGGGCACCGAGACGTTATAGGTGGTCGTGGTCTTCGCGAAAGCGGGCGCCAAGGTGCCATGGTCGACGGTCAGCGCGGACAGCGTGGCGTCGGTGGGGAGCGTGGCGCCGACGGTCACGGGAATCGGTGACAATGTTCCACTGAGCACCACGAGATTATTATCGGTGATTCCTTCGATCATCGGCATTGAAAAGGCCAGATTCTTGCCGGACGTACCTGACTTCACCTTGAACGTGAAACTCACGATACTCGTCTTGCTCGCCGAGATGAATTGATTCTGTCCAGAACTGTTGTCGTAATCCAGAATGCGAATCAAGCCAGTCGTTGGACTGTCGTTGGCCGTGAAATCGTGTGCTGTCGGAATCGCTAGCTTCGTACACGAAACATAGCTCACTGCGGTCTTGTCATACTTGAGGTCGAAGGGACCAAAACAGGCAATGCCGCCAGGAGCAACCGTCTTGGTATTTGTAAACTGAAGCGTGATATTGAATGTCTTGCCCGGATATACCGTCGTCGCACTCGGAACGAAATTCATCGACAAGGTTCCTGCGGCGGATGTCTGCAACGTCGGAGCCACTGTGAAGGGAAGAAAAACGATGATAAGCAAAGACAGCAATCCAACTGTTGCTTTGCGCTTGCTTCCGATATTCTGGTTCATCCGGGACGAATCCATATTGTCCTCCTTGAATTTTGAGGGGCAATGCCATTGTACGTCAAGATGACTGGAGAATCGGCGTGATTCCGAGAATATCACGCTTTTCCAGAAGAATATCCAATGCATTCACACCATCGTCACGATTCACATTTGCTGCTATGAGCCACGCTCCAGCCAGAGGAGTGATAGCAAGTATATGTCGTTTGATCAACAGCAGGTCCTGGGCGTTGATACTCCCCTCCCCGCTCGCGTCTCCATACAGGACGACCGTGTACATCTCGACCGGCACGCCGCCGTTCGACGTCCGGACCAGGCAGCCGGTGCCGACCGCGCCCGTGACGGGATTTCCCGCCGCATCGAGCACCTCGACCGTCAGTCCGTGGCCGTCGAGCCCCGCCAGCAGCCCTGTGGCGTCGAGGCCGGGCGAGAGACCGTCAGGGTGGCCTTCGAGGCGTCCAGGTCGTAGACGGAGCTGGAGAGCGGCACGACGGAGGTGTTCTGGATCGAATAGGAGATCGGGCCCTCCGTGCCGTCCGTGCGGATCGCGAACCAGGCGGTGTCGCCGGTGGACAGCGAAAGGAACTCGCTCGAGCGGTCGAAGCTCCGGAAGGTCCCTGCCACCGGATCGAAGACCTCGACGGTGGCGTCCGCGCGGTCGCAGACGATGCGGTAGCGGTCCGTCGCGGTGGCGTGGAACCGGCAGGCGACGAAGTCCTGACCCCGGTCGAGCGTCTCGATGACCGGTATTCCCGCGGTGAGGTCCGCGGCTTCGTCGACCGAGACGTCGACGGAGGTCCGGGCCGCGGCGAGCGACGAGGACACGCGGAGTTCCAGCCGGTCGTCTCCGGACGTCGCCGGGGCGACGACGTAGCGCGTGCCGGTCGCGAGCAGGTCGAGGTCGGTCGTGCCGGTCGCTCCGACGCTGCGGAGCTGCGACGAGGTCGTCGCGCGGTCCGGCGCGAGCCGGTACACGAGGGGCTCGAGGTCCTGCGAGGTGACCGTGAACGGCTGGAGGTACGCGTCGACGAATCCTTCGCTGGAGATCCCGGTCGTGCCCTGCGGCATCGCGAAGGGCTCCGAGACCGCCAGGGCGAGGGTCGTGCCGCCGCCGTAGATCTTCGCGTCGACGAGGACCTGCTGGCCGGCCGTCATCTCGAACACCAGCGAGAAGGGCCCGGCTGCACCGTCGGACGCGAGCAGGGTCGGCGAGGACTGCGAGGTGTAGATCGCGACATCCGTGTCGGTCGCGTCGCCGGACGCGAAGCGGTAGAGACCGGTCCGGGGAGCCTGATAGAACAGGGTCCCTTCGTGGTAGGAGCCCTTCGCGTCGCTGCCGGCCGCCATGCCGGTGAAGCCGTAGAACAGCGGGGAGACGACGGACGGAGCGAAGGAGAGGGAGTCGCGGACATAGACCAGCAGGGCGGCCGCGTCGAGATTCCCGAAGCCGTAGCGGTTGTCGTAGCCGACATCGCCCTTGTCCACGGACGTCGCACGGATCGCCTGCATGAATTCCGCGGAGTCCAGGGAGGGGTCGAGCGCCTTGGCCAGCGCAGCGACGCCGGCGACCTGGGGCGAGGCGAAGGACGTGCCGCTGTTGGACGTGCTGAAGGAGCCGCTTGCCGTGGTGCTGCCGATGCCGACGCCGGGGGCGCTCACGTCGACCCGGTCGTTGTAGGTCGAGAAGGTCGCGTAGGTTCCGTCGCCGGAGTGCGCGCCGACGGAGACGACGTTCGGGAAGGAAGCAGGGAACTCGTAGGCGGTGTTCAGTGGTGCGAGCTGGGTTCCCGTATTACCGCACGCCGCGACGACGATGCAGCCCCGGGAGACAGCGTACTGGATGGCGCTGTTCTCGACGAGCGAGGAGTCGGTTCCGCTGAGGCTCAGGTTGATCACGTCGCAGCCGTTGTCGGCGGCATAGTACAGGGCATCCGCGATATCCCCCTCGTAGGCGACCAGCTGGCTCGTGCCATTGACGGTCACCCACTGGAACACCTGCAGGGGCAGGACCTCGACCTGGAAGCACAGGCCGGCGACTCCGTAGGCATTGTCCGGCGTCGCGGCGATGATGCCGGTCGTCGTGGTGCCGTGCCCATTGGCGTAGTAGGCGAGCGACACATCTCCGGTCACCGCCGTGCCCTTGATGAAGTCGTGTCCGTCGAGGACGTTCGTTCCGAGGTCATAATTCGTCCGCGTCACGCCCGAGTCGATCACACCGACCCGGACGGTCGCCGAGCCCTCCGTGACGGCCCACGCGTCGGGCATGCGCAGGTCGGACAGCGCCCACTGCTGCGGAGCCCAGAGGTCGTTCACCGAGACGGCGTCGAGCGTCGCGAAGCCTTCCTTCCCGATCGAGAGGACCGACCCGGAAAGAGCGGCGGCCAGTGAGGCCTCGTCCGGCGCCTCGACCCGGAACGAGCGTTCGGACACGGGACCGATCGCACGGTACGAGTACGGCGCGAGAGCGGCGAGGACCTCCTGGGGGTCGGCGTCGGGGAGAAAGCGCACGAGATAGGAAGCGGAGGAACCCAGGAGACCCGGGTCGCTGGCCTCGGAGGCGTCCGCGAGGATGCCGGCGGCGGATGCGGTCCACGGGTCCAGGGACTGGGCCGACGCGGAGGCGAGCGGCAGGGTCAGCAGCGCGACCGCGACCAGGAGGGTCAGCGTGCGCTTGGCTGCGAAGGGGTCGTGCGATGCGTCGTGGATAGGCGTGTACCTCCCGGAGGGGGCTGTGCTGCTGACAGTATACCCCAGCGATTCCCTCTTGGAAACGGAAGGAGCCCCCCGGTGCGACCCGGGAGGCTCCTGTCGGTTGTCGGGCGGACGTTCCCTACCCGATCACGTGGAAGGCGAGGAACAGGCCGGCGAAGACGATGGAGACCATGGACAGAAGCTTGATCAGGATGTTGATCGACGGGCCGGACGTGTCCTTGAAGGGATCGCCGACGGTGTCGCCCACGACGGCCGCCTTGTGGGCGTCGCTGCCCTTGCCGCCGTAGTTCCCGCGCTCGATGAATTTCTTGGCGTTGTCCCAGGCGCCGCCCGAGTTCGCCATCATGATCGCCATGACGAAGCCGGAGACGGTCGCGCCTGCGAGCAGGCCGGCGACGGCGGTGGGGCCCATGAGGAGGCCGGTGCCGATCGGCATGATGATCGCGAGCATCGCGGGGAGGACCATTTCCTTCTGGGCGGCCTTGGTGCAGAGCGTGACGCAGGTCTCGTAGTCGGGCTCCGCCTTGCCTTCCATGAGGCCGACGATCTCCTTGAACTGGCGACGGACCTCATACACGATGCTCATCGCGGCGCGGCCGACGGCGTTCATCGTGAGGGCGCCGAACAGGAACGGGAGCATCGCGCCGATGAAGAGTCCGACGAGGACGGTGGGGTTGGTCAGGCTGAGGTCCATCTTGAAGTCCGGCGCGACGCGCTTGACTTCGTCGACGAAGGCGGCCATCAGGGCGAGGGCGGTCAGGGCGGCGGAACCGATCGCGAAGCCCTTGCCGGTCGCGGCGGTCGTATTGCCCAGGGAGTCGAGGGCGTCGGTGCGCTCGCGGACTTCCGCGGGCAGGCCGGCCATCTCGGCGATGCCGCCGGCGTTGTCGGCGACCGGGCCGTAGGCGTCCGTGGCGAGGGTGATGCCGAGGGTGGACAGCATGCCGACGGCGGACAGACCGACGCCGTAGAGACCCATATTGAAGCTGGAGGCACCGCCGGAGAGGTAGAAGCTCGCGAGGACGGAGGCGCCGATGATGACGACGGGAACCGCGGTGGACAGCATGCCGAGCGAGAGGCCGCCGATGATGATCGTGGCGGGGCCCGTCAGCGAGGTGTTCGCGAGGTTCTTGGTCGGCTTGTAGTTGTCGGAAGTGAAGTATTCGGTGAAGTAGCCGATCAGGACGCCGGCGAGCAGGCCGGACAGGACGGCGAAGTAGACGTTCTTGTTATCGGGGAGCAGGACGGCGATCAGGACGTAGGACAGCACGGCGATCAGGCCGGCCGAAATCCAGACGCCACGGCGAAGGGCGGACAGGAGGGCCTTCTGGGAGGCCTTCTCTTCCGTGCGGACGAAGAAGGTGCCGACGATCGAGGCGAGCATGCCGACGGCCGCCATGACCATCGGGACGGCGACGCCCGCGAAGCCGTAGCCTGCCGCGACGGCGAGGGCGGCGGTCGAGACGATCGAGCCGACGTAGGATTCGTAGAGGTCGGCGCCCATGCCGGCCACGTCGCCGACGTTGTCGCCGACGTTGTCCGCGATCACGGCCGGGTTGCGCGGGTCGTCCTCGGGGATGCCGGCTTCGATCTTGCCCACCAGGTCGGCGCCGACGTCGGCGGCCTTGGTGAAGATGCCGCCGCCCACGCGGGCGAACAGCGCCATGGAGGAGGCGCCCATGCCGAAGGTCAGCATGGCGGAGGTGATCGCGCCGATCAACTGGTTCTGGTCGGTGATGACCTGCACGGTCCCGTACCAGAACTTCAGGAAGTAGAACCAGATCGAGAGGTCGAGGAGGCCGAGGCCGACGACGGTGAAGCCCATGACGGCGCCGGACGAGAAGGCGACGCGCAGGCCCTTGTTCAGGCTGCTCATCGCGGCGTTGGCCGTGCGGGCGTTCGCGGAGGTCGCGATCTTCATGCCGATGAAGCCCGAAAGACCGGAGAAGAAGCCGCCGGTCAGGAAGGCGAAGGGCACGAACGGGGTGATCAGGTGGAATCCGAAGGCCATCACGGCCAGGACGACGAACATGCCGGCGAAGAAGAAGCCGACGCCGGTGTACTGGCGCTTCAGGTAGGCGTTGGCGCCCCTGCGGACGGCGGCGGAGATCTTCTTCATGAGGTCCGTGCCTTCGTCGAACTTCAGGACCTTGATGGCTTGGGTCAGCGCGAAGACGAGCGCGCAGACGGCGCCGATCGGGGCAAGATAGAACAGGATCTGGACGATCATGGGTACATCGTTCATGGTGTCGTTCACTCCTTTTCCTTGCTTTGAGCGGTGGACATTCCTGTTTGTTGTACCATACCCGCGAGCGTATCCGCAAGTATTTTGAATGTCGAAGAAACCGCAGGCTCCATGAAATGGCAGGCATTCGGTGCCGACAGCAAGAAAAGCCGGGAAAAGGGCATGAATTGCCCGCGTCTCCCTGCGGGATTGCCGTCCCACGCCGACCGCGGACGCGCTGGCGGCGACGCTCGCGTGGTGCGGGCGGACCTGGCCGGAAGCGCTCGGGCGTATAATGGAACCATCGGCGGTCACCGTCGGTGGAGGGAGTCCCCATGAAGGCCATCCGAGCGTTCCAGGTCCTCGTCCTCGTCCTCGCCGCCGCGATGGCGACGTCCCTCGCCGCCTGCGCCGCCCCGACCGCCATGCCGCCCGGAGGCACGCCCACGACGGCACCCACGGACGCCGTCTCCGCGGCGACCAGCGCCCGCTACCGAGTCGGCGAAGTCCGGAACTACAAGGGGATGAACCTGGATCCCGCGATCGGCCCCTCCGACAACTCGATCAAGGGCGTGCAGCACGTCGACATCGCGACCTACCGCCTCACGGTCGACGGACAGGTTGGTGCGCCCGTCGCGCTGACGTACGCGGACGTCACGGCGCTCGACGCCTACGAGCGGCTGATCACGCTGCACTGCGTCACGGGGTGGCAGGCCACGATCCTCTGGAAGGGAGTCCTGCTCGACGACGTGATCGCCCTGGCCGGCGGGCCGAAGGACAAGGCGGTCACCGTGGTCTTCGAGTGCGCCGACGGCTACACCACGTCGATGCCGCTCGCCACGATCCGCGGCAAGCAGCTGATCCTCGCCTACCGGGCGAACGGGCTCGACCTGCCCGCCGAGCTGGGTTACCCGTTCATCGTCGTGGCCGAAGACAAGTTCGGCTACAAATGGGCGCGCTGGGTGACGAAGATCACCCTGTCGGACGACCCGAACTATCTCGGCTACTGGGAATCGCGCGGCTACGACAACGGGGCCGGCATCGGCTGACGGGGCCGTCTCCGTCAGGGCGTGGCGGCACCGAAGGCGAAGCGGGCGGCGAGATACGCCCCGACGCCCAGCGCGAGCGTCCCGACGAGGTACGCCGCGCGCCACTTTCGCCCGATTCCCTCGTTGAGGAAGGTCGACCAGGTCGTGTAGGCGCCGAGGAAGCCGTCGGCCAGCAGCAGGCGCGCGTCGCCGGCGGTACCGAGGCCGTGCAGCGCGCCGAGCGCGGCGGCGCCGGTGAGGTTGATCGCGAAGGTCGCCACGGGCAGACCGCGGTGGTGCCCGCCGACATGGGCGAGCAGACGTCCGAGGAAGAACCGGGCGAGGGCGCCCAGGGAGCCGCCGAGACCGACCAGGAGCAGGTCCATCACGTCTTCCCTCCCGCGTCCGGCGGACGCGGGGCGGGCGGCGCGCCCTGCGCCGCGGAGGCCGCATGCGGGTGCAGGCCCCAGCCCCGGACGTGGACGATCCAGCGGCCGACCACGTGGCCTGCCAGGACGGCGGCGTAGCCCAGCGCCAGGGCCTGCGCGGCGGCCGCCAGCGCGGCAACGGTCGAGCCGGCGAGCAGCAGGCGCGCGATCTCCCCGCAGAGCGTCGAGAACGTCGTGAACGCGCCGAGGAAGCCCACCGCGACGCCCACGCGCAGGGCGGGGTGACGCCGCAGCGCCGGGGCGTCCGCGAGGGCGAGCAGGAGCGAGAGAGCGAGGCACCCGAGCGTGTTCACGAGCAGCGTGTCCTGCGTCGCGAAGCGCGCCAGCGCGCCGGCGGCGCCGCCCAGGGCGACGGCGAGCACGGTCTTCCGGAATCCCTTCTTCGACGACATGGTCCGATGATAGCACAAGGGCCGGGGCTCCCGTGAGGGGGCTCCGGCCCGGTTCCCAGCATCGGGAATGCGGGGCGGTCTAGGCGACGGTCGGGATCGCGCCCGTCATCGGGAACGGGTTCACGAAGACGCGGGCGCCGAGTTCGGCGTCCAGGGTCAGTAGCTGGCCGGAGTTGGATCCGATCAGCTGGAGGCGCTGGATGATGGTCTCGGCGTTGGACTCCTCCTCGACCTGCTCGTTCACGTACCACATGACGAACTGGTAGGTGGCGTGGTCCTTCTCCTGCATCGAGAGCGACGCGATGTCGTTCAGCAGGGCGGTGACATGCGCCTCGTGGCGCGCGACGTGCTCGTAGAGGGCGAGCGGGCTCTCCCACTCGGATTCGGGCTTCTCGATCGGCCAGTACTCCGGCGTGCCGCCGCGGTCGAGCAGGAAGCGGTAGAGGTGCAGGCCGTGCGTGCTCTCCTCCTGGTACTGGACATAGAGCCAGCTGGACATTCCCTTGAGGCCCTTGCGGTCGGCCCAGGCGGACATCGAGAGATACAGGTAAGCGGAATAGAGCTCGGCGTTCACCTGCTTCGAAACGGCTTCGGACAGATTCGGTCGGATCATCGTTTCATACCTCCTCGCATGGATTCGTATAGGCCCATCATGCGCCATCGGAGGCCGTTTGTGAAGTCGCGGCGGTTACCGATTCCGGGCCGGCGGCGGCGCCTCCGCCCCGCGCGCCGGGCGTCCACGGCGCACTTCGGTCGGCGTCCGGCCGTCCAGCCGCCGGAACGCGTCGTTGAACGTCGTCGTATTGCGGAAGCCGCACTGGAAGGCGATCTCCGCCACCTGCAGGTCCGTCGCGCACAGCAGCTCCACGGCGCGCGACACGCGGCGCCTCGCGACGTACTCCATGGGGCCGAGGCCCATGTGCCGCTTGAAGAAGGTCGAGAAGTACGAGGCGTTGAGGTGCGCGGCGGCGGCGATGTCGGCGAGGCGCAGCTCCTCCGCGTAGTTCGCATCGATGTGCTCGAGCGCCGCCCCGAGCGTGCGCAGGTCCTGCGCGCGGCCGGCGGGCGGGTCGGCGGCGGACCGGTCGTCGCGGAAGTGCCGGTTCAGCTGCACGAGGACGTCGAGCAGCCGCACTTTCAGCATCAGCTCGTAGTCCGCCTGCCGGTCGGCGAACTCGCGCTCCATGTCGGCGAGCAGGCGCCGGATCTCGCGCGCGGCGGGCGCGGCCGCATCGATCCGGTTCGAGAACCCGGGGCCGCGGTGGAAGAAGATCGAAAGATAGCGCGAGTCGAACAGCTCCGAAGCGTCCGACCAGATGAACCGCGGGTCGAACATCACGACCCGGTTGACGAGCGTCCGCTCGGGGTCGGCCCAATGGATCGCGTGCCGCTCGATATCGTTGAACAGGAACACGTCGCCCGGGCCCATCTCCAGCGTGCGGACCTCGACGAGGTACGTCCCCCTCCCCTCCTCGACGCAGGAGACCTCGAGTTCGCGGTGCGGCAGGAAATCCGGGTGGAACCGGCCCTGCTCGATCACGACGGTCGACATGGAGAGCAGCACCCGGCGGTCGTCCCGGATGCGGCCCTTCTTCAGGACCTTCCAGGGCATCGGCGCGGGCGCGCCGGCCGGGTCAGGCATGGAACTGCGGCAGGAGGTCCTTCTCGAGCGCGAGCAGCTCGTCCATGATCCCCTTCGCCGCCACGGAGCCGTTCCCGACGGGCTCGAGAAGCAGCGCCTGGAAGAGCTTCGCCCGGTCGCCCTCGGCCCCCGCCTCGACGTTCAGCTTCTGCACCTGCGCCTGCAGGGCGCACATCCCGGCGATCCCCTCCGGCAGCGGACCCATCCGGACGCCCTGCACGCCGAGCGACGACACGACGGCCGGCACCTCGACGATCGCGTCGTCGGGAAGATTGGAGATCAGCCCGTCGTTGCGCAGGTTCGCGGAGTCGAGCCAACCATGCGTGTTGCGGGCGACGCCCTCGCACACGGCGAACGCCTTCTCGCCCGACGGGACGATCAGCCCGGCGTCGAGCGGCCGCATCTCGTCCGCAATCTCGGCGATCCGGTCGACGTTGCCCATGCGCCACGCGAGGCTGCCCGCGAACTCGGGGCCGCGCTTGGTCATGAACTCGTGCGCGTACGGGACGTACTCGCCGAGGTGCCCGTCGCCCGGGGTCGGCATCCAGCCGAACGCGCGGTACAGGTACTGCGACAGCGGCTCGTCGGTCGGGTCGTGCGTTTTCATGCGCGCCGTGAATTCCGGCATCAGGTCCTCGCCCGTCGTGCGGTCGCGCAGGTCGCGGATCCACGTGAAGTGGTTGAGGCCCATCGCCTTGATCTCGAACTCCGCCTCCGGCCGCCCGAGCACGCGGGACACGAACTGGTAGCCGCGGCCGATCTGGTGGCACAGGCCGACGACGCGGACGCTCGAATAGCGCTGCACCGCCCGGCAGATCCGGCTCTCGGGGTTCGTGAAGTTGACGAGCAGAGCGTCCGGGCACAGCCGCTCCATGTCGCGGCAGATCGCGAGAATCGGCGGGATGTTGCGCATGGTGTGGAAGATCGCGCCGGGGCCGCCGTTCTCCCCGAGCACATGCTGGACGCCGTACTTGAGCGGCACCGCGAGGTCCAATTTCCACATCTCGACGCGCTGCACGGCGATCGCGAGAATCACGAAGTCCGCCCCCGGTAGGACCTCCCGCCGGTCGGTCGTCCCCGACACGACGTAGCCCGCGCCGTATTCGCGGTTCAGGCGTTCCGCGGCCCGCACCACGCGGCCCAGCGCCGCCGCGTCGAGGTCCACGAAGACCAGTTCGGAGCCGAACAGCCCCGGCGTCGTGAACGCGTCCTTGAGGCACGAGAGCCCGAACGAGCCGGAGCCCGCGCCGATCATCACGATCCTGGTCTTCTTCACGGGAAGCCTCCTCCCGGCGTTTCCTTTGGAAGTGCCGCACGTCATCCGTCTCCCATCATAGCGGAAGTCGGCCCGGGGCACATCCATTCCCTTCAGAAGGACGCAAGGATTCTTTGGGTCATCCGACCGTACGCACCTGCACGCGCAGCACGGTCCGCTGCTTGTCCGGCGCCACCCGCCGCGGGTCACTCAGGTAAATCTCGCGGTGGACCATCGACACCGCAGCACGGTCCAGCACCTGGGCCGCGAAGCCGGAAGTTACGAAATCGGGTTGCCGGATCATGATCTCGTACTCGAACGCCGATTTGTCGAGCACCGGCCTCCCGTCCGCATCCTTCCTGCCCCGGGCCATCTCCGCGAGATCCCATTCCAGTCGATCGTCATGACGTCGCCTCCGCGGTCGGCTTCTCGAGGTCGGCCGTCGTGAAGTCCCGGTCGAATTCGGCCTGGAAGGCCCGGCCGCTGCCGAACGAAGTCGAGACGGCGCGTTCGAGCGCCAGCGTCTGGACGAGCATCATGGGGAAGGTCTCCTTTCGTCGACCTAGTAGAGCGTTCTCGAGTTCCCATTACATTCAATTTCTGCTAGATGCCCGTATTCACAGTGTTTCACGTTCAAGATCCGGCAAGAGAATTAGAGAACGCTCTACTAGATTTCGCCCGCGAGCGTGGCCCCCTGCAGGGGGGCGTGGTATTTCGAATCCTCGGTCAGGATATGCCCGGCGACGACGTCCTCAAGCACGAACACGAATGCCGCGATCGGCCGTTTCTCCCCGCGCAGCACGGCGTCCTTCAACTCGAGCGCCAGCGCCACGAGACGGCGGTGCTTCGCGCGGTGCTCCTCGATCCCTGTGAATCCGATCTGCACGAGCACCCCTTCTTCGTAGGAGAAATGGTGCAGGATTTCCTTCAGGAGATCGTCCAGCAGCGCGAGCGCCTTCTCGCGGTCGTCGTCCGACAGGGAGACGGCGATGATGTCGTTCGCGAGACGCAGGAGTTTGCGGTGCTGCCGGTCGATGCGGTCGTCGCCCGACTCCCAGTCGGCCTTCCACTCGATGCTCGCGAGCGGCTTCGGCCGCGACGACGGCTCGACGATCGCGGTCACGCGGTCGCGGCCCGTCTCCTTCGCGGCATAGAGCGCCTCGTCGGCCCGTCCGTAGAAGTCGTCGAAGTTCTCGCCCTTCTCCCACTCCACGACGCCGAAGCTCCCCGTTAACTGGCGGTCGGTCCGGAAGGCCTCGTTCATCGCCCTGCGCAGCTTTTCGGCGACCGCCATCGCGTTCACGAGGGCCGTGGAAGGCAGCACGACGACGAACTCCTCGCCGCCCCAGCGGCCGACGAGGTCGGTCGAACGCACGAGCCCGCGCAGGAGGGCGGCCGTCCGCCGCAGGACCTGGTCGCCCTCGTTGTGGCCGAAGGTGTCGTTGATGCGCTTGAAGTGATCGAGGTCGACCATGATCATCGAGAGCCGAGTCCCGTATCTTTCCGAGCGGGCGATCTCGGCGTGGAGCATCTCCTCCAGGTGCCGGCGATTCATGATCCCCGTGAGGCCGTCCTGGTTCGCGAGGACGGGGGTGCGGACCTTTTCTTGGACTTGCTAGACCTCGTAGCCTAGCGTTCTTCTGTATTCAACAGGACTCAGACCACCCAAAGACATCTTGATTCTGTCGTCATTGTACCAGTGCAGATAACGGTCGAGCCGATCCATGAA
>CAILLO010000018.1 GCA_903835065.1 uncultured Eubacteriales bacterium
AGAAGGTCGGCATCGGCGACGTCATCGAGATCCGGACGACCGACCCCGGTTCGGTCGCCGACTTCCCGGCCTGGGCGAAGACGACCGGAAACGAGGTCCTGGAGATGAGCCAGGACGCGGGGCTCATCACGCTGTTTCTGAAGCGGCTGGTATAGGAGGAGATCATGAAGAGGAAGATCCTGATCGTCGGCGGAGTGGCCGGCGGAGCGACTGCTGCGGCCCGCCTACGCAGGTTGGACGAAGATGCGGACATCATCCTGTTCGAGCGCGGGGAGTATATCTCCTTCGCGAACTGCGGCCTGCCCTATTATATCGGAGACACGATCACGGACCGGAGCAAGCTGACGCTGCAGACGCCCGAGTCCTTCCGCGCGCGCTTCCGGGTCGACGTCCGTGCCGGTCACGAAGTTGCGCAGATCAACCGGGAAGCGAAATCCGTCACCGTCCGCCGCGTGAAGGACGGGACCTTATATGAGGAGACCTATGACGCGCTGGTCCTGTCTCCGGGAGCCGAGCCCGTCCTGCCGCCGATCGAAGGCGTCCGCGAGAACGGCGTCTTCGTCCTGCGAAGCATTCCCGACACCGACCGGATCCGCGCATTCGCCCACAAGCCCGGCGTCCGCCGCGCCGTGGTCGTCGGTGGCGGCTACATCGGCATCGAGATGGCCGAGAACCTCCATGCGCTCGGCATGAGCGTATCGATCGTCGAGTTGATGGACCACGTCGTCCAGCCGCTGGATTCCGACATGGCGGGCGAACTCCATGCCCACCTCGTCGACAAGGGCGTCGGCCTGTTCCTGAAATGTGGCGTGACCGGCATCCACCGCACCGACGAGGGCCTCGAGGTGAGCACCTCCGTCGGAGGCCCGCTGATGGCCGACCTCGTCGTCATGGCCGTCGGCGTGCGCCCGGAAGGGTCGCTGGCGAAGGAAGCCGGACTGACGATGGGCGCCCGCGGCGCAATCGCGACCGACGAGCACATGCTGACTTCGGACCCCTCGATCTACGCCGTCGGCGACGCCGTTGAAGTGACCGATTCGGTGCTGGGCCGCAAGACCTTCGTGCCGCTGGCCTCGCCCGCCAACCGGCAGGGCCGCATCGCCGCGGACAACCTCTGCGGAATCCCGAGCGTCTATCGCGGCACCCAGGGCACCGCCATCCTCAAGGCGTTCGACATGACGATCGCCGTGACCGGCGCGAACGAGCGGACCCTGAAGGAGGCCGGGATCGACTACGGCCGGTCCTACACCTTCAGTGCCAGCCACGCCACGTACTATCCGGGTGCCGCCTTCATGACCGTGAAGCTCTTGTACCGCAAGGCCGACGGTGCGCTCCTCGGCGCCCAGCTGACCGGGTTTGAAGGTGTCGACAAGCGCTGTGATGTGCTGGCCACCGCGATCCGATTCGGCGGCACGATCCAGGATCTGACCGACCTCGAGCTCTCCTATGCGCCTCCGTTCGGGTCTGCCAAGGACCCGGTCAACATGGCCGGATATGTTGCGACCAACGTCCGGAACGGCACCGACCGCCTCTTCTTCTGGGACGACGTCGCTGCGCTCGACCTCTCGAAGGTCACCCTGCTGGACGTGCGGACCCGCGAGGAGTTCCAGAACGGCTCCATCCCCGGCGCCGTGAACATCCCGCTTGACGACCTGCGCTCCCGCCTGTCGGAGATCGATGCCGGCAAGCCCGTCTACGAGTTCTGCCAGATCGGTCTGCGCGGGCACATCGCGTACCGCATCCTCGCACAGTCGGGCTTCGGCGAAGTGTACAACCTCGCCGGTGGCTACCGCTTCTATCACGCGGCCACGCGGCCGTTCCCGCTGACCCCGCCCGTCTCCATCCATGGTAAAGAAGTGCCGGCCGCCGCCGCGATCCAGACGGAAGTGCATTCGAACGAACTTTCCGAACGCAGCGGTGAACTGCCGCCGGCACTGCGCGTGGTGCACCGCA
Organism: uncultured Eubacteriales bacterium; assembly: GCA_903835065.1. Lineage (GTDB taxonomy): Bacteria > Bacillota > Clostridia > Saccharofermentanales > UBA5734 > CAILLO01. The sequence goes on from CAILLO010000018.1 coordinate 1,954, forward strand.
TCGCGGTCGACGCCTGCGGCCTGCAGTGCCCGGGTCCGATCCTGAAGCTGAGCGAGGCGGTCAAGGCCGCCGGCATCGGCGACATCGTCGACCTGACCGCGAACGACCCCGCCTTCGCGGGCGACGTCGATTCCTGGGCTCGCCGCACCGGGAACCGCCTTGTCGATAAATCCTTCGACCGCGGCATCATCCGGGTCTCCGTCCAGAAGGAGCCGCGACCCGTCGAGGACCCGTCCGCTCTGGCCGGCCCTGTGCGCAACGACAAGAACATCATCGTGTTCTCGAGCGACCTCGACAAGGCGCTGGCCGCCTTCATCATCGCAACGGGCGCCGCCTCCATGGGCCGCAAGGTGCACATGTTCTTCACGTTCTGGGGGCTCAATGTCCTCCGCCAGAATCGGCACATCAAGACGAAGAAGAATCTCGTCTCGCGCATGTTCGGCTTCATGATGCCGCGTGGCTCGAAGCGCCTGCCCCTGTCCCAGATGGACATGCTGGGAATCGGCTCGAAGATGATCCGGGGCATCATGGCCTCGAAGAACATCGACTCGCTGGAGACGCTGATCCAGGTCGCCCTGGACAGCGGCATCGAGTTGGTCGCCTGCACGATGACCATGGACGTCATGGGCCTGCAGCAGGCCGAACTGCTCGATGGCGTCACCATCGGCGGCGTCGCGCGCATGCTCGACGCGGCGGAGGACTCCGACGCCTCCCTGTTCATCTGAGCCGGAGCAGAGCGGAAAGACGGCGCTGGGAAGGGCGATGAACGGAAGAGTGCTGCTCCTGCCGGTCGGCCTGAAAGACGGCCGCCCCGTCTTGATTTCTGAGATTCCTGAAGCGGAGAGCGGGCGGAACTGCGGTTGCGTCTGCCCGAACTGCGGAGGGCCCCTGGTCGCGATCCAAGGGCCCTTCCAGCAACCGCACTTCACGCACGAGCGGGTCGACTGCGCCTACGACGCGCGGAACGCGACGCTCGTGGGGCTGCTGGAGATGGCCCGGGAAATCCTCCTGCTTGAGAAGCGGATCATGCTGCCGGGTCTCGAGATCACCGACGAAAACGAGGACGAACCCCCCGAAGAGCCCGGGACGATGCGCGGACCGGTACGAAGGCGCCGGGTCGCCTATCCGGGAATCGTCTCCGTCACCGATGCGCACTTCGAACGGGAGGCCGGCGAGCCGATCCCGCGACTGGTCGTCGAGACGGGGAGAGGACCGGTCCAAGTCGAACTGCTCGTCCGCCGTCAGGCAGCGAAGTCCGCCCAGAAGGCGTCCGAATACCGCGGAGGCGGGTGTGCGGCCATCGAGATCGACCTCAGCCGGACGACGTATCCGGAGATCCTGGACCGCGGCTCCCTGCGCTCGCTGCTCGTGTTCAACACGGTGAACAAGGACTGGCTCCATGACGACCGCCGTCAAGAGGCCGAGCGCGACCTCCGCGAGGCGGAACGTAGTCCTTCCGTAGATCGTTGAACGACGAAGAAATGGAGAACCAGCAGTGAGTCAAGTCAGCCTGAACGAACCGGAGGTCGGTTCATTTACAAAAAGCAGAGCCACATAGCCAGAGACTTCCGAATTGACATCCCGCTCCACACTCTCCACGAACTCCACGCTCATGCAGCCAGCTTTGGGGCAAGAGCGTCCTCATTGCTCTGGGAAGCTTGTGGTCGCACATCGCAGATGGCTCGGATGGCAAGGAGGCTGCGAGGATGGGAGGGCCGAGAGAGGGTGAACCCGCGGTTGCAGGTCGACAAGTTCGGTCGATATGCGCATCTCGCTTTCGGTGTTCTTGCGGGAGAACTTCTTCCTGACAAGGAACTTCGAATTGCAGATGCAGGAAGTCGCCGCCTCGGCTTCGTTGACGTGCGAAAGGGCGCACCCTATAATCGTCCATGAATCGAGGTGACCCGACGATGACCCCGCTGGACCCGAAGACGAGAAAAACCGCGACCGTCGTCGTCGCCGTCGCCGTGTTGGCCATGGTCCCTTTCTTCGTGCTTTCGGCCGGCTTCCTGTTGCCCCCCGACCTCTCCGCTCCCGGGGCCGGAATCGCGTCGCCGACGCCGACGACGGCTACCGGTACGTCTCCTGGATATTCCGGCCGCGACCTCTACCAACCCCTGACCGGCGACGGCGCACCTTCCCGGCCCTTGTCCGGTCGGGGCGCTTTGCTGCTGGCCGAACAGGAACGGGAATACGAGGCCGGCGCACCGACGCCGACATCGATCCCCTCGCCGAGTCCGAAGCCTACGGCCACGCCGACGCCGGCTCCGACCGCGACTCTCGCGCCGAAGCCCACTACGGCCCCGGTCCGGACCGCCGTGGCGGTCCGCAAGGTCTCCTTCGCGCTGGATGTCCCATGCTACAGGCAGGCCGATCCGCTCTGGGCCTCGGTGCGGATGGGAAACGGGTCGTCGACGATCGCCGGGGACGGGTGCCTCGTGACGTCGCTGGCCATGGCGGAGTCCTTCCGGACGAAGACGTCGATCACGCCCGACCTCATGGTCCGGTCGCTGTCCTTCAGCGCGACGGGTTACCTGCTCCGCTGGCCGGCCAACTTCGCCTTCGCATCGACCAGCGGCTATCTGAGACAGCTCTACCACATCCTGAACGACCTGAAGCGGCCCGTCCTCGTCGGCGGCCGCAGCCCGAATTCCACGCACTGGGTGCTGGTCCGCGGGTTCAAGGACGTTCCGCTCGATGGGAAGGGCCAGCCCACCAGCCTCGCATCGGCCATGTTCCTGATCGACGATCCGGCGTCTTCGGCCAGGACCACACTGCGGCAGTTCTTCTCGGCCTATCCGAAACTGGAATACCTCCGCTACGCCACGAATTGAACCGGACGTCCGGATTCCGACCGAGGTCCTCTGCCGAACTCGTGACGCCGTGGTAGACTAGGACACGGAAACGAAACCCGGCAAGGAAACGAGGACGACATCATGAAACGGCCGATCGACAGGATTTCCCGGGGTGGAAGCCCCGGATTCACCCGCTTGTCCTATGGACGCCAGCGGCGGCGTGGGCTGACGGCTCGCGGCGCCCTGGCGGCCCTCGTGCTGTGGCTCGGGCCGGCGACCGTCCTGTCGGCGATCACTTCGACGGCCGGGTCCGCCTGGTCCTCTATGTTCGGACCGGGTCGGCCCACCGCGACGCCGACGGCCCTGTCGACGCCGACGCCCCCGGCCGACCCCACGCCCACGGGAGGGCCTTCGCCCACGGCATCCCCGACGATACCCGGAGGCCTTTCAAAGTGGCCCGCGGAGAATTCGGCCCCGGTGCTCTACACGACGGAGCTCTCCCAGTACCAGGGACGGGCTTTCGACGACCAGGCCCTGAAGGGGGTCGTCGTGGTCCTCGACCCGGGGCACGGCAGCACGCCCGGCGGTCTCCAGGAATCCGGAGCGGTCATCGGCGACATGCAGGAATCGACGATCAACCTGCAGGTCGCCGACGTGCTGAAGGCCGTGCTCGAATCGCACGGCGCCACCGTCGTGATGACCCGGAATCCGCTCGCGGACGAGTTCCGGTCGCTCCACTACCGGATCGCCCTGACGGCGCAGACGGTCTTCGCCAAGCAGAAGGCCTTCTGGACGCGGACCGGGACCACCGGTGACGCGGCCCTGCTGGACGGTCTCGCGGCCCTGTTCCAGCCCAGCCTCACGAACAACACCGACGCCTACTCCACCGGTCGCAGCATCTTCAAGGGGCTCGGCGCCAGCGCCGACCTTCGGACGCTACTCGACCTCGAGCGCCAGCACGGGGACATGGTCTTCCTCTCGCTCCACTGCAACATCCTGCCGCAGTATCCGTCGGCGAACGGCGTTCAGGTGTACTACGCGTCCAACTCTTCCGTGTACAAGGACCAGAGCGCCACGGCGGCCGACCCGACCGTGAAGGACAAGGCTCCCATCGACCCTGCGTACCAGTTCTACGACGACGCCGCCCGGCTGCACTTCGCGAACGACCTGCACGACGCCCTCGTGGTCGCGACGCCGAGACTCAAGTCGACGAGCGGCCTGCAGGAAGTGCTCGAATCGGACTACGCCGTGCTCCGCGGGGAGAACCTCGTCTCCGCGCTGGTCGAGATGGGGTTTCTCAGCAACAAGAGCAACCTGGCCGACCTGCAGAACGCGGCGGTCCAGAAGCAGATCGCCGTCGGCCTGGCGACGGGAATCTACGACTACTTCTGCAAGCCGTAGCAGACCGGGCGAAGCCGGACGGGAAGCCGTGGCGCTGCTCGAGCGCTTCGGCATGGTCGAGCACGAGCACAAGCACCCCAGCCAGCCGTCCGGCGGCCAGAAACGGCGCATCGCAATCGCCCGCGACCCCGTCGCCTTCGTCCGCGAGGGGAAGGTCGAGGCGGAGGGACCGAGTTAGACAATTTACGAGTGGTCGGGGTCACCCGAGTTCGAGCGATTCGTCAGCCGGATCATCGGCTGGAAGGTGCGGGGAAGGGCCTACGCCCCGGTCCGGGACATCATGTCCAGCAGATTCAACGCCTGGCCCGTGCCGATCGCGACGCAGGACTGCGCCTCGTCGGCGACGTACGCCGGGATGCCGACCCGCTCGGCGATCAGCTTGTCCAGACCGTAGAGTAGCGCGCCGCCGCCCGTGAGGACGATGCCCTGGGCGCTGATGTCGGACATCAGTTCGGGGGGCGTCTGCTCTAGCACGGCGTGCAGCGCCTCGAGGATCTGCGAGACCGGTTCCTCCAGCGCTTCCAGCAACTCGGTCGAGGAGATGCCGACGGTGATCGGCATGCCGGTGACGAGGTGCCGGCCGCGGACCTCGAGCGAGATCTCCTTTTCGCGCGGGTAGGCGCTGCCGATCTTCATCTTGAGTTCTTCCGCCGTGCGATCGCCGATCAGGACGTCGTGCTTGCGGCGGACGTAGCGGACGATCGCCTCGTCGAAGCGGTCGCCGGCCACCCGGATCGTGCGGGCCACGACGGGCTGGTAGAGGGAGATCACGGCGATGTCGGTGGTGCCGCCGCCGATGTCGACGATCAGGCTGCCGCAGGGCTTCGAGATGTCGATACCGGCCCCGATCGCCGCGGCGATGGGCTCGTGGATGATGAAGACGTCCTTGGCGCCGGCATTGCGGCAGGCGTCCTCGACGGCCTTCTGCTCGACCGGGGTGATGACGCTCGGGACGCAGACCATGATGCGCGGCTTGTAGAGGCGGTCGATGCCGCGCGTCAGGACGCGTCGGATGAAGGTGCGCAGCATGACCTCGGTCACCTTGAAGTCCGAGATGACGCCGTCGCGGAGGGGGCGGATCGCCTCGACCGAGCCGGGCGTGCGGCCGAGCATGCTGTGGGCGTCCTCGCCGACGGCCAGGACCTTGCCGTTGCGGGTGTTGACCGCGACGACGGCGGGCTCGCGGAACACGACGCCCTTGCCCTTGACGTAGATCAGAAGGGTCGAGGTTCCGAGGTCGATGCCGATATCCAATCCGAATTTCATGATCCGTCCTTTACCATTGCCGAAGCATTTCCCCCATCCCTCATGGAGGCGGGCCGTGCGAGGGCGCCCTCAGGTCAGGGCGTCGAGGACCTTCTTCTGGGCGCCGTCGATCGTCTGCTGGAGACTGCTGATCTCCTGGGCCTGGGAGGCGGCGACTTCCTGGGCGTCGATCTTCTCGATCCGAAGGCTGAGGGCCTCGTCGGTCGAGGCTGCGATTCCGTAGGATGCGGCGTGGGCCGCCAGGGCGGCGTCGGCGATCCTGGAGGCGTACTGCCGATCCGCGATCCGGAATCCCGTGACGGCGGCCCCGGCGAGGACAGCGACCGCGAGGCAGTCGAACAGGAGGCGTTTCGGGGGGAAACGAAGTCTCTGCATACGTGGCATGATACCAGATGACGCGAAGAATGCAAACGCGGACGGCCGATCCGAGGAGTCGGACGGGGCTCCCGACGGCGTATCCTTCGACCGGCTTTCGGGCTATACTTCTCTCAGGACCCCGTGCCCAAGGGTTATAGCGAGGTGACGCATTGGCTTCCGACCCGTCCCGGACCGCACTTCCCCAGGCTCCCGCCCGAGCCACTCTTTCCGAACGGGCGGTTCCGCTGGCCCGGAGGATCCTGGCCCGGAGAAGCAAGATTCGTGCCTCCGCGCCGACCCGCGCGGAGATGGCCGCCGTCCTCGCGCTTTCCATGGCCGTCACCGCCGCCGGCTCCGCGGTCGAGGCGGCGCGCTCCCGCGGACCTGCGCGCACGTGGATCCGCGCCGTCGCCGCCGTCGCGGTCTGCCTCGCCCTCGGGTCGATCGCCCTGAAGGAGATCCAGTACGCCCGGGCGGGCCGCGTCTTCGACGAAATCCGGGCTTCGGTGCCGACGTCCGCCGCGGAGGACGTGTTCCTCAGCCCGACCCCGGGTGTCCTGGCGACCCAGGATCCGCAGGCCTCTCCGGCGCCCTACGCCACCTTCCTTGCGACCGACACGAAGATCACCTCGGACGGCGTCCTGCCCTTCTACGTGGCGCTCTACCGCAAGAACCCCGACCTCGCGGGCTGGCTCCGGTTCCCCGGCTGGACGGTCCACCCGATCGACTACCCCGTCATGTACTCGGGTAACGACTCGACCTACCTCGAGTTGTCCTTCGCCCGAAGGAAGAGCGCGTCCGGCTGCCTCTTCTTCGACGGGCGGAACGACCCGACGACGCTGGCGCGCAATTTCGTCGTCTACGGCCACGCCATGCGCTCGAACGCGATGTTCGGCAACCTGGAGGACTATCCGTCCAATCCCGTCGAAATCGCGGGCGACCATACGATCTACGTCGACCTCCTGTGGACGCGTCTCGAGTACGAGGTGTTCTCGACCTATACGATCGACAAGGACGGAGACTACCGGCGCACGGACTTCGCGGACGAAGCCGACTTCGGGGCATACGTCGCCCTGCTGGCCTCGCGCTCGGTGCACGACTTCGGCGTGTCGGTGGGCCCCTCCGACCGCATCCTGACGCTGTCGACCTGCGACAACGACACGAACGGGCGCGGGCGTGTCGCGATTCACGCGAAGATGGTTCGGCAGATCGTCTACGAGCGGCTGGACGTCTCGAGCCAGGACTACGAGATCCCCGCCGACGTCTCGAGCGCCGTCGTGCCGACAGGAAACCCGCCGGCGACGAAGCCCGCCACACCGCCGACGCCGACGTCGGCGGCCGCGCCCTGAAAGGAGCCTTGACGGGCGACCGGCCCGCCGCTCCCCGCGACTGGACCCGGAAATGCTTCCGATAGGTGTCGGGCGCCTGCGCGATCGCGGTCACGACTTCAGGGTCTCCGAGCACAGGACCAGCACGTCCGGCGGGTCGCCGTAGTTCGCCGGGTCGTGCGTCGACGTGTACAGGATCCGGTCGAACTTGAGCAGGCCGGTGGGCTTGTCCATCTCCAATTCTGCTTGCTGCCCCTGCTGATCTCGATCACGGCGGTGGACCGCCCGGGCGTGATGCGGCTATTGGAGATGTCGTGCCGGATGTTCGTCGGGTTCCACCTACTCGAACGGCATGTCGAATACGTAGTACGTCCCCGCCGCATCCTTGAGATAGACCTGCCGTCCGCTCGCCGCGACGAAGACCAGCCCCGTGGGGACGTCGAGCCGGCTGGTCTTCGTGGCCAGCAGGTCGAGGACGTACCCGTCGTAGGCGGCGTAGACCGTGGTCTTGTCGGTGAAGAGCGCCTGGTAGTCGGGCGAGGGCAGCTGGAAGGTCCGAGAGACCGCGTTGCCCTTGACGACGTAGACCGTCCTGTGGTCCGACAGCGACACCGCGTAGGCGTTGTCGACCGCGTCGATGCCGAACAGCTGGACCGGATGGCCGCCGAGCCCCGTGACCTGCGTCGAGCCCTGGTAGAGCGCGTGCGCGGGCGATTCGCTGTAGATGTGGAAGATCAGGTTGGTCGCGAGCATGCGGACCATCGCATGGTGGATCGACGTGTAGCGGACGTGGGACGAGGTATTGAGCCAGCCGAGGTCGTAGGTCGTCGACGAGCCGCCGGTCGTCGCGGTCTGGTAGACCACGAAGGACATGCCCTTGCTGTAGTCGGTGAGCTTCAGGGTCGTTCCGGCCGGGAAGGGGACGGTCTGGCGGACATAGTGCAGGGACGTGACGAAGTTGTACGTGGAGACCTTGAGCGTGTGGTCCGTCGCGTCCATGTAGAAGTAGACGAGGATGCTCTGGTCGACCATCAGGTAGCAGCTGGTGATCGGAGCGGGCTCCGTGAGCGTCTCGACGGTCTTGCCGGTCGCGGTGTCGAGGACCGTGACGACGCCGTCCTTCAAGGCCGCGGCGCGCGTGCCGTCCTCCGTGAAGACGAGGGTCTCGGGGCCTGCGGGCAGGTCGGCCAGCGTGAAGCTGCGGACCCAGGGCGGCGTGGGCGTCGGGATCGGGGACGGCGTGGGCGTGCCGGTCGGCGGGGCGGGCGTCGGGGTGCCGGTCGGCTCGGGGCCATGCGTGGCGTAGATCACGTTGAAGTAGGCTGATATGCCGACCAGGACGAGGAGCGTCGCGACGGCGCAGACCGCCGCAAGGCGGCCGATTTCGCGCCAGCGGGCGGCTGCGGGGGCGTGGAGGGGCTTCGGGTCGGAACCGGTCGCGGGCGCGTCGTTCTTCATCATCGCACGAGCACCGCGGAGGCGAGGGTCCGCTCGCCGAGGATGTCGCAGGGCGAATTGACCGTGCGGCCCAGGAAGTTCATCGTCGTCGAGGAGCCTCCGTCGAGGTTCGCGGCGTTGTAGGCGCCGTACTCGAGCAGCAGGTTCTGCTCGTCGAGGTAGGTCGCCCCGTTGGTGCCGGCTTGCCGGCCGTCGATCACGAGCAGCAGGATCGTGCCGTCCTTCTTCTGGGCGATCGCGGTGCGGGGCTCGAGCGCCTGTCCGCCCGACTTGACCAGCGGCTGGCCGTTGAGGACGAGGGCGGGTCCGAAGGACACGGCGCAGCGGAGCTTGGCGGCCTTGATCTGGTCGAGGGTCATCCCGTTGCTGATGACCAGGATGTTGTCGGTGTTGAAGCCGATGACGCTGTATTTCGACAGCCCGCTCTGCGCGAAGAGGATCTTGCCGTCCTGGATCGCGATGCCGTTGGGGACGGCGCCGTTCACGTAGCCGATCCCGTCCACGAAGCCACCCGCGTTGACGCCGCCGATCGCCTTGTGGTAGACCACGAGGTCGCTGAGCGGGGCGCCGTATTCACCGATATGCGGGTCGAACTCCATGAAGACGCGCGACGGGTCGCGGATGATCATGAGCTTGGCCTTGAAGTCGGGCTTGACGATGTCGATCACCGTCGCGACGGGCTCCGGCGTCGGCGTGGGCTCGCCCTGGGCGACCGTCGGCTCGGGCGAGACCGGGGCGACCGTGATGTCGCCCACGTCCTCGTTGCCGTCGTCGACGACGGACTGCATGCGCTTCATGATCTCGTCGACCTGCGCCTGCGGGACGAACCAGGTGGCGAAGAACTTGTTATGGGCGGTCCCCATCGACATCACGACGACCTTTTCCTTCAGGGCGACGAACGGCGAGTGATAGACCAGCAGGAAGGCGAACAGCGGCAGGAACACGACCTCGCAGAGGACCACGACGAGGACTCGGACGTACCAGGGATTCGCGCGCTTCTTCGGCATGCAGGGGGTTCCTTTCAAGCGGTACGGCGTCCGGAGGGGCGGAAGGGCTCCGGAAATCGGTCAAATCCATCATACAGATTTTCCGCGGGTTCCGGAAGGAGAGGCCTCCGCCCTACAGGTACTTGTCGTTCGTGAACGGCAGGGCCGGCATCGGAACGAGGTCGCTGCGGACCTCGACTCGATCGCCGACGATTCCCGCGGTCGCGTCGACGAACTTGCGGTTGGCTCCGGCGATCCGGAACCCCTGGAGCTCGCCGCCTTGCGCAACAAGACCGCTGCCGATGTGGATCGCGGATCGTTCTATGTCCGTACGACCGGGAATCCGAGGGCCTCGAGCCAGTTCGCGACCAGGTCGGGCCAGACGGCCACGGCCGGGACGGGTTCCTGCGAGGTGGACGGGTGCTCGGCCTCCATGAGACGATACCATGTGCCGAGGAAGGCGGGGAGATCGACGCACCGGGCGGCTTCCCGCAGGGGAGCCGGCAGGGATCCCGGGTCCGAGGCGGCTCTCCCCCGGACGTATTCGTAGAAGGGCTCCAGGCAGTCCGGGCCGTCCTCGCCGATTTTTCCGTCCGCCCAGTCCCGGTCCGCGAGGCTCAGCCCGTGCCGGCCCTCGCGGAAGACGTGGAGCTCGCAGGGCACGCCGGCTCTTCGGCAGGCCGCGGCGAACAGGAGGCTGTTCTCGACGGGCACGCCGTCGTCGGTCATCGTGTGCCACAGGAAGACGGGCGGGGTGAGCGGCGAGACCCGCTTCTCGAGGCTGAAGGCGGCGAGCGCCTCCGGGTCGGGATCGGGGCCGAGCAGGGCGCGGAAGGTCCCTTCGTCGCGGAACGCCGGGTCGGTCGTGATCACGGGATAGGAGAGGACGACGGCGTCGGGGCGGTTGGACTCGTCCGGGAACGCCGCGTCGGCGGGGTCGAGGTCCTGGTGGCGCGTCGCGATCGAACCGGCGAGGTGGCCGCCGGCCGAGAATCCGCACACGACGACGCGGTCGGGGAGGATGCGCCACGCCGCGCGGTGGTGCCGGAGGGCCTGCACGGCGCGCGAGAGGTCGCGGAGCGGCTGCATGCCGAGTGGCGGCGCGTCGGCGCCCACCATCAGGGCCGGGCTCGTGGTGTAGACCAGGAAGAACGACTGGAAGCCGGCCCGGAAGAAGCGCTCCGCGACGTTCTGCGCCTCGGCGGGGCTGGTCATGAAGTACGCGCCGCCGGGGCAGACGAGCAGGGCCGGGCGGTCTGCGCCGTCGTCGTGGAGATAGCCACGGAGGTTGGGCACGAAGGACCCGGTCTCGGGGTGCTCGTATTCGGAAGGGTTCCACAGGTCGAAGCGGACTTTCTGCATGGGGGACCTCCTCGGGGGCGGGGCGTCGCGGGTTTCTTCGTCCCATCCAGTATACGGAATTCCGTCGGCCGGGGGGAGTCGGAATCGATTGGGATAAAGAGCGGACAAAATGGTAGAGTCGAAGGAGAAGACGCATCCGACAGAGCAGAGGAGACGGAATGATCATCAATACCGCCCATGTTTCGTTCAACGCCCGGGACTTCGACGGGATGCTGCGGTTCTACTGCGGCACCCTGGGCCTGAAGCGCAAGTTCACGCTGACATACGGCGACCTGGCGGCATTTTCCCGGGCCAACCGGGCCACCAGCTGGATCCCGCCTGCGGAGTTCGAGACGACGGTCGGCGGCTTCGAGACCCTGCGCGAGGTTCCGTGGCTCACGTACCTCGAGATCGCGGACCACCAGTTCCTCGAGATATTCAATCCGGTCGGCGGAACGGCCGATGCGCCGGTCGTCGAGGGCTGCTACGGGTACCAGAAGATCGCCCTGGAGGTCGGCGACGCGGTCGCGAAGTTCGCGGAGCTGACCGCGAAGGGCGTCGTGCCGAAGACGGAGGTCCGGGTGACGGCCGACCACGCCTTCGCGTTCAACCTGGACGACCCGGAGGGCAACCACCTCGAGATCGTGCAATTCACGGCGCGGTCCCCGCAGGTCGCGGGCTCCGGGGTCGTGCCTGACGGCACGGCGTTCCGGCACACGGCGCAGACGGCGTTCCAGACGAAGGACATGCCGGCGGCGCTGCGGTTCTACTGCGATGGCCTGGGGCTGGAGCACGCCTTCACCATGACGTACGGCGACCTCGCCCGGGCCATCCGGTCGTCCGTCGACCCGGCCGCCGCCCCGGACCCACGCCGCGACGCCATGCTCGCGCAGCTCGAGCCCCGGAGCGCGGACTCCTGGATCGAGTTCCTCCGGACCGGCGAGCACCAGTTCCTCGAGCTGTTCCACGTCAACGACGAGAAGCAGGTCGTCGACTCCTACCGGCAGGCCTACGGCTATCTGCATTTCTGCCTCGAGGTGGACGACATCCGGGCCACCCGCGCATTCGTCGAGCGCAACGGCATCGTGCCCGACACGGCGACGAGCCTCGGGTTGGACGGCTCCTGGCAGTTCTGGGTCCACGACCCGGATGGCAACCGGATCGAGTTCATGCAGTACACGGAGTCATCGATGCAGACGAGGAGAACGACATGAAGTAACGGGCCATCGGCACCAGATGGCGCACGATGAGAACGGCCGGTCGACCCCTCCCGCCGTATCGACCGGAAGGCCGTCAGGGACGCGACCGACGCGAAGGGCAACGACTGCATCTGGGTCGTGGAGCGCGAGAACGATTGCGCCGACGACCTGCTCCGGTGTCTCCGCGAGGACGCGGAGTGGCTGAAGAAGAACCTGTAGGGGGTCAGCCGACCGGAATCGTCACCTTCACGGCGCCCAGCCCCTCGACCTCGAGGTCCAGCTCCGCGGAGCCCGCCTCGTACCCGGCGTGCACGATCGCCTGCCGGCGGCCCTGGTAGGACGTGAAGCGGCCGATCGTGTAGTTCTTGGTCGTAATCGGGTTGGCCGATCCGAACGCGGCGAGCGTCGCGGCCCCGGCGTTCTTCGCGGCGTCTTCGTCGCCCATTCCGGCGAAGAGCGAGCAGATCGCGTTGGTCACGGGGCGCGTCGGGTCGAGCCCGCGAACGAAGTCCGCGAGCTTGCGGGCGAGCTCGAAGCCGTCGGACAGGCCGGCGCGCTCGGTGATCTCGTTGCCCGTGGACCAGAGGACGAGCAGCCCGAGGCGGTCGCAGGCGTCGAGCAGGTCGCGGGACGGCGGGTTGTGCGCGCTGCGGATCGCATCGTACTCGTGGTCTCTATGCAATTTCTCTTCCGGAACTCGCTGTCGCGGAAGGACGCGGCGCCGAGGATCCCGTTGTCGTGGTGGACGCAGCCGCCCTTGAGCTTGACCGCCGACCGCAGTCGCCGGGGCATCCGCGCCCGGCTCGCCCTCGGGTGCGATGCGCGCCGAAAGATGGATGTCGCGGGTCATCGGGGAATCGTTCACGACCGTGACGTCGCAGGCGACGCTCCTCCTGCCCGACGCCGACCGGTCGACGGTCCGGGGACCGGGCGGGCTCGAGATGCTTCAGGTGGGGAGCCGCGTGCGGGTCGTCCTGCTGTCCGGCACCTACGTCTTCTCCTACCCGCCGACCCGAGTCCACGCGCTGCGGCATTCCATCCGCACGTCGGTCGCGGACCTGCTCGCGAATCCCGAGACGAGGGCGGTGCTGGCCGAGACCCTGCCACGCATGATCGCCTACCAGGAGGACGGCAACATCCACGAGAATTCCGAGTCGCTGTTCGAACTGTTCACCGGCTCCGAGGCGTTCTTCATCCGCATGTCCTTCGGCGACGCCGACCTCGACGTGCTGGACGCGAAGCTCGCCGACGTGCCGGCCCGCATCCGGACGGCATAGGAAACCCGACGGCCCCGCCCCGTCGTTTGCTGATATCATCGAGGAAGAATCGAAACCCGGGAGGACGCCATGCCGACGATCATGATCCAGGTCCCGCTGACCGAGTCCGAATTCGCGCAGGTCCGAAGCATTCTTCCGGACTGGCGGGTCGCGCGTCCCGACGACCCGGAGTTCGGCCCGGCGCTGCTCGCGCAGGCGGAGGTCCTCGTCGGGTGGGATCCCGAGGCCGGGACCGCCTGTCTCGAGGACGGTTCGGTGCTGCGCTGGATCCACGAGTGGAGCGCCGGCATCGACCGGCTGCCGCTCGGGCGTCTGCGCGACCGGGGCGTCCTGCTGACGACGTCCAGCGGCGTCCACGCCTTCCCGATTTCCGAGACGGTGTTCGCCATGGTCCTGTCCTTCACGCGCGGGCTCGACCGCTTCGAACGCCAGCAGGTGCGCGGGGAGTGGCGGCGGAACGGCGGCATCGGGGAGATCCACGGATCGACGATCGGCATCCTCGGCACCGGCGAGATCGGGGCGGAGGTCGCACGCCTCGCAAAGGGCTTCGGGATGACGACGCTGGGCTATCGTCGCAAGGCGGAGCCCGCGCCCGGGTTCGACCGGACGGTCGGCGCCGACGGACTCCTGGAGATGCTCGGCGAATGCGACGTCGTCGTCAACGCGCTGCCGCTCACAGCGCACACGCGGCACCTCGTCGGGGAGGCGGAGTTCCGCGCCATGAAGGCTTCGGCCTTCTACGTCAACATCGGGCGCGGCGGTACGAACGACGAAGCCGCCCTCGTCCGTGCGCTGCAGGAGAAGCGGATCGCCGGCGCAGGTCTCGACGTCTTCGAGACCGAGCCGCTGCCGGCGGACAGTCCGCTTTGGCGGTTGGACAACGCGATCCTCACGCCGCACAACGCCGGGATGAACCCGTACTACGACCGGAGGGCGGCCGGGATCCTCCTCGAGAATCTGCGCGATTACGCTGCAGGGCGGACGCCGTCCCGGAACCTCGTCGACCTGGCCGAAGGGTACTGACAGAAGGAGAACGACATGAACCAGCGACTGGGCGACCTTCTCCAGGACCGCGGCGGCAACTACCTCCTGCCCTTCTTCTGGCAGCATGGCGAAGAGGAGGCTGTGCTCCGCGAGGAGATGGCCCGGATCCACGGATGCGGCATCGGCGCGGTGTGCGTGGAAGCCCGCCCCCACCCGGACTTCGCGGGCCCGCTCTGGTGGCGCGACATGGACATCGTCCTCGACGAGGCGCGGGCGCGCGGCATGAAGGTCTGGATCCTCGACGACGCGCATTTCCCGACCGGCTACGCGAACGGGCTGCTGAAGTCGAAGCCCGACGCGCTGCGCAAGCGGTTCCTGATGCTCAAGAACGTCGACGTGTGCGGCCCGATGGCCCGCGGCTCGCTCGACGTCGGACGGCTCGCCCGGACGGTCGTGGTCCCCGGCCTCGCCCCGCAGACGATCTTCTCGCCGAAGGACCCGCAGGTCTTCTCCGACGACCGCCTGTTCGCCGTGGTCGCCGCGCGCGTCCTCGAGGACGACCGCCTGGACCCCGGCACCTTCGTCGACCTGACGGCCTCGGTCGTGGACGGGCTCCTGGCCTGGGACGTGCCCGCGGGCCTGTGGCGCGTGTTCGTGCTGTACCTGACCCGCAACGGCGGCGGCCGCACCGACTATGTCAACGTGCTCGACCGCGCCTCCTGCGCCGTCCTGATCGAGGCGGTCCACGAACCGCACTATGCGCACTATGCGGCGGATTTCGGCACGACGATCGCCGGCTTCTTCTCGGATGAGCCCCTCGTCGGCAATACCGCGGGGTTCGACTTCGACGAATCGATCGGCAAGAAGATGCCCCTGCCCTGGAGCGACGGGATGCCGGCGCGGCTCGAGGAGGCGATGGGTGGCGACTGGATCCTGCAGCTGCCGCTGCTGTGGATGCGCGCGCCCGAGGGAGACCCCGCGACCGCCCGCGCCCGCTACGCTTACATGGACGTCGTCACGCGCCTGATCGAGGTGAACTTCAGCCGCCAGCTCGGCGATTGGTGCACTGCGCACGGCGTCGAGTACATCGGCCACGTGATCGAGGACAACAACCAGCACAGCCGTCTGGGCTGCAGCCTGGGGCACTTCTTCCGCTCGATGGGCGGCATGCACATGGCCGGCATCGACGACATCGGCGCGCAGGTCGTGCCCGGGTTCGAGGATTCGCTGCGGCATCGGGACATCCTGGGCGACGGCGACGGCGAATTCTTCCACTTCGCGCTCGGCAAGCTCGGCGCGTCGCTCGGCCACATCGACCCCCGGAAGCGGGGCCGGACGATGTGCGAGTGCTTTGGCGCCTACGGCTGGGGCGAGGGCGTCCGCGAGATGAAGTGGATCGTCGACCATTTCCTCGTGCGCGGTGTGAACCGCTTCGTGCCCCACGCCTTCTCGGCGAAGGAGTTTCCGGACGACGACTGCCCGCCGCACTTCTACGCGCGCGGCCAGAACCCTCAGTACCGGCACTTCGGGCAGCTGATGCGCTACGCGAACCGCATGTGCCACCTGCTGGACGACGGCCGGGTCGTGGCGCCCGCCGCGCTGCTGTACCACGGCGAGAGCGAGTGGACGGGGAGGACCCAGTTCCTGCAGAAGCCGGCGCGCGTCCTGACCGAGCACCAGATCGACTTCGACGTCCTGCCGTCGGACGTCTTCGCCGACCGCGCCGCGTTCGGCACGCGCTTCACGGGCGGCTGCCTCGAGGTCAACGGCAACCGATACCGCTGCCTGGTCGTCCCCACCGCCGAATACATCACTTCGGCGGTCGCCGGCTTCGCCCGCGAAGCCTCCGCGGCGGGCTTCCCGGTCGTCTTCATCGACGCGCTCCCTACGGGCGTATGCGACGCGGACGTGCCGGTGCGGACGCTGGAAATATCCCTTGAGGATTGCCTCGTCACATCGCTGGCCGAACTCCCCGCCGTCCTCGACGCCCGTGGCGTCCGCGACTTCCGACTGTCCCGCGCCTGCCGTCCGCTGCGCGCCCTCCACTACGTGACGGACACCGACCTGTTCGTGTTCTTCAACGAATCGCTGGGCGAACGCGTCGACGTGCTCGCTGACCTGCCGGTCGTGGGCGACGCCTGCTTCTATGACGCGACGACGAACGCCCTGTCCCGGGCCGAACTCCGACCGACCCCCTTCGGCAGCCAGGTCCGCGTCGTCCTCGAACCCTACGAGTCCTGCGTCCTGGTCTTCGGACCGGCCGCGGACGCCGGTGCGGAGTCCGCCGGAAGCGTCGTCCCCGCCGCGCGGAAACCGCTCCACGAAATGCGGCCCGTCCCGGCCGCGACCGGCGACTGGACCGTCACATTCGGCACCGCGGCGGAGTACCCGCATTTCCGCGACCCGCAGGTCACGGCCGACCTCCCGGACTTCGCAGGGCGGCTTCCGCTGTTCTCCGGCACGGTCGCGTACGAGACGACGCTGACCTTGTCCGGCGCGCCCGACGCGGCGGCCGAACTGGTCCTCGCCGAGGCCAACGAGGCCGTCGAGGCCTGGGTCAACGGCGAATACGCCGGCATGCGGCTGTGCCCGCCCTACCGCTTCCCGGTCGGATCGCTCCTGCAGTCCGGCGCGAACGACCTCCGCATCGAGGTCACGAACACGCTCGCCAACCGGATGAAGCCCTTCGCGAACCCCGTGTTGGCGATGTTCACGCCGCCGGAATTCGACGCCCCGGTCGGGCTGCGCGGACCGGTCCGCCTCGTGGAATAGTCGATGCGCGCACGCGCGGAGCCGGTGCCGGCGTTCAACCCCGACCTCCCGAGCTTCGAGTACATCCCCGACGGCGGGAATCGCGCCTGATCTTCCCCAAGGCCGGCAGGACCGCCGGTACCGGCTTCGAGGGGCACGAATTCTTCGAGGCCAGCTCGACCCGGGAGATCCTCGCCGACCCGTCCTATCGCAAGGCGGGCGAATTCATGAAGGCCGCGACGATCCTGGCGTATTTCGAGAAGCGTCTTCGAGGAAAGGCGGCACGGATCGAGCTTCGCGACCCAGGCGACCGCCGGTTCCCGTGATATGATGGACGCGGATGCGGAACAGTGGACCGGTCTCGCGGAGCGATGGCTCCGCAAGCGCTTCGCGCCGGAGATGCCGGACCGGATGGAATGGAACCCGCAGCCTTAGAAGCGAGGCGCTCATGGCGATGTTCCTCCACATCCTGACCGACATCATCCTTCCCATCCTGGTCCTCGCGCTCGTCGGCTTCGTCGCGCAGAAGCTGCTGCACTTCGATATCCGCACGCTGATCCGCCTGAACCTCTACCTGTTCGTCCCCGCCGTCCTGTTCGTCAAGGTCTACCGCGCCGAGGTCTCGCTGGCCTTCGTCGGCATCGTCTTCGGCGTCGTGACGGCGGTCGTGCTGGCCATGTGGGGGCTCGGCGAGGGCGTCTCCCGGCTGCTCGGCATCCCGCGCGGCAGGCGCAAGGCGTTCACGAACTCCCTGACGTTCTTCAACAGCGGGAATTTCGGGATTCCCCTGTCCGAACTCGTCTTCGCGGCGAACCCGCTCGCGGCGACGGTGCAGATCTTCATCATGCTCATCCAGAACGTCACCGGGAACACCTTCGGCGCCTTCCAGGCGAGTTCGGGGAATTCCGGCGGGCGCCAGGCGATGAAGAACGTCCTGAAGCTCCCCGCCCTCTACGTGCTCGCCGTCGTCGCGGTCGTGAAGGCGGCCGGCCTGACGATGCCCCCGATCGTCCTGATGCCCCTGGACTTCCTGTCGTCCGGCTTCATCGCGATGGCCCTGGTCACCCTCGGCGCCCAGCTCGCCGAGATCCGTTTCGACTTCCACGTCCGCGACATTCTCCTGTCCTGCCTGATCCGCCTCGCCGTCGCGCCGGCGCTGTGCTACGGGATCGTGGCGGCCCTCGGTCTCCACGGCATCCTCGCGCAGTCGCTCATCCTCGGCGTGTCCACGCCGACCGCCGTCAACACGGCCATCCTCGCGCGGGAGTACGAGAACGAACACGAATACGCCTCGCAGATCGTCCTGGTCTCGACGCTGCTCAGCGTCGTCTCGATTTCGGTCGTGATCTACCTGACGAGCGGCCTCTGAGGTCCCGACTCCCCTTGACGCGTCGGCTCGCGGATGCTATCCTGAATTCATCCAATCATTGGAGTAATTCCCCGAAAGCGGAAGGGAACGCATGAGCGACAGGTCCGTCGTCCACCTGCAGAACGTCAAGGAGAGCAACCGCAACGCGGTGTTCCACCTGATCCGCGCGCACCGGCCCGTCTCGCGGTCCGAACTCGCGAAGCGGGCGCGACTGAGTCCGACGACGGTCTCGTCGCTCGTCGCCGAGCTGATCGCGGAACGGCTGGTCCGCGAGACCGGGGTGGGCGTCACGTCGACGTCCGGCCGAAAGCCGATCCTGCTCGACCTCCAGCCGGGCGGACGCTACCTGGCGGCCTTCGACGTCGACGGACACGGCTTCGTCTCGCACCTTTACGATCCGCTGTTCGACGTCCGCTCCGAGGAGACGGTCGCCGTCGCCGACTTCTCCGCCCTCGGACGACTCCTCGCCGACACGCTGGCGCGGCAGTTCGCCGCGCTCGACGCCGCCCCGGACCGACTGCTGGGCGTCTGCATCGGCCTGCCCGCCCTGCTGGACCTCGAGCACCAGACGGTGCTCTCCTCCACGGTGCTGCCTCCGGAGGCGGGCGTCGATTTTCCCGACACGCTGCGGTCGGCCTACCCCGGCATCCCCGTCCTGATCGAGAACGAATCGACGCTCAACGCCTATGCCGAACTGGTGTTCGGAGCGGGCCGCCCGGCGCGCGACCTGGTCTTCCTCGACGTCGGCACCGGCATCGGCGCCGGCATCATCACCGGCGGTCGCCGCTTCACGGGTTCCTTCGGGAAGGCCGGCGAAGTCGGGCACATGACGGTCGACCTGCACGGACCGGAATGCGCATGCGGCAACCGCGGCTGCTTCGAGGGGATGGGCGGCGTGCCCGCGCTGCAGCGCAGGCTCGCGGAGCGAGGACGGGTTTCCGCGCGCAATGGGCTGGACGCCGTGCGGGCCGACCTCGACGCGGGCGACCCCCTCGTGCGCGAAGCCGTCGCGGAGACGGCGGAGATCCTCGCGGCCGGTATCAACAATCTGGTCAACCTCGTCGACCCGCAGGTCGTCGTGATCGGCGGGGAGATGGCCCGACTCGGCGGACCGCTGCTCGAGGGCGTCCGCGCCCGGCTCCGCCGGATCGGCCTCAAGCCCGGCATCGACCGCCTGGAAGTGCGCTTCTCGAGCGTCCCGGGAAACCTCGTGACACTCGGTGGGGCGCAGGTCGTGCTCGACCGCGCGTTCGGCGGCCCGGGCGCTCCGCTCGGATAGGGACGTCACGGCGGGTGCGGGACTTCGCGTCCACCGGATCACTCCAATGAATGGACCGACTGAAGACCGTGAATGCGAAGGAGGAGATCGAAATGGCTGGAAACGATGAGACGAAAGTGATGAACGGGGCGGGGATCGCGGACCTCGGGTTCCCGATGTGGCCGGCGTTCGCCCCGGAGACGCTGCTGGACATCCAGGAGCCGATCCGCAACGGCAAGGTCAACTACTGGACCGGCCCGAAGGGGATGGAGTTCGAGAAGGCCTGGAACGAGTGGATCGGCGGGACGATGTCGATCTCCTGCACGAATGGCACGGCGGCGCTGCACATCGCGATCTCGAGTCTCGGCATCGGCCCGGGCGACGAGGTGATCGTGCCGTCGTATTCCTTCATCGCGTCGTCGTTCGCGATCGTCCAGGCCGGCGCGATCCCCGTGTTCGCCGACGTGACCCTCGACCACACGATCGACCCTGTGGACGTCGCCCGCAAGATCACGAAGCGCACCAAGGGCATCGTCGTCGTGCACCTGTACGGCGTCGTCGCCGACATGGGCCCGATCCTGGCGCTCGCGGCCAAGCACGGCCTGAAGGTCATCGAGGACTGCGCCCAGTGCTTCGGCGGCCAGTACAACGGCGTGAAGGCCGGCCTGATCGGCGATGCGGGCTGCTTCAGCTTCTGCCAGAGCAAGCACTTCACGACCGGCGGCGAAGGCGGCATGGTCACGGTCAAGGACGAGGCGCTCGGCTGGCTGTGCCGCAGCTTCCGCGACCACGGCTACGACGTCGAGAAGCGGATGAACATGCTCGCGCTCGAGGAGAAGCTGCCCTATATCCACAACCGCGTCGGCTTCAACTACCGGATGACCGAGATCCAGTCGATCATCGGGATCAACGAGCTGAAGCGCTTCGATTCCTGGAACCTCGCGCGCCGCTTCCGCTACGCCGCGAAGTACGAGAAGGCCTTCGCGGGGCTGGCCGGCATCGCGAAGCTGCCCGTGAATACGGCCGAGCGGAAGAACGCCTACTGGTGGTACCCGATCGTGCTCGACCTCGAGGCGCTCGACACGGACGCCGACGGCATCCTGCACGGGCTGCACGACCTGAAGATCCCCTGCTACGGCATCCAGTGGCCGGAGGCCTACGAGGAGCGCGCCTACAAGGAGCTCAACGGCTTCGGGACCGCCCATTTCCCGTTCCGCAGCGAGGAATACACCGACCCGGTTGCGGTCGACTACGCGAAGGTCGTCTGCCCCACCGCCAAGTCGCTGCGCAAGCGCACCGTCTGCCTCTTCCTGCACCCGAGTTGGGAAGAGGTCCACATCGACCGCTGCATCGCGGGCCTGGTGAAGGTTCTCGCGGCCCATCGGAAGTAGGCGGGGGGCGGCATGAGGTCCAGCGTCTCCCGCATCGACATCACGCCGCCGGTCGGATTCCCGATCGGCGGCAACGTCCGCGCGGACAACCTCGCGCGCGGCACCCACGACCCGCTCTACTGCACGGTCCTGCTGCTGTCGGACGGGGTCCGGCGGGCCTGCCTGCTGGGCTTCGACCTGCTGGGGCTCCACCTCGATGCGTGCCGGCTCATCCGCCGGAAGGTGGCCGGCCGCGCCGGGCTTGACGCCTCCGAGGTCCTGGTGTCCGCGACCCACACGCATTCGGGTCCGGACGTGCTGGACTTCTTCAAGGAGGGCGTCGACCCGCGTGCGACGGCGTACCTCGAGGAGGTCGCGGGGCGGGTGGCCGAGGAGGTCGCGCGCATGCAGGACCGCCTCGAGGAGACGGCCTTCGAGATCGCGCGGACCGAGGCGACCGACCTCTCCTTCAACCGACGCATCCCGGTGCAGGGCGGCCAGGTCCGGATGAACTGGGAACGTCCGTCGGCGGACGAGACCGCGGGTCCCCCCGGCCCGATCGACCCGGAGCTGCTCGTCCTCGTCCTCCGGGGTGCCTCCGGGGCGCCCCGCGCCCTGCTCGTGAACTTCGCGCTGCACCCCGCGGTGCTGGTCGGCGAGCGATGGCTCTGGTCCCGCGACTACATCCACTTCCTGGAGCGCAGGCTGCGACGGGAGCCGGGACTCGACGTGCCGGTCTACTTCGCGAACGGCGCCGAAGGGAATGTCAACCACCTCGACTTCCGGAACCCCGGCCGCTCCACCGGCTTCGAGGAAGCCGAGCGCGTCGGGACGCGGCTCGCCGAGCACGTGCTCCGGGCCCTGCGGTCGCCCGAACCCCTTGCCCCGCTCCACCTCGACGTGCGGTCGGCCACGGTCCGGCTGCCGCGCCGGGCCATCTCACCGCAGGAGCTGGCGGCGGCGCGCGGACTGCTCGCGCGTTCGACCGGGGCGCCCGCCTCGCTCGTCGACGGCGTCCCCGACGAGGTCTTCGCGTCGCAGGTCGTCGCGATGGCCCGCGGATCCGAGACGGCCGTGGAGACCGACCTGCAGGCGATCTCCCTGTCGCCCGGCTTCGCGATCGCGACGTTGCCCGGCGAGGCCTTCGTGGAGTTCGGACTGGCGGTCAGGCAGCGGTCGAAGTTCGCGCGCACCATGGTCTTCGGACTCACGGACGACTGCATCGGCTACATCCCCACGTCACGGGCCTTCCGGGAAGGCGGCTACGAGATCCGGTCGGCCTCGTCCAGCCGGCTCGCTCCCGAGGCGGGCCAGCAGCTCGTGGAGGAGGTCCTTCACTTGCTGGACCACCGTCGCGGGTCGCCCGTCGGCCGTTCCGGTTGCTTCGACCTGCCATGAAGACTACAATCCGGCTATGGGACAAATCGCCCTGCTCCCGAGGCGCAGACCCGGCATCCTGACCTGTGTCGCCGCAGGCCTTCTCCTGCTTTCCTTCGTCCTGCCGCCGACGATGCGGGTCGTGACGGTCGTCGCCGCGCTCGCGGTCCCCCGGGTCGCGGCGCTGGTCTCCCAGGCGGTCGCGTTCGCCTCGTACCGCGTCCCGACCCCGCCCTACTGAAACCCATAGGAGGTTCCCGTGAGTGACAAGTCGACCCGATTCAGGACCGACCCGGACGTCCAGCGGCTCGTCGACGGCTACGGCAGTTGGGTGACGGACGCACCGGAAAAGGGCGCGGCCCGCATGACCCAGGCGCTGTGGCCCTATGATTCGATGTTCTCGCCCGTCCGCATCAACCGGCTGACGCTGAAGAACCGTCTGGTGATGGCCCCGATGGGCAACATCGACATGTGCGAGGAGACCGGACGGCCGAACGACAAGATGGTCCAGTACTTCCTCGAGCGCGCCAGGGGCGGCGTCGGGCTGATCACGACGGGCCTGGTCCCGATCTGCCACGGCGTCGACCCCACGGTCACCGAAGCGGACCATCTCTCGTACTTCCCGCGCATCGACCGCACGCGCACCGTGTTCTCGGGCTGGCGCGACCTCGCGCAGGGCGTCCACGCCTACGGCAGCCGCATCTTCGTCCAGCTCACCCCGGGTCTCGGCCGCGTGGGCAACCCCCAGTGCCTGATCAACGACCTGAAGTTCCCCGTCTCCGCCTCGTTCAACCCGAACTTCTACATCTCTGCGGTGCCCTGCGTGCGCATCTCCGACCGCAAGCTGCGGCGCATCGTGAAGAACGCCGGCCAGGCCGCCGCCGATGCAAAGGCGGCGGGACTCGACGGCGTGTACCTGCACGGGCACGAGGGATATCTGCTCGAGCAGCTCGCGAACCCTGCCTTCAACCGCCGGGTGCTGGGGCGCTACGCCGACCCGAAGGCCTTCGGCGTCGACCTCGTGAAGAAGATCCGCGCGCGCGCCGGCGCCGATTTCCCGATCATGTACCGCATCGACCTCTCGCTCGCCCTCAACGAGACCTACGGCGAGGAAGGCATGAAGGTCGCGGCGCTGCGGAAGTTCACGAACGGCCGCACGGTCGCGGATTCGCTCGCCTACATGGAGGAGCTCGTCAAGGCCGGCGTGGACCTGTTCGACGTCGACCTCGGCTGCTACGACGACTGGTGGCTGCCGCACCCGCCGGCCGGCATGCCCGCCGGCTGCTTCCTCGACATGGCCGCGGCCGCGCGTGCGCACTTCGCAGCGAAGGGCGTCCGCTCCAACGCCGGTCAGCCCGTGCCGGTCGTGGCGGTCGGCAAGCTGGGCTATCCGGACGTCGCCGAGCAGGCGCTGCGCGACGGAAAGTGCGACATGGTCATGCTCGGCCGCCCGCTGCTGGCCGACCCCGAGTGGCCCGAGAAGGCCTACGCGGGCCGCGTTTCGGACATCCGTCCCTGCATCGGCTGCCAGGAGGGCTGCATCAACGAGTTCGTGAACGGCGGTCACCCGCAGTGCGCCGTCAACCCGCGCACGGCGTTCGAGCACCTGCTCCCGGCCGTCCCCCCGCCCGCCGCTTCGTCCCGCCGGATCGCCGTCGTCGGCGCCGGCCCCGCGGGCGTGGTCTTCGCCGTCACGGCCGCCCGCCGCGGCCATTCGGTCGACCTGTTCGAGAAGAGCGGCAGGATCGGCGGCCGGCTCGTGCCGGGCGGCGTTCCGAAGATCAAGTTCGACATCGAGAACTACCGCCTCTACCTCGAGCGCGAGGTCGAGAAGTCGGCGCAGTCCGGCCGCCTGCACCTGCACCTCGGGGAGGCCGTCGACGCCGAGGGGCTGAAGAAGGCCGGCTACGACATGCTCGTGCTCGCCGTCGGCACGCGCGAGACCCCGCCGCCGATCCCCGGCCTGGCCGATGCGAAGTCCGTGCAGGCGACCGCGCTGCTCTCCGACCCGACGCTGCTGGGGGGCGCGAAGAAGGTCGTGGTCGTGGGCGGCGGCGTCGTCGGCTGCGAGTGCGCCTACTGGCTCAAGTACGAGAAGGGCGTCGACGTCGACGTCGTCGAGATGCTGCCCTACCTCTGCTACGGCGCCTGCACCGCCAACCGCGGGCATCTGCTGCATTACATGGAACGGGGCGGCATCCGCGCCTTCAACCTCGCCACGGTGACCCGGGTCGAGACCGGCCGGGTCCACGTGACGCGCAACGTCTCGAAGCACGCGCCGGACCCATACAACACGTGGCAGCCGATCCTGCCCGAGAACATCGAGAATCCGCTCGCGCCCAAACTGGGCAGGGAGACGCGGCAGGAAGTCCTCGAAGCCGACCTCGTCGTGGTCGCGACCGGCGGCCGGGCGGACGACGCGGTCTTCCTCGAGGCCCAGCGCATCCACGCCGCGCCGGAGGTCCACTCCATCGGCGACGGCTTCCAGGCCGGCAAGGTCCACGAAGCCACGCGCGCCGCATATCTGCTCGCGCTCGACGCATAGGAGGTGCCCGCATGGAACCGAGGATGACGCTCACCCCAGAGCAGCGGGGGATCCTGGACGGGGAGAAGGGCGAGACGCTCGCGAAGGTCATGAAAACGCTGGTGATGTACGGCGAGACGTTCGGAGCGGAGCGGATGGTCCCGGTCACGGGCGAGCACGGGCATCTGGTCACGAGCTTCGGCCTGTCGGTCATGAAGCCGCTGTACGCCCTGATGGACCAGCTGATCGCGGCCGGCGCCGTCTCGAAGCGGACGTTCACCGTCGACCCGCGCCCCATGGACCCGAACGTGCCGGCGAACCTCCTCCAGACCGTCTTCTTCAAGGTCATGTACAGCCAGCAGGCCGCGTACGAGGCGCAGCTCGGCAGGCTCGGCCTCCTGGGCGACGACGCCTACACGTGCGCCTGCTACCAGGACGAGGTCGGCAACATCCCGAAGCCGGGCGACGTCCTGAGCTGGGCCGAGAGCAGCGCCGTCGTCTACGCGAACAGCGTGCTCGGTGCCCGCTGCAACCGCAATTCCGGCATCCTCGAACTGTTCGGCGGCATCCTGGGGTTCGTGCCCGAGTTCGGGCTGCTGACGGACGAGGGCCGCAGGGCGTCGTGGGTCGTCGAAGTGCGGACGTCGGAAAAGCCGGAGGCGCAACTGCTCGGCAGCGCGATCGGCATGCAGGTCCAGGAGTCCGTGCCCTATATCGAGGGGCTGTCCGCGTTCCTCGGCACGGAACTGGACGAGGCGAACCGGGCCTTCCTCAAGGACATGGGGGCGGCGACCGCCAGCAACGGCGCGGTCGGCCTCTACCACGTCGACGGCCTGACGCCGGAGGCGAAGGCGCTCGGCACGTCGCTGGTGCGCCCCGACGCGAAGGTCTACGTCGTCGACGACGCCGAGCTGCGGCGCGTGAAGGCCAGCTACCCCGACCTCTGGAAGAAGCCGGACGCCAGGCCGAAGCTGTGCTTCGTCGGCTGCCCCCACCTCTCCCGCGCGCAGCTGGACGAATGGACCGGACGCCTCGAGGCAGCGCTCTCGGCTGCCGGCCGCAGGAAGGTCGCCGTCCCCACGGTGTTCACGGCCGCGCCCGCCGTACTCGCGCGCTTCCGGGAGACGCCGGCGGCGGCGCGCCTGGCTGCGATGGGCGTCGTCCTCTCCTCGATCTGCCCGCTGATGTACATGAACAACCCGATGTGCCACGACCTGCCCGTCCTCACCAACTCCAACAAGCTGCGCACGTACTCCACGAGCCGCTACGCCACGGACGCGGAGATCCTCGCGGCTCTTTCGAAGGGAGGGCGCTGACATGAAGACGTTCCACGGACGCCCCGTCGTGCCCGGTTCCGCGCGAGCCGAGGCGCTGGTCTCGCACGGCGGCGTCAACACGCTCGCGAGCTTCCAGAAGGCGCTGCTCATGAGCGACAGGAAGGCCCCCTGCTCCGACGCGAACAACCCCGACCTCTACGGGAAGCCCATGGCCCGCAAGGCGCTGTGCCTGCCACGGACCATCGGGTCGACGACCGGCGGGCTGGTCCTCTACTGCGCGACCGCGCTGCATTCCCAGCCGGCCTGCCTGCTCTTCTCGGAGCCGATCGACAGCCTCGCCGCCGCCGGCGCGATCCTGTCCGAGGTCTGGGTGGACGGCGAGTCGATGCCGACCGTCGATGGGCTCGGCGAGGAGTTCCTCACCTACGTGAAGTCCGGGATGACCCTCGTCGTCGCGCCCGACGGCACGGTCACGGTGGAGGATTGAACCCATGAAGGTCTGCGACGTCGTCGACTTCCTGTCCGGCCTGTCCGGCCCCGTCCGCCCCGACACGTGCGACACGCTCAAGGCCGGGAGCCTTGACCACGAGGTGCACGGTATCGCGGTCACGTTCATGGCGACCGTCGAGGTGATCGAGAAGGCCGCCGCCCTGGGCGCGGACCTGATCGTCACGCACGAGCCGACCTTCTACGAGCACACGGACCATCCCGCGTGGCGCGACGGCTCCGAGGTGGCCCGCCGCAAGCAGGATCTGATCGACCGCCACGGAATCTCGATCTGGCGCGACCACGACCACGCCCACGCGTCGAAGCCCGACGCGCTCTACCGCGGCCTGCTGACCGAACTCGGCTGGTGGGGGAAGGTCGTGCCGGCCGGCGGAGGCCCGGATCTTGCGCCGATCGTGGTGGATCTCGGCGGCCAGCCGCTCGCCGAGGTCGTCGAGCACGTGAAACGCGTGCTGGGCATGCACGCGGTGCGGATCGTCGGCGACCCGAACGTGCGCTGCCATCGGGTCGGAATCGCCTTCGGCGGCGGGTCGATCGACTTCGGATCGCAGCTCGCGCCCTGGATCGAGGCCAACGACATCGACCTGCTGATCTGCGGCGACATCATCGAATGGACCGTCGTCCCCTATGTCCGGGACGCGGCGCGGCTGGGCTTCGGCCGGGCGCTGCTGGTCGTCGGCCACGGCCGCTCCGAGGAACCCGGCATGACCGACGTCGTCCGCGAACTCGCGTCGCACTTCGGCGATTCCGTCCCCGTGATGCTGGTCGAGGCGGGCGAGCCGTTCCTTTACTTCTAGGAGTCCGTCCGGGGTCCGGCACCCGGCCTGTCGCATCCGCTCGCGTTCGCCGTCGCGCCCGCGAATCGAACGCCCTATAGGAGGTCCTCATGGATCCGATCAATGTCCTCGTCGCCCTCGGCGGCGGCCCGTCCCCCGTCATCAACAGCTCGCTGCTCGGCGTCGTGCACGGCTGGCGCGGGCATCCCGACCGGTTCGGCGCGCTGTTCGCGGCGCGGCACGGCATCGAGGGCCTCCTCCAGGAGGAGCTCGTCGATCTCGGCGGCCAGGACCCGGCGGAACTGGAACGGCTCGCGCACACGCCTGCCTCGGGCGCGGTCGGCACGTGCCGCTACAAGCTGGGCGCCGGCCGCGAGGAGGACTTCGACCGCATCCTCGAGGTACTGCAGGCACACGGCATCGGCTTCTTCTTCTATATCGGCGGCAACGACTCCATGGATACGGCCGACAAGGTCTCCCGCCTCGCGCGGGCCCGGGGCTACCCGCTCGTCGTGGCCGGCATCCCCAAGACCATCGACAACGACCTCGGCGACGAGGCGCGCACGATCATCGACCACACGCCCGGCTACGG
Source organism: uncultured Eubacteriales bacterium (assembly GCA_903835065.1). Lineage (GTDB taxonomy): Bacteria > Bacillota > Clostridia > Saccharofermentanales > UBA5734 > CAILLO01. Next base: position 30,147 of record CAILLO010000018.1, read on the forward strand.
CAGCGCCGCGCGCTATTGGGCCAGCCTCCTCCGGGACGTCGAGGAGGAGAACCGCGGCATGTACGTGTCGGAGCGCGTCGCCGTGCTGCAGGCGATGGGCCGGAAGTCCGGCTTCCTGACCGCGGCCGCCCGCCTCTCCGACCCGCACCGCACGACGCCCCTCCAGCTCTACTTCGCCGAGTCGCACCATACGCTCGATTCGCTTGCGGCCAACGTCGACCGCGAACTTCGGCGCAGCGGTCGCTGCATCGTCGTCGTCAACGAGGGGTTCGACGTGGGCGGCCTCGGCGAGGCCCGCGACGGCTTCGGACACGTCGAGTACGGAGCCAGCCGGACGACGGCGGCCCAGGTCGTGGTCAACCACCTGAACTCCCTGAAGTTCCCGGTGCGCGGCGTCACGTCGGGGCAGGTACCCGGCGTCCTGCAGCGCTCGACGTCCCTGTGCCGATCGACGGTCGACGCCCGGGAGGCGCACGACGTCGCGGTTTTCGCCGTGGAGACGGCCCTCGAGGAGGGCACGGGCTACATGGCGACGATCCTGCGCGAGCCCGGCGAACGCTACCGTCCGATCTACCGGAAGGTCGCGCTGGACGTCGTCGCGAATTCCGAGCGGCACCTGCCGGAGGAATGGATCGCGCCGGACGGCATCGACGTCACGGACGAATTCGTGCGGTACGCGACGCCGCTCCTCGGAGACGGCTTCGCGGAGATCCCCGTCGAGGACGGTCTCCAGCGGTTCGCGCGGCTCGACGTGACGTGCGTGCCGAAGCGGACGGGGACGTATGTGCCCGTCGGCATGAGGGACTAGGGACCTAGGGATTCGCGGGAGCGCCCGGGCCGCCCGAAGCGCCCTTCACGAGATTCCTGCGCGAAAGACCTCTCGCCAGCCGCTGGCAGCGGTCGGCCTCCGTCCCCGAGCAGGGGACGGCGCCGTACCGCGCCTTCTCGTAGAGTTCCAGGACTTCGTCCAGCTCGGGGTGCGAGGCGGTGTCGAGCGCGCCGACGATCTCCCGCGCCGTCAGGCTGGGGAGGACCACCAGGCCATGCCGCCCCTGCGATTCGACCAACCGGAAGAAGGCATGCCGGATGCGCTGCTCCGGCGTCCGGCCGAACGGCCGCCGGAAGGCCCGCCCCGTGCGGCGCAGGCGGTCCGAGACGAGGTCGGCGAAGGCCGGCATCAGGGACTCGCGCCTGTCGGAATCCGGCAGCTTCGCCTCGTAGAAACGCCGGTACAGGCGATACAGGCCGTAGGCCGCGCCCGCGGCGATCAGCAGCACGACGGCCGCCAGCAGGGCGTACACGAGCGCCTCCTGCAGGATGCGCAGCCATTCCGGCGGGACGGTCGTGCCGCCGGGGAAAGGCTCGGAGGTCGGCGTCGGCGGGGAGGTCGGTTCCGGGACGGGCGTGGGCGTGGGGCCCGAATCCACGTGGAGGAGGGAGAAGAGCCAGCGGACGAGGTCGAGCAGGCGCTGGCCGACCCAGACGAGCCCGTCGTACGCGTGGAGCAGGGGGGACAGGAGCAGCAGGGCGGCGGTCCCGACCAGCGCGCCGACGAGCAGGAGGCGGTTGAAGCGGAAGACGCGGGCGGTCGGCTGGGTCGGCGTGGCGGCGAAGCGGTCCATCTGGTCCCGCAGGCTGCTGCGGTGCCACCGGAACACCGCGAGCAGGAGGTACGCGACGCCGACCGCGAAGTAGACGGACGGGAGACCCGGGAGCCCGGCCCGTCGCGCGCCGGCGTCCAGCGCGAGGAGGAGCAGCAGCGCGAACGCCTGCGCGGAGAGGGAGGCGAGGGCCGGCGCGTCCTTCCGGGACTGCCAGCGCTGCCAGACCGCGCGGACGACCAGGACCGCCAGGCCGGCGAAGAGCAGGAGGCGCGGCGCAAGGTCGACGGAGCCGGCGGGTAGGAACGGCAGGACGAAGGGGAGGGTCAGGAGGACGGCCGACGGGACCGCGAGCTGCCACACGCGGCGGCTGGCGTAGCGGAGGTAGCCGAGGAGGACGAAGGCGGCGAGGAGGAGGCCGAGGAGGGGCCAGCGCCAGGCCGGGGCGAACGTCTCGACGGGCAGCGTGAAGACGGAGAAGAGGAGCAGGCCCTGGAGGACCTCGTCCAGCAGGATCGTCACGTCGTCACCTCCCAGCGGAGGAAGGCGTCGGGGATGGCGGGCGTGCGGTCGTCGGGGCGCCAGGCGTAGCGCGGCAGGATCCAGAGCCCCTGGTGGCCGCGGGACAGGGCGTCGGCCCAGGCGTCGGACAGGCGGCGCGTGCAGCTGAACGAGACGAGCAGGAGCATGGGGCCGCGCTCGAGGTCGAGGTCGCGCGTCTCGAGGATTTCGGCGAAGTCGTTCGCCCGGCGCGACAGGTCCAGGCGGCCGAGCTGCTCCTGGATGGCCCGCACGTGCGCGAGAGACTGCCCCGGCTCGATCTCGGCCGTTTCGCCCGTCACGATGTCCCGGCCGTTGCTCACCAGGCCGACGGAGATCCCGTCCTCCACCAGCGCCTCGCACAGGGTCGAGGCGATGCGCAGGCAGTCCTCGACGGGGCGGTCGTCGTCGTACTCGCGGTCGCCGCGGACGTTGAGCAGGATCAGGACGTCGCGGGCGGCGGTGCATTCGTGCACGTTGACCTTGAGGTCACCGGTGCGTGCGGTGGCGAGCCAGTTGACCGACTTCAGCGTATCGGTGGGCAGGTATTCGCGGATGGTCCGGAACTCGAAGGGGTCCGGAAGCGGCGCCGTGCGGACAAGCAGCGAGCCGACGAGGCGGTCGTACCGGATGCCGAAGGCCTCGCGCGGGATCGGGCGTGGCACGACGGTCAGGGCGGAGTCGCTCGCGGCGCGGACGACGAGGTTCTGCACGAGGAGCAGGTCGCAGCTGAGGAGGTCGAGGCTGCGGATCGTGTAGTAGCCGCGCTTCTTCAGGTCGACGCGCAGGGTGCGCGTGACGCGCTGGTACATCCCGAGCGAGAAGAGGTCCTGCCGGTAGTAGTCGTCGGTCACGATCGCGTGCGGGCTGTCCTCGAACCCGAGGTTGCGCGAGACCTGGAACTTGACGGTCAGCCATGGGAGCGGCAGCAGCTTGCGGCTGGCGACGGTCTCGACCAACTGCAGGGAGGAGCCCTCGACGCCGGTCTTCTGGGAGAACCGCATCTCGACCGTGAGGCCGCGGCTCCAATGGCGGCGGTAGACCGCGCCCTGCACGGCGAGCAGGAGGAGGAAGACGGCGAGGACGCCGATCAGCGGCATGGGGGCGCCCCTACCGCGCCGGCTTCCAGTCTTCGGCCGGCACGGGCACGGCGGCGGCGAGCTCGGCGACCAGCGTTTCCGCCGCGTGCGTGCGGCTGCGGACGCTGCCGCGGAGGATCAGGCGGTGGGCGAAGACGGGGACGAGCAGGTCCTGCACGTCGTCCGGGAGGACGTAGGCACGCCCGCGGAGGGCGGCGAGCGTGCGGGCGCCGCGCGCGAGGGCGATGCTGCCGCGCGGGCTGACGCCGAGCGCGACGGACTCGTGCGCGCGGGTCGCTTCGGTGAGGTGCAGGACGTAGTCGAGCAGCGCCGGGTGGAGGTGGACGTCCTGGACGAGGCGGGCGGCGGCGAGGACGTCCGCCTTGCGGCAGACGGGCTCGAGCGTCAGGATCGGATCGTCCCCGAGGTGGCGGCGGAGGATCTCGAGGCCCTCGGCCGCGTCGGGATAGCCCAGGGGGAGCTGCAGGAAGAAGCGGTCGAGCTGCGCCTCGGGGAGGGGATAGGTGCCCTGCGTCTCGACCGGGTTCTGTGTCGCGATGACGAAGAAGGGGTCGTCGAGGCGGCGCGTCTGGCCGTCGAGGGAGACCTGCTTCTCCTCCATGCACTCGAGGAGGCTGGACTGGGTGCGCGGCGTCGCGCGGTTGATCTCGTCGGCCAGGAGGATGTTCGTGAACACCGGACCCGCGCGGAACATGAATTCGCCGGACTTCTGGTGGAAGTAGTGGATGCCGGTCAGGTCGGACGGCAGCAGGTCGGGCGTGAACTGCACGCGCTTGAAGTCGGCGTCGATCGAGCGGGCGAGGGCGCGCGCGAGCATCGTCTTGCCGGTCCCCGGGACGTCCTCGAGGAGGACGTGGCCGCCGGTGAACAGGGCCGTCAGGATCAGCTCGACCTGGCGGCGCTTGCCGACGATGACCTTCGCGATGTTCTGCTGGAGGGACTCCACGAGGGGCTGGATTCCTGCGGACGGTTCCGGCATGGGGGTCTCCTTCTCCGGGCCATCGCCTCCGGGCGCTCCGGGCCGGCGTGGCGGACGGGTCAACCCACATCTTACACCCGTCGTCCCTCGAAGGGAGGGAGGGATTCGTGTATCATGCAACCAGCACACCCCGAAGGAAGGAACCGACATGGAAAAGCACAAGTGGACCCGGGCCGAAATCGACGCCTACCGCAAGGAGCGCGGCAGTGGATTCTACTTCAACCGCGAGGACCGCAACCTGTTCGTGCCGAAGGCATACAGTTTCGGTCGGACGCTCAACTGGGCGAACCCGATCTCGTGGGTCTTCCTCGCCGCGCTGGCGGCCTTCCTCGTCTGGCGCCTCGCGTTCCACTAGGGCGAAGGCGTCGCGGCCTCCGTCGGGATGTTCTCGAAGAAGTCTCCGCCCACGACGTCGTCTCCGACGCTCGAGTAGACGAGCCCGAACTTCGCGCAGTTGTAAGGGCCGCTGTCCAGGACCTGATAGCTGTACTGGTGCTGGGAGACGTGGAACGCATAGCCGAGCTTCGCCATGTCGAGCGCCGTGCGGCCGCTGAAAACGGAAAGCGGGACGTTCCAGTCCATCACGATCGGCCGCGTGGTCGCGAGGTGCAGGTAGCATTTCCTGACGCTCCACGTGCCGTATTTCGCGGCGGAGTCGGGGAACTGCGCGGGGTCGGCGGCGAGCGGGATGGCCCGCAGCAGGTCGGTCGCCGTCAGCCTGTGCGCGCCGTGCCCGTATTCGCCGTTCAGGTCGTGGGAGACGACGACTTCGGGCTTGAAGCGGCGGAGCTGCTCGACGAGGAACGCGAGCACCTGCTCGTCGCCCCAGACCGTCCGGGCCGCGGCGAGGCTCATCACCAGCTTGTCCTTGAAGGGGCCGAAGACCGGGTAGACCGTGTCGCCGACGGACCAGAGCCCGTCGATCGCCTCCCGGCGGCGCAGCTGCTGGCCGAAGGTCATGTACACGACGACGATGCGCTTGCCCTCCTGGCCGGCGTAGGTCGGGATCGTGCCGCCCATGTAGAGCAGCTCGTCGTCCGGGTGAGCCGCCACGACGAGCAGGTCCGCCTTTCCGTCCGGGAGCTGCCAGTTGCGCACGGTGGAGGGCAGGACGCCGGCCGTGAAGACGCCGATCTCGGAAATCTGGAAGCGGCCGTCGAGGTCGTCGGCCTCGATGCGCAGCGCGGTGCAGCCGCCGGGGATGTCGTAGCGGGCGTCGAGCAGGTCCTGCCCGGTGCCGGTCGCGAGCGTCGTCCAATCGGAAGCGCCGGTCTTCCATAGGATCCGGAAGGCGGCGGGAATCGTGCGCCACTGGAGGGACAGGACCTTCGCGCCGGCGCCGGCCGGCAGTGCCAGGTCGAAGGTCTGCGCCGCGAGGGCGGACGCCTTCCACCAGGTCGCGAGGTCGCCGTCGTGGGCGAGCGCCAGGAGGTTCGCACCCGAGGACGCCGTCAGGACCGTGCGCGGGGTCAGGTCGGTCGCGGGAGACGGGGTCGGCGACGGGCTGGGCGACGGCGAGGGAGTGGCGGTCGAAGGGGGTGAGGGAGACGGCGAGGGCGTCGGCATGGGCGCGGCGCAGGCGACCGACCCGAGGGCGAGCCCGGCCGCGAGGGCGAACGACAGGACGGCGACGAAGGCGCGCCGGCGGGGGAAGGGAAGGAGCAGGGACGTCCTGGAGTGCGTCATCGCCGTTTCGAACCTCGCTGCTCGGATTATAGCCGAGCGGGAGGACCGCGTAAACGGAAGTCCGTTGACATCCGGGGAAATCCGATGTACATACTATGCAATGGATTCCAGAAGGAGGTCCGCGGCATGAAGATCTCGACCAAGGGACGCTATGCGCTCGAGGCGCTGCTCGACCTCGCGCTGCAGGATTCGGGCGGGTTCGTCGCTCTGCACGGCGTCGGCACGCGCCGCGGGCTCTCCGAGAACTATCTCGAGCAGATCTTCTCCGACCTGCGCCGCGGCAACCTCGTCACGAGCCTGCGCGGACAGCAGGGCGGCTACCGGCTCGCCCGCGACCCCGCCCGGATCACGGCCGGGGAGGTGCTGCGCACCGTCGAGGGGCCGCTCGTCCCCGTCGCCTGCGTTTCGGACGCACCTGATCCGGACGGGTCCGGAGAAGCCGGCGACACGCGCTGCCCGCGGCAGGAAAGATGCGTCACGCGCCTCGTGTGGTTGCGGATGACCGAGGCCATGGACCGCGCCGCCGACGGCGTGACGCTGGCCGACCTGATGGCCGCGACCCGAGCCGACGAGGCGCAGGACGCCACCGAGCCCGAATACGCGATCTGAACGCCGACGACCCTCGCGGACCGCAGGACCCCTCGTTTCCAGAATCTTCACGCGATTTCCGCGATCCTCCTGTTGACAGACGTCGGGGGTCGCGCTATTATTCCGACAATACATATCGAACTACTACGGTATTGACCGGAACGCCGCAGAGGCGTCGGGCCAAGAAGGGGGGCTGAGCATATGAGGATCTCGACCAAGGGTCGATACGGACTTCGGGCCATGATCGACATCGCCGTCCATGCGAACGGTGCCCACGTCGCCCTCACCCAGGTCGCCGAACGGCAGCAGATCTCCGAGAACTACCTCGAGCAGGTGATCGCCCTCCTCCGGAAGGGCGGGTACCTGAGAAGCGTCAAGGGCGCCCACGGCGGCTACCGCCTGACGAGGGCCCCTTCGGAGATCGGAGTGGGCGAACTGCTCCGCACCCTCGAGGGCAGCATCTCCGTCATGGAGGTCGAGGACCGGACCGATCCGGGGACCGGAGCGGCGCAGACGGAAGACCGGGTACGGCGGGCGATCCAGAAGCAGGTGTGGGAGCGCATCGACCAGGGCGTCAACGACGTCGTCGACGCGATCACCCTCCAGGACCTCGTCGAGGAATATACGAGACTGAATGGCCCCGAAGCCCTGACCTACGAGATCTGAGCAGCCCGCCGACCGGCCCGGGAAAGGGACCGGATCCGGGCAGTCAATGAAGGAGGCCCCCGCCATGTCCGACAAGAAGCTAGGTTTCGACACCCTCCAGGTCCACGCCGGCCAGACGGCCGACCCCACGACCGGCTCGCGCGCCGTGCCGATCTACCAGACGACCTCCTATGTCTTCAAGAGCACCGAACATGCGGCGAACCTGTTCGCCCTGAAGGAATTCGGCAATATCTACACCCGCATCATGAACCCGACGACCGACGTCCTCGAGCAGCGCATCGCGGCCCTCGAAGGCGGCGTGGGCGCCCTCGCGGTCGCTTCCGGTTCCGCGGCAATCACCTATTCGGTCCTCAACATCGCCGGCGCCGGCGACAACATCGTCTCGGCCGGCACGCTCTACGGCGGCACCTACAACCTGTTCGCCCACACGCTGCCGAAGTACGGCATCACCACGACCTTCGTCGACTCCGACGACCCGGAGAACTTCCGCACGGCGATCGACGCGAAGACGAAGGCCCTCTACATCGAGACCGTGGGCAATCCCGGCACCAACCTCGTCGACTTCGCTGCCGTCGCGAAGATCGCCCACGAGAACCGGATCCCGCTGATCGTCGACAACACCTTCGGCACCCCGTACCTGGTCCGCCCGATCGATCACGGCGCCGACATCGTCGTCCACTCCGCCACCAAGTTCATCGGCGGCCACGGCACCTCCATCGGCGGCCTGATCGTCGATTCCGGCAAGTTCGACTGGGCCGCGTCCGGCAAGTTCCCCGGCCTCGTCGACCCCGACCCGAGCTACCACGGCGTGTCCTACACGGCGGCCGTCGGCCCGCTCGCCTACATCATCAAGGCCCGCGTCACGCTGCTGCGCGACACCGGCGCCTGCATCAGCCCGTTCAACTCCTTCCTGCTCCTGCAGGGCCTCGAGACCCTCTCGCTCCGGCTCGAGCGCCACGTCTCCAACGCGCAGAAGGTCGCCGACTACCTTTCGAAGAGCCCGAACGTGACCTGGGTCAACTACCCCGGCCTCCCCGGCAACAAGTACAACGACCTCGCGAAGAAGTACTTCCCCAAGGGGACCGGCTCGATCTTCACCTTCGGCATCAAGGGCGGCCTCGAGGCCGGCAAGAAGTTCATCGAGAGCCTCGAGATCTTCTCGCACCTCGCGAACGTCGCCGACGCCAAGTCGCTCGTGATCCACCCGGCCAGCACGACGCACTCGCAGCTCGAGGGCGAAGACCTGACCAATGCGGGCGTCACGCCCGACATGGTCCGTCTCTCGATCGGCATCGAGGACGTCGCCGACCTGATCGCCGACCTCGACCAGGCCCTGAACAAGGCCGTCAAGTAGCGATTCCGGTCCATCTTCGTAACATCCGCCCGCCGATGTCCCCTCTCCGACGGTCCTTCGGGTGCCGACGGAGGGGGGACATGCTATAGTAGGCAGGAGGGAGGCGGACGGCCTCCCCGTCAGGAAAGGAAACCACAGATGGACCGTTTCGAAAAGCAGGAACAGCTCAAGCGCGACCTGGCCGCCACCGGCGGCCTCGTGGTCGCATTCTCCGGCGGGGTGGATTCGTCGTATCTCCTCAGGGTCGCGCACGACGTGCTCGGCGACCGCGTGCTCGCCGTGACCGCCCGCTCCTCGACGTACCCGGAGCGGGAGTACCGCGAGGCCGTGGCGTTCTGCGAACGCTACGGGATTCCGCACCGCACCGTCGTCTCCGAAGAGCTCGAAGTCGAGGGGTTCGCCGACAACCCGCCCGACCGGTGCTACCTCTGCAAGCGAGAGCTCTTCACCAAGCTCGCCGCCGTGGCGAAGGAGGCCGGCGCGACGAAGGTCGCCGAGGGATCGAACGCCGACGACGTCTCCGACTACCGGCCCGGCCTGCGCGCCGTCGCCGAGCAGGGCGTGCTCAGTCCGCTGCGCTCCGCCGGGCTGACGAAGGCCGAGATCCGCTCGCTGTCCCAGGACCTGGGGCTGCCGACCTGGGACAAGCCCGCCTATGCCTGCCTCTCCTCCCGCTTCCCCTACGGGGAGCGCATCACGCCCGAGAAGCTCCGCCAGGTCGACGGCGCCGAGCAGTACCTGCTCGACCGCGGCTTCCGGCAGGTCCGCGTGCGGCACCACGGCGACGTGGCGCGCATCGAGCTGGAGCCCGACGAGATCGTCCGCTTCGTGACCGAGGGCCACGGGGCGCCCGTCCTCGCGCGGTTCCGCGAGCTCGGCTTCCGCTATGCGGCGCTGGACGTGGCGGGATACCGCACCGGCAGCATGAACGACACGCTGCCCGGCCGCGCATGACCTCCGCCGGTCCGGCGGACGGCCCTGCGGCTCTGCGGGCGGGTGCGCCGCGTCGCGTCCTCGTCGCCATGAGCGGCGGTGTGGACAGTTCGGTCGCGGCCGCGCTGCTGGCGCAGGCCGGATACGATGTCGCCGGGGCGACGATGCGCCTCGGGGACGAGGAGATGGACCGCGCCGCCGAGGGCGGCTGCTGCTCGCTCGAGGCCGTCGAGGACGCGCGCCGCGTCTGCTACCGGATCGGCGTCCCTTTCCACGTGCTCGATTTCCGCGCCTCGTTCCGGGAGCACGTCGTCGAGCCCTTCCTCGACGCCTATCTGCGTGGCGAGACGCCGAATCCCTGCATCGCCTGCAACCGGTTCGTGAAGTTCGAGGCGTTCCTCGCGAAGGCGCGCCTGCTGAGCTACGACGCGGTCGCGACGGGCCACTACGCCCGCGTGGAGGAGGATCCCGCGGCGGCGGGACGGTTCCGCCTGCTGCGCGGCCTCGATCCGCGCAAGGACCAGAGCTACGCGCTCTACATGCTCGGGCAGGACGTGCTCGCCCACCTGGTGCTGCCCGTCGGCGGTCTCGAGAAGGCGGAGACGCGGCGGATCGCCGCCGGGCTCGGACTCGCCGTCTCCGACAAGCCCGACAGCCAGGAGATCTGCTTCGTCCCGGACGGAGACCACGCCGGCTTCATCGCCGCGCGCCGACCCGGTGCCGGAAGGCCGGGCCGGTTCGTCGACCGGTCGGGCCGCTCGCTCGGCACGCACGACGGCGTGCACCGCTTCACCGTGGGCCAGCGCAAGGGGCTCGGCCGCGCATTCGGCCAGCGCACCTACGTGGTACGTCTCGACGCCGCGACCGGCGACGTCGTGCTGGGGACGGACGAAGACCTGTGGAGCTCCGTCGCGACCGTGCGCGACGTGCGGTTCACGCGGGAGGAGTACCGTCGGGAGGCGGTCGAGGCAGTGGAGTCGGGACTGCCCGTCGATGTGCAGGTGCGGTACGGCGCGAAGCCGACGTCGGCGCGGCTGCGGCTTTCCGCCGACGGCACGGCCCGATTCGCGTCCGACCGCCCGGTCCGCGCCGTGACGCCGGGCCAGGCCGCCGTCTTCTACCGCGGCGAGGAAGTGCTGGGCGGCGGGACGATTGCTCCCGAATCCCGACCGGAATGAGGGTTGACGTGCACACTTCGATTTGTTACTATAAATACATAGTAATCCTATTAGACATGTAGGAGATAAGAGGTGGACCCCATGACGAGAATCGCATCGAACCTGACCGACCTGATCGGCAACACGCCGCTGCTGCACGTGAAGAACTTCTCCGCGGCGCGCGGCATCGACGTGCACAACCGCATCCTGGCCAAGCTCGAGTACTTCAACCCCGCGAGCAGCGTCAAGGACCGAATCGGCTTCGCGATGATCCAGGACGCCGAGACCAAGGGGCTGCTCAAACCGGGCGCGACAATCATCGAGGCGACCTCGGGCAACACCGGCATCGCGCTCGCCTTCGTCGCCGCCGCCCGCGGTTACAAGCTGGTGCTGACGATGCCCGAGACGATGAGCGTGGAGCGCCGCAGCCTGCTGAAGTTCCTCGGCGTGGAGCTGGTGCTGACGCCAGGACCCGAGGGCATGAAGGGCGCGATCCGCACGGCCGACGAGCTGTCCGCGAAGACCCCGGGCTCCTTCGTGCCGAGGCAGTTCCAGAACGCCGCGAACCCGGAAATCCACCGGAAGACGACGGCGGAGGAGATCTGGCGCGACACCGACGGCGAAGTGGACCTCTTCGTGGCGGGCGTCGGTACGGGCGGCACGCTCACGGGCGTGGGCGAGGTGCTGAAGGCGCGCAGGCCCGGCGTGAAGATCGTCGCGGTCGAACCGGACGCGTCCCCGGTGCTGTCGGGCGGCGCCCCCTCCCCGCACAAGATCCAGGGCATCGGCGCCGGCTTCGTGCCGGACGTGCTGAACACGAAGGTGTACGACGAAGTGATCCGGGTCACGAACGACGAGGCCTTCGCGGCCTCGCGCCAACTGGCGAAGACCGAGGGCCTGCTGGTCGGCATCTCCTCCGGCGCCGCGGCGCACGCCGCCGCCGTCCTGGCCGCCCGTCCGGAGAACCGCGGCAAGACGATCGTCGTCCTGCTGCCCGACACAGCTGAGCGCTACCTCTCGACCCCTCTCTTCCAGGAGGGCTGACTCGGACCCCATCGCGGACGGATCCGGAAACACGGGGCGGACCGTCCGGCGGAAGCCGGACGGTCAGCTTCTTTTGATGTTGATTTCATGATTCTCGAATCATTTGAATATCAAAAGAGTCGCATTCGTGGTATGGTGAATTATCGCATGGCCCGATAAAAGGAGACCTCATGAAGCTTCCCACCCTGCGCATCGCCGATCTCGCCGCCCGCCTCCCGGTCCTGCAGGGCGGGATGGCCGTCCGCATCTCCACGGCGCCGCTCGCCGCCGCCGTCGCCAACGAGGGCGGCATCGGCATCATCGCGGGCACCGGCATGGAGCCGGAGGAGCTTCGCGACGAGATCCGCAAGGCGCGCGGCCTGTCGGACGGCATCCTCGGGGTCAACGTCCTTTTCGCCGTCAACAGGTTCGCCGACCTCGTGAAGACGGCGATATCGGAGAAGATCGACCTGGTCGTCTCGGGCGCCGGGTTCTCGCGCGACATGTTCGGCTGGGGCAAGGACAGCGGCACCCCGATCGTGCCGGTCGTCTCGTCCGCGAAGCTGGCGGTGCTGGCCGAAAAGCTCGGCGCGGCGGCCGTCGTCGTCGAAGGCAAGGAAGCGGGGGGCCACCTCGGCACCGACCGCCCCATGCGGGCCATCCTGCCGGAAGTCCGCGCCGCGGTCCAGATCCCCGTCATCGGCGCCGGCGGCGTCATCGACGGCTACGACATCGCGGAGACACTGCGGCTCGGCGCGGATGGCGTGCAGATGGGGACTCGGTTCGCCGCGAGCCTCGAATCGAACGCCTCGGAGGAATTCAAGCGCATGTACGTGGCCGCGCGTCCGGAGGACGTGGTGCACGTGCACAGCCCCGTCGGATTGCCCGGACAGGGCCTGCGCAACGCATTCTTCGAGAGCGTCGAGAGCGGGAGCCACGTCGACGGCGAACCCTGCCAGGCGTGCCTCAAGCGCTGCAGCCACAGCTTCTGCATCATGGACGCGCTCGTGAACGCGAACCGCAACGGCGACCCGTCGAAGGCGCTGGTCTTCTGCGGCGAGTGCGTGGACCGCATCCACGACATCCTCTCGGTGCCCGACATCATCCGCAACCTGCGCCGCGAATTCGCTCTGGCGTAGGGCACGACTCCGGCTCACGAGACCGCCGCGCGCCATGCCACGAGCCATCGAGGCGTCCATCGACCCCCTCGACGCGCGGGTCGACTGCAATCCTTGACTCCTGAGTGAAGAAGTAACCTCCCGAATCGGACGGAACAGGGGTTTCAGGGCCAAGCGATCTGCTTAGCAACGTGCTATTCTAGGGGTGCATGAAGGGGAAAAGGGCGACTTGAACAC
>CAILLO010000019.1 GCA_903835065.1 uncultured Eubacteriales bacterium
AGCACCTCTACTTCACGCAGTTTCACGATGATCTGCTCCGTCGTGTACTTGACTCGTGCCATGACCCTGTCCCTCCTTGTCGGGCATCCCTGCCCTCTATACTAACAAGGAACCTGGACCAGTTCTCGGGGGAGACACCATTCCTGTACGCCGGCTTCGGCGCCCCGATGTCGGTCTTCATCTACCACGGCTTCATCAAGAGCATCCCCCTCGAGCTCGAGGAGGCATCGCGCATCGACGGCTGCACGCAGATCCAGACGTTCTTCAAGATCGTGCTGCCGATGCTGAAGCCCACGACGGTGTCGATCTTCATCCTGAACGTCCTGTGGACCTGGAACGACTACCTGCTTCCGTCCCTCGTCCTCACGAAGTCGCAGGTCTTCACGATGCCGATCCAGATGAAGCAATTCAACGGAACCTACTTCACCGACATGTCCATGCTGATCCCCGCCATGCTGATGACGATCCTGCCGCTGGTCTTCGTGTACCTGTTCGCGCAGAAGTCGATCATCGAAGGCGTGACGCAGGGGTCCGTCAAGGGCTGACCCCCACCGCGATGGAGGACTCCCGGGAGGCACCATGGAGCAGCGCAGTCACGACTGGTGGAAGGAAAGCGTCGTCTACCAGATCCGGGCGTGCGATGCGCGCGGGATCCGGGTCCTGATGGACCTCGTGGCGAACCACACCTCCGACGAGTGCGCCTGGTTCGTGGCGTCGCGGTCGGACCGGAACGGCCCGAAGCGCGACGGGTACCTCTTCCGGACAATCCGGCGCTCATGGGGAAGCGGGTCGTGCTGGGGCCTCCGGAACCGGGGTAGGCCGCGATTGCGGAAGGGAAGCGCTCTCGAGTAGAATGCATCATCGGGCTACGGCAGAAGAAGGAAGGTCGACATGGCAAACATCAAGGATGTCGCCGAGAGGGCGGGTGTCACGGTGACCACGGTGTCCCGCGTCCTGAACAACCGGGGCTACATCAGCGCGAAGACCCGGGAGAACGTCGTCCGCGCCATGGAGGACCTGCACTACCAGCCGAACGAACTGGCCCGGGCGCTCTTCCGTCGCCGCTCCAACGTGCTCGGACTCCTCCTTCCCAGCATCTCGCACCCCTTCTTCGCGGAACTGACGGACCGCGTCGAGTCCTATGCGTACCGGAGCGGCTACAAGATCCTGATCTGCAACTCCCAGCAGGACAGCGCCAAGGAACAGGACTACATCCACATGCTGAGGAGGAACCAGGTCGACGGCATCATCATGGCCAGCCACACGCTCGACGTGTCCGCCTACGCGAGCATCGCGATGCCGATCGTCGCGATCGACCGCTTCCTGTCCGACTCCATCCCCTACATCGCCTCCGACAACTACGCGGGCGGCCGGCTGGCGACGGAACTGCTGATCGCGAAGGGCTGCCGGCACCTGGCCCACATCAGCGGCCCCCTCAAGCTCAACACGCCTGCGAACCTGCGCTGCTCCGCCTTCGTCGACGTCGTGAAGGAGAAGGGGATCCCCTACAAGGTCCTGGAGACCCAGCTGAACAACTTCGAGCGGGAGGAATACGAGAAGCTGATCCACATGCTGTTCGATGAATACCCCGACGTGGACGGCATCTTTGCCAGCAGCGACGTGATCGCGGCGTGCATCATCGAGGTGTGCGTCAGTATGGGCAAGCGCATCCCGCAGGACATCAAGGTGGTCGGCTACGACGACATCTTCCTGGCCGCCATGTTCGTGCCCGCGATCACCACGATCCGCCAGCCGATCGAGGAGATTGCCCGTCTCGCGGTCGGGATCATCGACAAGCAGTGCGCGGGCGAGGAGATCTCCATGGAGAACATCCTGCCCGTGGAACTGATCCAGCGCAGATCGACCTGATAGGAGTACGGACCATGAAGATCGACCGGAGCGCCGTCGAGAGCGCCTTTTCACAGCTCTCCGTCCCGATCGCGATTCCCGGAGGCGACGCGCCGGGCGCTGAGGTTCGGATCGGCCAGGACCGCCTGCGGAAGGCGAAGACGATCCTCCCCCTCCTGCTGGACCGGATCGCGGACGCGCAGCCCCGCAACCCGCCCGGCCGCGTCGTCGTGTCCGTTTGCGGCGGCTCGGGCGTCGGGAAATCCGGCGTCGCGGCCCTGCTCGCGTATGCGCTGAAGCATCTCGGGGTCGGGACCTACCTCCTGTCGGGCGACAACTACCCGCACCGGGTCCCGCCGGTGAACGACGCCGAGCGCGTGCGCCGGTTCCGCGAA
Source organism: uncultured Eubacteriales bacterium (assembly GCA_903835065.1). Lineage (GTDB taxonomy): Bacteria > Bacillota > Clostridia > Saccharofermentanales > UBA5734 > CAILLO01. Next base: position 2,244 of record CAILLO010000019.1, read on the forward strand.
GCCGGATACAAGGCGCTCGTCGGGCTGGGCGGCTACGGGCCCGAGATGGACGCGGTCGTGAAGGTGCTGTGGGCGAAGGACGCGGACGCCGATCCGTCGCTCGTCGCGTCGCTCCCGTGGCTCTCGTCTTACCAGTCGGCCGGCGCAGACGCGCTGCGCAGCTACCTCGGCACGCCGGAGGAGATCGACTTCGCGGAACTGAACCGAATCCTGGCGGCCTTCCACGCCGGCGCCCCTGCGCTCCGGCTGAAGCGGTTCGGCCGGAAGGAGACCGCGATCTGGTACGACGAGGTCGATTTCCGCGACACGGAAGTGCTCCTCGTCGAATGGACGCACGGGAACAGCCGGTATCTGGACGGCGTCGACGTTCCGGTCTTCCTGTACTGCGCACCGGAGGAGACGCTCGCGCAGCGCCTCGAGCGAAACCGCGACGGCGCCGCCGACAGCCCGTTCGTCACGCGGGTCCTCGGCATCGAGCAGGAAAGCCTCGTGGCTCAGGCGCACCGGGCGGCGATCCTCGTCCTCCTGTCCGGTGAAGTCGTCTCCTACGAGTCGTTCCTCGCGCACATCGCCACCTGAGGCGGGAAGGGAACCGACATGGCGACGATGGGCTCCGGCCCGATGCTCAATGCCTACCCCGACAGCCTCGGAGGGCGTCTTTCGGACGCCGTCGACTTCCTCTCGCTCCCGGAACTCAAGGACTGCTTCCAGTCCTTCTACGTCCTCCCGAGCCTGTTTCATTCGGACCTCGACCGGGGCTTCTCGGTCGTCGACTACGGGCTCGACGAGTCCACCTCCCGGCGGGAGGATCTGGAAGCCCTGAAGGCGCTCGGCATCGACCTGAAGCTGGACTTCGTGCTCAATCACATGAGCGTGAGGTCCCCGCAGTTCCGGGACATCCTCGCGAACGGCCGCGACTCCCGCTACGCCGACTTCTTCATCGACTGGAACCGATTCTGGGCCGGGCACGGTCGCATGACGTCCGCCGGGTACGTCCGACCCGACCCGGAAATGCTGGTCGGCATGTTCTTCCGCAAGCCGGGACTTCCGCTCCTGATGGTGCGCCTGCCCGACGGCTCGGAAGTCCCGTACTGGAACACGTTCTACCAGGAGATCCGGTACCCGCGGCCGACGCCGCACGAGCTGGCGGACCTGCCGGACATGACGCGCACCGCTGCGGAGCCGATCGCCCGCATCGTCCGGGACGCGCTCGACGCCGGCACCGCTCCCAAGGAAATCGACTTCGGACCCTGCGCGCCGTTCGCGCGCGCGTCGTCGACTGGCTCGAGTCGCGGCGCTCGTATCTCGGCCAGATGGACCTCGATATCCGCTCGCCGCTCGTCTGGGAGTTCTACGAGGAGACGCTGCGCACGCTGGCGGACTACGGAGCCGGCATCGTGCGGCTGGACGCGTTCGCCTACGCGCCCAAGGCGCCCGGCGCGAAGAACTTCCTGAACGACCCCGAGACGTGGAACCTGCTCGCGAGAGTGCGGCGCATCGCCGACCGATACGGACTCGACCTCCTGCCCGAGATCCACGCCCGGTATGCGGAGGGAATCCACGAGCGCATCGCGATGGAAGGCTACGCGACCTACGACTTCTTCCTCCCGGGCCTCCTGCTCGACGCCTTCGACCGGAAGGACTTCACCGCGCTGGTCCAGTGGATCCGCGAGATCCGCGCGAAGGGCCTGCGAACGGTCAACATGCTCGGCTGCCACGACGGCATCCCGCTGCTCGACCTCGAGGGACTGCTGCCGATGGACCGCATCGAGGCGCTCGTCCGCACACTCGTGGCCCGCGGCGGACACGTCAAGGACCTGCACGGGCAGAAGAACATATACTACCAGGTCAATTCCACCTACTACAGCGCCCTCGAGGAGTCGGACGACCTCCTGCTGCTCGCGCGCGCGCTCCAGCTGTTCATGCCCGGCAAGCCGCAGGTCTGGTATCTGGACCTCTTCGCGGGGCGCAACGACCACGAGGCCGTCGCGAAGGCCGGTCCAGGCGGGCACAAGGAGATCAACCGCACGAATCTGGACCGGGAGGCGATGCGCCGGGGACTCCAGCGCCCGGTCGTCCGGAAGCAGCTCGAACTGCTGCGCTTCCGCAGCACGTTCCCCGCCTTCGGCTTCGACGCCGACCTGGCGGTCCTCGACGCGTCGCCCGGCCGGCTGGGCCTGGAGTGGACGAAGGACGGCTGCATGGCCCTGCTCGAAGCCGATCTGGGAACGAGCCGCTTCTCGGTCCGCGCGACGGACGCGGACGGGCGGGAAGCCTTCGCGATGAAGAACCCGTAAGGCCCTAGGGGACGTCGGGTCCCTTTCCTGAAGGCTCGTCGAGTTCCGGGCCGGCCTGCACGCCTGCGCCCCCGTGCTTCCGAACGAAGCCGAGGATCCTGCGCCGAAGCAGGACGACGCCGATCGACAGCACGGCCAGGACGCCGGAGACCAGCAGGGCGACCGTGAGATTCCCCTTCGCGAGTTCTTCGCCGACCAGGATGCTGAGGATGATGGTGGGCGTCCCCGCGACGCTGCAGAGCAGAAAGCGGGGGAGCGAGATTTTCGTGTTCGCGAACAGGTAGGGCAGGATCGCGTTGGGGAAGCCGGGAATCAGGTAGAGGACCAGGGCCAGGAACGCGGCATTGTCCGTGTCGCGCAGGAAGGACAGGTCCCAGCGGAACCGGCGCTTCCGGGGGGAAGGCGGGGACAGGGCGGGCCGCAGCGTCAGCTTGAACTGGCGGACCAGGATGAAGACCAGCGTGTTGCCGATCAGGTAGCCGGCGAAGCAGGTCAGCAGGCCGCCGAAGAACCCGTAGCAGAGGCCGGCGAGGATCTGGATCGCGACGGCGGGGAAGACCGTGACGACGATCTGCAGCGCCTACATCGTGGCGAGGATCAGGATGCCCCCCAGCCCGTAGCCGTTGATCTTCGAGACGACGTCGCCTTCGTTCAGGATGTGGTCCGCGACGTTCTCCATCAGGGGGGCCATGTCGTACAGCAGCACGGCGACCAGGACGAGGATCGCGGCGAACAGCGCGCCGGAAAGGAATCGGGAACGGTTCGGAAGTTTCAAGCGGACCTCCTCGAAGGGATTCGTGGGCGCCGTTGCGACGCGCCTAAGGATTATAGACCAAACCGGGCATCCGCGGAGACCCTGGCGCGACGATTTGCTTCGGTCCGGCGCCGCCCGTATAATCAGCGGGCACGCATCCCGCCCCAGGAGGGAACCCTCGCCCATGAATCTGCTTACCGCCGAACGCGTCTCCAAGACCTATGCGGACCGCCTGATCCTGCAGGACGTCTCCTTCAGCATCGGCGAGGGCGAGAAGGTCGGCGTGATCGGCGTCAACGGCACGGGCAAGTCGACGCTGCTCAAGATGATCGCGGGCCGGGAGCCGCTCTCGGGCGGCACGATGACCCGCGCGAAGGACCTGCGCATCGGCTATCTCCCCCAGCAGCCCGAGTTCCCGCCGTCCGCCACCGTCCTGCAGGCCGTCCTGCACGGCGAGTCCCCGGTGATGCGGCTCATCCGCGAATACGAGGCGGCGGCCGACGCCCTGTCGGTCCGGCCCGACGACGCCGGGCTGCAGGACCGCCTGATCCGCCTCTCCGTCCGCATGGACGCGGCCGGTGCGTGGAACCTCGACAGCGAGGCGAAGAGCGTGCTGACCCGCCTCGGAATCGTCGATTTCCGCAAGTCCGTCGACACCCTCTCCGGCGGTCAGAAGAAGCGCGTCGCCCTCGCGTCGGCGCTGGTCCACCCCGCCGACCTGCTGATCCTGGACGAGCCGACCAACCACATCGACCCGGCGACCGTCGACTGGCTCGAGCAGTACCTCGTCGCGTACAAGGGCGCCCTGCTCATGGTGACCCACGACCGCTACTTCCTCGAGCGCGTGACCGGGGTGATGCTCGAGATCGACCACCAGCACCTCTTCCGCTACGAAGCCAACTACGAGCGCTGGCTCGAGCTCAAGGCCGAGCGCGTCGAACGGGAGCAGGCGAGCGAACTCAAGCGGCAGAACCAGCTGCGACGCGAACTCGCCTGGATCCGCCAGGGGGCGCCGGCGCGCTCCACCAAGCAGCAGGCGCGCATCGACCGCTTCGAGGCCCTGAACGAGCGGGACGCGCCCTCCGAGACCGGGTCCGTGTCGATGTCCTCCGCCGCCACGCGGCTCGGACGCAAGATCCTCGAACTGGACCGCGTCGGCAAGGGCTTCGAGGGGAGGACCCTCTTCCGCGACTTCTCGTACCGCATCGCCCGCCGCGAGCGGCTCGGCCTGATCGGCCCCAACGGCTGCGGCAAGACGACGCTGCTGAACCTGATCGCCGGCCTCCTGCCGCCGGACGACGGCGCCCGGGAAATCGGCAGCACCGTGCGCCTCGGCTTCTTCACCCAGGAGAACGAACCGATCGACCCGGAACTGCGGGTCATCGACTACATCCGCGCGACCGCCGAAGTCGTGCGGACCGAGGACGGCGAGCTTTCAGCCGCCCAGATGCTGGAGACGTTCCTGTTCCCGCCGACGCTGCAGCGGACGCACGTCCGCCTGCTGTCGGGAGGGGAGAAGCGCAGGCTCTTCCTGCTGAAGGTCCTGATGGACGCGCCCAACGTCCTGCTGCTGGACGAGCCGACCAACGACCTCGACATCGTGACGCTGTCGGTCCTCGAGGAATATCTCGAGGGGTTCCCGGGAGCCGTCGTGGTCGTCTCGCACGACCGCTACTTCCTCGACCGTGTGGTCGAGCGGCTCCTCGTCTTCGAGCCGGGGCAGGGGATCCGTCAGTACGAGGGGAATTTCCAGGACTACCGCAGGCAGGCGGGGCTGGCCGGATTGGCCGAGGGACAGGCGGACGCCGCGCAGGGCGAGGCCCGCCCGAACGCGCGGAAGCCGCAGCCGCAGGCGCAGGCTCCTCAGGACGCCCCCCGCAACCGCGCGTCGCGGACGGACCCGAACGCCCCGCCGCCCCCGAAGAAGATGAAGACCGGCGAGCGTATCGAGCTCGGCTCGATCGACGCCCGCATCGCGGACCTGGAGACGCGGCTGGCGCAGCTCCGGACCGACCTCGAGGCCGCCTCGAGCGACTACCTCCGCCTGCAGGAGCTGACTGCGAAGATGGATGCGCTGATCGCGGAACACGACGGCGCCGTCGAGCGCTGGGTCTACCTGAACGAACTGGCCGAAAAGGAAGACGAACGGAAGCCGTGAACCTCCTCGGCCGTCCGCGCTGCGGCGTCCGGCGCGCCTATAGCTTCGACAGGATACTCTCCTGCATCGCGATGTGCCGCGCGACCTGCTCTTCGGCGTCGTCGAGATTGTACGAGTGTCCTTCGTATTCGGTCATCATCGTCCCGCGGAACCCGGACTCGACGACCAGCCCGAGCAGCCGGTCGTAGTCGATCGCCGTCTCGACGAGATTCTCGTCGACATGATAGAACTTTCCGTGGAAATACAGGGTTCTCCGAAGGACGCTCCGGAACCCGTCGAAGTCGGCGGGACCGAACGACTGATGGCCGAACAGCTGGCTGACCGCGATGTGGTCCCCCTCGCCCGCGTGCCCCATCGCCTGGACCTCCTGCCACACCTGCTCCTCGGTCTTGCCGACGTGCCGGTTGGCGATCGCGTGTTCGACGGTCTCGCGGTGCGCCCCGCGTCGTTCGAGATTCTCCTTGAGCGTCGGGCTGGGCCGTTCGATGAAGATGCCGAAGTCCGGTACGAAGCCGAGCCAGGGCGAGTCGAGCTTGTCGAAGGCCTCCAGGTACTGCTGGATCTTCGCGTCGGAGGGCCGGGAGGGCGCGTGGATCTCGAAGCCGATCCGGATCCCGAAGCGCTCGGCGAACTCGGCCAGGCGAGGAAGGTAGTCCAGCGGGAGCATCGTCCCGCGCAGATGCTTCGCGCCGATCCGCTGCGCGACCCGGAGGTCGTTCAGGGACTCGCGGAAGATCTCCTCGTCGTCCATGTCCCGTCCGGTGATCTTGCCCATGTCGACGCCGCCGCCATAGGAGAAGGGCGTCATCCCGTAGCGCTCGTTGAGCTCGAGCAGTCCGCGGACGGTCTCGGGCCGCGGCACCGGGTACTGGTCGAAGCTCTGGGCTCCGACGATCTCGTACTGGGAGATGCCGAGCTTCCGGAGGAAGGCGAACATGTCCGCGATTCCATAGCCGGGCCGCTCGTACCAGGGCTGCGTGAAGGAATAGAGGGAGACGCCGAAGTCGATCCGCCGGTCCATCGTCAGACTCCCGCTTTCTCGATCGTGCGCAGGACCATCGTCTTGCGTGCGGAGCCGTCGATCGTCGCGTAGACGCCCGGCGCGAACTTCATGTAGGGAGACCGGAAGCGCAGGGTCAGGTCGACGTCGTGCCCGCCTTCCGCGACCGGGCCGAGGAAGCACTCGAGCGTCGCGCGGTCCTTGACGCCCCAGAACTCCGTGTACTGGTCGGACAGCTCGTCGATCGCGAACTCCTTGCCGTGCAGGGAGAGGATCACGTTGCCGGACGGCACGACCCGGCCGTCGAGCCGCAGTTCGAACTCGGAGATGCAGGAGAGGTGGAGCCCGCGGTAGTAGTTGAGTCGGACGTCGAGCATCAGGGACTGGTGCTTCGCACCATGGCGGACCAGGCGCAGGCTGTCGTCGCACAGCACGTGGTCGCCGTATCCGAGAATCATGTACTTCGTCGGCATGGTGTCGCTCCTTCCGGGCACGGCTCGAAGCGAGCCGGCCTCCACGGGCGGAACCGGCGACCTGCGCCGGGACCATGCCCATTCTGCGCCGGGTGAGCGTCCCGGGGAAGCGGTTTCAGTTACAGAAACGACTCCATCCGCGCACGGAGGGCGTCCGGGTCCGGCGGCACGTCGACCAGCGGCGGGCCATCGCGCAGCAGCGCGAGGTGGTCCGGATACGTGGGCTTCGCGACGTCGTAGAAGATCCCGAGGGGGATCCGGTCGCCCCACTCGGAGGCGCGGCGGTAGGCCGCCTCGCGGTCGGTCGCGTCGTGCGTCTCCTCGAGCGGGTAGACGCGCTGGCCGTACCACGGGAACGTATTGACCTTGTTGAAGCTGACGCAGGGCTGCAGGATGTCGACGAGCGCATAGCCGCGGTGGCGGATCGCGGCCGTCATGATGCGCGTCAGCATCGGTCTGTCGGCGCAGTAGGCGCGCGCCACGAACCCGCACCCGAGGCTCAGCGCCACGAGCAGGGGGTTCATCGGCTGGTTGGCGCTGCCGTGCGTCTGCACCGCCGTGACCTGCCCCTCCGCGGTCGTGGGCGAGGCCTGCCCCTTCGTGAGGCCGTAGATCTGGTTGTCGTGGACGAAGTGGGTGATGTCGACGTTGCGTCGGATGTTGTGCAGGAAGTGGTTGCCGCCTTCGCCGTAGGAGTCGCCGTCGCCCGTGTCGACGATCACGGTGAGCTTCGGGTTGACGAGCTTCGCGGCGACCGCGGGCGGGAGGGAACGGCCGTGCAGGCCGCAGAAGGCGTTCGCGCCGATGTACTGCGGCGTCTTGGCCGCCTGCCCGATGCCGCCGACCACGAGCACGTCGTGCGGGGCGAGGCCCAGTCCGTCGAGCGTCTCCTTCAAGGCGGCCAGAATCGCGAAGTCTCCGCAGCCGGGGCACCAGGCGGTCTCGTAGGTCGGGAACCCGTTCACCGTCTCACTCATCTCCGCCCTCCAGCCTTTCCGCGATCCACTCGCCGCTCAGGGGCCGTCCGTCGTACTTCAGCAGCTTCCGGTCGCACACGAGACCGGTCGTCTCGCGCACGAGCGCCGCGAACTGCCCCGTCGCGTTCTGTTCCACGTCCACGAGAGACTTCGCCTGCGCGAAGCGGCTCAGCAGCTCCTTCTGCGGCAGGGGCCACACGTCGCCGAAGGCGAGCGCGGCGTAGCGCGGCGCCGGGGCGTCCGGCCCGCGGGGCGCGTCCTTCTGCCGCGCGAGGCGCGCCAGCGCGTCGACGACCGGCTCGCGGGTCGAGCCCCAGCACAGCAGAAGGATATCGTAGTCCGGGTCGCCGAGGAATTCGGGCTCCTCGAGGAACGCGGCCAGTCCCTCCTCCTTGCGCATGCGCTTGCGGGTCATCGCGACGCGGTCCTCCGCCGACTCGGTGATCCGCCCGTATTCGTCGTGTTCGTCGCTGTCGACGCACACGCGGACGCCCGGCGTCCCGGGGACCCGGCGCGGGGAGATCCCGTCCTCGGTCAGGGCATAGGTGCGGAATCCGCCGGTCTCGTCGGGCGTCCCGAAGTGCCGGTCGACGACGATTCCGTCCACGTCGAAGGGCGGCACCGTGACGGTCGTGTCGGCGAGGAACTGGTCGCCGAGGAGGATCACGGGAATGCGGAAGCGGTCGGCGAGGTCGAAGGCGCGGACCGTCTGGCGGAAGGCGTCGGCCGGCGAACGGAGGGAAACCACGAGGCGCGGGAACTCGCCGTGGGAGGCCGACACGACGAAGCGCAGGTCGCCCTGCTCGGTGCGCGTCGGGAAGCCCGTGACCGGCCCGGGGCGCTGGATGTCGGCGACGACGAGCGGCACCTCGAGCATGCCGGCGAGTCCGAGCGCCTCGACCATGAGGCAGAAGCCGCCGCCGGAAGTGCCGGTCATGGCCCGCACGCCGGCGTAGGAGGCGCCCACGGCCATGTTGATCGCGGCGATCTCGTCCTCGGCCTGCTCCACGAGGATCCGGCCGGAATCCATCCAGCCCGCCAGCGCGTTCATGATGCTGGTCGAAGGGGTCATCGGGTAGGCGGAGTAGAACCGGCAGCCCGCCGCGAGGGCTCCGAGCGCAACCGCCTCGTTGCCGTTGACCAGGATACGACCCTTCGGGTCGACGCAGCAGGGCGCGTCGCGGTGGACCGGCGCGAGCGCGGCGCCGGCTTGCAGCGCGGAGACGTTCTTCTCGGCGATCTCGGGCGGGAAGTGGCCGGCGAGGATCGGGGCGAGACCCTCCAGCGGAAGGCCGAGGCTGGCGAGCAGGGCACCGAGCGCCACGGTGCCTTCGGTCTTCGGGGACCCGCTGGCCGTGGCGGTCTCCTTCAGCGGGAGGCGATGGACGCGCGCATCGCCGGCCGCGGAGAGAGGCAGGGCGACGGCCGCGTCGACGAGCAGCAGGCCGTCGGGGGCGAGGTCGCCGAGGTGGAGCTCCACGGTGGCGGCGTCGAGCGCGATCACGGCATCGGACCCCTTCGAGGGGGAGTGAAGCGGCGACGTGCCGAAGAGCGTCTGGTTGAAGTTGTGCCCTCCGCGGACGCGCGACATGTAGTCGCGCGTCGTGAAGGTCCAGTAGCCGATCCGCTGCAGGTGCTTCTCGAGGACCGCCGTGAGGGAGTCCATTCCCTGTCCGGCGGAGCCTCCGATCAGAATGGCGAGACGGTCCGGTCGTTCCATGCCTGCACCTCCCGGTTGCGCTCAGATCCCACACCTTGAATCATAGCACGATTCGCGCGCCAGCCGGAAACCGGGAAGCAGCGGGCGTTATGCTATGATGGGAACCGGAACCCCTCGGTCGGGGAATCATGCCATTGGAGGTGGATTTCGTGCGAATGCATGGATTTTCACGTATCAGTTCTGCATTCCTCCTGGTCTCCCTCCTGCTCCTCCTTCCCGCAGTTACGTCCGCCGTGACATTGACGCCGGATCCCGTGCCGGTCCCGAAGAACGTCCTGGTCCTGCACGCCCAGGACCAGTTCCAACCGGCCAACCTCGTCGACTTCACGGATCTCAGCCAGGATGCGGCGCAGAAGGCCGTTCAGGTCCTCGAAGGCGCGTCGGCGTCCGACACCCCGACCGCGGTGATCGCGAACCGGGACATCTTCGATTGGAATCAGATGGTCCGCTGGGGCATCTCGGCCAGGGATCTGCCCGCCGGCAGCACGGTCTTCGGGAAACCCACGGACATCTGGACGCGCTACCGATGGGAGATCGTCGGGGCGGCCGTCTTCGTCGTCACCGAAGCGCTGCTGATCTTCCTGCTCTTCCTGCAGCTCCGGCTGCGCCGGAAGGCCGAACGGAAGCTCATCCGCGCGAACGAGAGGATCCGGAGCATCCTCGAGGCCACCGACACCGGGCCCTGGTCCCGGCTCGTCCAGCAGCAGAAGCTCGAGTCCATCGGGACACTGGCGAGCGGAGTCGCACACGAAATCAACAACCCCATCTTCGGCATCATCAACTACGCGCAGATCGTCCTCGAGGACCTCGGCACGGAGAGCACCGACGCGACGTATCTCCAGGGCATCGTCGACGAAGGGAGGAGGATCTCGGACATCGTCCGGAACCTCCTCCAGTTCTCCCGCCAGGATCAGCAGTCCACGACGTTCGCGCGCATCGAGGACATCGTCGAGCGGTCGCTGTCGCTCATGAAGGTCGTCCTGAGACGGGACGGCATCGCTGTTCTGACCGAATTCGAACCCGGGCTCCCCGATCTCGCGTGCCGCAGCCAGCAGATCCAGCAGGTCGTGATGAACCTGCTGTCCAACGCCCGCGACTCCCTGAACGCGCGATTCGCCGGCGCTGACCCGGAAAAGCACCTCCACATCCGGGCCAGCCGATTCCGCGAGGACGGCAGGAGCTGGATCCGCCTGTCCGTCGAGGACCACGGGACCGGCATCCCTTCCGACGTCCTGCCGAAGATCTTCGAGCCCTTCTATTCGACCAAGCCCAAGGAGAGCGGCACGGGACTCGGACTGTCGATCAGCTACGGCATCGTCCAGAACCACGGCGGCCGCATCGAGGTGACGTCCGAACCCGGCTCGGGAACGACCTTCCGCGTCCTCCTTCCCGTGGAAGTTGTGCAAACGCCCTTGGATTGATAGCATGGAGGGGGCGCCTCGATATCCGTTGCCCAGCGAAGAAGGCGAGGGGAACTCATGACACGAATCCTGGTGGTCGACGACGAACCCAGCATCCGCGTGACGCTCAAGGTGTTCCTCGAGAAGGAGGGCTACCACGTGGACGTCGCGCCGGACGCCTTCCAGGCCTTCGCCCTCCTGAAGGAGAATACCTACGACATCGTGATGACCGACATCGTGATGCCCGGCATGACGGGCATGGAACTGCTCGCCTTGCTCCGGGCCCAGGAAACGAAATCGCAGGTCATCGTCATGACCGGTGAGCCCACGGTCGAGACCGCCGTCGAAGCCGTGCGCGGCGGCGCGAGCGACTACCTGACCAAGCCCATCGACCGCGGATCCCTGGTCCGCGTCATCCGGCACGCCGTGGAGATCCGGACGCTGCAGGCCGAGAAGGAGGCTCTCGAGCGCGAACGGCTCGAATACCAGTCGAACCTCGAGCACCTCGTCGCGGCGCGGACCGAGTCGCTGCAGCGCACCATGCAGGGCGCCGTCGAACTGATCTCCTCCGCCGTCGAACTGCGCGACCCCTACACGGCCGGACACCAGCACCGGGTCGGGAACCTCTCCGCCCGCATCGCCGAGACGATGGGCAAGACCCAGGAGTTCGTCGACCGGATCCGGATCTGCGGCTACCTGCACGATATCGGCAAGATGGTCGTGCCGGCCGAGATCCTGACCAAGCCCGGCCGTCTCAACGAGATGGAGATCGGCATCATCCACCTGCACGCCCAGCGCGGCTTCGAGATGATCTCCCACGTCGACTTCCCCGGCCAGATCGCCGAAATCGTCTACCAGCACCACGAACGGCCGGACGGCAGCGGCTATCCCAGGGGCCTGAAGGGGGCGGAGATCCTCGAGGAGTCCCTGATCCTCGGCGTCGCCGACTCCGTGGAGGCCATGATGTCCCACCGGCCCTACCGCGCCGCCCTGGGGCTCGACCACGCGATGGCGGAGATCGAGCATTACAGCGGGACCTACTACGCCCCGGAGGTCGTCTCGGCCTGCACCCGCCTTCTCATGGAAGAAGGCTACCTGCTCGAGGACCGGGTCCACGGCGTCGTCTTCCGCGTCGAATGAAAACCCCTCGCCGAACGGCTCCGGCCCGCTAGCGGACCTGGCCGCGGAAGAATGCGTACAGCGCGTCGTACACCTCGAACTGGGCCTCGAGGTTCTCCCGGTCGTCGGGGAACCTCAGCGAGTAGCCCTGGGCGATCGCCTCCAGCCCCGCGGCGAAGGGGTTCGAGGAAGTCCTGCCCGTGTCGGCGGCGTCGACGACCTCGGACAGGGCCAGCAGCGCCGGGTCCTTGAGTCCGTATTTCCGCAGGATCGTCACGAAGCTGCAGTGCCCGTCGACGTGTCTCAGTTCGACGCCCGGCGCGTCGAAGGGGATCGCGCCCTCCTTTTCGGCGATTTCAGGGACGAGCGCCGCCGCGACGAAGAGGAATTCGGCCTGGGCGTCGATGAAACGGGAGATCAGCCAGGGGCAGGCGACGCGGTCGACATGGACGTGGGCGCGCGTGATCCATTTCATGGGGCCTCCTTCGGGTCCGTGGCCGCCCGGATTCCGTTCGGGTACCTGCGGATGAGTCCATTATACAAATTTCGGACTTCGCTCACATTTCCTTCCCACCCGCTTCATATCCTTGGCCCATGATGACCTCGTCGGCGGGTTCCGCCGCGGGTTCCCGACCGGGAAAGGAAGGAAAAGGCATGAAGACGAACGTACCCTTGAAGAGGTTCATCCCCTGGGTCATCGCCCTGCTCGTCGTGGCGTTCTCCACCGCAGGACTGGTTTCGGCCGATGCATCGGCTCCCCCGGGCATCGACGCCGTGCTCGCCGAGATCCGGCAGACGCAGGGCATCGGCGCCACCGACGCGATCGACGTCTCGAAGATCGATGCCGCGCTCTTCGTGGAACTCGGCGATTCGGTCATGGAGACCGTCATCGGCGACTCCGCCCTGCACGACCGGATGGACGCCGCGCTCGGCGGCGACGGATCGGCCACGCTGGACGCGTACCACACCCGTCTCGCGCTCAAGTACCTGAGCGGCGCGACGGTCTCCTGGTCGGACCTCATGGGACCCGCCATGATGGGCGGGACGGCGGGCGGCTACCGAAGCGGCATGATGGGCGGGTTCCGCGGCGGCATGATGGGCGGATCCGGCACGTCGGTCACCTACGACCCGACCGGGACGAACCGGGCCGTCTCCTCGGCCACGCCCTGGTACGGGTGGGTCGGCATGGGGCTCGTCGCGCTGTTCGCGCTCGGCCTGCTCGTGCTGCTGGCCGTCTTCCTCGCCCGGACGTCGAGGCGCACCGCCGCGGCGGAGTCCACGGAGCCTGGAAGCCGCGAGGCGCTGGGCCTGCTGGCCGCCCGCTATGCGAAGGGCGAGATCGGCGACGAGGAATACCGGAAGAAGCGCGACGCGATCGGCGGGAAGTGAGGCCGGAGCGCGCATCGCGCTCGATTCCAATCCTTCCAGGGTGGATCTCCGGGCGACCGGGGATCCGCTTCCATTCCGGGGAATGGGATTGTCCATATTTTCCCTCCATGCCGGCCCGAAAAATGCTAGACTTGTCTGCAGATGGTCCCTTCCAGGCGGGACGTCGAATCCAGGATCTCCCACCCGGAGAATGCAAGGAGTGCTAGGGACTGCATGAATGTCCAGATATTCCTCATCCTTTCCATTTCACTTAGTGGAGCCGTAGCCTATCTTTTCAAGACGACCCGTGTATTTTCGACGCGCCTCGAAAAAGTGGAGCACCGGCTGATCGCCGGGTTCCTGTCCGGAATCGCATTGGCCAGCTGCCTGCCCGAACTCGTCAAGACCCAGGTCGCCGATTCGAACCATACGTTCTACCGGGCCATGGTGATTCTCGGAATGGTGGCGATCGCCTATTTCGTCGTCGACCGGTGGTTCCGCGACTGGAAGGCCGGTTTCAGGAAGCTGGTGGACTCGCAGCGGGCGAGCTTCTGGATCGGACTGTCCGTGACCGTCCTCGCGGCGGTCGCGCTGGCCGTGATCCTGTCCTTCAGGACGTTCCCCATTTCGGAAGGCTGGTATTCCGTCTACGCGAAGTACATCAACGACGGGAAAATCCCTTACAAGGACTTCGAACTCCTCTTCATGCCGCTCTATTCCTACCTCATCGCCCTGATCACCCGGGTCTTCGGATATGACCTCTACGTCCTGCGCATATTCGGAGTCCTCGTCTTCGCCGGCATCGCGGCCGTCGCCTATACGATCCTTTCCCGTCTCTTCCACCCCTGGGTATCCGTGATCGCCGCGATTACGGCGCTCTACTATCTCCAGTCGGAAGTCGTGCAGGTATTCTACGACTACATCCGCGTCTTCGATTTGCTGACCTACGCGGCCACGCTCCTGCTGATGATCCATATCGGATCGCGCGCCTCGCGGGAATCGGAAAAGGGGGGATATCGGATCCCCTGGCCCCTGGTCGCGAGCGGAGCCCTCGCATCCTTCGCCTTCCTCGTCCGGCAGAGCAGCGGCGCCCTCGTCCTGGCCTACGGCGGATTGCTGCTGGTCTTCCTGGTTTTCCTGGAACGGGGTCGGCAGGGAAGAAGACGCGCGCTGCTGGACACCGCAGGATATGTGGCGGCCGCCGTACTCCCCGTCGCCTTGCTTCTCGGGTACATGGCGTTGAATGGTTCTCTGGGCTATTTCTATTCCGAGACCGTCGGCTCCGCCATCGGTGCGAAGGGTGGAATCGCCACCGTACTGTTCGCCTGGATCCCGCGCTGGTTCGTGTCCTTGCAATCGCAATCCCTCTACCTTGTCGCCTTTGTTCTGGGAATAGGTATCAACTACACGCTGTACAAGACCCACGGGGCCAGCGCGGAGAGCGGCCGCAGGAACTTCGCCGCTTCCGCCGTCTTTCTGGTGGCGGTCTTCGGGGGCCTCGCCTTCTGCTATATCAACAAAGGAACGACACTCGCATTCGCCAAGCTCTCGTTCACTTCGATCATGAACCAGCTCTTCGTGATTCCCATCCTGGTCTTCCTGTTCCTGGGATATCGCGCGATTTCCGATGCCGGCAAGCCGTCTCCGTCCCCGAAGCGCCTTGAGATGCTCGCGTTATCCGGAATGATCATCGCGATCGGGTACGGCAGCGGCACATCCGCCGGATTATCCCAAGGGCAGACGGCGCTCGCGCTCGCGCTCCTCCTGGGTCTTCTCCTCGAGTTCTCGCGTCATCGCTTCGGAACGCCCACCCGGGTCGTGGTCCTCGTGCTGTCGGTCACTCTGTGCCTCGGCATCGTGTCGAGCAAGTACACCGACCCGTATTCCTGGTGGGGCTTGCAGGAAGGCGACATCCGGGCCGCGGACCAGGTGCTCGACGTGCCACACATGAAGAACATCACGGTCTCCGCCTCGACCAAGACGGGAATCGAGAAGGTCGTCTCCCTCATCGAAGCCCATTCGAAGCCCGGAGACAGGATCTTCTCGTTCCCGCAGATTCCCGTCTTCTACCTCCTGTCGGACCGGTATCCGGCCACATATACCCTCGTTCAGTGGTTCGACGTCTCGAACGACCAGAATGTCGTGAAGGACATCGATGTCCTGAAGAACGACCTTCCGAAGGTGATCGTGCATCTCCGCGTGGACGAATTCGTGATTTCGAGCCACGAAACTCTTTTTAGGAACGGTACGATTGCGAGCGGACTACGCCGGATGTCCGAGGCGCTCGACAAGATCGAGAAGCAGAGCTACGTGAAGGCCACGTCGCTCGTCATCCAGAACTGCAAAGTCGACGTCTACTATCTGAAGGGGCAGTGACGCGTAGCCTCGAACCCCGGGCGGCTCCGGGAGGTGACCGAATGGGCGACATCGCGCGCGCGACGACCGGCATGGCCGGCCTCGACGAGATCCTCGACGGGCTTCGGACCGGCGACAACGTCGTGCTCCAGGTCGATTCGGTCGACGACTACCGCACCTTCGCCCGCGCCTTCGCGGACGCCAGCCTCACGGCCGGCAGGCGCCTCGTCTACGTCCGCTTCGCGCAGCACCCCGAGATCCTGGCGCCGGACGACGAGGTCGCCCGATGCACGCTCGACGCCTCCGCAGGCTTCGAGGCCTTCACGGTCGCGCTGCACGGCGTGATCGAGCGGGAGGGGACCGGCGTCCACTACGTCTTCGACTGCCTGTCCGAACTGCAGCTCGCCTGGGCCACCGACCTGATGACCGTCAACTTCTTCCAGGTGACGTGCCCCTACCTTTACCGGCTCGACACGATCGCCTACTTCGCCCTGCTGCGCGGGCGGCACTCCTACGACACGATCGCCCACATCCGCGAGACGACGCAACTGCTGCTCGACGTCCATCGCGTCTCCGACCGGCTGTTCGTCCACCCGCTCAAGGTCTTCGAACGGTACTCGCCGACCATGTTCCTGCCCCACGTCCAGCGGGGCGGGAAATTCGACCCCATCACCGGCAGCTCGGAGACGGCGCGCCTCTTCAGTGCGCTGCCCCTGCGCGGCGACGCCGGCGGGCAGCGGCGGATCGACTACTGGGACCGCCTCTTCCTGCAGGCGCAGGTGCTGCTCGACGAAGTCCCGGGGGACGAGGACGCGTCGCAGTCGGTGCGCGCGATGCATGAGAAGTTGTGCCGGCTGGTCGTCGGCCGCGAGGACCGCATCCTCTCCCTGGCCTTCCGCTATCTCACGCTCCGGGATCTCCTCGCCGTCAAGTCGCGCATGGTCGGCACCGGATTGATCGGCGGCAAGGCGGCCGGCATGCTGGTCGCCCGCGGCATCCTCCGCGACGCCGGACCCGCCTTGCTGGACCGCCTGGAGCCGCACGACTCCTTCTACATCGGCTCGGACGTCTTCTACACGTATCTCGTCCAGAACGGGTGGTGGGGTCGGCGCATCGACCAGCGGAAGCCTGAGGGGTACTTCTCCGAAGCCACGGGTCTTCGGGAAGCCATGCTCCATGGCGCCTTCCCCATGGAGATCCGGGAGCAGTTCCAGCAGCTGCTGGAGCATTTCGGACAATCCCCGGTCATCGTCCGGTCGAGCAGTCTGCTCGAGGACGGCTTCGGCAACGCGTTCGCCGGAAAATACGAGAGCGTCTTCTGCAGCAATCAGGGCGTTCCGGCCGAGCGCCTCGCCCGCTTCGAGGAGGCGGTCCGACGTGTCTATGCAAGCACCATGGGCGTCGATGCGCTGGCCTACCGCAAGCAGCGGGGACTCGACGCCCGCGATGAGCAGATGGCCCTGCTCGTCCAGCGCGTCTCGGGCGACCGGCATGGCCGCTGGTTCCACCCGCAGGCGGCGGGCGTCGGCTATTCGCGCAACGCCTATACGTGGCGCGACGACATGGATCCCCAGGCCGGCCTGATGCGCATCGTCTACGGTCTCGGCACGCGCGCCGTCGACCGCGCGGAGGGCGACCACCCCCGCGTCGTGGCGCTCGACCAGCCCCTGAAGCGCACCTTCGACGGGGAGGTCGAGGAGCGCCAGTACTCGCAGCGCTTCGTGGACGTCGTCGACCTCGACGGCGAGGGGCTGCGCACCGTGACCGTCGACCAGCTCGCCGAACGGGAGGCGTGGACCACGGCCGACCCTACCGTCGCCCTGTTCGCGCGGCAGAGCCGCGAGATGGCCCTCCGCATGCGGGAACTCGGGATCGCCGGCGCCGCGCCCTGGTTGCTCGACTTCGACGGATTCCTGCAGCGGACGGACGTCGTCCCGCTGCTGCGGCGCATCCTGTCGACACTCGAGACGGTCTACGAGAATCCCGTGGACATCGAGTTCACGACGCACCTGCCGGAGGACGGCGGCCCCCTCCAGGTCAACGTGCTGCAGTGCCGGCCCCTGACGCTGAGCGGCCGCGGCTCCTTCGCGGAGTCGATGCCGCTGCCGGGCCGCATTCCACCCGGGAAGCGGCTGATCGAGTCGGACGGACCCATGATGGGATTCCCCGCGACGCTACGCCTGGCGCGCCTCGTCTGGGTCGATCCGTTGGGTTATTCGGACCTGCCCGAGCGCGACAAGTACGAGATCGCGCGCATCGTGGGCCGCATCGGGCGCCTTACGGCCGACCGCGGGGCCGAGCCGCTGCTGCTCGCCGGGCCGGGCCGGTGGGGGACCAGCACCGCCTCGTTCGGCGTGCCGGTCACGTTCTCCGAGGTGTCCAGCGCCCTCGTGCTGTTCGAGATGGCCTTCCGCACGGCCGGGCTCATGCCCGACCTGTCCTTCGGATCGCATTTCTTCCAGGACCTGGTGGAGGCCGACATATTCTACGGGGCCATCTACCCCGAGCGCGACGGCACGACGGTCGACCCGTCCGTGCTCGACCGCTACGAGAACCGCCTCGCCGAACTCCTGCCGGGCGCGGCGAAATACGCGGGCGTGGTCCGGGTCGCAGAACCGCAGGGCCGGCTCGTCTTCACGGCCGACCCTGCGCGCAGGCGACTCCTGCTCTACGAGGTCTGAGGGTCCCGGGCGGTCAGTTTCGGCGGCTTCCGCGCGAGAACAGGTTGATGATGGTCAGGAGGACGACCGAGCCGCCGATGGCGATCAGGAAGCTGCGGAAGTCGAAGACCATCAGGGTGCCGATGCCGAGGAGCGAAGCGATCCAGCCGCCGATGAAGGCGCCGAGCAGACCGACGACGATGTTCGCGATCAGGCCCATGCGGGCGTTGTTTCCGGTCAGCATGCTGGCGATCCAGCCGGCGATGGCGCCGAAGATGATCCATAGTAGAATTCCCATGAAGTTTTCCTGCCTTTCGAATCCACCGCGCCTTCCGGCGTCGATGGGGGACGGCTACCGGCGATTCCTGAGGTCGCGTTTACTCGCCCGTGCCAGCTTCCGCGCCGGACTCCGCCAACTCAGGACCAGCAGCGCGACGCCGGTCGCGAGGAAGAGCACGAGGAGGTCGAGGTCGACCGGCGTGGCGCGGCCCATGAAGCGGGTGGCCCAGTTCACGACGGGGCCGGTGCTGAATTGGAAGTCCGTGAAGGACTTCCCGCTGACGAGCGCCCACATGGCAGGATCACTTGCCGAACAGGAGCAGGACGCCGGACGCGATCGCGAGGATGGCCATGATGACGCCGAGGCCCGGGATGTTGAGGCTCACGAGAGACAGGACACCGGTCGCGATCAGCCAGATCGCGAGGAGAATCATTCCGAGATTGCGAGGAAGTTTCATCTGTTCCACCCCTTTCCTTGAGAACTAGGAATCGACCTTCTTGTTGACGGTGCCGGCCGCCCGCTCCTTGAGGCCTTCGACGACGTGAGCGGGATCCAGCTTGTGCTTGAGGTCTGCCTTGGCGACCTTGACGTGTCCCTTCAGTTCCAACTGCTGGTTGCCGGTAATCTTTCCGGCGGCGATTTCGACCTTGCCGGTGAACTTGTCGCTGGCGAATTTGGAGTCCTTGTATCTGTGCGTCATTTCGGCTCGTTTCCGTCCGTCGTGGCCGTGGTCGGGGCGCTCTGGGGCTGCGTGGCCACGGGCTGCGCGGCCTGGGGCTGCGTCGTCTGGGGCTGGTTCACCTGGATGTTCTGGGGCTGGGTCGGCGGCACGGCCTGGGGGACATCGTTCCGCGTGACCTGGGTCCGCTCGGTCTGCTGGGTGGAGCCGCCCATGATCTTGAGGACGCCGAGCGCGATCAGGCCGACGACGACGAGGGCGATCAGGGTCGCGGGTTCGAGAACGGAGCCGGAGGTCGAAGCTTTCGGGAAGATGCCTTCGAAGAGGCCGACGAAGGGCTGCGTGACCGCATAGAGCGCCTTCACGAAGCCGTTGGAGCCGCTGGCGCCGAACAGCTTGAAGACGAGCCGGAAGGCGAAGACGATTTCCACGAAGCTGAACAGGACGGCGACGATCCGCCTTCCGAGGCGTCCTTCGGAACGGGAATCGCGGGTTTCGGTCTTTTTCGAGATCGGATCCATGTCTGTACCTCCAATGGATTGGCGACCACACCTTTCCGGAATTCCGGAAAGGCGTCTGCGCTGGAAATAGAATGAAACATGCGAAGCGGGTCATCGAAGGTCAATGAGAAAGAGTCTCATTGCAAACACATTGTATCACAAATTGTTGCATATGTATACTCAATGTCGTACAATGCTCTTAGAGGTGAAGACATGACGAAAACGGACATGCTGCATATACGGATCGAACATGAAACGAAGCTGCGCGTCGAGAAGACGTTGCGGATTCTGGGACTTTCCGTCGCGGACGCCGTCAACATCTTCCTGAGCCAGATCGAACTCAATAGGGGAATCCCGTTCGACGTGCGCCGGCCTCGACCGAAGGACGAACTGCTCGCCGCCGCCGCGGAAGCCCGCCGTCTGGGCGTGGAGGACGTGGGGCTGATCCACGTCGAAGCGCTCCTGAAGGACCTGTAGGAGCTTGTTCCGGAAGCGCTGATTCACAGAGAAATCCGTTGCCGTCGCCGCCATCCGGCGACATGTCCGGCGATCCGCCGAAGAGGAGGTCCACCATGTTCCAGGAATACAGAGACGTCATGAACGGCACGTACCGGCGCCGCGCATCGCGCAATACCCTGATCGGCGCCCTGGCCGGTCTGCTGGCGGGAGCCGCGGCGGGAATCCTGCTCGCGCCCAAGTCGGGCAAGGAGACCCGTGAGGACATCGCGACCGGGGTGAAGAAAGGCGCAGCGAAGGTCAAGGAAGTCGTCGGGGATGCGGCCGAAGCGGCCAAGGAGAAGGTGGAAGGGAAGACGCCGCAGCCAGAAAAGGGCGCCAGGAAGGAATGAGGCGAGGCCATGCTGATCACGATTGATCTGATGCAACTCCTCACCGCCCTCCTCATCCTCGTGGGCCTCGCGGTCCTCGTCGCCTTCTTCGTCGTGCTGCTCCGCCTGCTCGGACTGCTGAAGCGGGCGAACGGACTCGTGAAGGACACTTCGGTCGTGATGGCTTCCGCCAGCCGATCCGTCCCTCCCATCCTCAAGGATGCGGAAGTGATCTGCAGTTCGGCCCGCAGCGGCGTGGAGGCGATCGGCGGGGCGGCGAGCAGCCTCGGCGAGGGTGTGTCTTCCATCTTCGGAGCCGACGATTCTTCCACGGGCGGCACGGTGGAGACGATCTTCGGCATCATCGACCGCGTTCTCGCGATCATCGGCCTCTTCACGGACGGCAAGAAGAAGCGCCCGCGGAAACGCTGACGCAGCACGAAGGCCGACATGAAAAGAGGGCGCACCGATCGCGATCGGCGCGCCCTCTTCCTATGCGGGGCGCGCGTTCAATGTCGGAGCCCCGCGAACGCTAGACGATCTTCCTGCCTTTCAATGGATTGACTATGATGACGATGAGTGCTATCAAAAGGAGGACAATAATCAATCCTCCTCCGGTGATCGTCCACAACATGAAGGTCTTCCTTTCTTCCGATGGCCATTCTGGGATGCGTTCGGTCTTCTGCTGCAGGTCGAAGACACCGCCGTTCCGATGGCCGGAACGACTCCCTCAGCGGACCGCGAATGGAGCATGCGGAGCTGGAATTGCATAATAAAAGCAGAATCAAATACGTTGCATGCACTTAGTATCACTTTTGTGTTCACTTTTATACACGGCGTTGCTATTATTCCGACAATGGGATACAATAGCGGGGAGAGGTAGTTGCAATCATGAAAACAGATATCCTGCATATCCGAATCGAGCCGGAAAAGAAGAAACGCGTCGAAGTCACGCTGAAGTCCCTCGGACTGACGATGACCGATGCAATCAATATGTTCCTCAGCCAGGTCGACCTGACGGGGGGGATTCCCTTCGAAGTGCGCCTGCCGAAGGTGAAGCCCGAACTCGTGACGGCGCTGATCGAAGCGCGACGGATCGGGCTGGTCGGCAAGGAAGGCAAGGAATTCTCGAGCGCCGATGAAGGGCTGAAAGAGGAACTCTGACCGAATCCGTCCGACGGATCGAATCGACGGCTCCGCAAGCGGACTTCCGGAAACGGAAGGTCGCTTTTTCGTTTCTGCCGACCCTCGGGATCCGCAGGCTGAGGTTCGGTTCTACTAGAGGCTTGATTCCGGCGGCAGGTCATGGTACTATTTATTTAGGCAATGGATAAATTGACGCAGCGCTTCGGCTCCTATGATAGAAAGGACGGCATCCCCATGAAAAAAGCCAGTTCGGACTTCCGCTACAACACCGGTGCCTCGCGCGTGCCGTGGGCCGCGGTCGGAGAGAACTACAACGAATCCGACACCCTGGAGATCGTCAAGTTCCTGATGCAAGGCGAAGGCGACGAGTACAAGAAGGCCCTGAAGACCGTCCAGGAAAGCCTCCACGGTCTCAACGCCGTGGCGAACGCCCCCGGCAAGCTGTCGCTCGGCTCCCAGGTCGAGAAGGCCGAAAAGGCCGTCGACAAGTACCTCGGCACCGAGGGCAGCCTCTTCGTCACCAACGCGACCGCTGGCTTCGAGATCGCCTTCAAGTACGCCAACCTCGGCCCGGGCGACGAAGTGATCGTCCCCGCGATCACGTTCATCGCGACGATGGCCTACCCGCTGTCCGTCGGCTGCAAAGTCGTCTTCTGCGACATCGACCCGATCACGCTCAACATGGACCCGAAGGACCTCGAGAAGAAGATCACGAAGAAGACCAAGATGGTCGTGCCGGTGCATATCGGCGGCTACCCCTGCGACATGGACGCGATCAACGCGATCGCGAAGAAGCACGACATCCTGGTGCTCGAGGACGCCGCCCACGCCTTCGGCGCCTCCTACAAGGGCAGGAAGATCGGCACGATCAGCGACTTCACCTCCTTCAGCTTCCACGAGGTCAAGAACATGACCTCCTTCGGCGAAGGCGGCATCCTCACCACGAACATCGAGGAGTTCCGCCCCGAGCTGAAGCGCGCGCGCTTCCTCGGCCTGAACTTCACCCGGAAGATCAAGGACTGGCTGTACGACATCACCGCGATCCCCGGCAAGTACGGTCCCGCCGTCGCCGGCAACAGCTCGACGACCGAGATCCAGGCCCTGGGACTCACCCTGCAGCTCCACCGCTACGACCGCATCATCCAGGACCGCACCGAGGCCGCGAAGTACATGACCTCGCGCCTGGCCGGAAATCCCGCTGTCATCCCGCAGGCCATGGGCTCGAAGGACGTCGTCCCCTCGTTCCACCTCTACACGCTGCAGATCGACCCGAAGAAGGCCGGCGGCGACATCCAGGTCCTCAAGAAGAAGCTCGAGGAGAAGGGCGTGACCAACATTCCGCACTTCGGCCCCCTGTACCGGTTCGACGTCCTGCGCTCGCTCGGCTACGACGAGAACGCGATCGCGGCGACCTGCCCGGTGACCGAAGAGGTGTTCTACCACCGCTTCACGCACCTTCCGATCTACGGCCTGTCCAAGGACCAGCTCGAGTACATGGCGGACGCGGTCCTCGCGTCCATCGATGAAATGCAGAAAGGGAAGTAGGAAAATGAGCAACAGGGTGGTCGGCGTCGCCAAGGAGATCAAGAACAACGAGAATCGGGTCGGCCTGACCCCGGCGGGTGCGTATGCGCTCGTCAGGGCGGGCCACAAGGTCCTGTTCAGCCAGTCGGCGGGAGAGGGCAGCGGGTTCTCCGACGAGGAGTACCTCGCGGTCGGCGCGACGAAGGTCGCGGACAATGCGCAGGTCTACGCGCAGTCCGACATCGTCGTCAAGGTCAAGGAACCCCTCGAATCCGAATACGCGCTGATGAAGGAAGGCCAGACCCTGTTCACGTACCTCCACCTGGCGCCGAACCCCGGACTCACGAAGGCCCTCGTCGCGAAGAAGATCACCGGCGTCGCCTACGAGACCGTGCAGCCCGCGGACGGCTCCCTTCCGCTGCTCGCTCCGATGAGCGAGGTCGCGGGCCGCATGTCCGTCCAGGTCGGCGCGACGATGCTCCAGA
Organism: uncultured Eubacteriales bacterium; assembly: GCA_903835065.1. Classification (GTDB taxonomy): domain Bacteria; phylum Bacillota; class Clostridia; order Saccharofermentanales; family UBA5734; genus CAILLO01. Next base: position 25,966 of record CAILLO010000019.1, read on the forward strand.
AATACAACGGCGGCATGGGTGTCCTGCTCGGCGGCGTGCCCGGCGTCAAGCCGGCCAACGTCCTGATCGTCGGCGGCGGCGTCGTCGGCACGAACGCGGCCAAGATGGCCGTCGGCCTCGGCGCCCGCGTCACCGTCATGGACGTCAACAAGTCCCGCCTCGCCTATCTCGATGACATCTTCCACGGACAGGTCACCACCCTGATCTCCGATGAGTACGGGATGGCCCAGAACGTCAAGGAAGCCGACCTGCTGATCGGCGCCGTGCTGGTCCCCGGTGCTCGCGCTCCGAAGACCGTCACCGAGGCGATGGTCAAGAGCATGAAGAAGGGCGCCTGCATCGTCGACGTCGCGATCGACCAGGGCGGCTCGATCGAGACGATCGACCACGTCACGACCCACGACCAGCCCTGCTACATCAAGCACGACGTCGTGCACTATTCCGTCGCCAACATGCCGGGCGCGGTCCCGAAGACCTCGACCCTCGCGCTGACCGCCGTGACGCTGCCCTACCTGCTCCAGTTGGCGAACAAGGGTCCGGAAGCCGCGATGCTCGAGAACCCCGCGCTGCGCAAGGGCCTCAACACCTATGCCGGCCAGGTCGCGTACAAGGGCGTCGCCGACGCGCTGGGATACGCCTGCGCGGACGCCGAGGCCCTCCTGAAGGCCGCGAAGTAACGCGCATCCCCGATTGCAATCCCCGCCTCGCAGGCGGAAAATGGGACGGTGACGGATTCTTCCGCCACCGTCCCTGCATGTCGGACGTCGCGGGGACCGGCCTCGGGAAGGAGACCTCGATGCGCTACGTCGCCCTGCTCCGCGGCATCAACGTCGGCCCGTCGAAACGGATCCCCATGGCCGACCTGAAGCGCCTCTTCGAGGAGCTTCGCTTCGCGCGCGTCTCGACCTTCCTCCAGAGCGGCAACGTCCTGTTCGACGCGGACCGGCCCGAGGATTCCCTTTTGCCTGAACTCGAGCGGGCCATCGCCGACCGCTTCGGCTTCGCCGTCCCGGTCCTGCTGCGCACGGCGGAGGAGTTCCGGCAGGCGGTGGCGTCCTGCCCGTTCCCGCCGGAGGAGATTGCCGCGGCCGAAAGCGCGGCCGAAGGGGACAGCTACTACGTGGCGTTCCTGCGCACGCCTCCGACGCCGACCGACCTCGCGCGCCTTGCGTCCGCGGCCGCGGTCGACGGGGACCGGTTCCAGGCCGGGAACCGGGAACTCCACCTGCTCTTCCGCCACACGTTCCGGACCTCGAAGCTCGCGGCCCAGCTCGACCGACTGTCCTCGCCGGCGACCACGCGCAACGGGAGTTCCGCCGCGCGCATCGCCGCGCTGTTCGACGACGCCTAGAGCAGCGGGAAGAGCGGTACGACGGAATCCGACAACCCCTGCAGTTCCGCGAGCTCGCCCGGATCCAGCGGGCGGACGCCGTCGCGCACCGCGCGGACGGCCATGCGGAACCAGTCGACGTGGCCCGGCGGAATCGCCGCGACGACGGTCTGGGACAGCGAATAGCGCAGGGCGAGCGACGCGAGGCGCTCGTCCCGGATCGGCTCGTACCAGGCCTTCGGGACGTCGTGCGGAGCGTCGGTCGTCCAGGCGGCGCGGGCCATCGCCTTCAGGGCGAGGCACGAGGCGCCCCGCCGGCGCGCGGCTTCGAAGATGCGGCCGCCGAAGGCGCCCTTGAGCAGGGACGCATAGTTGACGGGGAAGAGGACGGACTCGAACGCGAAGGCCTCGAACAGGGCTTCGGCGGCATCCTCGGAATGCGCCGAGAATCCGATGTGACGGATCAGCCCGGCCTCCTTCGCCTGTTGGAACACCTCGAGCGCCCCGCCGGGTGCGAGAATCCGGTCGATTTCCTCGCGCGTCGTCACGCCATGCAACTGGTACAGGTCGAACCGGTCGGTCCTCATCGTCTGGAGCGACCGCTCGAGCTCCGCGCGCGCCTCCTTGCCGTCCCGCATGCCGGTCTTGCAGGCGAGGAACACCCCGTTGCGACGGGCCTGGAGTGCCGGCCCGAGGCGGTCCTGGGCATTCCCATAGGACGGGGCGACATCGAAGTAGTCGACGCCCGCGTCCAGCGCCTCCGCGACATAGCGGTCCGCGTCGGCCTGGGTCTCGTCCATCGTCACGATGGCCCCGAACCCGATCACCGAAAGACGCTCTCCGCTGGACCCGTAGACCCGATGTTCCATGACGTTCCTCCTTGCCGCGCGCAGCGGCCTAGTCGGGGACGATGCCCCGCGAGATCTTCCAGGCGAGAACCCGGAACACGGCGTGCTCCAGGGTCGGCAGAGGCAGGTCGCCGTCTCGGACGGCCGTGAGCAGGGCGTCGCACCCCTGCCGGGCCGTCGTCGTGCACAGCAGGTCGTTGCCGGCGAGCAGCGCCTCGACGTGGGGGTCCCGGCCCTCCGTGAAGTCCGAGATCGCACCCATGTCGAGGGAGTCCGACACGATGATCCCGGTGAAACGGAGGCGGTCGCGCAGGTACGCGTGGACGGCGGGGGACAGGGAGGCCGGGCGCACGGGGTCGAGGCAGGCGACGATCAGGTGGGAGACCATGACGCATTCGGCGCCCGCGTCGATGCCGGCCTGGAACGGGAGGAAGTCGCTGGACTCGAAGGTCGAGAGAGGCCTGGAGTCGACCGCGCCGGCGACGTGGGTGTCCGGGTTGTTCCCGTAGCCCGGGAAGTGCTTGAGCGTGGAGGACAGGCCGGCCGCACGGTCCACCCCGACGACGCGGGCCACGAACTGCGCGGTGAGGTCCGCGGGCCGGTCGAGTGCGCGCGGATACATGAAGTCCGTGGCGACCGTGGACACGTCGGCGACGGGCGCGAGGTTGAGGTTGATGCCGAGGGCTAGGAGCAGCGCGGCCTTCGCGTCCGCGTCGGCGGCGAGCGCGTCGAAGCCGCCCTTTGCATACAGGGCGCTCGGGGAGGCGAACGGCGTCGCGGCGAGCAGCGGGAACCCGCTGACCCGCACGACCGTGCCGCCCTCCTCGTCGGTCGAGATGGCGAGCGGGATCCGGGCCGCGGCCTGGTCGGCGGCGATCGCGGCGACGACCTGGTCCTTCGTGCGGTCCTTGAAGTCGACGGCGAAGAGGGTCAGGCCGCCCAGGTGGAGGTCGGCGATCACGGTCGTCTGGTCGGCGGGCGCGATGCGCGCGAGGAGGACCTGGCCGACCAGCTCCTCGAGGGTCATCGTGCGGAGCAGGGCGTAGGCCTGCGGATAGGAGGCCGAGAAGACGCCGCCGTCCAGCCAGGCGGGAGGAATCTCGTCCGGGAGCGGAGGCGGGGTGACCGTGGGCGGAACGGGCGAGAGGGAGGGCGTCGGGAGAGCCGTCGGAACCGCCGTCGGCGAAGGGGTCGCGGAAGGCGTGGGAAGGGCGGAGCACCCCACGAGGAGGAGAGCCAGTGCCAGCGCCAGCGTCGTCGCGAACGCCGGTGGGGCGCCACGGGTCCACGCGGTTCTCGTACGCATGCCGCGCCTACTTAGGGACGATGTCGCCGACACCGTCGATGATGTGGTCCGGCCGGTAGGGGTATCGCTCGATGTCCTCGCGGCGGGTGACGCCGCTCAGGACCAGTACCGTCTCGACCTCCGACTCGATTCCGGCGATGATGTCCGTGTCCATCCGGTCGCCGACGATCACGGCATCCTCGCGTTTCACGCCGAGCACGCGCACCGCGTGCCGCATGATCAGGGGGTTGGGCTTGCCGATGAAGTAGGCCGTCCGGCCGCTCGCGAGTTCGATCGGGGCGATCAGCGCGCGCGTCGCGGGCACGATGCCGATTTCGGACGGGCCGGTCAGGTCGGGGTTCGTGCCGACCAGGCGGGCGCCCTTGAGCACGAGCTGGGCGGCGTGCGTGATCCGTTCGTAGGAATAGGACTTCGTCTCGCCGACGACCACGTAGTCGGGGTTCACGTCGTTCATCGAGAAGCCCGCGTCATACAGAGCCTTCACGAGGCCCGGCTCCCCGATCACGTAGGCGCTGCCGCCCGGCATCTGGGAGGACAGGAAGGCGGCGGTCGCGAGGGCGCTGGTATAGAAGTTCTCCTCTGGCACCTCGATGCCCATGCGGCCGAGCTTCTGCGACAATTCGCGCGGGGAGCGTTCGCTGCTGTTGGTGAGGAACAGGAAGGGCTTGCCCTCCCGCTTCAGCCAGCCGACGAACTCCGTGACGCCGGGCAGCAGGCGGTTGCCGTGGTAGATCACGCCGTCCATGTCGCAGATGAAAGCCTTCTTGTGGCTCAGGTCCATGGGGACTCCCTCCGGCCGGAGCGCGTCTCGGGTCATCGGCTCCGGGTCCATTCCCATTCTATCACGCCGAAGTCGCGCACGTTGTCCGGTGCACCGGGTCGACAGCGGATGGAGCCTGCATCAAGATGAGGTGGGAGGTGGAGTCGCATGGAGCAGGGAAAGACCCCGAACGAAAGGAACCCGCAGGACGAGCTCGGCTTCTACGTCGCGGCGAACGACCGCGAGCTGGTCCGCCAGATCACGGAACTTTTCGGCCGCCGCGGCTTCGTCGGCGTGGCGGACGGGTACGGCCGCATGCGGTACCTCGTCGACGGCCGGGACGGACCGGTGACGGCCTCCTCCCGGATACTCGGGACGGCCGACGAGGCGATGCGGCGCAAGACCGAGCACGACGAACGACTGTTGCCGTACGAGTCGGCCGCGATCACGGCCGTCCTGGACGAGAGCCGGATCCAGCCGTCCCTCAAGGGATACCGCTTCCTCCGCTTTATCCTGTCGCTCGCCTACCGCGACGACTCGCTGCTCCGGCCGATCACGAAGACGCTCTATCCCGCGGTCGCCGAGCGGTTTCACAACAAGACCGACCATATCGAGCGCGATGTGCGGTACGCGATCCGCACGTCCGGGTTCAAACCGGCCGGCGTCAGCAGCAGCACCGCGATCTGCCTCCTGCACGACCGGATCCAGGTCCTGGCGGAGGCGATGTACCAGCGGGACCGGGCGGCGCAGCGGGGAAACGCCCCTCCTTCGTAGGCGGTGCGGGAGCTGCGTCCGGCCGCGGGCCGCGAAGGAAGTGCGTTCCGGGCAAAAGAGAACGGAGTCCCTTTCGGGACTCCGTTCGATACGGAAGAGCAGGAAGGATTCCTACTTCTTCTTGGCGTGCGGGTTGACCTTCTCCTTGAGCCCCTTGCCGGCCTTGAAAACCGGGGCCTTGGAAGCCTTGATCGTGATTTCCTTCTTGGTCTGCGGGTTGCGGCCCTTGCGCGCCTTGCGGCTGCGGACTTCGAACGTGCCGAAGCCGACCAGGACGACCTTGTCGCCCTTCACGAGCGCCTCGGTCACGGATGCGACCAACGCGTTCAGAGCGCCTTCGCTGTCCTTCTTGCTGAGTTCGGTCTTTGCAGCGATTGCAGATACCAGATCGTTCTTGTTCATGTATGTGCCTCCTTCTATCAAAAGAATTGGGTCCACCGCCATTATCCACCCAGGATTTTGCCCTGTCAATATGCACAAGACAGGAAATCCGCTTCCCGTGCGCATTTCAAGTCGCATGTTACAGAAAGCGGCAGTATTCGGACTTCGGGGCCGTCATTGTGCCTTCGACGCGCCCGGATGCCGTAGAGCGTGTTATAATGTGTCTTCTCGCGAAAAGTCGAGGGAAAGGAGGCCTGCCGCCATGAAGGAGATCGACGTGTCCGTCGTCCGGAAAACGGTGGCCCGCCTCTGCATCGAGGCCAATACTCTCCTGCCGCAGGACCTCCGGAAGGCGCTCGGCGACGCGGCCGCCGCAGAGCCGTCCCCATACGGGAGGGCCCTGCTCGAGGAACTCGTCGAGAACGCCGACCTCGCCCGCCGGACAGGTCTGTCGATCTGTCAGGATACCGGGATGGCCGTCGTCTTCCTGACCGTCGGCCAGGACGTCCGCTTCACGGGCGGTTCGCTCGAGGAGGCCGTCGACGCCGGCGTCGCGGACGGGTACCGGGAAGGCCGGCTCCGCGCCTCCGTCGTGTCCGATCCGCTGCTCCGGAAGAACACCGGCGACAACACCCCCGCCGTCGTGCACGCGAGGATCGTCCCCGGTGACGCCGTGGAGATCGAAGTCGCGCCGAAGGGCTTCGGCAGCGAGAACATGAGCGCGCTCCGCATGCTCAGCCCGTCCGACGGCGTGGACGGCGTGAAGCGCTTCGTCCTCGAGACCGTCGAGGCGGCCGGGCCCAACCCGTGCCCGCCCGTCGTGATCGGAATCGGCCTCGGCGGGACGATGGAGAAGGCCGCCCTGCTCGCGAAGCGGGCGCTGCTGCGGCCGGTCGGCTCGCGCAGCCCCCTCCCGCACATCGCCACGCTGGAGCAGGAGCTCCTCGACGCGGTCAACCGCTCCGGCATCGGCCCGGGCGGTCTCGGCGGGCGCACGACCGCGCTGTCGCTACAGATCGAGACCTATCCGACGCATATCGCGGGCCTGCCCGTCGCGCTCAACATGAGCTGCCACGCGACCCGCCATGCGCGTGCGGTGCTGTAGATGGAACGCGTGAAGCTGACCCTTCCGCTCGACCGCGCCGCCGTCGCGGGCCTCCGCGCCGGAGACCTCGTGCTGCTGTCCGGCCCCGTCTTCACGGCGCGCGACGCCGCACACAAGCGGATGGTCGAGGCGCTCGACCGGGGCGAGGAACTGCCCTTCCCGCTGGACGGGCAGACGATCTACTACGTCGGCCCCTGCCCGGCACCCCCGGGACGACCGGTCGGTTCCGCCGGCCCGACGACGAGCGGCCGGATGGACCGCTACGCCCCGAAGCTGCTGCGTCTCGGGCTGCTGGGCATGATCGGGAAAGGCAAACGCACCGAGGAGGTCCGGCAGGCGATCGTCGACGCCGGCGCCGTGTACTTCGGCGCGACCGGCGGGGCGGGCGCCCTGATCGCGACCTGCGTCGAGTCGGCGGAGGTCGTCGCATACGAGGACCTGGGCACCGAGGCGGTGCGCCGGATGGTCGTGAAGGACCTGCCGGCCGTCGTGCTGATCGACCCGACGGGCGCGGACCTGTACCGGATCGGACGGGAGCGCTGGCGGATCCCGGGGTGAACCGGGCGGCCGCGGAAGGCGGGATGCGTTCCGGCTTCTTCCGTCAGGAAGATGGATAGGGGCCGGTGCCTGTAGTATGATGGACATGGAGGCGCGAGTGCGCCCGACAAGGAAAGAGAGGAAATTCAAATGACCACAGTCACCAAGGACATGATCATCGCGGACGTTCTCAACCTGGACCGGGGAACGGTGCCGATCTTCTTCAAGAACGGACTGCACTGCCTCGGCTGCGTGATGGCTTCGGGCGAATCGATCGAAGAGGCCTGCGCCGTGCACGGCATCGACACCGAGACCCTGATCGTGGAACTCAACAAGTACTTCGCCGCCGCGAAGGCCGCCGAATAAGGAGGTCCCATGTCCGTACGCGTGGTCGTCGGAACCCAGTGGGGGGACGAGGGCAAGGGCAAGTACATCGACATGCTCGCCGAAGGCTCGGACCTCGTGGTCCGGTACTCGGGCGGCAACAACGCGGGGCACACGCTCGTCGTCAACGGCGAGAAGTACGCGATGCACCTCGTGCCGTCCGGCATGCTGCACGCGCATACGCGCTGCGTGATCTCGAACGGCGTCGTAATCGACCCCGCCGTGCTGATCCGGGAGATGGACCTGCTGACCGACAAGGGCTTCGACATGTCCCGCCTCTATATCAGCGAGCGCGCGCACATCATCATGCCCTACCACCGCGTGCTGGACGAACTCCAGGAGAAAGCCCGCGGCGGAAGCGCCCTCGGCACGACCAAGCGCGGCATCGGACCCGCCTACGCGGACAAGACGGAGCGGTGCGGCATCCGCGCCTGCGACCTGAAGGACCCCGAGGTGTTCGCCGCCAAGGTGCGCGAGAACCTCGCGTTCAAGAACCTCGTGATCGAAAGGGTGTACGGCGGCGTGCCGCTCGACCCCGAGGCGATCATCGAGGAGTACGCGAAGTACGCGCAGCGCCTGATTCCCCATATCGTCGACTCGGTCCAGCTGATCGGCGACGCGATCGACGCCAACCTCGATATCCTGTATGAGGGCGCGCAGGCGACCTGTCTCGACCTCGACTTCGGCACCTACCCGTACGTGACGTCCTCGAACCCGATCGCCGGCGGCGCCTGCACGGGCTCCGGCATCGGTCCCCGCCGGATCGACGAGGTCTACGGCGTCCTCAAGGCCTACACGTCGCGCGTCGGCGAGGGGCCGTTCCCGACCGAGCAGAAGAACGAGATCGGCGACCGGATCCGCGAGCTCGGGCACGAATACGGCACGACGACGGGCCGCCCGCGCCGCTGCGGCTGGCTCGACGCCGTGATGATCCGCTACGCCGCCCGCGTGAACGGCCTGACGTCGCTCGCGATCAACCACCTCGACACGATCGGCAAACTCGAGGCGATTCGCCTGTGCGTCGCCTACGAGAAGGACGGCGTGCGCACGATGGGCTTCCCGGCCGATCTCAAGGACCTCGCGCGCTGCGTACCGGTTTACGAGGAATTCGAGTCCTGGCAGGACGTGGATATCTCGCACTGCCGCAGCTACGAAGCGCTCCCGAAGAAGGCCCGCAAGTACCTCGAGCGCATCGAGGAGGTCTGCGGCGTGCCGGTCGGCCTGATCGGCATCGGCCCGGGCCGCGAGAGCATCATCCAGCGGTAGGCCCCGAGGGGCGGAACCCGTCGGCGGGAACGCCACGGTGCCCGCCCGCACGGACCCGCCGCGAACGACACGAAGAAGCCCTGCGCCCGCGCCCGTCGCGGGCGCATCGCGCTGATGTAGCTCAGTTGGTAGAGCAGCTGTTTTGTAAGCAGCAGGTCGTGGGTTCGAATCCCACCATCAGCTCCA
>CAILLO010000020.1 GCA_903835065.1 uncultured Eubacteriales bacterium
GGCTTGGATGCCGGGCTTCTCGTCGTAGGAGATGACGATGGTTCCGGTCTCCTCCTCGCTCTCGAACTGGATCTCGATCTGCTTGTAGACGATGAGCACGTCCCCATCTTCCGGTCGAATTCGGGCTCCCGCTTCTCGAGGTAGTAGCGGATCCTGTGCGGCTTGATGTCGGCCGTGTTCAGAATCGTGTTGACCGTCGACGGCACGATCGTCCCCAGATTCGGAAAGCCCGCTTCGACGCAGTTCCTCTGGATATGGCCCTGAAGGCTGCGGGCGGTCCAGAGCTCCTGGGCGTATCCCAGGTCGCACGGCTTCTGGCAGGCCAGATTGCGGACGTAGGTCTTGTCCGCATCGCTGTACTAGGACACGAACGGATAGGGCTTTCCTGTCGAATCCGGGCGATTCCAGGTAAAGGTATCGTCCGTCTGGGGCAGAATCTTGTCGATGCCATAGAAATCGAGGTCGATCTCGAAATTGAACTGGCGGTCGATTGTCGTATCGGTGCCGGAGGGAACGTAGGAGATGCGGGTGACCACGATCGTCCGCTTCAGTCCGTTGACCCGGTCGATGAAGTCCTTGCATTGTGCATACGAGCCGACCATGGAAAGCTTGACCGACAGGAGGCCGACCTGACGGGTCGGATCGGCTTGCGTGGTTCCGCTCGCCGGAGCAGGGGTGGGAGTCGCACCGCCGGTGCTGGCCTTGTAATCCCGGTATTGCTGGGCCAGGTCGGCGATGGGATAATGGATGGAACCATTCGGATCGGCGGTCGTGATGACCTGGATGGCGGAGGCCGGCGAGACCAGGTAGGTGCTGGGCTGCAGGCCGTTGGCGGCGACCGTGTCGTTGATATAGAGCAGGATCGACGCGAGGGGGAGGCCGGGAAGAAAGTCGGTGGAGGTGGTCGCGATGGCGGCGACCGCCTTGTCGCGCCGGTCCGTGTAGTTCTTCAGAGTCGAGATCTCCGCGAGTGCCAGGTCCTTCTGGTTCGTCACCGAGTCCTTTTCGGCCTGCAGGGTCGCGATGCGGGCCTGGATCGGTTGGTAGACGAACTGGTATCCGCCGAAGACGAGGCCGATCACGAGGAGGGCCGCGAGAAGGATGAATTCACGACGCGTGAGTTTCATGGTCAAGCGCCTCCTTTCAGGGTGCAGGTCAGGGTGAAGTTGTCGAACCCGAGCGGGTCCATGGTGATGGAGGCGATCTCGATCTTCGAGAACGTACCGGTCTTTTCAAGCGTGGCGAGGAAATCCATCGCGTCCGTATGGACCGGGGACCGGCAGACCAGGGTCAGGATCCCGTTTTCGACGAGGAGGCTGTTGAGCGTGGCCGTTCCGGGAATCCGGTCCTCCACGAGCTTCAGGAGAGACGTATCGAGGTTCGGTTTCGCGGCGACGTCCTGCCGGGCGCCGGAAACGGCCGACAGGTATTGCTCGAGCAGGGTGACCTCGTTCTTGGCGTTCTGCACGTCCGTCAGCTTCTGCTTCGTGTCGGGCGAATTCAGATAGACGTTGATCTCGTCGATCTGCTTCTGGACCGCATTGAGCTGGGCGTTGACGAGCAGGAAGAAGGCGGCCGCGACGATGGCGATCACGACCAGCACCCCGGCGCCGATCAGCACGCGGTCCTTGGTCCGGGCCTTCGCGACCCGGTAGGGCGAGAAGAAATTGATATCGTGCATGCGGTTCCCCTCCTAGTACAACGTTTTACAAATAACTGTGCATGAATAGGCAAGAGTGCTATAGTGAATCCATCGGAATCAAGGGGGGTGGATTTGCATGGCACGACCGAAGAAGTACGGGCGGTTCGAATTGACGGAACGGGAGATCCAGGAGTTGACGACGATCACCAATACGCGGACCGCTGAGGCGCAGAGGGTGCAGCGAGCCAAGATTCTGCTGCTGAGTGCGGCTGGGATGAGTAATGTTCTGATCGCGGAGAAACTGGACATCAACCGCAATTCGGTGACGCTGTGTCTGAAGAAATACGCGTCAGCCGGCATGGAGTCCGCCCTTCGCGACGACGCCGGACGTGGGCGCAAGGCGGTTCTGAGCGATGTGGACAAGACCTATGTCCGCAATCTGGCCTGCCAGAAGCCGTGCGACCTGGGATACGCCCAGGAGCTCTGGACCGTCCGCAGTCTTCAGGGCCATATCCAGAGGAACTGCGTCGAAGCGGGCTTTCCGAATCTGGCGACGATCGTGCCGTCGACGGTGAACACGATTCTGAACACGGCCGACATCAAGCCGCACAAGATCCGGTACTACCTCGAGAAACGGGATCCCGAATTCGACCGGAAGATGGGGGACGTGCTCATCGTCTACAAGCAGATCGAGATCCAGTTCGAAAGCGAGGAGGAGACCGGAACCATCATCATCTCCTACGACGAGAAACCCGGCATCCAGGCCATCGGGAATACCTGCGCCGATCTGCCGCCGACGTGGAAGCACGGATTCGTGGGACGCGACAGCGAATACCGGCGGATGGGCACGGTGTCGCTGCTGGCCGGCATGGACCTGCTGACCGGCGAGATCATCCCGCTCGTCAGGGACACCCACAAGAGCGCCGATTTCGTGGCGTTCCTGATGATTCTGGACGGGAAGTACGGCAAGGACAAGAAGATCAGGATCGTATTGGACAACCATAGCGCCCACACCTCGAGAGAAACACGCAGCTATCTGGACGAGCATCCCGGTCGATTCGAATTCGTATTCACCCCCAAGCATGGTTCGTGGCTCAACATGATCGAAAGCTTCTTCGGCAAGTTCGCGAGGGTCTGTCTGCGAGGCATCCGGGTCGATACAAAGGAAGAGTTGGTCCAGCGTATCTATCAGTACATGGATGAGATCAATGCTCAACCCGTGATCTACCGCTGGAAGTACAAGATGGACGAGGTGGCCGTTTGATGATTTGCATATTCATCTGCAA
>CAILLO010000021.1 GCA_903835065.1 uncultured Eubacteriales bacterium
CGTAGATGTAGGAGGTCTCGGTCTTGACCTTCAGGTCCGCGATCGCGATCGGCTGGGCGGTCGAGACGTAGCCGATCAGCATGCCGCCGAGAACGCCGCCGCCCAGCATGCCGACCAGCACGAGCGCGATCAGCGCGTACTTGACGACGCGCCAGAACGTGCGCCCGAAGATCCTCGGGACGGAGGGCAGCGAAGGCGAGCGGGAGGGGCGGGTGCGGAGCCTCCGGTTCATTTCGCGTCGGACGACCCGGCTGTGCTGGGCGGGCGGCGCGGAGCGGTCGGGCTTGGGTTCCCGTTTCGGGCGATCTTTCGATGCGGACACGGCTAGGCCTCCTGCGTTTCGGTCCTGGCCGGCTCCATCACGCAGTCGCCGCGAAGATATGCGCCTTCGTCCACGACCAGTCGGGCCATCGAGATGCGGCCCGTGATGACGCCGGTCGACTGGACGACCAAGAGTCCTTCAGCGGTCACGTTGCCTTCGACCCGCCCGGCCACGGTCACGTCCAGACCCTGGACGTCCCCTTTGACGACGGCGGTCGGGGTCACGAGAAGATCGCTGGAAGACGACAGATTCCCTTCGAGGTGGGCGGCGCAGACCACGGCGCCATCGCTGTGAACGTCTCCGACCAGACGGGAGGCAGGACCCAGCGTCGTGTCGGTCGAGCGGTTCCTGCGGCGGCTGGAGACGGGAAGCTTCGAGTTCTTCTTCACCACTGGAGCAGAATCTCCGTGGGATTGAAGGGCACGCCGTGATAGTGGACTTCGAAGTGCAGGTGAGGCGTCGTCGAAGCACCTGTAGTGCCGACGTTGCCGATGATGGTGCCCTTGTTGACCTTCTGGCCGACGGAGACCTTGAACTTGCTGAGGTGCATGTAGACGGTCTCGAACCCGTTGCCGTGGTCGATCACGATCATATTGCCGGCGGTCCCGTAATACCCGGCCCGGGTCACGGTACCGGCTCCGGCGGCCTTGATCGGAGTGCCCTTGGAGGAGCCGACGTCGTCGGCCGGGTGGAACTGGCGATAGTGGAAGATCGGGTGGATGCGCCAGCCGTAGCCGGAGTAGTCGCCCTGGATCGGGTGCAGGGTCGGCAGGTGCGACAGGCGGGAGGAGATTTCGCTGGAATACGAGGAAATGTCGACCGTCTTGGCGGCGGAGGTCTTGTTGAAGGAGACGACCTTGCTGTTGAGGGAGATCAGGACCTTCGCCTGCGCGATATAGGTCTTGTAGCCGGTCGTGCCGCGGCTGGTCGCGAGCTTCGTGTTCAGGTTGCGCATCAGTGCGTTGAGAATGTTCTTCTGGGCGTTGTCGACCTGGTTCTGCAACTGGTCGATTTCCTTGGACTGCTCGTCGACCGTCTGCTGCACGTTGATCTTCTCGATCCGCTGGCTGAGGGCCTCGTCGCTCGAGGCGGAGGAGTCGTAATTGGCGGCGCCGGCGGCGGCGGTCTGTTCGGAGAGAGCGGAGGCGTCCTTGGCCGTTCCGACCAGAAACCCGGTCACGCCGGTTCCGGCGACGAGAAGACAGACCGCCCCGACCATCACGGCCCGGACGACGGGGTGACGACGGGTACCATGCGCATGCGGAACCCCCAGCAGAACCTGCTCGGCAAGGATCATGCGGCGCTTCGGCCGGCGGGGCAGGCGGTTCGCCTGGACGGCGACTCCGAGTCCGGTTCTACGCATCGATCGACCTTTCTATACTGCACGGCCGCGCACAGGGCGCTTCTCCGCGAAAACCAAGGGATCGGGCCGACACCCACTTCGGAATTATACCCAAACAGTGGGGCGTTTTCAACAATCGGGCGAAAACCTCACAGAAGAAACGTTCCCGGACGACCGGGAGCCGGGTTTTCCCACATATGGTAGAATCGTCGCGAGGAGCCACAAGATGCTGAATCCCGGTTCTGCCCTCGATCTCGACATCGGCGCGCTGTCCTCGGAAGGACAGGGAATCGGTCGCGCCGACGGACTCGCCGTGTTCGTCGACGGCCTCGTCCCGGGCGACCGGGCACGCGTCCGCGTGGTTCGCGCGGCGGCCCGCCACGTGAATGCCGCGGTCGAAGCCCTCCTCGTCCCGTCGCCGGACCGGGTCCCGCCCTTCTGCGCCGACTACGCCGCCTGCGGCGGTTGCTCGCTCCAGCACCTCTCCTATCCCGCCCAGCTCCGCGAGAAGCGGCGGGCCATCGTCGACGCGCTCGTGCGCATCGGCGGCGTCGCCGACGCGGACGCACTCGTCGCCCCGGTCGTCGGGATGGCCGAACCCTTCGCCTACCGCGCCAAGGTCGAGATGCCCGTGTCGGGCACGGCCGCGGACCCCCGCGTCGGCTTTTACGGACGGGCCTCGCACGTCGTCGTCGACGCCGCGGAGTGCCGCGTCCAGCACCCTGTCGGCGACCGGATCCGCGACGCCGTCCGCGCCTGGATCCGGGAGGCGCGCGTCGCGCCGTACGACGGGCGGCGGCACGAGGGGCTGCTTCGGCACGTCGTCGTGCGGACGGCCTTCGCGACCGGAGAGGTCATGGTCGGGCTGGTGGCCGACGGAACGTCGCTGCCGGCCGTCCCGTCCCTCGTCGAACGGCTGCGCGCGGCGGTCGGCGCCGTGCCCGGGATGGCCCTCGCGAGCGTCTACCTCGACGTGAACCGGAGCCGGACCGCCAACGGCCCCGTCCACGGCGGCGACGCGCGGATCCTGTACGGTGCCCCCGCGATCGAGGAGCGGCTCGACGACCTGTGCTTCCGCATCTCGCCCCTCTCCTTCTTCCAGGTGAACCCGCCGCAGACCGGGGTCCTCTACGCGACCGCAGTCGAAGCCGCCGCCTTGACCGGGCGCGAGACCGTGTACGACCTGTACTGCGGCACTGGCGCGATCTCGTTGTTCCTCGCCCGGAAAACCGCGCGCGTCGTCGGCATCGAGTCGGTCGCGCCGGCCGTCGAGGATGCGCGGGCGAACGCCGCGGCGAACGGCCTCGCGAACGTCGAATTCGTCCGCGGGGAGGCCGAGGTCGTCGTGCCCGAGCGGTATGCCCGCGGGGAGCGCGCCGACGTCGTCGTGGTCGACCCCCCGCGCCGGGGCTGCGATCCGCGGCTGCTGGAGACGCTCGCCGGGATGAGCCCGGACCGCATCGTCTACGTCTCGTGCGACCCCGCCACGATGGCCCGCGACATCGCGCGCCTCGCGCCGGCCGGCTACCGCGTCGACTCCGTGCGACCGGTCGACCTGTTCCCCTGGACGACGCACGTGGAGGCGGTCGCATTGTTGACGAGGGTAGGAAAATGATAGGAAAAACGCCTCGGATCGAAGTCTGCGCGAACTGCTCCGGCCTCGACGTCGTCGAGCTGAAGAAACGTGCGAAGCCGACGATCCATTGCATCGCGATGTGTTCGAAGCAGAATCCCGACCTCGTCGGGAAGGCCTTCGGCTTCCTGAACGGCGAATTCACGGTCTGCGATACGCAGGAGGAGTTCTTCGAGCGCATCGAGGGTCTGGGCACCTACGTGCCGGACAGCAAGCGGAGTCCGTTGGTCGACGCCTATCTGGAGCACCTGGACGCGTGGCGCGACGAGCACGACGCGCTTCGGGAGATCTGCCTCGCCAGCCGGTTGACGGAGGAACTGAAGTGGGGTCAGCCCTGCTATGCGATCGACGGCCGGAACGTGCTGATCCTCGGCGGGTTCAAGCGCTATGTCGCGCTGACCTTCTTCAAGGGCGCCCTGCTCCAGGACGAAGGACGCCTCCTCGTCCGGCAGACGGAGAACGTGCAGGCGGGACGGCAGCTCCGCTTCCGCTCCGAGGAGGAGATCGCCGCGCAGGCGCCGACGATCCGGGCCTATATCGACGAGGCGATCCGGATCGAGGAAGCCGGCCTGGACGTGCCGGTCGAGGTCAAGCCGGAGCTTCCGGTCCCGGACGAGCTGCAGGCGAGGTTCGACGCGGACCCCGCGTTCCGTGCCGCCTTCCAGGCCCTGACGCCGGGGCGACAGCGGGGCTATCTGTTCCATTTCAACGGGGCGAAGCAGTCCGCGACGCGCGCCGCGAGGATCGAGCGGTGTGCGCCCAGGATCCTGGAAGGATTCGGCATCGACGAATGAACGGGCGGTAAGAGACCCGTACGCCTCCGTCGACTGGATGCAACCTCCCGTTGCGGACCTTCAAGGAGAGGGTGGCAGCCTTCCACGGGAATCATCCGGCAAGATGGACCCGAGGGCATTCGGCCAGGAGCGGGAGGCGTGAAATGGAATTCAACGAGAAGCTGATCGGCCTGAGGCGTTCGAAGGGACTGTCCCAGGAGCAGCTGTCGGAACGGGTCCACGTGTCGCGGCAGGCCATCTCGAAATGGGAGACGGGCGACCGTACCCTGCTTTACGCAAAGCACGCCACAAATGAGGTACCATGGTCCGGAGAGCCGGTCGCAACGCAAGATTCCGGCCCTCCCGGAGGTGCCCGCATGCTTTTCCTGCTGATCGTCAAGGCCTCGACCTTCTCGGAGGCAGGGGAGTTCCCGAGCCCGGCGCTCCAGGAGGCCATGTCGGCGTACAACCGCGACCTGATTGCGGCCGGTGTCCGCGTGATGGCCCAGGGACTGCACCCCAGCGCGGACGGACTCCGGCTTTCATACCCCGCGGACGGTGGCCCGCCGTTGGCGACCGAAGGACCCTTCGCGGACCCGGAGAACCTCGTCGCCGGATTCTTCCTGCTCGACGTGGCGTCGCGCGAAGAAGCCGTCGCGTGGGCGATGCGGCTGCCGGACCCCATGGGGCGCGGCGAGGGACGGGCGGAACTGCGGCAGGTGTTCGAATGAGCGCGTTCGAGGAGCGGAACCGGGAGCTGGACGAAGGTTCCTTCTACCACGGGACGCGAGCCGATCTCAGGCCGGGGGACCGGCTGGAGCCGGGATACCGTTCGAACTACGGCTCGGGCAGGAAGGCCAGTTTCCTCTATTTCTCGGCAACGCTGGACGCGGCGGTCTGGGGAGCCGAGCTCGCGGCGGGCGAGGGTCCTGGCAGGATTTATCTCGTCGAACCGACCGGACTCATGGAGAACGACCCGAACCTTACGGACAAGCGGTTCCCGGGCAACCCGACCCGTTCCTACCGCACCCGCGAGCCCCTTCGGATCATGGGCGAAATCAAGGACTGGACGGGGCACCCAGCGGAGATCCTCCAGCACATGAAGGACCACCTGGAAAGTTTGAAGCGACAGGGCATCGAGGCCATCGACGACTAGCGGGTGGATCGACTCCGCGCATACCGACCAAGGGGGGGGCAGGACGGATGAACCACAAGGGGACGGTCCGCATCGAAACCGAACGGCTCGTGCTGCGGCGCTTCCGCGACGACGACGCGGCGGCTGCGTTCCGCAACTGGACGAGCGACGATCGGGTCACGGAGTACCTGAGGTGGCCCACGCACGAATCGCTCGCGGTCACCGAGCGCGTCCTGGCCGAGTGGATCGCGAAGTACGAGGACCCCGGCTTCTATCAGTGGGCCATCGTCCCGAAGTCAGGCGCGGACGACCCCATCGGCACCCTTTCCGTCGTCGACCGGAACGAGCGCCTCGACATCGTTCACATCGGCTACTGCATCGGCAGCGGGTGGTGGAATCGGGGCTTCACGAGCGAGGCATTCGCCGCCGTCATCCCCTTCCTGTTCGACGACGTGGGGGTCAATCGCATCGAGTCGCAGCACGACCCCGCGAACCCCCATTCGGGCAAGGTCATGGTGAAGTGCGGACTGCACTTCGAGGGGGTCCTGCGTCAGGCCGATTCCAGCAACAAGGGCATCGTCGACGCCGCCATGTACAGCCTGCTGGCCAGCGAATGGCGGGCGGGGAGTCTGCGGCGCGTTTCAGGGGAGGACCCGCGCTTGCACGAACTCGAGGAAGCGAAGCGCTCGCTCGATTCGCTGCTCGGCAAGTGCCGGAAGGCGCTCCTGAAACTCACGCCCGGCAGATCGCAGCACACGCTGATGGTCCGTCGCATCCGAGCGTTCGAGATCTCGATCGAGTTGATCGAGAAGGAAAGAAGGGCACATGGAACGTGAAATGTCGTTCTCCCGAGCGGAGACCAGCCTGATCATGGAGCCGCGGCTCAGCAACATCCACGGCACGGCGCACGGCGGCGAGCTCATGAAGATCATGGACAGCACGGCCGGCATCGCGGCGTCGAAGCACGCCATGGGCGACGTCGTGACGGCGCGCGTCGATGAGCTCGTCTTCCACCGGCCGATCCGCATCGGCGACATCGTGACGTGCATCGCGCAGCTGTGCTACGTCGGGCGCACCTCGATGCAGGTGATGGTCCGCATCGTCGTCCACGAGCTGGAGAACTACCAGGAGCCGGAGACCGCGCTGACCGCCTTCTTCACGATGGTCCACATGGTCGACGGGAAGCCGGCGCCCGTGCCGGGCATCTCGCCCGCGACCGCGGCGGAACGGGAACTCTACCGGCTGGGCGAGGAGAAATACCGGGAAATCCGGACGAAGTACAGCAAGCAGTAGTAAAGGGGCACCGCATGTCCTTCGAAGGAGTCCGATCCTATTTCACCGCGGCGGGCCTGGGGGACCGCGTCGTCGTCCAGGCGCGCACCAGCGCGACCGTGGAGCTGGCGGCCGAGGCGATCGGCTGCGAGCCGGGACGCATCGCCAAGACGATTTCGTTCCTGGTCGGGGAGACGCCGGTGCTGGTCGTCGCGGCGGGCGACGCCCGGGTCGACAACGCGAAGTTCAAGGCGCGGTTCGGGAAGAAGGCGTCCATGATCCCCGGCGACCGGGTCGAGGCGCTGGTCGGGCATCCTCCGGGCGGCGTGTGCCCGTTCGCTGTGCAGCCTGGCGTGGTCGTCCACCTGGACGAGTCGCTGCGGCGCTTCGATTTCGTCCACGCGGCCGCGGGCAGCCCGAACGGCACGATCGGCCTGACGATTCCCGAGCTCGAGGCGCATTCGGGCCATGCCGGCTGGGTGGACGTTTGCTCGGTGCGGTCGGTGGGCGCGTCGGACCCAGCGGGCGAAGGCGCCTAGACGCGTCGCCGGCCCGCTTCCGCCCCCCTACTTCTTCCGGTTCTCCGGAAGCACCCAGAAGTCCGCGAGGTCGGCTTCCGTCTCGTAGGGCCTCGGCGGCAGGAAGAACTTCGACGGCCTGCCGTTCGGGTCGTAGAACGTCGGCTCTCCCTGCTGCGGGCGGTCGACGCCCGGACGACCGTCGTTCGCGACCTGCTCGTTCATCTTCTCCTTCGAGAGCTCGACCCAGGAGTGGTGGTAGTCGGAGAGCAGGAGGTGCGGGATGCGGAAGTGCCAGAACTTCCACGCGCCGTCCTCCCGGATGAAGTCGACCGCGTAGAGACCCCAGATCCAGAAGGCCTCCATTTCACCGGTCTTGAAGCTCTTCTTGGTTTCGGTGCCGGGGGAGATCCATAGACCGCGCGCGGTCTTCCCGTCGTCGGCGACCTCCACGATCTCGGTGGTGAGCGGGTGCAGGGTCATCGTCCCGATGCCGTCGCCCTCGAGCGACCGGTGCCAGTCGACGAAGAAGCGCCGGATGCCGGCGTCGCCGTCGAACGTGCCGAAGCCCTCGCAGTCGATCCAGATGTCGTCGCGCTTCGCGAACATGCCCGGCACTTCGTCCCAGATCCGCGCGTAGGAGAAGTAGACGTAGCGGGCCATCAGCTTGCGGATCTCCGCGGCGTCCCAGAGTTCCTGGACCATCTTTTCCTGCGTCTTTTCCATGGATGAGCCTTCTTTCCTGCGACTGCGGTCCGACCGCGGTTCGGTCGTCTTCGAGTATACTGGAGCCAGGGTGGACCGACAATGAAGCGAGGCGCATCTCGAGGTTCAGGAATCCGGCGGTCGGCGTATGAAAATCCGAATCCGGGCCGGAGGAGGCCATGACGCGATGAAGGAGTCGGGGCACCGGAAAAACGCTGCCGGGAACGCGCTGCGGATCGTCCGCGCGATCGTCCTGGCCGTCCTCGCGGTACTGCTCGTGCTGCCTTCCGCTCTGCCGTGCATCAACCAGGTGTTCTTCGGCGGGTTCGTCGCGAAGATCGAGCGGGAGGCGTTGCGGGCGCACCTCGAGATCCACCAGCTGAAATTCAGCCATTCGGAGAACGGCAGTTCCACGGCTGTATCCGCGGGTGCCAGCGGCGTGGTCATCGGTAGGGACGGCGACCTTTATTTCGCGCTCACGGCGCTGCATGTGGCGGTGGAAGTGCCGGGTCCCGACCGGACTCGGATCACCGTCCTGGGGTCGGCGGACGAGGAATTCCGAGACGCATACGATCAGGGCGGCGCCTCGATGGGAAACGTCGCCGACTACTATCTCCAGTTCCCCGAGGCGCGCGTCGTGTATTCGGACGCGGACTGCGACCTGGCTATCATCGCCTTCACGAGCGAGGAGGACCTGACCGTGCTTCCGATTGCCGAGGAGGTTCCCCACTTCGGAGACCGGATCGCCGCCATGGGCAATCCCTGGGGAAAGCGGAATCTCGTGACGGCGGGCATTGTGGTCGGCTGGGAGAAATGGACCTTCGGCGAAGGGGCTCAGGCGGCGCGGCACCCGATCCTGCGGGAAACGGCCTGGAGCTCGGAGGGCAGCAGCGGTGGAGCGTTGCTGAACGATAAGCTGGAGATCGCGGGGCTCGTGGTCGGAGGCGACAAGGACCTGTTCGGCCGGCCCTTGCGGGGCGTGGCGGTGCCGTGCGACCGGATCCGCACGTTCCTGGACGACTGGAAGAACGGGACATGATCCCATCGGCCCAGGGGCCGAGAGTTCGCCCGCACTCCGGATTCCGATAGAAGAAACTCAAATGAAACGGATCCTTAACCGGGCATTCCGCCGCCCATGGTATAAGGATTCGTACCTCCCCGAGCGGGACATGGACCGGTCGGGGGGCGTCATTCGCGAAGCGCGGGCGCTTCAGTACGGGAAATGGTGGAGAACATGCCTCGGAACTGGAAGAAGAGACCTGGATTCACATTGATCGAACTGATCGTCATCGTCGTCGTCCTGGGAGTCCTGACGGCCATCGCCGTTCCGAACGCGACCCTCTGGATCGACCAGGCGAAGGCGACCGCGGACAGCACGACGGTGAGAACCATGAATTCCGTCACGACGCTCTATCGAAGCGGCCTGAAGACCGCCGACCCCTTCGACGACAAGAGCGTCGCGAGCGATGCGCTCATGCAGAAGCTTATCCTCGGCGGGTACATGTCCGGAAGCGTCACGCCCCAGACCCGGGACGGCGTCTTCACGTGGGACGTCGACCAGCAGACGTGGCGGGTGTACATCGGCGACAAGCCGGTCGCGCTTTCTCCGCTGGGCGATACCTTCACCGACATCTCGACGCTCGCCGTCACGGAATAGCCGCACCGACCCCGGGAGGAACCCATGAAGGAACTGCTCGAAGCCGCCATGATCGTCTCGTTCGGCATCGCCTGGCCGACCGCCATCGCCAAGAGCCTCCGTTCGCGCACGGCGAAAGGGAAGAGCCTCTTCTTCCTGCTGATCATCCTGGTCGGCTACACCTTCGGCATCGCGTCGAAGCTGGTCGCCGGTACGCTCACCTACGTGCTCATCTTCTACGTGATCAATTTCATCATGGTCGCGTTCGACACCGTGCTCTACTTCCGCAACCGGAAGCTGGACCGGGCGCACGATGCGGCGGCGCAGGGCTGACCTGCCGGAGGGGCCTGCATGGATGCAAGGGAACCCGTGACGATCGACGAGTATATCGCGCAGCAGCCGCCCAGGACCCGCGAACGCCTGGAGCAGGTGAGACGCGTGATCCGCGAGGCCGCGCCACTCGCGACGGAGAAGATCAGCTGGCGGATGCCGACCTTCCACCAGAAGGAGAACCTGATCCACTTCGCCGCCTTCAAGCGCCACATCGGGCTCTTCCCCGGCGCGGACGGCATCGAGGCCTTCCGCGAGCGGTTCAACGCCGCGGGCTACCACTGGTCGAAGGGCGGCGTCCAGCTGCCGGACGACCAGCCGCTGCCGCTGGACCTGGTCCGGGAGATCGCTGCCTACCGCGTGGCCGTCGTGGAAGGGCGCCGTTGAACTTCGCCTCTGGTATAATGATGTGCAATGGAACCGTGCAGCGGTGCGCCACGAACGGTCCGTTCGAAGGAGTGAACGCCATGGGAGACAAGAATCCGAACAAGCAGCCCAAGAAGAAGCAGGAAGTCAAGAAGACCGTCGCGCCGGTCGCCGCCCCCGTCTATTCCAACCCCGACAAGAAGCCGAAGAAGTGACGGACCGGCGGGCGACCGCCGGGCGGCTCTTCCCGAAGACGGTCGACAACGGGTACCGCGGCAGCCCGGTCGCGCGCTGGGCGTTCCTGGCGCTGGCGGGCGTGAGCATCGCCCGCAGCTGCATCCACCTCTTCGCCCCCGACGGTGGCGCCGGCTCGATCGCGGGCATCGACCTCGCGGACGGCGGCGCGGCGAGCATCGTCTTCACGTTCGCCCTCTGGGGCCTGTCCCAGCTGATCTACGGCCTGATCCAGCTGCTGGTGGCGCTGCGCTACCGCACGCTGATTCCGCTGATGTACCTGCTCCTGGTCGTCGAGACGGTCGGCCGCATGGCCGTGGGGCGCTTCAAGCCTCCGGTCCTGCTGCACGTCCCGCCGGGCGGCACGGCGGACTACGTCATGCTCCCGCTCACCGTCCTGATGCTGGTCCTTTCCCTGTGGGAAGGGAAGCGGAAGGCGGTCGCCTGATGGACCCGAAGATGCGCGGCCTCGTCCGCGTCGAGCCCTACGACCCCGCCTGGAAGGAGCAGTTCCGGGCCATCTCCCGGATGCTCGCGTCCGCGCTCGGCGACGTCGCGCTGCGCATCGAGCACGTCGGCAGCACGTCCGTCGAAGGCCTCGCCGCCAAGCCGATTCTCGACCTCGACGTCGTGATCCCCTCGCGCGCCGACCTGCCGGAGGTCGAGCGCCGCCTCGCGTCGCTGTCCTTCGTCCACGAGGGCGACGGCGACATCCCCGGGCGCGAGATCTTCCGCCGCACGTTCGAGGACGAGTTCATGGCCTACCACGTCTACGTCTGCGCGCAGGATTCCGCCGAGCTCGCGCGGCACCTCGCCTTCCGCGCCTGGCTGCGCGCGCACCCGGACGACCGGGACGCCTACGGCCGGCTCAAGACGGAGCTCGCCGCGCGCTACCCACACGACATCGATGGCTACATGGCCGGCAAGCACGACTTCATCCAGGGCCTGCTCGCGAGAATCGCGACGCTGGAGAGCCGGGGCTGACCTACTTTTTCCTGAATGGCCCGAGGTTGACTTCGCTCGACGGGGCGGGTATGCTGAGCGGGCGTCTAGTAAATTAGTAAATCACTCGCCGACTGACGCCAGGCGATGGCCCGCACCCCCGATGCCCCAAGGAGGCTCCCATGAAGATCCCCACCACCCTCAAGCACAAGCCCGTCGTCGTGTCCGAAGACTACGGCGCCGTCGACGGCCGCTACGCCCGGAACACCGACGCCCAGGGCCTCTCCCTCGGGCTCGCCCAGTGGAACGACCGCGGCCGCGTCGACATCTCCGCCAAGGTCTGGCGCCACACCGGCGAGAAGTGGTCCCGCCAGTCCGAGGAGATGCCGCTTCACCGCGTGCTCGACCTCGCGATCCTCGTCTGCCGCACCAAGCTGTTCTTCCAGGAGGAGTCGTACCGGTTCCCGAAGGGCTACGACGTCGAGAAGCCCATGATCGACCGCATCGCGCTGCAGGGCCGGGCCATGTCCGTCGCCGTCTGCACGGACAACGAGAAGATCGACGAGGACGTGAAGCTGTTCGCCCAGGCGCTCGCGCAGGACGACGAGATGCTCGGCGAACGACTGCAGCGGCTCTCGGCGCTGCTCAAGGAGCTGGGATACTAGAGCGCGTTTCCGGCCTAGGGCGAGCCCGGTGCCGTACGACGGCGGAAGCCGGAGTGACAGGCAAGCGGCGCCTCAGCTACTACGGCAAGTCGGGAGACGTACGATGACCGCTTTGCGGGCATCGTGGCAGTCTCCCGCAACTACTTGCCGTTGAAGCTGACGACGCACCGTCACGATGCAACGCCTTGCTGAAAAGGCGCGGGGAACTAGAGCGTCCCCTGAAACACCCACTGGACGGCGACCATGTAGGCCGCCGTTCCCACGAAGATGCTCAGGAGATAATTGCGTTTCCAGACGTGCAGACCGACGACCGTGGCGACGCCGATGAGCTCGGGTAGTCCGTACGGATACGCGAGTAGCCGGACGTCTTTCAGGCCGTAGACGACCAGCATCGCGAGGATCGCGGGCGGCAGGTACGTTCCGAGGAACAGGACGATCGGCGGCGTGCCGCGCTTCTTGCCGAACAGCACGAAGGGCGCGGAGCGGGTGACGAAGGTCATCGCCGCGGTGACGAGCACGATGCCGAGGGCGTGCAGCAGCAGCGCGCTCATGGCGCGCCTCCCGCTTCGGGCCCGTCGGCCGGCGCGGGCGGCGTCGGCGGCGCGTACGCCTCGCGCGTTAGGCGCTTCTTCATCAGCAGCAGGACGACGACGATCGTGACGAGGGCCGGCAGCAGCAGGTTGCCGCGGCCGAAGACGAGCACCGCGCCGAGCGCAGAGGCGAGGCCGACGAACACGGGCTCGTGCGTGCGGAAGGCTTCCCACTGCTCGACGAGGAGCACGAGGAAGAGCGCCGTCATGGCGAAGCCGAGCCCGGTCATGTCGAACGGGATCAAGGAGCCGGCCAGCGACCCGGCGATCGAACCCGCGACCCAGTAGCTCTGGTCCAGCAGGGCGATCCAGAAGAAGTAGGCCTTGCCGTCGACGTCCTCCGGCGGCTTCGCGGTGCAGAGGATCGAGTACGTCTCGTCGGTCAGCGCGAAGATCATGTAGGGGCGGCGCCTGCCCATCGCGCGGAACGTGTCGATGAACGACAGGCCGTAGAAGAAGTGCCGGAGGTTGACGAAGAGGGTGACCATGGCGACGGCGACGAAGCCCGACCCGTCGGCCAGCAGCCCGACCAGCACGAACTGCATGGAGCCCGCGTACACCAGCACGCTCGACAGCGCCGCCCACGCGACGCCGTATCCGGACTTCTGCAGGAGCAGCCCGAAGGCCACGCCGACGGCGAGATAGCCGGTCATGACGGGAAGCGTGGTCAGGAAGGCGGCGCGGACCGTTTTCATCATTGGCACATGATACAATACGGGGGCACGGGCGTTCAACGTCCGGAGAGGAGATTCCGATGCACAACTACAGGCTCCAGGTCTCGTACGACGGTAGCCGCTACAAGGGCTGGCAGCGCCTCGGACAAGGCGAAAGCACCGTCCAGGGCAAGATCGAGAACGTGCTCGCGGAGCGGCTGGGCAAGTCCGTCGAGGTGGTCGGCAGCGGGCGAACGGACGCCGGCGTGCACGCGCTCGGGCAGGTCGCGAACTTCAAGTCCGAGGAGAGCCTCGACTGCGGCGAGCTGAAGACCTACCTGAACCGCTATCTCCCGGACGACATCGCCGTCGTCTCGGTCGAGAAGGCGGAGGAGGAGTTCCACGCGCGATTCCACGCCAAGGAGAAGACGTATCTGTACCGCATCTGGAACGAGGAGCATCCGAACCCGTTCCTCCGGAAATACACGCTGCACGTCGAGAAGAAGCTGGACGTCGCCCGGATGAAGAAGGCCGCGAAGGCCTTCGTCGGCGAGCACGACTTCACGGCGTTCGCGAACGCGCGGTCGAAGAGCCGTACCATGGTCCGCAACGTCTACCACGTCGAGTTCACGGAGGGCAAGGGGCTCGTGGAGATCCGCGTGCGCGGCGACGGGTTCCTGCACAACATGGTCCGCAAGATGGTCGGCACGCTGATCGAGGTCGGCCTCGGGCGGATGGAGCCCGAGGAAGTGCCGGAGATCCTGGCGTCTCTCGACCGCGAGCGGTCGGGTCCGATCGCGGAGGCGTGCGGGCTGACGCTGGAGAAGGTCGGGTTCTAGCGCATGAAGACGCACGTGCTGGTCATCCTCAAGCCCGATGCCCTGCGCCGCGGCCTCGCCGAACTGGTGATGGACCGCTTCCTTGCGGCCGGCTTCACGATCGACGCCGTCGGATACAGGACCGTCGACCGCGAGCTGATCGTCGCGCATTACGCGGAGTCGATCGCCCGGATCGGACCGGAGCTCGAGACCCGCGTGCTCAATTCCTACGTCGGCCGCCACATGGTCCCCGTCGTCCTCGGCTACGAGGGGGGCGACGGCATCGCGCGCGCCCGGGCGCTGGTCGGCGCGACGGACCCGTCGAAGGCCGCACCCGGCACGATCCGCGGGGACCTCGGGACCGACACGGTCGCCGCCGCGATCGCGGGCAACCGCGTGTGCGACAACCTCGTGCACTGCTGCGACTCGGAGGAGTCCTTCCAGCGGGAACTGGCGCTCTGGTTTCGACCGGAGACGCGGCGGAGGTTCCCGGTGGCGACCGCCTGAAGGCGAAGGAAGATGAACAGGCAAGAGGCCCGTCTGCGTGGACGGGCCTCTTGTTGCGAAACCGGACGCAGAGGGCTACAGGTCGATGCGGAACGACGAGGCGGGCAACCCTTGCCCGTTGTACAGCGTCGGCTCGAACAGGTTCGTGAACGCGTAGCGGAGCTCCGTCGCGCCGCCCAGCCCGGCCGGACCGACGACGACGGTCGTCCCGTCCGCGCGCGCCGTCACAGGCACGAGCCGGCCGTCCGCGCCGCGGGCCGTGAAGCCGGCGAGCGACTTGCCGCGCACGACGAGGCGCGGCGACGCGTGGGAGAAGCGCAGCTCGAGCGCGCCGTCGAGGCGCTTCGCCCAGGTCTCGATCACGGGGCCGGACCCTTCGGCGGCGCCGTCGTAGAGGCGGTGCAGGGCCAGCCGCGCGAGGCGCTCGCCGACCGGCTTCTTGCGGAGCGGGTGCAGCGCGAGGGGATCCCCGGCCTCCGGGACGACGGCCATCGCCGTGCCAGGCACCTCGAGGGACACGAGGCGCTGGGCTTCGCGAAGGACGGCCCAGGCGTCGCCCCGGGCGTCGTCGTCCATGTAGGAAGGCAGCTGGACGAAGAGGAAGGGCAGGTCCTCGCGGCCGAACGCCAAGCGCCAGTCGCGGATCATCGCAGTGAACAGCCTGCGGTAGAGCGCCCCATGGGGGACGTCGGTCTCGCCCTGGTACCAGAGGACGCCGCGCACGGCGTAGGGGGCGGCCTTCAGGAGCATCGTCCGGTAGAGCCCGGCGGGACGGAGGAACGAGCGCGGTCCGACCGGCGGCTCCCAGGGGGCGTCGGAGGCGCGGCCCTCGCGGAACGCCTGCGTCTTCGCGCGGAAGTCGTCGTAGTTGCGTTCGGCGCCTCGGGGACCCTGCGCGCGCACGGCCGCCTCGTATTCGTCGAGGTAGACGCGCAGTTCCGGGTCGTCGGCCAGCGAGGACTCGGGCATCCAGCAGCTCGCGGACGTCCCGCCCCAGTTGCAGCCCAGGATGCCGACGGCGACACCGAGCGTCTCCTGCAGGCGGCGGGCGAAGAAGTAGGCGACGGCGGAAAAGCGTCCGACGCGGTCCGGCCTGCAGATCTCCCACCCGTCGAACGAGCAGGTCTCGCGGCGTTCGAACCAGGCGGCGCCTTCATAGGGCTCGCGCGGCATCTCGTAGTAGCGGAGAAGGGGATAGTAGGCCTCCTCGGCTTCGGTCGCGTATTCCTTGCAGTCGCACATCAGATAGGCCATGTTCGACTGACCGCCGGCGAGGAAGACCTCGCCGACCCAGACGTCCGACAGGACGACCGCGGCGGACTCCCGTGCGTCGGGACCGGCAGGGCGGAGCGACAGCGCGTGCGGCCCTCCCGCGATCATCGGCGCGAAGGTCGCCGCCCATCGCCCCTCGCACACCGTCGCGCGAAGGACCTGCGAGGCCAGGGCGACCTCGACGGCGAGGCCCTCGGGACCCGACCCCCAGACGGGGACCGGCAGGCCGGACTGCAGCACCGCGTGGTCCGAGAAGACCGGCGCGAAACGAAGCGGAAGGGAAGGGCCGGGAGCGTTCGTTGCAGCCATGGAATGCGCCTCCACGAGGGGTCTTCGGAATTCCACCCGATTATACCACGGCGGGATGGACTCACAGGACCGACGCCGCCGGCTCACCGGTGCGTACCCGGTGAGCCGGACCGCTGCCCTGGCGAAGGCGGCCGCGTGTTTCCCGGCTACGGCAGCGTGTTGCCCGCCGCACGCCAGACGGCATACCACTCGGGCCGGCTGAGTTCGACCGAAGTCGCACCGCAGAGTTCGCGGAGGTGCGACGGATCCGCCGTGCCCACGACCGGCTGGAAGCGGGCCGGGTGGCGGAGCAGCCAGGCGACGACGATCGCCGAAGGGGCGACGCGCCGCGACTTCGCGAGGGCGTCGATCTCCCGGTTCAGCTCCGGATATTCGGGGCTGCCCAGGAAGACGCCCTTGAAGAACCCGTACTGGAAGGGCGACCAGGGCTGGATCGTGATCTCCTTGAGCCGGCAGTAGTCGAGGATGCCGCCGTCGTGGACGACCGAGGCCGCGTCGACCATGTTGACGTGCAGGCCGGCGTCGATCATGGGCGAGTAGGCGGGACCGAGCTGGAGCTGGTTCGCGTGGAGCCGTTGCGGAACGGTCTTCGCGAGCAGCTCGATCTGCGCCGGGTTCTGGTTGCTGATGCCGAAGAACCGTACCTTGCCGCTCTTCTCGAGCGTGGTGAAGGCTTCGGCGACTTCCTCCGGCTCGACGAGAGCGTCCGGGCGGTGCAGCAGCAGACTGTCCAGGCGATCGGTGCGCAGCCGCTTCAGACTGCTGTCGACGGCCTCGAGGATGTATTCCTTCGAGAAATCGAAATAGTCCTTGCGGATGCCGACCTTGGACTGGATCCACATGCGCCCGCGCAGGGAAGGCCGGCGGGCGAGCGCGTCGCCGAAGACCTCCTCGCAGCGGCCGCCTCCGTAGATGTCGGCGTGGTCGAAGAAGTCGACGCCCTCTTCGAGGGCCGCGTCGACCAGCACGTCGACCTGGGCGGGCGCGAGCGCGGCGATGCGCATGCAGCCGAGCGCGACGGCGGACACTTCCTGCCCGCTGGTTCCGAACGGGATTCTCTTCATGGGTGGCACCCCCTTTCCGCAAAGCGTACCACAAGCGAAGGACCTCCGCCGTGGCGCAGGTCACCGGGTCCGTATGGGACGAAGGCGACGAGGATGGCCACGGCCTTCTTGCGAAGGAGGGAGCGCTTCGTCGGCATGCAAGGCGGAGGACCGTCCGCATCGGTCCGAAGGTTCTGCAATGCTTCGCATCCGATGCCCATGTCCCAATCCCGCCGTTCGTTCGCCATTCTCGCGGTCCTCCTGCCGCCGCCCTTTCCCGGCTACCGCGCGGGATCCGCCGGAGCGGACGCGGCGGGCGCCGCCTCCATCGCGAGGGCGGCGTACAGCGTCGCGGTCCAGCCGAAGTCGCGGACGACCGCGATGCGCGGGTGGGCGAAGTAGGGCTGGATGTCGGTGCTCTTGCGCGACAGACGGGTGGGGGAGACGCGCCCGCGGCTGTCGAAGTACTCGAAGATGCAGCCGTCCTGGAGGTACCACCAGGAGACCGTGCGCATCGTCGCGCGGCGCAGCGCCTCCGCCTCGGCGGCATACCCGCAGCGGCGCAGCCCGAGGACCAGGAAGTAGTTGTAGTTGATCCACGTGGGCCCGCGCCACATGTCCTCCTCGTGCTTCGGGTCGTCCAGGGCGACGGAGGGCACCGGCGCGCCCGTCCAGAACTCGTCCGGGTTGCAGAGGTGCCGCACCAGCGCCGCGGCCCGGCGCTCGTCGCAGAGGCCGGCGAACAGGGGTAGCAGTCCCGAGACCGCCTTCACCTTGCAGAAGGTGCCGTCCTCGACGACGCGGTCGTAGTAGAATCCGTCGTCCTCGTCCCACAGCAGGGCGTTCAGCGCCGTGCGCACGACCTCGCGCTCCGCGTCCCACGCCGCGGCCTCACCGTCGCGCCCGAGCGCGCGGGCCATGTCGCCCATCGCCTCGAATTCGCGGGCCATGAAGCACGAGAAGTCGACGGCGTCCTTCGCCTTGCCGTCGTCGAAGCGCGGCGTGTTGTCCATCCCGCTCTCGCCGCAGCGGTTGGTGGCGTTGGGGTTCTCGCGCATCAGCCACTCGTAGAGGCCGTTGCCGTTGCGGTCGCGGTGCGCGCGGTTCCAGGCCAGGTAGCGGCCGAGGTCGTCGTAGTGGCGCTCGAGGAGCGACCGGTCGCCCGTCGCGCGGTACAGGTCCCATACGCCGAAGGCCAGCACGGGGGGCTGCGTCTCGACGAAGGGGCTGCTGGTCGGGTCGACCGAGATCGGCACGCACCCGTCGGGGCGCTGCATGTCGAAGACCGCGTCCAGCGTGTCGGCGGCGAGCCCGGAGTCGATGAACCGGTTGCCCATCGCGTGGAACACCGAGTCCCACAGCCAGCACATCGCGTGCGGCAGCCGGTCGGGCGTCGTCCAGCGCTTGCGGAACACGCCCTCGGCCGTGCAGACCTGCGACTTCATGACCGAGAAGCACTTGGCGAGCGTTCGCCGTTCGGCGTCGTCGAGCGCCGGGGGCGGCTCGGGCAACGCGGCGAACCAGGCGAACTTCCGTTCCCGCAGCGCGCCGGCGTCCACGGAAAGCCCGGTCAGGGCCTTGGCCGCGGCGACGTCGACCGAATCCACGTCCATCGCCAGCGCGAACCGGACCGTCCCGTCGGCCTCCTCGCGGACCTCGAGCGCGAAGTACCCGCCGTAGGTGCCGCACGTGGTCCGCCCGCCCTCGAGGCGCAGCGTCTCAGGGCGGTCGCTCGAGAGGTAGGGGACGGCCAGGGGGCTCGACGTGCCGACGACCGTGTCGCACGACGAGAATCCCAGGAACAGGTCGTGCCAGGCACGGTCGGGGCCGCCCTTCAGGGAGGCCAGCAGGAAGTCGGAGGCGACGGCCCGGTGGACCAGCTCGCCGTGCCCCGACACCCGGAAGAGCAGGGAATGCAGGCCGTCCCGCGGGAAGACGACGCCGATGCGGTCGCCGGAAAGGTGCCCCACGAGGCTTCGCGTGTACGGAGTCGGGCCATCCAGGCCCGAGAAGGCGAAGAGGCTTCCCTCTCCCCAGACGTCCGGCAGGATCATGGTCGCGCCCTCCTGTTCGGTCTTCGAGCGGGCGCACGGGCCCCTCGGCCCATGCGCGGGGACTACTCTAAGACTATATCAGCGGACGCGCGACAAGGAATACGGGAATCCATGGAAAATTGACGGAAACGGCTCGGAAATTGCTTCAGCGGGACGCCGGGGCCGAATGCACCCATGCTGCCGCCCGCGCGAGCTCGCCCTCGAGGAGGGGCCCTTCCGAATCCGCCACGACGAATCCTGCGGGCGGAAGGACGAGACGCCCGCCTTTTTTCAGCAGGCGCTTCGCGATCGGGTCGGCCGCATAACCGAAGAGGCCGGCGAAGAAACGGAGGATGCCGGGCGCCTTCTCGATCCAGGCGCGCGTGTCGAAGGCGAGGACGTCGATGCCTGCGAGAGCCCCCGGCGGCAAGGCGTCCAGCTGCGCGACCAGCGCCGGAGTGGGTCGGAACGCGCGGGTGGGGGAGCCGACGGCGAGGCGGCCGACGCCGGCGAGCCGCGACGGCGCGAAATCCGCAGCCTTGACGGCCTCGCAGGGTCCCTGCTCCGCAAAGACTTCGGCCAGGGCGAGCGCGACCTTCTCCGTGTTTCCGAACACGGAATCATACAGTACCAGAGTCTTCATGCGTGGCCTCCTGTGGTCTTCCAAGGGGCTGGCCATGGGCGTTCCACGGCTCTGTCCCCATCCTATCACGCTCGTCGGAAAACGCTTTGCAAATCAAAGGACTTTCCATCGCCGACCTTTTCCGCTATATTGGGCGATAGAAACAAGGAGGGAAACGAATTGCTCATCGAACCCAGATTCCGTGGATTCATCTGCACGACCGCCCATCCGACCGGCTGCGCCGAGTCCGTCCGCCGGCAGATCGAGACCGTGAAGGCGCGGGGACCGATCCCCGGTCCGAAGCGCGTGCTGGTCCTCGGCGCCTCGACCGGCTACGGCCTCGCCTCCCGCATCACCGCCGCCTTCGGCTGCGGCGCCGCCACGATCGGCGTCTCCTTCGAGCGCCCGAGCGACGGCAACCGCACGGCGACCGCCGGCTGGTAC
This sequence comes from uncultured Eubacteriales bacterium, assembly GCA_903835065.1. Lineage (GTDB taxonomy): Bacteria > Bacillota > Clostridia > Saccharofermentanales > UBA5734 > CAILLO01. The sequence goes on from CAILLO010000021.1 coordinate 20,165, forward strand.
CAGACCGCCGCCTTCGAGCGCGAGGCCTGCGTGGCCGGCCTCGGTGCCTGGAGCCTCAACGGCGACGCCTTCTCCGACGGGATCAAGCGGCAGGCGCTCGACCTCGTCCGCGACCAGCTCGGCCAGGTCGACCTCGTCGTCTACAGCCTCGCCTCTCCGCGCCGCCAGCACCCCCGCACCGGCGAGCTGCTGAACTCGGTGCTCAAGCCGATCGGCCGCCCGTACGCCAGCAAGACCGTCGACTTCCACACCGGCGTCGTCACCGACGTCGCGATCGAGCCCGCCACCGACGAGGAGATCCGTCAGACCGTCGCCGTCATGGGTGGCGAAGACTGGTCCTTCTGGATCGACGCGCTGCTCGCCGAAGGGCTGCTCGCCCCCGGCGCGACGACGGTCGCCTATTCCTACATAGGACCCGCCGTCACGCACCCCGTCTACCGCGAGGGCACGATCGGCCGTGCCAAGGACGACCTCGAGGCGACCGCGCAGACCCTGACGCAGCGCCTTTCGCCCGTCGGCGGGCGCGCCTTCGTATCCGTCAACAAGGCGCTGGTCACGCAGGCCAGCTCCGCCATCCCCGTCGTGCCGCTCTACGTGTCGCTGCTCTATAAGATCATGAAGGCCCGGGGCACCCACGAGGGCTGCATCGAGCAGGCCGTCCGCCTCTTCTCCGAGCACCTCTACGGCGGTTCGCTCTCGCTCGACGAGAAGGGCCGCATCCGCGTCGACGACCTCGAGCTGGACCCGGACGTCCAGGCGGAGGTCGCGGCCGTCTGGCCGGACGTCGACACCGGGAGCATCGAGTCCCTCACCGACATAGCGGGCTATCGCACCGAGTTCTTCCGCCTCTTCGGCTTCGGCTTCGACGGCGTCGACTACGCTGCCGACGTCGACCCCGAGGTCGACATCCCGAGTCTCGCGACGGATCCGGGCGCCGGGGACTGACCGGAAGGTGTACCATGGAGTCGGCGGCCGAAGATACCGGCCGCGGACTCCGGGACGCCGAGGAGGGACACCCCCATGATCGACCGCGACCGACTGCAGCGCGAATTCCTCACGCTCGCCACGATCGACTCCCCTTCATTCCGCGAACGCCCCATGGCCGACGCGCTGACCGCGCGGCTGCGCGCGCTCGGTGCCGCCGTCCGCGAGGACGCGGCCGGGGCGGCGCTCCAGGGCGACGCGGGCAATCTCTTCGCCGACCTCCCGGGCACGCTGCCTGGCGAACCGCTGCTCTTCTCCGCGCACATGGACACCGTCGGCCCCTGCCTCGGCAAGAAGCCGCGCCTTGCGGACGACGGACGGTTCCGCAGCGACGGCACGACCGTACTCGGCTCGGACGACCTCGCGGGCGTCTGCGCGATCCTCGAGGCGGTGCGCTCCCTCGACGAGGACGGCGTCCCGCGCCGCACCCTGCAGGTGATCTTCTCGGTCGGGGAGGAGCGCAACCTCGCCGGCGCGAAGCAGGTCGACCCCGCCGCGATCCGGGCCTGCGAAGGCTACGTCCTCGACACGAGCGGCCCTCCGGGCCACGCCGTGAACACCGCCCCGGGCAACCGCCGCATCGTCGCCGTCTTCCACGGCCGGGCCGCGCACGCCGGCATCGCCCCCGAGAAGGGCGTCAACGCCGTCGCGGCTGCCGCCGACGCGATCGCCGCCTGCCGGTGGGGCCGGCTCGACGCACGCACGACCGCCAACGTCGGCCGCATCGAAGGCGGCGGCGCTACCAACATCGTCCCCGACGCCTGCCGCTTCGAAGCCGAGTGCCGCTCCTTCGACGTCGACGCGCTCGACGCGCTCGCCGCCTCGATCGCCGACCGCTGCCGCGAGGCCGCCGCCCGTCGCGGCGCCACCGTCGAGGTGTCCGTGACCGCCGCCTACGAGACCTTCCACCTCGACCGCAAGCACCCCGTTGTGCGCCGCTTCGCCGACGCCTGCGCGGCGCTCGGCCTGCCCGTGACCCTGTCCCCGGGCGGCGGCGGCAGCGACGCGAACGTCTACGCCCGGCACGGCGTCGCCTGCCTCGTCCTCGCCTGCGGGATGACCGACGTCCACTCGGTGCACGAGTCGCTGTCGCTCGACGAACTGGTCCGCGTCGCGGAACTGGCGCGCGACCTGATGACCCGGGCATGAAAATCGGAGAAAAATCGCTGCAATTCTCCACATTCGTAACATGAACCACGTTCACATGCCGAAACAACCGCTATCCTGTAGACAAGTAATCCAAAGGAGGTAAACCAAGATGACCAAGCCGATCACCCTCGACTCCCTTCGGAAGTTCAACCGCAACATGGGATTCCTGCACTTCATCCAGGGCGCCCTCATGATCGTCCTCTACTTCAGCATCGAGAAGATCCGCACCTTCCCCGCCCCGATTCTGACCAACTACCTCGGCGTCGACCCGAAGCTCGCCGCGACCGGCGTCATCAAGCTCGTCACCCAGCCCCGCCAGATCGACGACCTCCCGTTCGGGATCTTCGTCGCCGTGTTCCTGCTCCTGTCGGCCCTCGCCCACCTGATCATCATCACCGTCGGCAACAAGAAGTACAACCGCGACATCCTGAACGGCATCAACGAGTTCCGCTGGTACGAATACGCGCTCAGCTCGTCGTTCATGATCGTCCTGATCGCCAACCTGTTCGGCGTCTTCGACCTCGGCGAGCTCATCGTGATCTTCGTCGTCAACGCCGCCATGAACCTGTTCGGCCTCATGATGGAGCAGCTCAACCAGCGTTCGGAGAAGGTCCGCTGGGGCGCCTTCCTCTGGGGCTCGGTCGCCGGGCTCGCGCCCTGGGTCGTCATCGTCCTGCACATGATTGGCAACGGCGACGCGACCTCCAAGGCCCCCTGGTTCGTCTGGGCCATCCTGGGCAGCTACTTCTTCTTCTTCAACACCTTCCCGGTCAACATGGTCCTGCAGTACAAGAAGGTCGGCCCCTGGAAGGACTACCTCTTCGGCGAGAAGACCTACATCACGCTCAGCCTCGTCGCCAAGACCGTCCTCGCCTGGCTCGTCTTCTTCGGCGCCATGCAGCCGAGATAGCCCGGCGTCCGCGGGCGCCATCCGCGCAGAGCCGCTTCCGTGCCGACACGGGAGCGGCTCTGTGCGCGTGTGTCGAAACCGGGAACGAAAGCATGACAAAACCGGGAATTCGGCATGTTCCCCGTGAAATATGATAGAGTTGCAGCAGCGGGATGCCTCCGGCGTTCCGCGCGTTCCGACCGAACGGCCAACCCCCTTCGAGTCGCCTGACCACAGGAGGTTTCCCATGCGCCACGTCCGCCGCCTCGCCGTCCTCGCCGCCGTCTTCGCGCTGACCGTCGCCCTGGCGGCCTGCGCCGGCACCGCGCCGACCCCCATTCCCGGCCACCCGCGCGTCCTGATCGAGATGGCGGACGGCAAGACGATGACCTTCGAGCTGTACCCCGAATACGCGCCCGCGACGGTCGCGAACTTCCTCGACCTCGTCGACCGCAAGTTCTATGACGGCCTGACCTTCCACAGGATCCTCAAGGCCTCCCTGATCCAGGGCGGCGACCCGAAGGGGGACGGGACCGGCGGCTCCGGCACGACGATCCGCGGCGAATTCAGCGCGAACGGATTCAAGCAGAACACGCTGTCGCACACGTTCGGCACGATCTCGATGGCCCGGGGCAGCGGCTACAACTCCGCCTCCAGCCAGTTCTTCATCATGACGGCCGACGGCTCCAAGTCGCTCGACGGCAAGTACGCCGCCTTCGGACGCCTGATCGAGGGTACGAGCGACCTGCTCGCGATCGCCGCCAAGCCCGTCGAACTGAACGACGCGACCGGCGAGACCTCGAAGCCGGTCGACATGGTCACCATCGCCCACGTCACACGCCTCGCCGACGCGGAGGGGACGCCGACCCCCGCCGCGTGACCGACGCCGGGCTCGCCCTCGCCGACTGGTTCACCGCCCACCGCCGGGACCTGCCCTGGCGGGAGGAGGCCGCGCGCCTCGACCCCTACCGGGTCCTGGTATCCGAGCTCATGTTGCAGCAGACCCGCGTAGCGACCGCGATCCCCTATTTCCAGCGCTTCGTCGCGCGTTTCCCCGACGTCCGGTCGCTGGCCGACGCGCCGGAGGGCGACGTGATGGCCGCCTGGAAGGGCCTCGGCTACTACTCCCGCGCGCGCAACCTGCTGGAGGCGGCCCAGGCGGTCGTGCGCGAGCACGGCGGGCGGCTGCCGGAGGACTTCGCGGCGCTGCGCCGCCTGCCCGGCGTGGGCGACTACACGGCCGGCGCGGTGCTCAGCATCGCGTTCGGGGTCGCGACGCCCGCGGTCGACGGCAACGTGCTGCGCGTGCTCGCGCGCTTCGCCGGCCTCGACGGCGACGTCGCGCGGCCCGCGACCCGGAAGCGCGTCGCGGACCTGTCGGCGGCCCTGTCGCCGCCGGGTCGCGCGGCAGACTTCTGCGAGGGGCTCATGGAGCTCGGCGCGACGGTTTGCCTCCCGAAGACGCCCGACTGCGGCGCCTGCCCCTGGAGCGGCGCCTGCGCCGCGTTCGCGGAGGGCCGGACCGCCGAGCTGCCCGTGAAGCGTCCGAAGCCGCCGCCGGAGCGGTCGGAGCGCACGGCGCTGGTCGTGCGGGACGGGGCGGGGCGCCTGCTCGTCGAATACCGCGAGAGCGGCCTGCTCGGCGGGCTGTGGGGCTTCCCGGAGCGGGAGGCGGAGGACGCGTTCGAGGCGCGCAGCGGCGTGCGGCCGGACCTCGCAGGCGCGCGGCCGGCGGGCGTCGTGGAGCACGTGTTCACGCACCGGCGCTGGCGGATGGAGGTCTTCGCGTGCAGCGTCGCGCGGGCGGCGGATACTCCGGATGGCCCGGAATCGCGGGACGACCCGCCTCCGAGGCCGCCGTTCCGGTGGGTGACGGAGGCCGAATTCGAGGCGCTGCCGGTCTCCAAGGCCTTCCAGAAGGTGTGGAGCACCGCGCGGGTGTTTACAGGAGGGTGAAAGCGCCCTAGAATCGGTGGGAGAGAAGGACAGGAGGGAATCGGCAGGATGGCCGTGGATTGGGACGAGAGAACGAGGGCGCTCCGCGAGGAGGTCCTCCGGTTGAGGGAAACGACGGGCGCCGTGATCGTCGCGCACAACTACCAGCGCGACGAGGTGCAGGAGGTCGCCGACCTCGTGGGCGATTCGCTCGCGCTGGCCCGGTTCTGCGCGGCGTCGCCGAAGACGCTGGTCGTGTTCTGCGGCGTGCATTTCATGGCCGAGAGCGCCAAGGTGATGAGCCCGGACACGACCGTGCTGCTGCCCGAGATCGACGCGGGCTGCCCCATGGCCGACATGGTCGACGAGGACGGGCTGCGCGCCTGGAAGGCCGGACACCCCGGCGTCGCGGTCGTCGCCTATATCAATTCCTCCGCGGCCGTGAAGGCCGAGAGCGACATCATCTGCACCTCCTCGAACGCCCTGGCCGTCGTGCGGTCGCTGGGCGCGAAGGAGATCCTGTTCCTGCCGGACTGCAACCTCGGCGCGTACGTCGCGCAGCAGATCCCCGACGTGAAGGTGCACCTCTGGCCCGGCTTCTGCATCACCCACAACCGCGTCAGCCTCGCCGACCTCGAGGCGGCGAAGCACGCGCACCCGGACGCCCTGCTGCTCGCGCACCCCGAGACCCGGCCCGAAATCTGGCGGCAGGCGGACTTCGTCGGCAGCACCAAGCAGATCATCGACTACGCGGCGGCCAGCCCGGCGAAGAAGTTCCTGATCGGCACCGAGATGGGCGTCCTGTGGAAGCTACGCAAGGACAGCCCCGACAAGACCTTCTACCTGCTCGCGCCGGGGATGGTCTGCCCCAACATGAAGAAGATCACGCTGCGCAGCGTCCGTGACGCGCTGCTGGAGACGAAGTACCGGATCGAAGTGCCCGAGGCGGTCGCGGACGGCGCGCGCCGGGCGCTCGAGAGGATGCTCGCGGTCCGCGCCTAGGCGCGGGCGGACGGGCGGAAGCGGAGACGGATGGATAAGGTCAGAGATTATCTCGCGGCAGGCGGCAGGCCGGTCGCGGTCGAACGGCACGACGCGATCGTCGTGGGCAGCGGCGTCGCGGGCGTCTACACGGTGCTCAACGCGCCGGAGGCGCTCGACATCGTCGTGGTGACCAAGGAGACGCTGGATATCAGCAATTCGTCGCTCGCGCAGGGCGGCATCGCCGTGTCGCTCGGCCGGGACGACTCCCCCGAGCTGCACCTGCAGGACACGCTGTACGCAGGCGCCGGGCTGTGCGACGAGGACGTCGTGCGCGTGCTCGTGAACGAGGCGCGGCCGGTGATCCAGGATATCTGCACGCTCGGCGTCGACTTCGACCGCAAGGACCCGACGGCGCCCCCCGCACCTCCGTCGCCGACCGAGGGCGTCGGCTCGCTCGCGCTCAACCGCGAGGCGGCCCACAGCCAGAACCGCATCATCCACGCGGGCGACACGACCGGCAAG
>CAILLO010000022.1 GCA_903835065.1 uncultured Eubacteriales bacterium
CGGTTCATGCCGGGACCCGTGAAGAAGCGCGTGTAGTGTAACGACTCGAAAGCACGAAATCCTGGAATGCCTGCCCCGTGGGCGTTACAGGATTTCTCTCTACTTCAAACTGTCAAACTCGAGCTCGAGAAGCGGGAGCCCGAATTCGACCGGAAGATGGGGACGTGCTCATCGTCTACAAGCAGATCGAGATCCAGTTCGAGAGCGAGGAGGAGACCGGAACCATCGTCATCTCCTACGACGAGAAGCCCGGCATCCAAGCCATAGGGAATACCTGCGCCGATCTTCCGCCGACAAGGAAACATGGATTCGTGGGACGTGACAGCGAATACCGGCGGATGGGCACGGTGTCGCTGCTGGCCGGCATGGACCTGCTGACTGGCGAAATCATCCCGCTCGTCAGGGACACCCACAAGAGCGCCGATTTCGTGGCATTCCTGAAGATTCTGGACGGGAAGTACGGCAAGGACAAGAAGATCAGGATCGTATTGGACAACCATAGCGCCCACACCTCGAGAGAAACGCGCAGCTATCTGGACGAGCATCCCGGTCGATTCGAATTCGTATTCACCCCCAAGCGTGGTTCGTGGCTCAACATGATCGAAAACTTCTTCGGCAAGTTCGCGAGAGTCTGTCTGCGAGGCATCCGGGTCGAGACAAAGGACGAATTTGATGATTTGCATATTCATCTGCAAAAACGTTGTACTAGGTCCACCCCAGGGCGACCGGGTTGATTCGGACCTGTTGTGGATTCCAAGGGATACGGGAAAGGCAGGTCGCCGGTGCGGCCTGCCTCTTTCATGCTCGGACCTTCGGGAATCCCTTGAGGAGCCTGCTTCGACGCTTCAAGGAATATTGTCTCTTCCACCCTCATGAGTCCGATAAAGCCCCCTGCCATCCGATGAACGGACAGTAGGGGGCTTTCCTGGGGTAGAACTTGGAAGCGGGTCGCAAGGGGAGGACGTCCGCTATCCGGATCGACTCCGCATCAGTTCGCGACCGTCCACGATTTGTTCCCGGTACGTTTAATTGTAATCGTGCGAGAGGTTCCATCGCTGCCGTACACCAGGACGAAGTAGTTCGTGTTCAGCTGGAACGTCCCGGAGGTCCTTGTGAAAATCACCGTGTTGCCGGAGACCGATGTCGAGTACCCGGCGAACGTCGGGTTGAAGTCCGCACTGGTGATCGTTTCGTTGAAGGTGATCGTGACGCTTGTCGTGTTTCCACTGATGCCCGTCGCCCAGACCGGGACGGAGACCGCGCAGGTGTCCGTGAATCCACCTTCCGTCGTCGTCACGGTGACTGTCGCGACGCCCCCCCCGACCGCGGTCACGACCCCGGTGCGGCTGACCGTTGCGACGCTCGTATTGCTACTGATCCAGTTCACCGTCTGCACCGTCGCGTTGGAAGGAATGAAGGTCCACGTCAGGGTTGCCGTCGACCCTTGGTTGATGCTCAGGGTGGAATTGTTCAGCGTGATCCCCGTCACCGCGATTCCGGCCGTGACCGTGCAGGTGTCGGTGAAGGATCCGTCGGACGTCGTGACCGTGATGACGGTCGTGCCACCGATCGTGGCATTGCTCTTGACCGTCACGAGGCCGCTCGTGCCGACGGTCGCGACGTTCGTGTTGCTGCTCGTCCAGGTGACGTTCTGGTTCGAGGCGTTGGCGGGCGCGATCGTGGCCGTCAGCTGCGAGGTCCCGCTACGGGGCACCGTCACGGCCGAACGGTTCAGGGTGACGTCGGTCACCGGCACGTTGACGGTGACGAAGCAGGTCGCCGAGAACCCTCCGTCCACCGTGGTGACCGTGATCGTCGCCGTTCCATTGGCCACGCCGGTCACGAGACCGCTGCTGCTGACCGAGGCGACGCTCGGGTTGTTGCTCGACCAGGTCACGTCCGTCACCGAAGCGCCGGATGGCACGATCGTCGCGACCAGCTGGTAGGTCGCACCCTTGTTGACGGTGCGGGTCGCGACGTTCAGCGTGACGCCCGTCACCGGGTTGCGGACGGTGACCGTAGTCGTATCTGTATATCCGCCGACCACCGTGGTCACGGTGATGGTACAGTTGCTTCCCAGCGTCGCGGTGCCCTTGACCGTGACGAGTCCGCTCGTGCTGACCGTCGCGACATTTGAATTGCTCGTGCTCCAGGTGACGGACGGATTCGTCGCGTCCGCAGGCGCGACCGTCGCGATCAGCTGGTACGTGTTGCTTCGGTTGAGAATGACGGACGAGACGTTCAGCGTGACGCCCGTCACCGGCACATTCACCGTGACCAGGCAGTCGTCGGTGAACCCTCCGTCCACCGTGGTGACCATGATCGTCGCCGTTCCATTGGTCAAACCGGTCACGAGGCCGCTGCTGCTGACGGTGGCGACGCTCGGGTCGCTACTAGACCAGGACACGCCCTTCACCGTGGCGCCGGACGGAGCGACTGTCGCGACCAGCTGGTAGGTTGCGCCCTTGTTGACGGTGCGGGTGGAGACGTTCAGCGTGACGCCCGTTACCGGCGTGCCGGCCGTGACCGTGCAGGTGTCGGTGAAGGATCCATCGGACGTCGTGACCGTGATGATGGTCGTGCCACCGATCGTGGCATTGCTCTTGACCGTCACGAGGCCGCTCGTGCTGACGGTCGCGACGTTCGTGTTGCTGCTCGTCCAGACGACGTTCTGGTTCGAGGCGTTGGCGGGCGCGATCGTGGCCGTCAGCTGCGAGGTCCCATTGCGTGGCACCGTCACGACCGAACGGTTCAGGGTAACGTCGGTCACCGGCACGTTGACGGTAACGAGGCAGGTGTCGGTGAAACCGCCGTCCATGGTGGTCACCGTGATTGTGGCGGATCCGCTGCCCACCGCCGTCACGCGGCCGCTGGCGTTCACCGTGGCCACGCTGGCGTCGCTGGTGCTCCAGCCAACGTTCTGGTTGTCCGCGGAGGCCGGAAGCACCGTCTGGTTCAGCTGGAAGCCGCTCCCGACGTTCAGGGTATAGGCGTGCAGGTCAAGGCCCACGCTCGTGACCCTGCGGGGACCGACCGTCAACGTCAACGTCATGGTCTTGGTCGGGTCGAGGACGGCGGTGCCGGTCCGCGTCACCGTTCCGACGATGCTCGTATCCACGTTGTTGATATTCCATGTGACGGCCACGTAACGTTTGGACCCGTCGACCAGGTCGGCCACGACGGTCGCAGGCAGCGTGAAGGGCAATCCCTTCTCCACGGTAGTGGAAAAATCCTCGAGTCTGGCGATTCCCTGTACGTTCAAGGTCAATGTCGTGGTCTTGGTTCCGTCGGCGACCGCGGTCGCCGTGTAGACCTTCGTCCCGGTCGTGGAGGTGTCGGCGGTGGTCGGAACCCAGACGACGGCGACATTCTGCATCGTGCCGTTGGTCATGTACGCCTGGACGGTCGAAGGCAGCGTGTAGTTCTCGCCCTTCACGGCGTTGTCGACGATCGGCTTGAGCGAGTAGATCCCGTTGACCGGAGGAACCGGTTCATACTTGTTCTCGAGGTAGGTCAGGACGCTGGCGGAGTCGGTCGTCGAAAGCGTTCCGCTGTAGAGGATGATTTCAGCGACGTCCACGTTGGAGTAGTTCGTGCTTCCATTGAAGCCGATCGACAGCGCCGTGCTGTTCGTGATCGCGGATCCGATCGTGCGGGTTCCCGTCTTCGCCGTGCCGTCGTCCATCTGGAGGTTCAGCCCGCTGGTCGAGGCGGAGCCCATCAGAATATGCCAACCACCGTCCAGCGCGACGTTGGCATCGGTGCTGAGTGAATTGGTGCCGCTGGAGTTCTTGATGTACCAGCCGAGCTGGTTGCTCGAGGTCCAGCCGACCGACCAGCCGGTCGTGCTGCTCAGCTTCGAGACGATCGTCTTGCCGGACGTCGTGGCAGCGCTGCGCGCCACGACAATCACGGTCATGTTGTTCTGGTCCAGCGAATTCGCGTCCGCGACGGTCAAGCCCTTGCTCCCGTCGAACTGTACGTATTTCGCGTAGGTCTCATATTGATTGTTCCCCGATGCGAAACTTCCCATGTCGGCTTCAATCAGCTTGGGCTGCAGGGAGGTCGTCGACTGGACCGCATTGTTGGTGTTCCCGGAAAGATCGGTCCATTTCTTCACGGAAAAGGTGGTGACGGGAACGCCGTTCACGGTGGTCGTCGCGGACACGACCGCCGACGAATCCTCCTTGGAGATCATCGAGGCGTCGAGATGGAGCATCAGGTTGGAGATCACGGGCAGGCCGTTGATGAAGACCGGATTGCTGACGACCGTGTCGCCCATCTTACCGGTCGTCGACGCCGGAGTAATCGTGTAGACGATATGCCGGCCCGCGTAGGTCGACAGGATCGTCGCCAGGCTATACCCGGATTCGCCCTTGATCAGGACGTAGTCGTCGGGGAATCTCGGATAGATCGTGCCCTTTTCGATTTCCTGGGCGCCCGTGACCATGGGGATGTTGAAGCCCTCGCGCGACACGTACCAGCGGTTGATGTTCGTCAGGTTGACGTTGCTCGGATCCACAAGGGTGAAGCTCGAGGCGACCTGCAGGAGATTGGTTCCCGCATAGGCGAAGGGCAGCGTGTTCGTTCCGTCGGTCAAGGAAATCCCCACGCCGGTCGCCGTCGCGACGGCGAATTCCGGCATCCGATTGTCCGCGACGATGGTGTCCAGGTTGACCGTGTTGTTCCCGACGTGGATTGCGAACTGGTTCGGATACCCGTACACGGTCCGCTGGTTCGCCGTCCCCTGGAACAGGATGTAGGCCGTCCTCGTCTGCCCGCTCGGAGACGTCCCGCTCTGGATCGCCGTCCGGACGTCCGTGATCGTCTGTTCGGCGCTCTGCTGCGCCGCATAGAGGTCCTCCGTCATCTTGCGGGTCTGCACCAGCATGGAGTACTGGTTCGTCAGACCCGGCATCAACATCGCTGCGATGATTCCAAGCAACGCGATCGAAAGCAGGATTTCGATCAGGGTCAATCCTCTTCTGCTTTTCACTTGGTCCACCTCGTTTGCCTTGGGTCTACAGTTTCGGTCCCTGCAGGTACCACAGATCGTTGACGATGTCCTCGCGAATCTTGGTGAACACCTGGTTCAGGACGGTCTGGCTACCGGCGCGGAAAATACGGTCGGTAGTCGCTCCACAATCGGAAGCGACTTCGTTGATGTCGGAGAGTTCCGAGGAAATGGACGAGAAGCCGATCACGTAGGTCTTGGCGAATTCGCCTTGGGAAAGCATGCCGCCGAGCAGGGCATTGTAGTCCTGCCCCTTCGAATCCAGCGACGAGCCGTTGCCGGCGATCTGTCCGGAGGACGTGTTCTGGGGAGAGGTGTCCAGATATCCTTCGTTCACGTTCTGGTTGTCGACGACGAAATTCCGGTTCTTGTTGCTGAGGACGCTCGCGAACGTGGTCACGCCATCGGTCAGGAAGATCACGTAGTTCCTGACGATCGTGTTCGCAGGGACATCCGTCATGTGCGCCTTGAGGTTCCAATAGGCCCGGCGGAGGCCGTCTCCGGTGTTCGTGCCTCCGAGGGCCGTGAACGAGTTGATGAGACTCGTGAAGCTGGAGAGGTTGGTGTGGGCGTTGTAGAAGGCGCCGGGGTTGTTGGCCGACGTCGCGAAGGGCACGAGGCACACGTCGATGTTGTCCTCGAGTCCGAAGGAATTGAGCAGGGTCTGCGTCTCGCTCCTGAGAATCGAGATCCGGCTGGGGTTCCCGGTATAGCCGGCCAGGTTGTCCGCCATGCTGCCGGATACGTCGAGGACCATCGCGATATGCCCCACGACGTTCGCGGCGCGGTCCTGGATCCGGAAGGCGATCGCGACGGCCGGATCGAGCGGGGTGGACAGGTCGACGACCTGCAGGGAATTGACCGACTCGACCTGGGACGAGACGGAGAACTGCGCCCGAGGCTGGCCGAACTCGTCGAGGCTACCGGCCGGGTAGCTCTTGATGGAGAACTGGAGCATGCTGTCCGCCTGATTCGGGTTCACCATCACGAAGACGATCTCATAGTCCACGTCGGCCTTGGCCGTCAGGAGAACATAGGGGATATGCGTGTCCGTGGCGCTGTCGTAGCGGTACTGGACGATCTGCTTGCCGTAGACCGCCGGGTTGCCGTTCTGGGCGGGCGTGATCAGCACTTGCTGGATACCGATGTAGTCCCAGCCGGTATCAAGGTTGTCGGCCCGGAAGCTGGATTGGGGAATCGTGAACACGGCGGACGCATAGCGGATCACCGAAGTGGTCTTCTGCATGACGAGTCGCGTGGAGAACTGGAAATCATATTCGTCGTTGCTCGCCTTGAGCGTCCCCGTGCCGAACCAGAGAATCAGGGTGGCGGTCATGGCGACGACGCCCAGAAGGGCCATGACGACGATCAGTTCAATCAACGTGAAGCCTGATTGGTTCCGGACCGGCAGACTCTTCATCGGAATCCCCTTTTTTGAGCCGAGGCGCGGAAGGTCACGAGCTCTTCCGTATCAACGGGTTCGAATACTGGAAGGCCAGCGTCGAGGTCTTCATCGTCGACGAGCCGCTCAGCGTCGCGAGACATTGGATCGTGATCCAGCGCTCCGAGTTCACCGCGGACGCGGAGATCGTCAGGTCGACGGAACCGTTGGGCAGCGAAAGGTGATCCGACAGGGTCTGGGGGGACGTGACCGACGGGTTGTACTTCTGGTAGAGCAACGTGTCGTTCGCGCCGCCCGTGCCTTGCTGCATCAGGGAGGAGAGGCACAGGTCGATCCCGGACTGGGCCAGGTAGTAGACCTGGAGGTCCCGTTCCTGCGCCCTGGCCTGCACCAGGTTGTTGTTGACGATGTTCCCCACGATCATGGCGAAGATCATGATCACGGCGAACACGATGATCACGAATGCCAGTGCGGCACCTTTCTTCTTCCCTGTTCGGAACGTGCGAGAAATCTTCATGACGCATTCTCCGGGCGGGTTTTAAGGTTCTTTCGTGCAGATATTATAGCACGGGGGTCAATCCGGCTTGAGAGCGTTCGTTACAGTCGACGGCCGAAACCGGACCTCCGAACTGGAATCAGGTGGCCTCTGGACGGGCGATCAAATGGGTTTCGAGAAGCAGGGAGCCCGGCAATCCGGGCTCCCTGCTTCATCTTGAATTGTTTCGATTAGGAGAGCTTGCCCGTGCCCTGGTTGAAGGTAGCAGTCAAAGCATTGCCATTATTAATGGAAACTGTGACTGTAGTAGCGGTAACAGAGACTTTGAATGTGTTGCCAGTAGCATAGCTCTTTGGGACTGGCCAGGCCGAGACATAGGCGGCGATGTCACCCGTCGAGGAAGTGAAGTCCGCGGCCGCTCCACCCTGGGACAGGACCATCATGCCGGCATTGTAAAGCATCTTGGCGTTGGCGACGTCGGTCGCCTGATTGGCCTTGCCGATGAACCCGCTGATGGTGGGGACGAGGATGGCGGCCAGGATGGCGAGGATGGCGATGACGACGATCAGTTCGATGAGGGTGAAGCCTTTCTTGTTCCTGTGGATTTTCATTCTCTTTCTCCCTTCGTTTCTACCGGTCTAATTTCCTCTGCTCCAGAGATGCCCCCGCTCGATACCAACCCGGACGGCTGCATCTCAAAGGCACGTCGACAAGAATATCGGGAGCAAAGTCTGCACGGGAGCGGACGACCCGCGAAACGGGTGCGAACGGTCCTACGGGCGCCAATCGGCAAACGCATCTCTGATCCCTCCACTCCAGGAACCAGGGCCGGTTGCACCACTCGCTATCCACCGTCCAGGTGCCCAGAAATCGGACGGTGTGTCGTCGCTTCCCCGTAGAAACCCCGAAACCCCACTCGATAAAGGGTTTCTGAGAAATCTGGCTTCATCATAGTCCCGCCTCCCCCCCCCTTGTCAAACGACAATAGGTTACAGTTTCCTTCCGTTCCTGTAATATTCGCAAAGCCGGTCGGAGCCCGGAATTGGCGCATTCCGCGTGGCATGGAATCCAACCGCATTGAAACGGAATGGAATATCGATCCGAATATCCGCGCCTCCCTGAGGATTCCCGCCCGGCCTGACGCTCAGCGGACGTTCCGTGAGGTATAATGGTCGAAAAGGACACGTCCGACTCGGGACGTGCGGGTGTGGAGGCAGACAGTGGACCAGGGATTGGCCGTGTTCTTCAGCGAACCTCAACTCTTTTTTCCCGTCCTGGCTTTTTCCATCCTCCTGCTCGGGGCGGGTGGATATCTGGTGTACAAGATCGTCGCCATATTCGCGGACCGCGTCCATTCCCTCCGCTGGCTCACGGGCACGGTGGCCGGGTTCGACCGCTGCCGCATCGCGAACTGGCCGGAGATTCGTGCCCTGGTCTTCCCCGAGACCGAACCGGGCCTCTCGGCGGCCTTCGAACGGATTGACACCGATTCCGCTGATCTTTTCCACGGCGCATGGATTCCTCGACCTCTACCCTATATGAAGCCTCTCAACATGATTCCGCCGCGGGAAGCCTGGTTGCTGTCGAAGGATGCCTTTCTCCTGGCGCCGGCCGCAGGCATCGTGGCCTCGATCGTCTCCGTCCTTTCCGGATTCGCCTTCCGTTCCCAACTCGTCCTGGACGGTCGCGTCGGAGCGCTTCTACTCGATTGCGCGATTCCGGCGATGCTCGGCATATTCCTCCTGCTCTGCAGTTCAGTCCTCTTCTTCGCCCTTTCGGCCTGGCTCAAGGGGACGCTCGCTTCCCTCACGAGGGAAATCGCGCACAAGGTTCCGGTATATTCGGATTCCCTGGCCGTGGCCGCACTGCTCGATTCCTTCATGCAGTACGACCGGCAGATGGCTGCAGCGGTCGGCTTCCTCGACGACAGCGTCGCGGACCTGGCATCCCACAAGCTGTCGGAAGCCGTCGCGGAGGCCGCCGAGAGGATCATGACGACGGCCGTGGCGCCGGCGGTCGAGAACCTCAACGCCTCGATGGTCCGCGTCGCCGAACAGCTCGACCGGAACCAGCAGGAGGGCATGCGGCTGCTCGCGAAGGAATTCGCCGTCGCACTGTCCGAGGACTTCCGGGTCCACTTCGCGCCGGTGTCCGAGCAGCTCGACACCGCGTCCGCGCAGCTCGTGCGGGCCGAGAAGAACTTCGAGTCGACCCTGACAATGATCAAGCAGCTCCGCTCGGAGACCGCCGCCCTCGTCGAGGAGATGGTCAAGTCCGAGAAGGTGCTGGAGACGTCGCGCTCGGGATTCCTCAGCGAGATCGTCGGCGTCGCCGAGAACCTCAACACGCTGGCCGCCGCCTCCGACCGCATGGCGTCCGTATATGAGGGCAACGAGACCAGGCTGTCGGCCGCCGTCGGTCACATGTCCACCTCGATGGACCAGCTCGGCGACCGCGTCGTCTCGCTCTTCGAGAACGCCGGCGCGACGTCGAAGCAGACCGCGGAGCAGGCCGCCGCCGCCCTGATGGCGAACGAGGCGCACCTCGAGGAGATGCGCAAGCAGATCACGATCCTGTCGGACGAGCTCGCGACGCGCATTGACCAGGTGATCATCGGGTTCGGCAGCGTGACGGGCGAGACCCTGTCGGGCTTCCGCGAGACACTCGACGCCCAGAACGAGGCCTTCACGTCCAACGTCAAGGAGCTCCTCACCCAGATGGAGGAGGAGTCCCGCAGCATGAGCCTCTACGCCAAGGAAATCGACGTCGACCTGACCGAGCTCAAGTCGACGTTCAAGGACTCCGTCGGACTGTTCAACCAGGGGATGACCGAGGAGATCCAGAAGACACTGGGCCAGTTCGACACCGGCCTCGCCGAGATCGTGAAGCGGCTGGCCGTCTCCTCCGCCGAGATCGGCGATGCGGTCGAGGCGCTGCCGCAGGCGCTTCGCGGCATCGCACCGCGCTGAACCCGGGCGAAGGCGCATGAACGCCCCCACCGTGTCCGCTCCCGCGGCGCCGGCCGCCCTTCCCTCCTTCTTCTCCGCGCTGCAGAAGGTCCGCGACCGCTTCCTGCTTCCGCCCGAACAGGTCGACCGCTATTCGGCCGACGAGGTCGACGAGCTCCTGGCCGGCGTCCAGGCCCTCCGGGGCGGGCCCGCCGCCTGGAAGCGCAACGCGATGCTGATTCCCCGCCGTCAGGTTTCGCTCCTCTTCCCCGCCCTGCTGCGCACCGAGGACGCGGAGCTGATCGAGCGGCTCCAGCTCGTGCTCGAAGCCCGCGCGACGCCGTCGCTGCACGCGCTCGGCTGGGCCCACTTCCAGCACGGCTACGAGGACGCCCGCATCGTGACGGCCTTCCAGCGACTGCACGCCGCGCTGTCCCCCAAGGACGCGAAGCGGGTCCCCCCGATCCCGCCGGGCGACGGCGGACCGGTCGACTGCTCGCTGTCGCAGCGGATCTACGAGAAGATCAAGGAGTCGCGCATCTCGGAGGTCGACCCGTACTTCGCGCAGTACGGGATCCTGCCGGACACGGCTTTCGCCCGGGCCATCCTGACGCTCTTCTTCTCGACCTGCCCCGACGAGGGCTTCGTGCGCAACGAGGACGCCTTCGTCCGCATGCTGCCCGGCCTCGACGCCGACGGCGGATTCCTGGTGATGGCCCAGTACCTCAAGGAGCACCGCATCGGAACCCGCTACCGCACGCTCAACGAGGGCATTCTCGCCGGAATCGGCCCGCCCGACTCGGGGCACGCCGTCTGGAGCAAGGTGCCGGAGAAGACCCGGGCCAAGTTCTGGAAGTGGATGGTCGCGCGCGCCGTGGAGGACCACCTCGCGGACAACCCGCGCAAGTTCGGGCTGCTCGTGCGCTACATCCCGTACATCGAGACCGTGCGCCAGCTCTACGAGAATATCCTGGTCATGGGATTCGGCGCATTCTACCTGGTCGACGACCGGCTGGCACCGGGGACGACGTACTTCTACGACAAGGCGGCCTACGAGCTGTGGGCCGAGTCGATGGAGAATTCGGAGATGACCGAGGAGGAGCTGGAGCAGTACGGCAAGCCGTCGGTGCCCGCCCCCTCCCCGACCGAGAAGGCCCCGCTCGACGAAATCCTGCCGTCCCTGCCGGTGCAGGCGGCGAAGCGCATCGTCATGGAGGCATTCAAGGCGAGCGCCGTACTGATCGACTGCCGGGAGGTCGGGCTGCTGTTCGCGCGCGATTTCCTCGACGACGCGCTGGGCATCAGCCGGCGCGGCAAGGAATCGGCGGCCCGGGCGGGCGGAGCCGCCAGTCGGCTGTTCTAGGTCGTCTTTCTGGCTACGCGTTGCCCGCCAGCCTTTCCCGCTCCGCGCGTTCCGCCACCGCCCGCTCCACCAGCCGGTCCTTGACCTTCATGAGGCGCGTGCGGGCGCCGCGCTCGTTCTCTTCGAGCTTGGCGGTGATCGAGTGGATCGTCTCCACGAGGGACGGGATCAGGATGTACTCGAGCGAATTCACGCGGCGGCGCGTGCGCTCGATCTCGTCGGCCAGCAGCTGGGCGGCCTTCTCGGCCGCGGCCAGGGACAGCATGCCCTCGAACGCCCCGCGCAGCGCGAGGATCGCGCCGTCGAGCTCGCCGCTCGTGGAGGCGAGGCCGTAGGGCGGCACGTCGCTGCGGGCGGCGTCCTGCGGCTCGGGCAGGAACACCGGCACCTCGACGCTCATGACGTTGAGCGTGTCGAGCCCGAGCATCAGCGGCGCGCTGCCCATCATGAGGGCCGACTCGACCGCCTCCGGCCGCATGGTCGCGCGGGCCAGCACGAAGCCGCGGTGCGCGGCGGCGAGCTGGCGCTCCATGGCCTCGCGGCGCGTGCGGTTCTCGCGCACGACGTCGAGGAATCGCTTCATGAGCTCGTCGCGCTTGTCCTTGAGCAGCTTGTGCCCGCGGCGCGCCACCACCAGGCGGCGCTTCAGGCGCAGCAGCTCCATCCGGGTCGGGTTGACGCGGATCTCGGCCATCTCGGCCTACTCCCTCTCGCCTTCGGCGTCCTTGCCGTAGTACTGCTCGATGTATTCGTCCTTGATGCGCTTGAGTTCGTTCTTCGGCAGCATGGACAGGAGCTTCCAGCCTATGGCGAGGGTCTGCTGGATCGTACGGTCGGTCGTGAAGCCCTGCGAGACGTAGTCGCGCTCGAAGGCTTCGGCGAAGCGGGCGTAGATGCGGTCGACCTCGGACAGGGCGGCCTCGCCGAGGATCTGCGACAGCTCCTTGGCGTCCTTGCCGCGGGCGTAGGCGGCGAAGAGCTGGTTCATCGTGTCGGCGTGGTCCTCGCGCGTCTTGCCCTTGCCGATGCCCTTGTCCTTGAGGCGCGACAGCGAAGGCAGCACGTCGATCGGCGGCTGGACGCCCTTGCGGTGCAGCTCGCGCGACAGCAGGATCTGGCCTTCCGTGATGTAGCCGGTGAGGTCGGGGATCGGGTGCGTCTTGTCGTCCTCGGGCATCGTGAGGATCGGGATCAGCGTGATCGAGCCCGGCTTGCCCTTCTGGCGACCGGCGCGCTCGTACAGCGTCGCGAGGTCGGTGTAGAGATAGCCCGGATAGCCGCGGCGGCCCGGGACCTCCTTGCGGGCGGCGGACACCTCGCGAAGCGCCTCGGCGTAGTAGGTGATGTCGGTCAGGATCACGAGGACGTGCATGTCCTGCTCGAAGGCCAGGTATTCGGCGGCGGTCAGGGCCATGCGGGGTGTCGCGATGCGCTCGATCGCGGGGTCGTTCGCGAGGTTGACGAACAGGACGGTGCGGTCGATCGCGCCGGTGCGGCGGAAGTCCTCGATGAAGTAGTCGGCTTCCTCGAACGTGATGCCCATGGCGGCGAACACGACGGCGAACTTCTCGTCCGTGCCGAGCACCTTGGCCTGGCGGGCGATCTGTGCGGCGAGGCGTGCGTGCGGCAGGCCGGACGCCGAGAAGATCGGCAGCTTCTGGCCGCGGACCAGCGTGTTGAGGCCGTCGATGGCGGAGATGCCGGTCTGGATGAACTCGGAGGGGTAGCTGCGGGCGGCCGGGTTCATCGGGAGGCCGTTGATGTCGAGGCGCTTGTCGGGAAGCACCGGCGGTCCACCGTCGGTGGGGCGGCCCATCCCGTCGAACACGCGGCCCAATATGTCCTTCGAGACCGGGAGCTCGAGGCCGCGGCCGAGGAAGCGGACGACCGTCTCGGCGAGGTTGATGCCGACGGTGTTCTCGAACAGCTGGACCAGCGCGTCGGTGCCGTCGATCTCGAGCACGCGGCAGCGGCGGATCTCGCCGTTCGGCAACTCGAGCTCGCCGAGTTCGCCGAAGGTCACGCCCTCGACCTGCCGGACCAGCATCAGGGGTCCGGCGACTTCGTAGATGGTGCGGTATTCGCGGCTCATGCGCGTTCCCCCTGCTGCCTGCGGCCGCGGAGCTGGTCGGCCAGCTCCTTCTCGACCGCGTCCGCCGTCTCGGCGAAGCGGTCCTCGTGGACGTACTTGAGGCGGGCGATCCGGTCGCGGGCCGGCAGCTCGGTCACGGCGCGGATCGGCATGCCCTGTTCGAGCGCCTTGGCGCCGAGCTCGTAGTAGCGGAGCACCAGCTGGAGCATGCGGAACTGCTTGGGCAGCGAGGTGTAGGTGTCGACCTCGTCGAAGGAGTTCTGCTGCAGGAAGTCCTCGCGGATGGAGCGGGCGGCCTCGAGCTTGAGGCGGTCGGCCGGCGACAGCGAGTCGATGCCGACGAGCTTCACGATCTCCTCGAGCTCGGACTCCTCCTGGAGCAGGCGCATGGCGAGGGCGTGCAGGCGGCTCCAGTCGGGCGAGACGCTGCGGTCCATCCACTCGTCGACGCGCTCGTCATAGAGCGAGTAGCTGACCAGCCAGTTGATCGCCGGGAAGTGGCGCTTGTACGCGAGCTGGGCGTCGAGGCCCCAGAAGACCTTGACGATGCGCAGCGTCGCCTGCGCGACGGGGTCGGACAGGTCGCCGCCGGGGGGCGACACGGCGCCGATGGCGGTGAGGATGCCCTCGCGGGCGTCGGAGCCGAGGCAGGTCACGTGGCCGGCGCGCTCGTAGAACTGGGCGAGGCGGGAGCCGAGGTACGCGGGGTAGCCCTCTTCGCCGGGCATCTCCTCGAGGCGGCCGCTCATCTCGCGCAGGGCCTCGGCCCAGCGGGAGGTCGAGTCGGCCATCAGCGCGACGCTGTAGCCCATGTCGCGGAAGTACTCGGCGATCGTGATGCCGGTGTAGATGCTGGCCTCGCGCGCCGCGACGGGCATGTCGGACGTGTTGGCGATCAGCACGGTGCGCTCCATGAGGGGGCGGCCGGACTTCGGGTCCTTGAGCTCGGGGAACTCGAGCAGCACGTCGGTCATCTCGTTGCCGCGCTCGCCGCAGCCGATATAGACGACGATGTCGGTCTCGGCCCACTTGGCGAGCTGGTGCTGGATCACGGTCTTGCCGCTGCCGAATGGGCCGGGTACGGCGGCCGTGCCGCCCTTGGCGACGGGGAAGAACGCGTCGATCACGCGCTGGCCCGTGACCATGGGGCTCCTCGGGGCCATCTTCTCGACGTAGGGGCGGCCCTTGCGGACCGGCCAGCGCTGCAGCATGGCGACGTCGCGGCGGGTGCCGTCGGCGTGCTTCAGGCGGGCGATCGTCTCGACGATCGTGCGGGGGCCGGAGAGGATCTCCTCGACGGTGCCGGACAGGCCGGGCGGGACCATCACCTTGTGCAGGACCAGCGCGGTCTCCTGCACGGTGCCGAGGACGTCGCCCGGGACGACGACGGCGCCCGCGGCGACGGCCGGGACGAAGTCCCACTTCCTGTCGGCGTCGAGCGACGCGATCCGGATGCCGCGCGTGATGTTGTTGCCGACCTGCTCGCGGATGCGCTCGAGCGGGCGCTGGATGCCGTCGAAGATGGTGCCCAGCAGCCCCGGCGCGAGCTCGACGGACAGCGGCGCCCCGGTCGATTCCACCGGCTCGCCGGGCCCGAGGCCGGCCGTCTCCTCGTAGACCTGGATGCTGGCGCGGTCGCCGTGGATCTCGATGATCTCCCCGATCAGTTGCATCTTCGCCACGCGCACGACGTCGAACATCTCCGCGTCGCGCATGCCTTCGGCGACGACCAGGGGGCCCGACACCTTGACGATCCGTCCCTTGCTCAGCGTTTTCATCGATCCGTCTCCTTGCCTTCCGGGGCGCGGTCGAAACCCAGGATATCCACGCCCACGGCCTTCTTCACGGTCTCCTTCACCTGTTCCATCCCGAGTCCCAGCGTTCCGCGGGTCGAGGGGATCGGCACGACGGCCGGCAACTTGCGCAGGCGCAGCGCCTCCAGCTCGTCGGGCACGAGGACCGCCGCATGTTCCGTGATGAACAGGACGGCGCAGTCCTGCCGGAGGGCCTCCTGGACGGCGGCCGAAATCTCCTCGCGGGTCTCGGCGACCAGCACGACGAGACCCAGCGCGCGGAATCCCATCACGCTGTCCCGGTCCCCGATCACGCCGACACGATACATGCCTTCTCCTTCTCCCCGCCCGCTACAGGACGAACGGCTCGCGCAGCAGCGGCAGCGCGCCCTCGGTCGGCAGGCCGTTGCGCAGGAGCAGCATCACGATGCGGAAGTTCCTGGCCTCGGTCTCCTTGGCGAAACGGTGGGCGACGAGCCACTCCGGCCCGTAGGGGATGCTCTTCACGGTGCGGACGTACTTCATGAGGCAGTCGTCGGCGGCCTTGCCGTAGCGCGACGTGGCGCCGATCCCGCCGTTCTCGGCCTCGGGGGCCGTGGCGGCCGCGAGGGCGTCGCCGCAGCCGGCGGCGCGGAAGCGGTCGGCGATCGCGTCCTCGGTCGCGTCGAACAGGCGCAGCACGTCGGACTCGGGCACGGACCCGCCCGGCAGCAGCGTCCGGTCGAGGACGTCGCGGTCGAGCGCGGCGGCGCGCACGCGCAGCAGCACGCCGAGGTTCACGAGGTCGGTCTTCAGCTGTATCAGGCCGGTCACCCAGGGGCACTCGAGGAGGTCGGCCCGGCGCTGCGCCTCGGCGGCCTGGGCGCGGTCGACCTCGGCATCGATGCGGTAGGGGTCGCCGGTCCGCATGTACGCTTCGTACGCGGCGGAAGCGGCCGTCTTGAGCCAGAGGGGTATGTAGGCCATCGCGGCGTCGCGCAGGGCCTCGAACAGCTTCTCCGGCGGCACCGTGGAGGGGCGCAGGACCTGCGTCGCGGCGCGCGAGAACGAGGCCTCGCGGGCGACGGCCGGCAGAGGGGTGCCGGTCCGCGGACCCTGGCCCGGGTCGCTGGCGCCGAAGCCGGCCTCGCTGACCTTACGCTCCGGCTCCGGCCAGAAGACCGACAGGTCCTTGAGGAAGAGCTTGAGGTTGTGCGCGTCGTTGGATATCAGCAGCAGGTCGAGGAAGTCCCCGTCGCCTTCGCGGCAGAGCTCCCGCAGTCCCCGGTCGTCGGCGGCCATCCCCTCGGACAGGCTCGTCTCGAGGTCATCGGCCGGCGGGTAGCCGGCTTCGGCGAGCAGGCGCGCCAGGTCGGCGACGTCCTTCACCTCGGCGAGGCGCGCCGTGCGGGCCGCGTCGGGGCTCTTCCCCCACAGCGCGGCGAGCCGGCCGCCCGCGAAGGCGTAGTCGACGTCGTGGCGCCGGACGCGGCGCTTCCCGGGCGGAGGGTACGACCCCGGGACGAGCGGCGGGAACGAGGCGAAGGCTTCCATGCGCGGACTCCCGTCAGACCGAAAGGCGCGCAGCCGCAACGGACTCGAGGTCCTCCTGCGACTGCTTCAGGAGCATCTCGAAGGTCAGGTTGGAGGAGACGTCGCCCTGGGCGACCACGAGACCGCCGCGCGACGCGTGGTGCGCCTCGGCCTTGCGGAACGCGACGCCCGCGAGGGTCGGGCGCTGCGCGGCCTCCCGCAGCGCGAGGTCCGCGGCGCCGGACGCGAGGTCCTGCGCGGCGAACGCCACGGTGCCGCCGGCGCGGCCGTGCCGCTCCAGCAGGTCCGCGTAGAGGGCGGCCTTGCGGTCGGGGGGCAGCCGTTCGAGGTCGTCGAGCGCCTTCGCCAGCACCTCGGCGACGAGGTCGCGGCGCGCCGCCAGCAGGATCCGGCGGCTCTCGAGCGAGACCGCGGAGGCGCTGCGGCGGGCGAGGGCGGCGCGTTCGGCGGCGAGCGTCGCCTCGGAGGCGGCGCGGACGCGCGCGATCGCGGCGTCGGCGTCGCGCTCGGCGGCGGCGACGGCCGTCGCGCACTCCTTCACAATCTCGTCCGCGCGGGCGCGGGCTTCGGCGAGGATCTTCTCCTCGATGAGCTCCAGGCCCTTCATCTATGGATGCCGAGGAGGATCATGAGCATCGAGGCCAGCAGGGCGAGGATCGCGTAGGTCTCGACCATGGCCGCGAGGACGATGCCCTTGGACTGCTCGTCGGGCTTGTGGGCGACCATCAGGATGCCGTTGGCCGCGACGCGTCCCTGGGAGATCGCGGAGGTGTACTCGACGATCATGACCGGGAGGCAGGCCGCGAAGAACAGGAGGCCCTGCGTGGTGGTCAGCGACGTGTAGGTGCCGTCGAGGAATCCGGCCTTGACCATGACGATGAACCAGGTCAACAGGCCGTAGATGCCCTGCGTGCCCGGCAGCGCCTGCAGGATCAGGAGCTTGCCGAAGAGTTCCGGCTTCTCGCTCAGGACTCCGGCCGCGGCTTCGCCCGCGATGCCGACGCCTTTCGCCGAGCCCCAGCCGGAGCCGACGGCGGCGAGCGAACCGCCGAGGAAGGCCAGCACGGGACCGTTCAGGAAGATGGTCGATAGGGTGGTCAGGAAGTCCATGATCGTACCCCTCTCTTTCTCAACCGACGACGTCGGTATGCTTGCGTTTCTGGCGCAGCGGCTCGAACGCGTGGCCGCCGCCCTCGAAGAACTTGCCGAAGAACTCGACGTAGGTGAGTCGGCTCGTGTGCACGTAGGCGCCCAGCGTGGACAGGGCGAGGTTGAGGCCGTGCCCGGCGAGCGCGACGAGGATGAACATCGGGATGCCGATCCAGGTGAAGCCGGCGATGGAGCCCATCATGTTGATGACCATCGCGATGACGCTGCCCGCGAGGCCGAGGGCCAGGATACGGGAGTAGCTGAGGATGTCGCTGAAGTATCCGGTGATGCCGTATAGGTTGTACAGCCCCTTGAAGCAGCGGACGAGGAACCGCTTCGAGTCGCGGGCGCTGAAGAGGATGATGGTGGCGGAGCCGAGGATCGCCATCCCCGTGCCGACCATGCCGATGACGCCGCCGACGGCGATCAGGCCGAGCCCGATCAGGCAGACGTACCAGGAGCCGACGTCGAGCACCGCGTCCCAGGGCTTGCCGCGCAGGACGAGGATGTAGGCCTTGGCGGCGAGGCCGGTGAAGACGTGGAAGACGCCGATCACCATCGCGACGACCATCATGCGGACCGGGTCCTTGAGCGGGTCGAACCAGAGTTGCGGGAAGGCGGCCTTCTGGCCGGACAGGACGGAGACGATGTCGCCGAAGAAGCTGCCGAACAGCAGCCCCGAGACGATTGCGGCGAAACTGCCCTGGAACATGAACTGGCACATCTGCCGCATGTTGCCCTGGACCTTGACGCCCCAGATCAGGAATGCGGTGCCGAGGGCGAGGAGCAGGCCGTAGCCGGCGTCGCCGAGCATCATGCCGAAGAGCAGGAAGAAGTAGGGCGCGACGAGCGGATTCGGGTCGATCTCGCTCGAGTTGGGCGTGCTGAACATACGCGTGATCACTTCGTACGGCTGCACGAGGCGCGCGTTGCGGAGCAGGATGGGGAAGTCCTCGCCGGGCTCGGGCTTGCGCAGTTCGACGGCGACCGGGAAGGACCCCTGCAGGGCGGATTCGACGGTCGCGGAGATCGGCGCGGGCACCCAGCCGGACAGGACGAACACGGAGCCGGTGCGGCCGACGCGGGCCTCGGCCAGGAGGCGCTCCTGCCGGGTCGTCGCGCCGTCGAGCAGGATCTCGAATTCCTGGACCCACTGCGCCGCCTCGAACCGCTCGGCCTCGAGCGCCTCGATGCCGGCGGAGATCGCGGCGCGCTCCTCCTCGAGCGAGGCGAGCCAGTCGGCGGGCGTCCGGCCGCGGCCCTGCACGGGGACGGTCAGTCGGGCGAAGCCGTGGCGCTTCAGGAGGTTGCGGACGTCCTCCTCCTCGTCGCGCAGGACGGCGACCGCGATGCGCTCGACTTCCTCGTCGCGGGAGAAGACCTCGAAGTGGCTGGCGGGGTGGTGCTCGGCGAGCTGTTCCTCGAATTCGGCGCAGCGGTCGCCGCAGGGCAGGGTGCCGAACCAGACGCGCACGCGCGCGGTGCCCTCGTCGGTCAGGTCCATCGCGACGTCGCTCCAGGGGCGAAGCAGGTCGCCCATCGCGCGCAGGCGGGCGAGGCGGCCCTTGTCGGCGGCGATGCGCTCGGTGTTGCGCTCGAACGTGTCGACGGCGGCCCAGAGCTCGCGCTCGCGACCTTCGACGGCGTCGACCTCGGTCTGGGCGATCCGTCGCTTGAGGGTGAACATCGGCTTCTTCCGGGGGCGGACCTTCCGGGCCATCTCGAGGACGGCGGACAGGCGTGCGATCTCGCCCGCGACCTCCCGCAGGGCGACGTCGTTGCGGGTGGGGACGAGGCCCGTGTCGCTGCGGGAAGCGAGATCCTCGACCTGGACGGCGCCGAGGCGCTGGAGGGCGTGGAGCACCCCGTCGTGGGCCGACATCGGGCCCGCCGCGGTGATGCGGCGCATGCTAACGACCGGCATGGGCCTCGAGGATCCTTGCGGCGACCGCCTGGGCGGCGCTGTCGATCAGGGGTGCGGCGTCGCGGCGAATCCGCCCGGCTTGCTCGGTCGCCTCGGCGGCGGCGGCTTCGCGCGCGGTCGCGGCGGACTGTTCGGCGTCCCGGATCGCGGCGGCGCGGCGGTCGGCCTCGTCGCGGCGGGCCTGCTCGACGCGGCTGGCGGCGGCGTCCTGGCCGTCGCGCAGGGCGGTTTCAGCGGTCTTGGCGGCCTCGTCGACGATCGCGGCGGCGGCGGCTTCGGTCGCGCGGACACGGTCGAGGAAGGCGAAGTCGGGGTGAACGGAGACCGGCGTGTCGTCGGGCATTGCTGCACCTCGTTCTGCTCGGGTCTGCGGGGAGGGGTTCTCGTCGAGGTCGCGCTGAATCGCTCGAGAGCATTTCCAGTGTATCGGAGAGGAGCCCGAAGGGCAAGGCGCCCGCCTGCGCGAACTTCCCCAAACTTCCCCAGTCCCCGGTCGGCTCTGGCATGACAATGGCATGACAATGGTTCTCTAGAAGCTGCCCTTTTGGCGAGTATGTCGAATGATATCTACTCGTGAAAAGGAGTGGTTCTGAAACGGAGACATGGGGGCATGCGCCCACACGAGCAGGGGGGCTGCAAGCGTGTGCTCTACATGTCCAGCGAGACGATCCAGGCGGCGCCCCTGGCGCGGACCAGCGCCCACGCAGCGAAGGCGACGACCGCCGGGACGCCGAGGACAACCAGGAGCCCGAGCCAGAACGGCATCGGCCACACGAAGACCGGGACCAGTCCGGCCGCCACGACGGCGAAGGAGATGAACATCTGGTAGATGACGTTGAGGTTCTGCTTGACCGCCTTCTGCTCGTTGTCCCAGTGGAGCTTGGGCCACTGGAGGTCGAAGACGATGCCGATCGTGTTGGGCAGGACGGCGCCGATCACGGCGGCGATCAGGAGCAGACCCACGAACCACAGCGGCGGGCCGACCAGGAAGACGACCATGACGATCGTGATCAGCGTCGCGCACAGCGACAGGAGGACGCCGGTCGCGACCTTGCAGGCGATCTGCGTGAGGTAGGACATCGGGATGGTCTTCATGAACCAGGCGCTGGACCCGTCGCGGGAGAGCGCGGACGCCGCGATGCCGTTGGTCGCGGCCGCGAAGACCATGATCGCGAAGCACACGCCGAGCGCCTGCGCGGCGAAGGTGGTCCCCTGCGCGAAGACGCCGGTCCGGATCATGTCGACCAGGCCCGCGAGGTCCTTGTCCTTCGTGCCGCCGGCGAGGAACGGGATGAGCAGGAAGAGCGGGAAGATGAAGTTGAAGAGCACGTTGTTCAGCAGGAAGATCGGCGTGCGGACCAGGATCCGCAGCTCCTTCTTCACGTAGGTGACGACGGCGGGGGCGGAGACCGTGCCGCGGGCGAACTCGCCGGTGGAAAGGCGGCGGCTGCGGGAGGAGGAGGTCCCGGCGTCGAGGACGCCCGGGAAGTACAGGAAGTTCCCGACGAGCAGGAAGGCCCCGAAGGCGGCGGCGCAGACGGAGAGGAACAGGAGCAGGTAGCCCAGGCCTTCAAGCGAGCCGGAAGTGACCAGGGCGCGGGCGGCGAAGCCGGTACCGGGGAACAGGCTGCTCGTGATCTGGGCGACGTTGCCGCCGTCCTGGCCGAAGAGCTTCAGGACGAACGAGGGGTCCTGGACCTGGACGAGCTTCTGGATGCCGAAATTGAACCCGAGCGCGAGGCCCAGGATCAGGAGGCTGACGACGATGTTGAAGACGTCGCGGTTGCGCGCGAAGCGGGTGAAGCGCATGACCACCATGACGATCAGCGAGGCGATCGCGAGGGGGATGACCGGCAGCACGAGGTAGACGACGGTCGCGTAGAGGTAGAAGGCGACGCCCGCGCCGCTGCGGATGCCGAACGTGAGATAGAGCGGGGCGACGATCATGAGGGCGCCGATGTATTCGTAGACGGTCGTGACGAGGAACTTGGAGCCGAGGATCTCGTGGGGGCGCAGGGGCAGCGGCAGGAGCTTCTCGATGTCGCTCGAGAAGTAGAAGACGCTGAGGATGTAGAAGATGCCGAAGAAGAAGACGACGATGGCGCCTGCGCCGGTGGCCACCCCGATGATCGCGGCCTGGAGGTGGAAGGTCTCCAGGGCGGTGTAGATGACGTTGGCGAACAGGGCGACGGACACGGCGATCGGGGCGAACAGCAGCGGGAAGAGGACGGCGACGGGGAAGCGCCGGCGAGGACGGGCGGGCGCGGTCGCGGAGCCGGGCTTCGGGGCGCGCATGTCGGCGCGCCGGGTGTCGCCGCCCATGCCGAGCCCGTAGGACTTGAGCATGACCCAGGTGAGTCGCAGCAGCTTCTTCATGACGCGCTCCCCCGCCCTACTTCGCCGCGTCCGGGGAAAGGCCGCCGTTCCCGTTCTCGTCGCTGGTCAACTCGAGGAACATGCTTTCGAGCGAGGAGCCGGCCGAGGCGAAGTGCTCGCGCATCTGATCGATCGAGCCGCAGAAGAGGATCCGGCCCTTGTCGATGATGGCGACGCGATCGCAGACCTTCTCGGCGACGTCGAGGACGTGCGTGGAGAAGAACACGGTGTGCCCCTTGTCGGCGTGCTGGCGCATCATCTCCTTGAGTTCGAAGGAGGAGCGCGGGTCGAGGCCGGTCATCGGTTCGTCGAGGATCCAGACGGGCGGCTCGTGCAGCAGCGCACCGAGCAGCACCAGCTTCTGGCGCATGCCGTGGGAGTAGCTCTGGATCCGGTCGGGCATCGCCTTGGCGAGGCCGAAGCGCTCGGACAGCGCGACGATGCGTTCGCGACGCGTCGTCTGGTCGACGCCGTAGAGGTCGCCGATCCAGTTGAGGTACTCGATGCCCTTTAGCCTCGGGAACAGATTCGGGTCGTCCGGAACGAAGCCGAAGCGGAGTTTGGCCTCGATCGGCTCCTTCACGATATCCTTGCCATCGACGAGGATCGTGCCCTCGTCCGGGTGCAGGATGCCGGTGATCATCTTGATCGTGGTCGTCTTGCCGGCGCCATTGGGGCCGATGAAGCCGAAGATCTCGCCCGGGCTGACCTCGAGGGAGATGCCGTCGACGGCCTTGACGCCGTTGCCGTAGGACTTGCTGACCTTCTGGATGGAGATCATGGAGGAGCCTTCCTTTCGCATGCCGACGGCCGATGGGGATGCCAAGGGATATCGTACAGCAGGAAGCGGGTGGATGGAAGAGCAAGGCTCCAGAGTCAATTGTAACGATTTCGAAAGAAAAGGAGCTGTTTGTAAAGAAAAATTTCATTCCGTATCGGTATTGACGGTAGCGATCCGAATCGTAATTGTTTATAATGAATTTAGTGCTACTGTAATTGTTTTTGAAGAGCCGTAACGGTTTTGGGAGTTGCCGATGAGCACTTCAGGTTTCCGACCCGCTGGCTATGATTTTCTCATCGACCGATACGGAGTGGATCCGATTCCGAATCTTCACCACTCCGGCGTCAGCGCTACCGGTGGCTTCCGAATCGTCAGGGCTGATGATCGGGTTGAAGCGACCTACCCGCTTGCCTATTGGCCAGGAGATCGGGTCGGAGATCACCTTGAATTCGCGCTCAAAATCGATGGCATCAATCTTGGAGTCCTGAACGATCTGTTCAAAGTGATTCCCGAAGAGGAAATCGTCGGATTCGTCTCTTCGAAACCCACGGGGATCTACTCGCGTAGGATCTGGTATCTGTATGAATTCCTGATGGACCGGAAGCTTCCTCTACCGGATCTCCACCAAGGGAACTACATCGATCTCCTTGATACCGACAAATACTATGCGACAACCAAGCCGGTCCGTGTGGGCCGACAAAGAATGCTGGACAACCTCCTCGGAACACCGGCCTTCTGTCCCTTGGTCCGAAGAACGGAAATCCTCGTCGAAATGGAAGCGCTGGATCTCATGTCCCATACAGAGGAATTGATCCGCGATTATCCGCCGGAACTGCTCCGGCGTGCCTTGAATTATCTCTATACGAAGGAGACCCGCTCGTCCTTCCTGATCGAGAACATCCAGCCGAATGGGAATCGGACGGAGAAGTTCGTCGGTCTGCTGCAGATGGCGGAAGAGCGGGACTTCCTGGAAGCGTCTGCTCTGGTGGGAATCCAGAACCAGATCGTCGACCCCCGGTTCGCGGAGTCGGGCTACCGAACAGAACAGAACTTTGTCGGCCAATCGGTTTCGCTCACGAGACAGGTCGTCCACTATGTCTGCCCGAAGCCGACGGATGTCCCGAGTCTCATGGAGGGTCTCGTCGAGTGCCACCGCCGCCTGATGGGCAGCGGGGTTCCAGCTGTCGTCCATGCCGCCGTGATTTCGTTCGGTTTCGTCTACCTTCACCCGTTCCTTGACGGGAACGGCCGATTGCACCGTTTCTTGATCCACAACATACTGTCGCTTCGGAAGGTCGTTCCCGAAGGCCTCATGTTTCCGGTCTCGGCTGCGATCCTGAAGGACCCGCGTGAATACGACCGGACGCTGGAGGTCTTCTCGAAGCCGCTGATGAAGCGGATCCGCTACCGGCAGGACCTTCGGGGGCGAATGGAAGTCGAGGGGGATTCGGTAGGATTCTATCGCTTCCTGGATTTGACTTTCCAGACGGAGTCCCTCTATGGTTTTCTGAAGAAGGCTATCGAGACCGAACTCGTCGAGGAACTCGGTTTCCTCTCGAACTTCGACCGTACGAAACGCGCAATCCAAGGCATCCTCGACATGCCGGACGCGAAGATCGATCTTTTCATCGGCCTCTGCCTGCAGAACCAGGGGCGCTTGTCCGCTCGAAAGCGCGAATCGCACTTCGATTTCCTGACTGACGATGAAATCGCAGAAATGGAACAAGCCGTCCGGGACGGCTACGAATTGGGGTGACCTTTGCCTGTTCAGGATTCCGAATGGCCAAGAAAGCGACATGATTCTACAAAAGCATGCATTTCAACCAGAAAATCGCTTCATGGCTTTCAACCGGAATTGTTTTTCCCCAGTCGCGTGATACTATGAAGGTGCGAGCAGCGATGCCCGCAGGATTCGAATGGGATAGCATGACCCTTGTGGCTTGCTATCCCTTTAGCTTTTCAGGGGGGCCGATGCTTCGCACCTACGTATTCATAGACCAGATGAACTTCGAAATCGCGGTCAATGATCTTTGCAGAGAATAGAAGCGCGCTGCGACATCGCCGTCTTCGTCAGCGGAGATTCGGATTACATCAGCATCTATGGGGTTCTGAAGACGATCGGTAAATTGACGGTCGTGGCTGCAGTGAAAAACCAGAACCTCAACCGGATCCTCCCGCACGTCGATAGTCACATGATCATGATCTGGTCTTTCTCGAGAACTGTGAGCGCAAGTTCACATGACTTGCGTCAAGAAGGGCTCGCCTACATCAGCAGCAGCATCTCCCGCAGGGCGCGGCAGGCGGCGGCCGTCGAGATGCCCGACGCGTCGAGCTGGGGCGCGAGCTCCACGAGGTCGGCGCCGACGATCGTCGGGCGCGCCTCCGCGATCTCGTCGAAGGCGGCCTGCAACTCGCGGAACGTGGCGCCGCCCGGTTCGGGCGTGCCCGTGCCCGGGAGGGCGCTGGGGTCCAGCACGTCGAGGTCGACGGTGAAGTAGACCGGCGTCCCTTCGGCGGCGAGGCGGCGACACAGCGCGCCGACGCCCAGCAGGGCGTCGCGGTGGAGGTCGAGGTGCTTCCGGGACCAGGCGAATTCCTCGCGGGTGCCCGAGCGGATGCCGAACGAGTGGATGCGGCCGTCGCCCAGCAGGTCGTGCGCGCGGCGCATCACGCAGGCGTGGGACAGCGGCTCGCCGAGGTAGTCCTCGCGCGTGTCGGAGTGCGCATCGAAGTGCAGCACGTGCAGCGCGGGGTGCGCCGCGAGGGCCGCGCGCAGGGCGCCGAGCGTCACGAGGTGCTCGCCGCCGATCATGAAGGGGACCTTCCCTTCGGCGTAGATGCGGCGGGCGGTGGCCTCGATGCGGCCGAGGGCGGCGACGGCGTTGCCCGGGGCGAGTTCGAGGTCCCCGGCGTCGTGCACGGCGCGGTCCTCGAGGTCGGCGTCGCGGTTCGGGCTGTAGGTCTCGAAGCCCATCGACTCGACGCGCATCTGCATGGGGGCGAAGCGCGAACCGGGCCGGTAGGAGACGGTGCCGTCGAACGGGGCGCCGAACAGTACGACGTCGGCCTCGGCGCGGGGCGTCGCGGCGCCGAGGAAGCACTGCGGCCAGGTCGGGCGCGCGGCGTCGTCGGTCAGGCCGGGATAGTCGAGGTGTCCTTCCATGGGGATCAGGCGCCTCCTTCCTCGGAGAGCAGCGCGGCCACGTACGGGGGCAGCGCGAAAGCGCCGACGTGCATGCCGGCCGAATAGTAGCGCGTGGGCATGGCGGACGTGCCGGCCGGCGCGTCGGCGCAGCGGTCCTGCACGGGACGCGGGCCCTTGGAGGCGAAGCCGAACAGCCACATGCCGGACGGGTAGGTCGGCATGTGGAAGTGGTAGACCTCGCTGACCGGGAAGGTCTCGCGCAGGCGCTTGTGCGCGCGGCGCATCGACTGGGCGTAGGTCTCGTAGAACGGGCTCTCGTGCTGGTTGACGAGGATGCCGTCGGGGCCCAGCGCGCGGAAGCAGTCCTGGTAGAACTTGCAGCTGAAGAGGCCCTCGCCGGGGCCGATAGGGTCGGTCGAGTCGACGAGGATCAGGTCGTAGGAGGCGTCGGGGACCTCCTTCAGGAAGCGGACGCCGTCCTCGAAGAGCAGATTGATGCGCGGGTCGGCGTCGATCGCGGAGGCGACCGATGGGAGGAACTGCTGGCACAGGCGGACGACGCGCTCGTCGATCTCGACGAGGTCGACCCGCTCGAGGCCGGGATAGCGCACCAGCTCGCGCAGCGTGCCGCCGTCGCCGCCGCCCACGATCAGGACCTTCTTCGGGTCCTTCGCGACCGACATCGGGACGTGCACCAGCATTTCGTGGTAGTGCCGCTCGTCGCGCTCGGCGACCATCATCAGCCCGTCGAGCGTGAAGAACTTCCCGAACGTCGCGGACTCGAAGAAGTCGATCCGCTGGAACGGGGTATCCTCGCCATACAGGTGGCGGGCCTTGATCGAGAGCCGGACGTCGCCGGTGTGGTCCTCGGTGAACCACTCGAATTCCTTCATGCCGTTGCCCCTCTCCCCTCCCGGCCAGGCCGGAAGGCGCTTCGGCGTCACGCGCCGAGGATGCGGACGAACCGCGGGTTGTCCTGTTCGTTGATGATCGTGCCCTTGTTCTCGAGGATGAACTCGTACTGCCGGATCACGTCGCGCGTCAGGCGCTCGCCGGGGATCACCAGCGGGATGCCGGGAGGATAGGCCATCAGGGACTCGCCGCTGATCTCGCCTTCGGCCTCGGAGATCGGGACGATGCGCGACGGCGCGTAGAAGGCGTCGCGGGGCGGCACGACCAGGCGCGGGCGCGGCAGGGCGACGATGCCCAGCGGGTCGGAGCCCCAGGCCTCGAGCGGCGGGCGCCGGCCGAAGTACTCGCGCGACAGCGCCTCGAAGGCCTCGGCGAGGCGGGCGAGCGTGCCCGCGTCGTCGGCGAACGAGCAGATGGCGAGCACGGTGTGCGGCTCGGACAGCTCGAGCTGGATGCCGTACTTCTCGCGCATCGCGCGGTACGCCTCGTAGCCGCTGATCCCGAGATCGTTGACCTTCACGGCGATCTTGGTCCCGTCGTAGGCGAAGATGCCGGGCCGGCCGACGTCGGCGGCGGACAGCACCTCGAGGCCGGGCACCGCGGCGATCCGTCCGCGCGCCGCCGCGACCTGCGGAAGCAGGCGGGACAGGCGCTCCTGGCCCTCGGTCGCGAGCAGGGCGCGCGTCGCGTCGAGGCTCGCCATGAGG
This sequence comes from uncultured Eubacteriales bacterium, assembly GCA_903835065.1. Taxonomy (GTDB): domain Bacteria; phylum Bacillota; class Clostridia; order Saccharofermentanales; family UBA5734; genus CAILLO01. The sequence goes on from CAILLO010000022.1 coordinate 27,636, forward strand.
AGGTAGGAGGCGCTCGTGGTCTGCATGAGGTTGATCGCGCCGCGCACGGTCTGGTGGTCCACCAGGCCCTCGTTGACCAGCAGGGCCGAGCTCTGGGTCAGCGAGCCGCAGGTCTTGTGCAGGCTCATGGTCGACAGGTCGGCGCCGCAGTCCATCGCGCTGGCCGGCAGGTCCTCGTGGAAGTGCAGGTGCGCTCCGTGCGCCTCGTCGACGAGCACGGCGATCCGGCGACGGTGGCAGTAGGCGACGATCGCGGCGAGGTCGGAGGCCGCGCCGTAGTAGGTCGGATTGACGACGAGCAGCGCCGCGGCGTCGGGGTTCTCGGACACGGCCTCCTTCACGGCGTCGAGCGTGATGCCGTGGGAGATGCCCCAGCGCGGGTCGGTCTCGGGCTGCAGGAACACGGGCACGGCGCCGGTCAGGATCAGCGCGTTGATCGCCGACTTGTGGACGTTGCGGGGCAGTAGGATCTTCGCGCCGGGCTGGCAGGCGGAGAAGATCATGGCCTGGACGCCGAAGGTCGAGCCGTTCACGAGGAAGAAGGCCTCGTCCGCGCCGTAGAGGTTCGCGAGCAGGCTCTCCGCGTCCTTGATCACGCCGCGGGGGTGATCCAGCAGGTCGAGCTCGGGCATGGAGTTCATGTCGAGCCGCAGTCCCTGCCGGTCGAGCGCGTCGGAGAAGCGCGTCCGCAGGGCGCCCTTCTTGTGGCCGGGCACGTCGAACGACAGGTTGCCGTTGTCGGCGGCGCGAGAGAGCGCCGTCAGGAGCGGGGTCTTCTTCTGGTGCGTGTAGTGCATCGTGCCGCCCCTAGATCGAGGCGAAGTTCCGGCCGTAGTAGATCTCTTCCATCTCGCGGTGGATCCGCTGCTCGATGCGCCGGCGCTCGCCCGCGTGCAGTTTGGCCTTGGTCGTCCCGAACAGGTAGTTGTCGAGGTCGAAGGCGCGCAGCATGCACTTGGTGTGGAAGATGTTCTCCTGGTAGACGTTGACGTCCATCATGTGGTAGCTGTCGTGGATCTCCTGCGGCAGGTAGCTCTGGATCGAGTGGATCGGGTGGTCGATGAAGAGCTTCTTGCCCGTGAAGTCGCGCGTGAAGCCGCGCACGCGGTAGTCGATCGTCATGATGTCGGCGTCGAAACTGTGGATCAGGTAGTCCAGCGCGTTCAGCGGCGAGATGCGGCCGCAGGTCGACACGTCGATGTCGATGCGGAACGTGCTGATGCCGAGCACCGGGTGGTACTCGGGGTAGGTGTGCACGGTGATGTGGCTCTTGTCGAGGTGCGCGAGCACGGTGTCGCGGGGCGGGGTCGGGCCGGAGGGGCCGTCGCCGCCGGGGCCGCTGGTGCTGCCGGTCGGGCCGGAGCCGCCGAGCTGCTCCTCCTCGCAGATCAGGATCGTCACGGACGAGCCCTGCGGGTCGTAGTCCTGCTTGGAGATGCTGAGAATGGTCGCGCCGATGATCTGGTTCACGCTCTCGAGAATCGTGGTCAGGCGTTCGGCGTTGTACTGCTCGTCGATGTATTCGATGTACGCGTCGCGGTCCTCGACGGTCCGCGCGTAGCACAGGTCGTACAGGTTGAAGCTCAGGGATTTGGTGAGGTTGTTGAACCCGTGAAGCTTGAGCTTGGTGGGGTTCGCCTGCGGGATCTTCTCCATTCGGTTCCTCCTGACGCCTAGTTCACGCCTGGAAGGCGGAAACGCGTCCCGGAGTCGGCACGGTCGGAGTCCCGGGGGATCCGGGTCCGGCGGCAGGTGCCACCTCCAGAAGAGAGCGTCTGAGCGTCCAGGCAATGTACCCGACTTCAACGGGCCAGGGTCCGGGTCGTCGTCCGCGTTCCGGACGTGCGTCCCCTTCCATGGTTGCAGGAACAGTCAGGCTCCTTGGTGAACCTGTCTTGGGCTCTTTCCGGCGGTCCTCCCTCGCGGGCGGGCCGTCGTCTCCCGTGCCTTTACTGTCTTTCCGCATCATAGCAGAAACCCCCCCGGACAACAAGAAATCCGAGGGGGTCCCGAACGGGGTGTGCTCCGAGCGTGGACGGCGGTCGCCGGCACCTAGAGTACGAAGAAGGTCACGGCATTGCGGTAGCTGATGTCCCGGGCCATCCCGCCGACGAGGTCGAAGTCCCGCGGCGCCTCCCCGCGCTCGATCCAGCGGCCGAGCAGCCCGCACAGGATGCGGCGGAAGTACTCGTGGCGCGGATAGGACAGGAAGCTGCGCGAGTCCGTGGTCATCCCGATGAAGTCGCCGAGCACGCTCTGCTCGGACAGGGCCTGGAGCTGGTTCTCCATGCCGCGTCGGTGGTCGTTGAACCACCATGCCGACCCGAACTGGATCTTGCCGCGCTGGCCTTCGCCCGGGAAGCACCCGGTCAGGCAGGCCAGGGCCTCGTTGTCGGACGGGTTCAGGTTGTACAGGACCGTGCGGGGCAGCTCGCCGGTCGCGTCGAGCGCGGCGAGGAAGCGGGCGGTCGCCTGGATGCCGACCGGGTCGCCGATCGCGTCGAAGCCGGTGTCGGGTCCGAGCACGGGGAACAACCGGGTGTTCAGGTTGCGGGAGCAACCGACGTGCAGCTGCATCGCCCAGTCGAGGCGGTGGTAGAGGCGCCCGAGGAAGGTCATCACGACGGAGCGGAACGCGGTCTCCTCGTCGGCCGTCGGCGGGATGCCGGACAGGGCGCGGCCGAGGACGCGGTGCGCGTCGGCGGGCGTCGCGGTCTCGGAGAACGCCGGCGGGTCCTGCGCGTGGTCGGACACCTTGCAGCCGTGCGCCGCGAAGTGCTTCGCGCGGGCCTCGAGGGCGGCCTGCAGGGAGTCGAGGCCGTTCACGGGGAAGCCTGCGGACGCGGACAGGACCTCGATGCTCCTGCGGAAGTCGGCGCCGCGGACGCGGAGGTAGCGGTCGGGGCGGAAGGTCGGGCGGACCGAGACCGCGCCTGGCGTTCCCGCGCCGGCCCCGGCGATCTTCGCGTGGAACTCCAGCGTGTCCGCCGGGTCGTCGGTCGTGCATACGGTGCGGACGTCCGTCGCCTTCATGAGCTGGCCGGCGGTGAGACCGCCCGGTCCGAGCTTCCGGTTGCAGGCGTCCCAGATCTCGTCCGCGGTCGCAGGGGACAGCAGCAGGTCGACGCCGAAGGTGCGCGACAGCTCCATGTGCGTCCAGTGGTAGAGGGGGTGGCCGATCAGGCGGGGCAGCGTCGCGGCGTAGCGGTCGAAGCGGGCGCGGTCGGTCGCGGCTGGGTCGGACGCCCCGGCGGCCCCGGCGGAGGCCGGACCGGTCGCCTCGACCTCGCGGGCGCCGTCGGCGCGCATCATGCGCCACTTGTAGTGGTCGCCGTAGAGCCAGGCCTGGGTGATGTTGTCGAAGGTCCGGTCGGAGGCGATCTCGGACGGGATCAGGTGGCAGTGGTAGTCGCAGATCGGCTCCTTCTCGGCGTAGTCGTGGTAGAGCCGCACCGCGGCGGGCGTGTCGAGCAGGAAGTCGTCGTGGATGAAGGGGCGGGTCGGGGTCGAGGATGCGGCCATGGGGGGTCCCTCCTTGTCGTGTCAGACGCCGGAAAAGGCGGAGAAGCCGCCGTCCACGGGGACGACGATGCCGGTGACGAACCTCGACGCGTCGGAGCAGAGCCAGACCAGTGTGCCGGCCAGGTCGTCGGGTTCGCCGAAGCGGCCCATCGGGGTCGAGTGGAGGATCGAAGTGCCGCGCTCGCTGAGCGTGCCGTCCTCCGGGTTCGTGAGCAGGAAGCGGTTCTGCTCGGTGAGGAAGAAGCCGGGGGCGATTGCGTTGACGCGGATCAGGTCCCCGTGGGCGCGGGCGAGGTCGACGGCCAGCCACTGCGTGAAGTTGCTGACGGCCGCCTTGGCCGCGGAATAGCCGGGAACGCGGGTCAGCGGGCGCATCGCGTTCAGCGAGCTGACGTGGACGATCGCGCCGCCGCTGGGGTTCCGGACGATCGCCTTGCCGAAGACCTGCGCGGGGATCACGGCGCCGGCCATCAGGTTGAGGTTGACGACTTCCGCGAGCGCGTCGGCCGACAGGTCGAAGAAGTCGGTGCCGGCGTTGGTCGTCGCGTCGGGGCGGTTGCCGCCGACGGCGTTGACGAGGATGTCGACCTTGCCGAACTCCTCGAGGATCCGCACGCGGGCCGCCTCGAGCGACGGGCGGGATTTCGCGTCCATCTCGAAGGGCATCGCGCGGCCCTTGTAGCCCGCGAGGCAGCCGCAGTTCTCCACGGCGTTCGCGAAGCGGCGGTCGCCGAAGGCGACGTCGGCGCCGGCGGACATGAGGGCGTGGGCCATCGCGCTGCCGAGGACGCCGCTGCCACCGAGCAGCACGACGGTCTTGCCGGTCAGGTCGAAGAGTTCCATAGTGCAGGCCATCCTTTCGGGGGGCGGGCTCCGGGTCGTCCCGGGGGGCGGATTCCGGGTCGTCGATTCCAGTGTACCGCAAGTTCGCGGGCACGGATGGCCCGATATTGCTTGCCAATCGGCTTTTCTTGCCGTACGCTCGGGGGGATGGGAGGTGGTCCGACGTGGGACGTTTCCAGCGGGAATTCGATTCGCGCCAGTACATGCTGGCCGTCGACATGGAGTTCTTCCATTACCGGAACTCCAAGCTCCTCAACATCGAGTACCACAACCACGATTTCTACGAGATCTACTTCCTCGTCTCCGGCCGGATCACCTACTACGTCGAGGGCCGCTCCTACGTGCTCTCCCCCGGCGACGTCCTGCTGCTCAGCGACCAGGAGATGCACCGCCCCTCCCAGGCCGGCGAGGACGCCTACGAGCGCATCGTGGTCTGGGTCCGCCCGGAGTACCTGCGGTCGCTCGGCAGCCCGGACTTCTCCCTGGCGGAGTGCTTCGAGGGGCTGCCCCACAAGGGCGGCAACCAGCTCCGGATGGACCCCGCGACCCTCCAGGAGTTCCGCGAGGGCCTAGACGACCTCGAGGAGTCCTACTGGAGCGAGGAGCCGGGCTCGGACCTCCTGCGGCGCGCGTACTTCACCGAGGTGATGGTCCGCCTCAACCGCGCCTACCGGGCGTCGCTGGAAGGGCGCGCCGTGCAGGACGGCGAGGTGTCGGCGGCGCCGTCGACGCGCACGGCCCGGCTGATCCGCTACATCAACGACAACATCGGGGAGGACCTCGGGCTGGACCGCCTCGCGGCCGAATTCTACGTCAGCAAGTACCACATGCTGCGCGAATTCCGGCGCCACACCGGCGTGACGATCCACCAGTACGTGCTGACCAAGCGGCTGATCCTCGCGCGCCACCACCTGCGCCGGGGCATGCCCGTCGCGGAGGTGTGCCGCCTGTGCGGCTTCCGGGACCCGTCGAACTTCGCGCGCCTCTACCGGCGCGAGTACGGGAGATCGCCCAAGGAAGAGTGAAAAGACGTTGGCCTAAAAGATCCTTCTGCGGTCGATGACCCGCTTGGCCTTGCCTTCGCTGCGCGGCAGCGTCTTCGGCTCGACGAGGCCGACCATGGCCCACAGCCCGAGCGTGTCGTGGATCGCGTGCGCCAGGCGCGACTCGGTCTCCTCGACGGGCGACTCCTCGTCCGAGAAGAACTGCGGGGTCATCTCGATCTGGATCTCCATCTGGTCGAGGTTGTCGATGCGGTCGACATGGATCAGGTAGTGCGGGTCGACTTCGCCGAAGGACAAGAGCACGGACTCGATCTGCGACGGGAAGACGTTGACGCCGCGGATGATCAGCATGTCGTCGGAGCGCCCGGTCACCTTCTCCATGCGCGGGCTCGTCCGGCCGCAGGCGCACGTCCCGGTATGGAGCACGGTGAGGTCGCCCGTGCGGTAGCGGACCAGGGGCAACGCCTCCTTGGTGATGCAGGTGAACACGAGCTCGCCGCGCTCGCCGTCCGGCAGGACCGCGCCGGTCGCGGGGTCGATGATTTCGGGAAGGAAGTGGTCCGCGCAGATGTGCATGCCCGTGAGGCACTCGCAGTCCATCGAGACGCCCGGGCCGATGATCTCGGACAGGCCGTAGACGTCGTAAGCCTTGAGGCCCAGCCGCGACTCGATCTGGCGGCGCATCTCCTCCGACCAGGGCTCGGCGCCGAAGATGCCGACGCGCAGCTTCAGGTCCTCCTTGCGGACGCCCGACGCCTCGAGCTCGTCGGCGAGGTGCAGCGCATAGGAGGGGGTGCAGCACAGGACGGTCGCCTGGAAGTCGACCATGAGCTGGATCTGCCGCGACGTGTTGCCGCCGGAGATCGGGACCACGGTCGCGCCGACCTTCTCGGCGCCGTAGTGGAAGCCGAGGCCGCCGGTGAAGAGGCCGTAGCCGTAGGCCACGTGGACGACGTCGCGCTTCGTGACGCCGACGTTCGTGAGCGAGCGGGCCACCACCTCGGACCAGGTCTCGATGTCCCGGGCCGTGTAGCCGACGACCGTCTGCTTGCCCGTCGTGCCCGACGAGGCGTGGATGCGGACGACGTCCTCGAGCGGAACGGCGAAGGTGCCGAAGGGGTAGTTGTCGCGCAGGTCGGTCTTGCGCGTGAACGGCAGCCGCGCGAGGTCGTCGACGCCGCGGACGTCGGACGGCGCGAGGCCGGCCGCCTCCATGCGCTGCGCGTAGTACGGGACGTGGGCGCAGACCCGCTCGATCATCTCGGTGAGTCGCCGGCCCTGCAGGTCGCGGAGCTTCTCGGGGGCGAGGCATTCCATTTCGGGGTTCCAGCAACGCGTCATGTCGGTGTTCCTTCCCGGGTCAGAGGGCGCCGTAGATCGTCTCCGCGAGGGCGAAGTGCCCCGCCGTGCCCGGGTGGACCCGGTCGTTGGAGAGTTCGTAGGTCGAAAGGTGTCCGAGCAGCGCGTCGAACGCGGCCTGCGCATCGACGCAGGGGAGCCCGGACCGGGCGGCGGTCTTCTTCTCGATCGCCCCGAAGCGGTCGACCGTCGTGCGGAGGGCGTCGTCCTTGCGGAGCTCGAGAAAGTAGGGCGTGACGAGCAGGATCGACTTGACCCGGTCCCGGGTCATCCGGACCAGCGTCTCGAGGTTCTCCTCGAATTCCGCCTCGCCGACCTGCGCTTCCTTGAGGAAGGGGCGGTGCAGGGCGCGCGCGCAATCGTTGACGCCGACCAGCAGCACCAGCCGGTCGGGCGCGAGGTCCAGGACGTCGGTCTGCCAGCGCTCGAGCAGCTCGCGCGTGGAATCGCCGGAGACGCCCATGTTGACCGTGCGGATGCGCAGTTCGGGGTGGCGCGTCTGGAGCAGGGCGTCGAGCAGGTTCACGTAGCCGTCGCCCAGGGACCCGGGGCTGCCTTCGCCGATGCGGCGGGCGCGGTTGCAGTCGGTGATCGAGTCGCCGACGAAGAGGAGCTTGTCCTCGGGGTCGAGCCGGAGCGCGGACGTGGAGCGGACGGGCTCCTCGCCCTCGAGGGCCTCGTAGATCGCGGCGGCGACGGCCTCGTGGCCCAGCGTGCTGGGGTGCACGCGGTCGAAGCAGATCATGACGGAGTGCACGTGGGCGAGCAGGCGGTCGATCGCGGCCTGGGCGTCCACGAAGACGAGGCCGTGGCGGCGGGCGGCCTCCCGCATGATGCCGGCGTAGCGGTCCATGGCGGCGCGCATCGGGTCGAGGCGCGAGGGTTCGACGAAGAACGGCGAGACGAGCACCATCCGGGGCACCGACGGGAGCGTCGTCTCGATCAGGGTCTCCAGATTCGCGGCGTATTCGGACTCGAGGATGTGCGTCTCCGGCATCGTCGGGCGGTCGAAGCGGCGCCAGACGTCGTTCGCGCCGACCATGAGCACGACGCGGTCGGGCGAGAGATCGAGCACGTCGCGCTGCCAGCGGGCGATCAGGTCGCGGGTCGTGTGGCCCTTGTCGCCCATGTTCACGACGCGCAGGCCGAGCTCGGGGCGCCGGGCCTTCACCCGGGCGTCGAACAGCGCGACGAAGCCGGTCCCCAGCGCACCGAGCACGCCTTCGCCCACGGGGTAGGACCGTCCGCAGTAGGTTATGGAGTCTCCGATGAAGACGATCTTCTCTTCCCTGGCGAGGGTCATGCGGGTTCCTCCTGGGACGTCCTTGCGCCCTTCCGGGCTGACTCCTCGCGGAGGTGGTCGATCGCGTGCGAATAGGAGATGACCTGACACCCGTTCTCGAGATAGAAGCGGTAGGTCGTCTTGTCCATGACGATCTCGAAGTTCTCGCCGTAGTCGGCGGAGATGCCGAGGATGCCGGGCAGCGGGAAGGTCTGGGCGATCGGCGTCCCGGCGTTCATGCCGCTGTAGCGGAGCCCGGCGCGGTCGAGGACGATCGACCCCTCGCCGGCGTCGCGGAACGGCTGCTCGAGGTCGGAGATGCGGAGCCGCACGCGGCTCTCCATGCGGAAATCGGGCTCGGCGGCGGTCCGGGCCACCTCGGCGCGCTGCCAGGCGTTCCAGGCCGACGCGTCCTCGAAGACGACGCTCTCGGGGGTCTCGGGGGCGAAGAGGCCGTACTCGTCCATGACGGCGGCGTTGCCGCAGGCGCTGCAGAACAGGCGGTCCCCCTTCGAGCGCATCGTCCAGTCGGCCCGGCAGCGGGGGCACTTGTGCAGGACCGAGTCGACGCTCTCGGCGAGCGCCTTGCCGCGGAAGGGGATGCGGGCCGTGCGCTGCCAGTCGTATTCGTTGTAGTGGATCGCGGACTCGATGGCCTCGCGGATCTTCTCGACCGGAAGGCCCTTCGCCTGGTCGGCGTCGAGGAGGACGCGCGATTCGACGGTCACGTGGCCGCGGCGGTTGCCCGAGGTCGTCCAGCGGGGCCGGGACAGGTAGGCGCCCTTGGAGATCACGACGACGACCGGCATTCCGGCCTTCTTCACGAGCTTGGACAGCGCGTCGCGGACGCGGAGCGTGGAGCCGTCGGCCGAGCGGGTGCCTTCCGGAAAGATGCCGATCACGCCCTTGAGGGAGATCACGCGCAGCATCGCCTTGAGGGCCGTGGGATCCGACCGGAACTGGATCTTGGGAATCGCGCCGACGCCGCGCAGCAGCCAGCCCACGAGGGAGTGGCGGAAGAACAGGTTGGAGGTCAGGAAGCTGATGCGGAAGGGGTGCAGGGCTCGGGACATGTTGAAGGGGTCCCAGATCGAGGGGTGGTTGCCGATCACGAGGAACGGGGGCTTCAGGGCGCGGACGGCCGGGTCGCGGACGACGCGGACGCGGTAGGCGATCGCGAGATACGGGTAGAGGACGATCTCGGCCAGGGCGTACAGGAATCCGTCGGGCAGGTGGATCTCCCGTTCCTTGCGCATCTCCACTCCTCTCCATCGGGCGCCGTTTGGCGGCCGTCCGATTCCGCGCTACAATGCATATAGAACTTATAGCACCCGCGAGCCGCGTTGTCATCGTCCGCAGCCCACGAAACCCGTGGGCCGCAGGGCAAGGAGGGACCTTCCATGGCGCACTCCCGCACCGCCGCAGCCGCCGCGCTCGTCGCGCTCGTCGCGCTCGCCTTCGGGCTCTCCGCGACGCTTTCGGCCTGCGGACTCCCGAACGCGGCGACCCCCACCCCGGCCGTCGGGACGACTCCGACCTCCGCGCCCACATCGGCCGCGACGTCCGCGGCCACGCCCACGCCGACCTCGGGCCCTCTTCCGACGCTGACGTTCGGTCCGACCGCGGCCGGCGGCGTGGAGGACGCCTTCGCGAAGTACCTCGCCGCGCTGCCGACCGACGCCCTGCAGAGCGGCGTCGACGCCCTCGCCCAGTACAAGGTCCGGATCGGCGCCGCCACGGCGGCCCTGAACCTCGACGCCGTCTTCGGAGACTACCTGGGATTCGAGTACGCGCTCGGATTCGGGCTGATGAACGACTTCTCCGCGCTCGATGCCGCCCGCAAGGCCGACAAGGCCAAGTTCGACGCCGGTCTCGCGGCCGCGGGCCTCGTGGCGGTCGACGTCGACGGCTCCTTCGTCATCGAGCCCGATTTCCAGGTGATCCAGGCGCAGCTGTCGGCCTTCCTCACGCCGATCGGCGAGAAGTACTGCCTCATGATGGTCGCGAACCAGGACAACCCCGTCGTGCTCGGATACTCCGAACTGAACGTGTCCCTGGCGGCGATCGGCGACACGCTGGCCGACTGGGACGCCCTGGTCCTGGAACTGGGCGGGCACGCGTATCCGCCGACCGACTCCATGTACAAGGGCCAGTTCGTCGTCCAGGAGATCCGGCGCGGCTACCAGCTCGACCTTCTCTCCTATGACATCTATGCGAACATGCCCATGTTCGACGCGAACGACGTGCTGACCCAGGACTTCCGGGACGCTTACAGCGCCTTCCTCGCGAAGCATCCGGACACGGAGAGCGCCCAGCTGGTCTCCGACTACGTCGCGGCGCTCGAGAGCCACGGCTGGAAGCGCAACGCGGAGGCGACCGCGGTTCTCACGGCCGCCGGGCTGGCCTACCTGTCCACCGAGCAGATCGGCTAGGGCTACGACATCCCCTTCATCGACAGCGAGATGCGCTTGCGCGCCGCGTCCACGGCCAGCACGCGCACGCGCACCGCGTCGCCCGTCGAGACGACGCTGAACGGGTCGCGCACGAACGTGTCCGACAGTTCGGAGACGTGCACGAGTCCGTCCTGGTGCACGCCGACGTCGACGAAGGCGCCGAAGGCGGAGACGTTGCGCACGACGCCGCCGAGCACCATGCCCGGCTTCAGGTCCTCTAGCGACATCACGTCGCCGCGCAGCTCCGGCTGCGGCGCCGACTCGCGCGGATCGCGTCCGGGGCGCGCCAGCGCGTCGAGGATGTCCCGCAGCGTCGGCGACCCGACGCCCGCCTCGGACGCCAGCTTCTCCAGCCCGTAGCGCGCCGCCCGGGCGGCGAGGTCCGCGACGTCCGCGGAGCCGCCCGCCGCCGGCCCTGCGCCGCCGCCGAGCTTCTTCAGCACGATGCGCGCGGCCTCGTAGGATTCGGGGTGCACGGACGTCCGGTCCAGCGGGTCCTTCGCGTCGGGGATGCGCAGGAAGCCGGCGCACTGCTCGTACGCCCGGTCGCCGAGGCGCGGCACCTTGCGCAGCTCCTGGCGGGACCGGAAGGCACCGTGCTCGACGCGGTACGCGGCGATGTTCTTCGCGACGGCCGGCTGGATGCCGGCCACGTAGGACAGCAGCGACGGGGAGGCCGTGTTCAGGTCGACGCCGACCGCGTTCACGCAGTCCTCGACGACGCCCCCGAGCGTCTCGCCGAGCTTCTTCTGGTTCATGTCGTGCTGGTACTGGCCGACGCCGATGGCCTTGGGGTCGATCTTGACCAGTTCGGCGAGCGGGTCCTGGATGCGGCGGGCGATCGAAACGGCGCTGCGCAGCGACACGTCGAACTCGGGAAACTCCTCGGCGCCCAGCTTGGACGCGGAATAGACCGAGGCGCCGGCCTCGCTGACGATCAGGTACTTGAGGGACGGCTTCTCCTCGCGGATCAGGTCGGCGACGAAGATCTCGGTCTCCTTGGAGGCCGTGCCGTTGCCGATCGCGACGAGTTCGACGCCGTGCTCGGCGACGAGGGCCAGCACAGTGCGGCGCGCCTCGGCGACCTTGCCGTATGGCGGGGTCGGGTAGATCACGCCGGTCGTGAGCAGCTTGCCGGTCGGGTCGACGACGCACAGCTTGCAGCCCGTCCGGTACGCAGGGTCGAGCCCCATCACGGTGCGGCCGCGGATCGGCGCGCCGAGCAGGAGACTGCGCAGGTTGAGCGAGAAGACGCGCATGGCCTTCTCCTGGGCGTCTTCGGTCAGCAGGCCGCGGACCTCGTTCTCGAGCGAGGGACGGACCAGGCGCTTCCAGGCGTCGGCCGCCGCGAGGACGACCTGCGGCCACACGGCGGACTCGCGACCGGGCAGCCCCTTCGCGCCCTCCGCGCCGCGGACGGCCTTGCGCTCGGCCCTGTCCTTCACGATACCCAGCGCATCGTCTTCCGGCACCTCGATCGAGACCTCGAGGAACTCCTCGCGCTCGCCGCGGTCGATGGCGAGCGTCCGGTGGCCCGCGATGCGGTTCACGGGCTCCTTGTGGTCGTAGTACATCCGGTAGACGGAGTCTTCCTTCTTCTTCCCCTTCGCGACGACGGTGCCGTGGCGGAAGAACAGCTCGCGCAGGCGGCCTCGAAGCGCGGCGTCGTCGGACAGGTCCTCCGCGAGGATGTCCCGGGCGCCCGCGAGCGCCTCCTCGACGTCGGCGACGCCCTTCTCCGCGGAGACGAACGGGGCCGCGAGGGCTTCGGGACGGCGGGGGTCCGCCGCGTCCTGCCGCCAGAGGACCGCGGCCAGGGGCTCGAGCCCCTTCTCGCGGGCGATGCTCGCACGGGTGCGGCGCTTGGGCCGGAACGGCCGGTAGAGATCCTCGATCTCGGCCAGGGTCGTCGCGCGGACGAGCTGCGCGGAGAGCTCCCCGGTCAGCTGGCCCTGCTCCTCGATGGACGAGCGGACCTCCTCTCGGCGCTTCTCCAGCGACCGCAGGTACTCGAGCCGTTCCGACAGGCGCCGCAGGACCTGGTCGTCCATTTCGCCCGTCGCTTCCTTGCGGTATCGGGCGATGAACGGGATCGTGTTCCCGTCGTCGATCAGGCGGATGACGGCCTCCACGCGGTCGGGCGCGACGCCGAACTCCTTCGCCAGAACGGACGTCAGATCGGGCATCGAGGCACCTCCTGGGGGGGTTCAAGGCCGTACGGCGCGGCCGCGTTTCCGTCGGCTGATTATATCCTCCCCTGCGCCTGTGGTACAATACGGAAGGTCGTGCGCGCACGGCACAGGGGTTCCGCACCGGAACCCTTCGGGTCACCGCCCGATACGAGCGCAGGAGGTTCAACGGCATCGTGAAGGAGAACCGCACACCCCCCGTCGAAGAGCCGGACGTTTCCCAGACCCAGGTCTCCACCGATTTCGGCCCGTCCGCCAACACCGCCGGAATCGGGATCCTCGAAGAGGTCCTGCACCACAAGCCCGGGTCCCCGAGCCTGCTGCGCCTGTGGAACCGTTCCTTCGTGCTCCTGTGGCAGGGGCAGCTCGTCTCCGAGTTCGGCAACGTCGCATTCAACGCCGCCCTCAGTTTCTGGATCCTCGCCGTGACGGGTTCCACCGCCGAGATGGGCCTCGTGCTCGCCGTCTTCGCGCTCCCCTATCTGCTCGTGACCCCGTTCGCGGGCGTCTACGTGGACCGCGCGAACCGCCGGTCGATCATCATCGTCACCGACCTGCTCCGCGGCATCGTGATGACCGCGATGGCCCTGCTGATCCTGTTCAAGGTCTTCCCGTTCTGGCTGATCTTCCCGGTCGGGCTGCTCGTCGGCACCTGCGGCGCCTTCTTCATGCCCGCGCTCAACTCCGCGATCCCCGACATCGTGCCCCAGCACCAGCTGGTACGCGCCAACTCGCTGCGCAGCCTCACCTCGAACTTCGTGAACATGGTCGGCAACGCCCTCGGCGGCATCGTGTACAGCCTGATCGGCGCCCCGATCCTGTTCCTCTTCGACGGCATCACCTTCCTCGTCACCACCGTCGCCGAGCTGTTCGTGCGCATCCCCAAGGTCAACCGCACCGAGCACAAGGCCAAGCTCACCTATTTCGAGGACCTGAAGGACGGCTTCCGGTTCATGTTCCGCTTCGCCGGCCTGCGGTTCATCCTGATCGAAGCGATCGCGCTCAACTTCTTCCTGACGGTCGGGTCGATCCTGCTGACGCCCTTCTTCATGCGCATGAGCACCAACGGGCAGGCGGCCGCCGATTGGGCGATCCTGCAGAAGACCGAGCTCGGCAAGGCCTTCCTCGAGAACATCGCCGGTTCCGGCGCCATGCTCTTCGGCTTCGCCGCCGGCTCCTTCGTGCTCGGCAACCTGCTCGGCGCCGGCATCACGGCGATCGCCCAGATCCGGCCCCGCCAGCGCTCCTTCGCCGTCGCGCTGACCGGGATCGTCGGCTGCCTGTGCATGATCGTCGTCGGCCGCATGCAGACCTACATCCCGATCCTGTTCCTGATGGCGAGCGCCGGAATCTGTGTCGCCGTGGCCCTGACCCTCCTCAACACCGTGCTGCAGACTTCGGTCCCGCAGGACATGCGCGGCAAGACGTTCGGCCTCCTCGCCGCCGCGATCGGCGCCTCCTCCCCGCTGGCGATGGCCATCGGAGGCGTCGTGGGCGAATACGCCGGCGCCGGCACGACGATCTCCCTGGCCTTCGTCCTCGCCCTGCTGATCAGCCTTCCGCTCGCCTTCGCGAGGAACGTCCACGCGATGGTCAATTTCGATCCGGAGACACAGAGCCTCGACGATATCCTGCGGGAGCAGATGCGCCGCTCCCGCGCCCGCAAGGGAACCCCGTCCCCGGACTGACCCCTCCAGGAGGACCCATGGCCCGATACTGCTTCTACTGCGGCCGCGAACTCGAACCCGACGAGAAATGCACCTGCCGCACCTCCGGCTCGGCCGGCGGTAGCGGGCCGTCCGGAGCGAAAGCCGGGGGCAGCGGCGCGTCCGGCGCTGGCCCGAAGGCCTCCCGCACGGCTCCCCCGCCGCCTCCGCCCCGCCCGAAGCAGCAGGCCCCCCGCAAGTCCGGCTTCTTCAAAGCCTTCTTCGGCTTCTTCGCGGGCCCGCCCAAACCCCCGAAGGCGTCCCGACCGGGCGCCGGGTACGCGCAGCGCCCGACGAAGGGCCCGGCGACGCCACCCGGGGTCTTCCTGCGCGCCCGCCTGTCCGAATTCGGCGGCTTCTTCGTGCGCCCGGCCCAGACGATCCGCCGGGTCGCCGGCGGCACCTCGACCGGCACCGTCGTCCTCTACCTGCTCCTCCAGGCGGTCGTGTCGGCCGGAGCCGCCCTCGCGTTCTCCGGACGCGCCGCCATGGACGGATTCCTCGCGTTCCTGCTGACCGGCGGCGTCCAGGGATTCCGCACCGCCACGGACCTCGCCGGCGGGGGCGCCCTCGTCGCCCCCGCCGTGTTCGCGTCCGTCGTGCTGCAGGACCTCGCGCTGGCCGGGATCCTCGCCCTCGCGCTGCGCTTCCTGCTGCGCACGCCGGTCTCGTTCCGCCGCGTGCTCGGCGCTCTGGCACCGGCCGCGTTCTTCAACGCGGCCCTGACCCTGCTCGCTCTCGTCTCTTCGCTGGGCGCGTCCCTTCCGGCGACGCAGCTGCTGCTCGCCGGTCTCGTGCTCGGATTCGTCGCACTGTTCCTGGGACTGCTGGCGGTCACGGGCCAGGGGGAGGACCGGGTCCTCGCGCTGCTGTTCTTCTCGCTGCTGCTGTTCTATGCCTTCCTGGCGGTCCTCTCCGGATACGCGGGCGCGCTGTTCCCGGCGGCGACGACGCCGATCGGCACGGGGACCGGCGTCACGTACTGACGGGTCCGCGATCGGATTCGTGCGGAGCCCCGGCCCCCGGAGACGGATCGGCCGGGGCTTCTTCTAGTATGCCTTCACGGCCTCCATCAGGTCGTTTGCGGTCGCCCGGTCCGGCACGCCGGTCACGTTGTAGAAGACGTTGCGGGGCAGCGTCTTCGCCTCGAGCGCGGGCGCGAAGGCGTCGAAGGGATAGGCCAGCCAGATGGGGACGTCGCCGCGGCGGCGGGCGAGCTCGTCCAGCTTCAAGTACACGGGCGGGTTGAAGGGCTCGTCGCCGAAGACGATCAGACGAAGGCCCTTCAGGGTCGTCGCGCCTTCGAGCAGGTGGTGGCCGTTGCTGTGCAGGTGGACGATGCCGCCGTCGAAGCGCGCGAAGATGCGCTCGACCGGCTCCCTCCCCCACTCCTCGCACAGGGCAGGAGATGCCAGGTGGAACGGGTCGATGCTCTCGCCGAGGCTGCGGCCGGGCAGCCACTGTGCGAGGTTGCTGCAGGTGCCGCCCTCGAGGAGGCCGACCACCTCGAAGAAGCGCCGGTGCACCCAGGTGTTGACCCGGTCGGCGAAGTCGAAGACGCGGCGGACCTCCTCGGGGTCGTCGACGAGGTCGAGGTAGGCGTTCGTCGCGCCCCGCAGCTCGACCAGGAAGTTCATCCCGTTGATCAGCGTGAAGTGGCTGATGCCGAACCGGCCGGCCGCGCCCTTCGCGAAGACGCGGAGCTGCTCGTCGTAGCGCCGCGCCCAGGGTCCGTCCTCGTCGAGGGTCAGGGACGCGATCTCCGACAGGTCGCCGACGAACGGCAGGGTCATCGACGAGACCCAGCCCCACGACGGGTCGTTCAGGTAGCGGACGTCCTTCGCGCCGACGAGGGCTCCGTAGAGCCCCTGGTCGCACTCGGAAAGGTAGGCGCAGGGGATGGAGTCGTCCGCGAGGTCGGCGCCGACCGAACAGTACGCGTCCCAGAAGGCGATGCGCTCGCGCGGGTCGGGGTAGTCGACGAGGCCGGCCTTCGTGCTCGCGGAATACGCGTCGAGCGCGGGGACCGGCACGTTCATCTTCGCGAAGATGCGGTCCTGGGCGCCGCGGTCGTAGAAGGCGGACAGGCGTTCGAGGACCTCGCGGTGGTTGCGCTTGTACAGCATGGGGGCGCCCTCCGGGGACGGACATACGGAAGCGGCCGGCGTTCGCTGCTTCCACACTACCATGGGGATGGCCCGCGCGGTATGCACGGAGATGTGGACGGATTGCAGGAGGCCGCCCCGCGCGGTGCGGGACGGCCTCCGGGGGGCGGTCGTGCGGATCCGGCGCCTTCCGGCGTCAGGTCGCGGCCGCCGCCTTCTCCACGGTCTCCGCCGGCGTCTCCGCCGTCTTTTCGCCCTTGCGGCACATCAGGATGCTCGTGCCGTCGGAATCCACCAGCGCCGTGTCGCCGGCCTTGAGGCGGCCGTCCAGCATCTCCTCGGAGAGGCGGTCCTCCACGAGGGACTGGATCGTGCGGCGCAGCGGCCGCGCCCCATAGTGCGGGTCGAAGTCCTTGCTCGCGAGGAACTCCCGGGCGGCTTCGGTCAACTCGAGCGAGAGTCCGCTCGCGGAGATGCGCTTCGCCAGTGCCCTGACGTTGAGGTCGACGATCTTCTTCATCGCCTCGAGGTCGAGCATCTGGAAGAAGATGATCTCGTCCACGCGGTTCACGAACTCGGGGTTGAAGGTCTTCTTGACCTCCTCCAGCACCAGGTCCTTGGCCTCCTGGTAGGTCTTGCCGCCGTACAGGCGCTCGTCGGCGGGCCTGGGGCCCGCATCGCCGCTCGCCGGCGAGAAGCCGATGCGGCGGCCGGCCGCGGACGTCAGCATGCGCGCACCGATGTTGGAGGTCATGATCACGATCGTGTTGCGGAAGTCCACGGTGCGGCCCTGGCTGTCGGTCAGGCGGCCGTCCTCGAGGATCTGCAGCATCGAGTTGAACACGTCGGGGTGCGCCTTCTCGATCTCGTCGAACAGGACCACGGAGTAGGGACGGCGGCGAACCTTCTCGGTCAGCTGGCCGCCCTCGTCGTAACCGACGTAGCCCGGGGGCGAGCCGATGAGCTTGCTGACGTCGAACTTCTCCATGTACTCGGACATGTCGAGGCGGATCAGGGCCTTCTCGTCGCCGAACATGACGTCGGCGAGCGCGCGGGCGAGCTCCGTCTTGCCGACGCCGGTGGTGCCGAGGAAGATGAAGGAGCCGGTGGGGCGCTTGGGGTCCTTGAGGCCGAGGCGGCCGCGGCGGATGGCCTTGGCGACGGCGTGCACGGCCTCGTCCTGGCCGATCACCCGCTGGTGCAGCTCGGTCTCGAGGTTGCGCAGGCGCTCGGTCTCGTCCTCGGTCAGCTTGCGGATCGGGATGCCGGTCCACATGGCGACGATTGCGGCGATGTCGTCCTCGGTCAGCGCGTTGCCGCGGGAGTCGACCTTCTTCTGCCACTCGTCGCGGGCCACGCGCAACTGCTCGGCGAGCTTCGTCTCCTCGTCCTTGAGGCGCGAGGCGCTCTCGAAGTCCTCGCGGTCGGCTGCGGCCTTCTTCTCGCGGCCCACGGCGGCGAGTTGCGTCTCGGTCTCCTTGATCGCGTCGGGCGCCATGAAGGACTTCATGCGCAGGCGCGAGGCGGCTTCGTCGATCAGGTCGATCGCCTTGTCCGGCAGGAAGCGGTCGGTGATGTAGCGCGTGGACAGCGCGACGGCGGCCTCGACGGCCTCGTCGGGGATCGTGACGGCGTGGTGCGCCTCGTACTTGTCGCGGATGCCCTTGAGGATCAGCACGGTCTCCTCGGGGGTGGGCTCGCCGACGGTCACGGGCTGGAAGCGGCGCTCGAGCGCGGCGACCTTCTCGCTGTGCTTGCGGTACTCGTCGAGCGTCGTCGCGCCGATGATCTGCAGTTCCCCGCGGGCGAGTAGCGGCTTGAGGATGTTGGCGGCGTCCATGGCGCCCTCGGCGTTGCCCGCGCCGATCAGCGTGTGCAGCTCGTCGATGAACAGAATCGTCCGGCCGGACTTCATGGCCTCGTGGAGACCCTTCTTCAGGCGCTCCTCGAACTCGCCGCGGTACTTCGATCCGGCGACCATGCCGGCCAGGTCGACCTGCACGATGCGACGCCCCTTGATCGGCTCCGGCACGTCGTCGGCGGCGATCTTCTGGGCGAGGCCCTCGGCGATCGCGGTCTTGCCGACGCCCGGCTCGCCGATCAGGCAGGGGTTGTTCTTGGTGCGGCGGCACAGGATCTGCATGAGGCGCTCGATCTCCTGCTCGCGGCCGATAATGGGGTCGAAGCGTCCTTCCCGGGCCATCTGGGTGAGGTCCCGGCTGAACTTGTCGAGGTTGGGCGTGTCGGACTTCGGCTTGTCGCCGGGCTTGCCGCCCGCGGGCGCACCGCCCTTCGGACCGCCCGGGCCGCGCATGTCGGCGAGGTTGCGGTTGATCTCGTCGATCGACGCGGTCTCGTCACCGCCCCCGGAGGACCCCTCGCCCTCGCCTTCGCCGTCGCCTTCGCTCTCCTCCTCGCCCTCGTCTTCGCCGTCGCCCTGCGGCTTGGCGCTGGCCGCCTGCGCGTAGGCGCGTCGGATGTCGACGCCGAGGCTCATCAGGATCCGGAGCGCGACGGACTCGCCCTCGCGGAGCAGGCCCATCAGCAGGTGCTCGGGCTCGACGTAGTCGACGCCGCCCTTGCGGGCCTCGTACGCGGCGATCTCGACCAGGCGCTTGGTGCGCGGGGTGAACTGCGACAGCAGTTCGTTGATGTCGACCCGTCCTTCCTCGGAGGCGTCCTCGTCGTCGGAGCCGGCGGCGGCACCGCCCTGGCCCTCCGGCGCGGGGCCGAGCGCCGCACGGACCTTGTCCGCGTCGACGTTCTGGGCGGCGAGCGTCTCGAAGGCGGGGCCTTCGCTCTCCTCGAGGATGCCCACGAGGATGTGCTCGGTGCCGATGTAGGACTGGCCCGCCGCGACGGCGGAACCCTTCGCGCGGAGGAGGACTCGGACGGTGCGTTCGGTGAATCTCATGGCCATGGTGGAATTCTCCTTTCGGTGGAGGGGGTCACAGACAATCGCGGATCGTGGCCGCACGGGCCGCGTCGCGCTCGTCGGGGCCCATCGGGCGCCCGACCGTCTTCTGCAGGGTGGCGGGCCCGACCCCGAGGGTCAGGCGGTTGAGGGTCTCGACGCGGATATTGCGCAGGAGGCCGAGCGACACGCCGAGGCGGATGTCGGACAGCTGCTGCAGCGCCTCCTCGGACGAGATCTTCCGGGCGTACTTGAGGATGCCGTAGGCGCGGTTCACGCGGTCCTCCAGCGTCAGCGGCTGCAGGCGGTAGAGTTCCTTGCGGATGCCCCGCTCCTGTTCGAGTCCCTGGACCACGAGGCGCTTGAGGTCCGCGACCGTCTCCTCCTCGCTCACGCCCAGGGTGATCTGGTTGGAGACCTGGAAGATCGCGCCGGTCGCCTCGCTGTTCTCGCCGTACAGGCCGCGCACCGTGAAGCCGATCTTGCGCAGCGACTCGACGACGGCGGCGATATAGCCGGTCATGACGAGGCCGGGTAGGTGGACCATCACCGAGGCGCGCATGCCGGTGCCGGTGTTGGTCGGGCAGGCCGTGCCGTAGCCGAACTGCGGGTGGAACCCGATGTCGAGCTTCTCCTCGAAGAGGCGGGCGAGGCGCAGCGCGTCGGCGTAGCTCTCGTCGAGGGCGAACCCGGCGCGCATCGCCTGGATGCGGACGTGGTCCTCCTCGTTGACCATCATGGAGATCGATTCGTCGCGGTTGACGAGCGTGCGGCGCCCCGTGCCCCCGGCGGCGAACTCCTTGCTGATCAGGTGCTTCTCGACCATCGAGACCCGGTCGGTCTCCTCCATCGCGTCCATCTCGAGCGAGGCGAACTCGCGCTTGAGGTTGGCGCTGGCGCTGAACAGGGCCTCCTCGATGCGGTCGGCGACCTCGCGGGCCGTTGCGGGCGACAGCTTGTGCGGGAAGGGGAATTCCTTGAGGTTGCGGGCGAGGCGGACGCGGCTGCTCAGCACGATATCCCCTTCGGGGCCGGCTCCTTCGTACCAGTTCATGCCTTCGTCCCCCCTTCCTTTCCGGGTTCGAGCGCGCGGATCCGGTCGCGGATCCGGGCGGCCTTCTCGTAGTCCTCCGCCTTCACGGCCTCAGCCTGCTCGCGGCGCAGCGCCTCGAGACCGGACTCGGCGGCGGTCGCGGCGGGGCGGGTCGGTACGGCTGTCGCGGCCGGCGCGGTCTCGACGGGAGGCTTCGCGGCCGCGGAGGCGTCCGCCGCCTGCGCGTCGCCCTCGGGCCGCTTCTTCGGGATGCGGACCGGGCGCTTGAGCAGCCGCTTCTTGTCCTCGGCCGCCGTCTCCTCGGGCTTCGGCGCGGCGGGCGCGCCGTCCGGGCGGCGCCCCACGTGGGTCTCGCCCGCCTGGATGCGCCGGATCACCGGCAGCAGGCGCTGTCCGAACTCGTCGTAGCAGTGGCAGCAGCCGAGCAGCCCTCGATTGCGGAACTCCTCGAAGCTCGTGCCGCAGTAGGCGCAGCGCTCGACCTGCTGGGCCGCGCTCGCCGCGCCGGGCATGCCGCCGGCCATCTTGAAGAGATTGGTCGCTCCGCTGCCGAACAGGTCTCCCGCGAAGATCCCGGCGACGCCGTCCGGCTCCCCGAGGTACCCCTGCTCCTTGGCGCACACGGGGCAGAGGTCGATGCGCGTCGTCTTCCCGTTGACGTTCTGGGTGATGTGAATCGTCGCTTCGCGCTTCTTGCAGGACGGACAGGTCATCGTCGCCACCTCCTTCAGCTCACGTACAGGCTGGTCAGCATGTACTTCATGACATCCATGCGCACGCGGTCGCGCAGTTCCGGCGGCACCTCGGCCAGGGCCTGGTCGGACAGGGCCGCGGAGAAGATCCGGCCCGACGTGCAGTCGAGGACGCGGTGGTCGGTCAGGTGGTCGATCAGCACCTGCGCGCCGTGCGAGGACAGGTACGACCCCGACGCGTTGAGCACGTGCATCAGGAAGGCGCCCGGGTCGTTCTCGGTCACGCGCCGGATGCGGATCCAGCCCCCGCCGCCGCGCCGGCTCTCGACATAGTACCCCTGGCCGTTGCCGAAGCGGGTCGTGAGGACGTAGGAGATCTGGGAGGGAACGCAGTGGACGCGGCCCGCGAGTTCGTTGCGGGTCGTCTCGAGGCGTCCGTCGTTCTCCTCGATCATCTGCTTGATCATGCCTTCGATCAGGTCGCTGAGACTGGGCATCGGGATCCTCTCCTCCAGGTCCGCGGCACTATCGCCGCAGAAACGTCGCACAATTCTTTGTCTTTGTCTTTCCTTGTCCTTCTGACTCGATTATAGCCGCGTCCCTCTCCCATTTCAAGGAGCGGGACGGGTCCGGCGCGTTCCGTCACCTGCGTGACGGAGCGGACTCAGGGAGCTTCGGGTTCCGGGAGCGCGGGGTCGGGGGACAGGACGGGCAGGGCGTCCGCCGGCACGTTCACGAGGTCGTGGATCCACTTCTTCGACAGGAACCGCCAGAGGCTGGCGACCCCCTTGACCAGCTCGTCGACGCTGGTGCACAGGTAGACCGCGAACAGGGGCCAGCCGAACACGAGGCCGCCGAGGCTCGCGAGCGGGACCGCGATGAACCACAGCGCGCCGACGTCGAGGAGCATCGCGACCACCGTGTCTCCACCCGCCCGGAGCACCCCGACGATCGAGACCATCGTGAAGGACTTCATCCACAGCGTGGCGGAGCCGAGCGCGACGAGCACCATCGCGTGGTCGAGGACGGCCCCCTGGATCCCGAACCAGGGCAGCACGTAGGGGCGCGTCAGGAACACGACCGCGCCGATGCCGACCGCGAGCAACGGGGCGATCGCGAGGCTCAGGCCGCCGTAGCGGAAGGCGAGGTCCTTGCGCCCGGCGCCGATCTGCTTGCCGACGATCGCGGCGGCGGCGTTGCCCATGCCGACGGCGAGGACGAAGGCGAGGCGGTCGATGGTCGAGGAGACGGTGACGGCGGCGATCACGTCGGTGCCCATGTGCGCGTAGATCGCGGGATAGATCGAGATGCCGAGCACCCAGAGGCCCTCGTTGCCGACGACGGGCAGCGAGACTTTCAGGGCCCTGGACAGGAACCTCGCGTCGACCCGGAAGATCTGCCGCCAGGTGACGGCGGCGGGCAGCCGGAGCCCGTAGACGATGCCGATCGTGATGACGACCTCGACGACGCGCGCGACCAGCGTCGCGGTCGCCGACCCCTGGACGCCCATCTTCGGCGCCCCGAAGTTGCCGTAGATCAGCATGTAGTTGAGCAGCGTGTTGAGGCCGAGGGCGATCGTCGTGGGCCACAGGGGGAGCTTGGCGTGCTCCGTGCAGCGCATCGACCCGTAGAACATGAAGGACAGTCCCGCGAGCGGGTAGGACGGCGCGATGCGACGGAGGAAGACGATGCCCTGGTCGACCACGGCGGGATCGGCGGTGAAGATCCTCATGAAGAAGCCCGGGAACGACGCGGTCGCGACGGCCACGACCAGCGCGAGTCCCCCGCTGACGAGGAGGCCGAGCCCGGTCGCGCGACGGACGCCCTCGAGGTCCTTCCTCCCCCAGTACTGGGCGATGAAGACCGTGAGGCCGCTCGAGACGCCGAACAGGGCGATCGCGAGGATGAAGTAGATCGAGTTGGCGAGGCCGACCGCGGCGAGGGAGGTCTCGTCGAGCCGGGCGACCATGATGTTGTCGATCAGGTTGAGGCTGGCGCTGATCAGGCCCTGCACCGAGATCGGCAGGGCGATGCGGACGAGCGAACGGTAATAGTCCCGGTCGCGGTCCAGATGCCTGGATAGGGCCAGGGGACGGAGGGCCATCGTGCGCTTCCTTCCGGGATCCTCCGTTGCCGGAGCGGCGACGGCGGGAGGGGCCCGCCGGGGGTTCTTCCATGATACCACAACATCGCGCGGGGACTGCCTTGCAGGGCGTTCCGAATGGTATACTCCGCCTATGGGACGGACTCAGAAAGGCAGGCGCAGGCGCCCGGTGCGCCCGTGGGCGGTCGGATTGGCCACCGCCTGCCTCGTCGCGCTCGGACTCGGCGCGGCGGCCGCCTCCGGCGCGTTCGTCCCGGAAGCGGGCCCCACCCCCACCGGCCTGCCCGCGCTGCACGACGTGCCCGCGGCGGCCCTCGCGCGCGGCCGCACAGTCGTGGCCGGCGAAAGCGGCGGATTCGGGAACGTGGACCCGCTCTATGCGGCGAGCGAAGGCGACGTCGACCTCTGCGCGGCGCTCTTCGCCCCACTCGAGCGGCTCGGCGCCGACGGCGCCCCGGTCCTGTGCGCCGCCGCGACGAAGGTCGTCTCGTCCGACGGCACCTCCGTCGTCTTCACCCTCGACCCGACCCGCACGTTCCCCGACGGCACGCCCGTCCTGCCCTCCGACGTCGCCTTCACCTACCGCGTCCTCGACGACCCCACCTACGACGGTCCGCTGCGGGGACGCTTCGACGCGGTCCTGTCCGTCGAGGCCGACGACGCCGCCGGCACGGTGACCTTCACGCTGGCGCCCGGCACGCTGCCGGACGGTTCCGACGCCCGGCTGTTCACGCTCGGCCTCCTCGAGTCCTCGCACTACGCGTACCCGAGGGGCAAGGCGGACCGCCTCCGCGATTCCGAGGCGGCCCCGGCCGGCGCCGGCGACTGGCGGCTCGAGTCGCTGTCGGCCGACCGCGCCGTGCTCGTCCCGCGCGACGCTTCCTCCACCGGCGTCGAGCGCCTGATGCTGCTCGCGGTCGACGAGGAGCGCAAGATCGCCGCGCTCGCCGCCGGTACGATCGATATCGCCCGGGTCCTGCGGTCCGACCGGTCGGAGGCCCGCGTCGCCGCCCTCTCCGGGTGCTCGGAGACGCCGTACGCCGGCGCGACTTCGCTGTTCCTGCTGGTCGGCGACTCCCTCGCCGGCGACGCCGCGTCGATGACCTCGTCCGTGCGGCTCGCCCTGCTCTCCGCCGGCGACGCGCTCGCGGCCCGCTGGGCGAAGGACGACGCGACGGCGCCCGCCGCGTCGCCGGCGGATGGTGCGACGCATCCGCACCTGCTGTATTTCCGCGGCGTCGAACCCGCCGGGATGGCGCTCGCCGACGCGCGGGCCCGCGAGGCGGCCGCGGCCCTGAGCCGCGTACTGCCCGTCGGGACGCCGGCCTTCGTCCCCGTCGCCGTCGGATGGCCCGAACTCGCCGCGCTCGCCGCAGGGGGCGGTTCCTTCGACGCGATGCTCCTCCCCGTCGCCGAGGACGGGCGCACGCCGGCCGCGTTGCGGCTCGCCTCCGACCGCGCGGCCCTCGGAACGGGGTCCGACGCGGACGCCACGGTCCTGCTGCGCGCACCCGGCACGCTCCTCGCCAGCCGGCGCCTGTCCGGCCTCGCGGCCAACGCCTTCGCCAGCCCCTACCTGCCGGTCGGGACCGGATTCATGGATTCCTTGAAAGGCCTGGAATTCCTGGACCTCGACGGCTCGCCCCTGGCGACCGCGACGGCCACTCCGACGCCGACCCCGGCGCCGTCCGCCTGACCCGCCGACCCGTCAGTCCAGGTCGACGTCGCTCTCCAGCTTGCGGATCATCCTCGGCAGCGCGTCCTTCGACGCACCGGCCGGCTTATCCCGGTTCCGGTGGTCGTGGAGCAGCGTGAAGCCTTCGAGCTCGCCCGCCAGCCGATCGAAGTTGTCGCCGGTCACGCGCGCCAGCACCTTCGCGAAGTACTCCGCCTGGCCGTCGTCGAGGTGCTTCGCGGCGCCTCGCAGCAGGTCGGCGGTGTGGGTCAGGCAGAAGCCCTTGCAGGTGTCGAGCTTCGTGCGGAACTCCTTCTCCTCGAAGTACTGCCACAGCACCACGTCGACGTAGCGGGCCATCGTCTCCTCGACGCGTTCGCACATCGCGCACGTCGAGACGCGCGCCTCGATGCGGCCGGCGGCCTCGAGGAGGTTCTCCCGGATGCCGGTCCGCTTGAGGAAGCCTCCCTTGCCGCGCGGGACGGCCTTCGCGAGCGCCTCCTTGGCGGCGGTCGCCGACTCCAGCGCGTGCGTGTGGAGCAGCAGCGCCAGCCCGAGCCGGTTCTCGCGCCGGTTGTACAGCGCGGCCGCGTGCTCGCGGCAGAAGCCCTTCGCGTTCGTGGAGACGCGCACGTCGGGCTCCATGAGCGAGGCGCCGAGGAAGTACGTCACGAGGTCGTCGGACAGTTTGCGCTTCATCCGGCACAGCGCGCACTCCCCGTCCTCCGCGAAGGCGTCGTTCACCGGTATCGTGTAGATGCGCTCCCTGATCATGCGGTCGGCCTCCTCCGGTTCCCGGCCGGCGCGGGCCTTCCGCGGCGGGGGTTCCAGGGTCTATTATAGGGCAAACGGACTTGCAGGGAGGTTCCATGGAAATCAAGGGGTTCCGGGTCGCAGAATCCACCGCCCCCCGCCCGGGCGACGCCGCGCGCGTGCCCGTCCTCGTCGTCCGCGACGTCGGCGACCTGTCGCCCTTCGGCTTCGACCTGCGCGGCACGCTGGAGAGCGGCCAGTGCTTCCGTTGGCGCCGCCTCCCCGACGACGCCCCGCGCCTCTCCGCCGCCTCGGCCGGCCCGCGCTACGCCGGCGTGGTCCGCGGCCGCGCGGTCGCCGCGTCCCTGTCGGCCGGCGGGCGGGACCTCGTCCTCGAGAACGGCACGGCCGAGGACTTCGCCGACGTCCTCCTCCCCTACTTCGACCTTGAACGCGATTACCGGCCCATCCTCCAGGCCGTCGCGAAGGACCCCTTCATGGAGGCGGCCCTGCGCTACGGCGGCGGCGCCCGGCTGCTCGTGCAGGAATTCGACGAGACCTTGCTCTCCTACCTCCTGTCCGCCCAGAACAACATCCCGCGCATCATGGGTCTCGTCGAGTCGCTGTCCGCCGCCTACGGGCGGGTCCTGACCGGCACCGCCTGGCTCTCCTCCCCGGGCCGCGCCGCCGCGCCGGACGGCTCCCTCTTCGCCTTCCCGACGCCCGACGCGCTCGCCGCGGCCGCCGCTCGCTGCCGCGGGCGGCTCGCCGACTGCCGCCCGGACGCCCTGTGCGCCGGCGCCTTCGCCGGCTACCGCTGCCCCTACCTGATGCGCACCGCACAGCGGCTCCTCGAGGGGGGCGCCGTGCCCTCCCCCGACGCGCTGCGCCGTCTCCCGGCGGCCGAGGCCCGCGCGGCCCTGCGCGTCCTGCCCGGCGTCGGCGCGAAGGTCGCGGACTGCACGCTGCTGTCGAGCGGCCTGCACACCGAAGTCTGCCCCGTCGACCGATGGGTGGAACGGGTCGTCCGGACGGTCTATCTGGGCGGGGACGCGAAGGCCGACGCGAAGAAGGACACGACGGACGAGGTTCGCCGTTTCGTCGAGGGATATTTCGGTGCGGAAGCCGGATTCGCGCAGCTCTGGTTCTTCCTCTACGCGCGGTCGGGCGACGGGCTGTCCGCCGTCGGGACCGGCGGCGCCGGGGGGTGAGCCTGCGGCGCGTGGACCACGCGCCGGGCACGCACGTCGACGGTCATCACGTTGATCGAGGTGTATTTCTCGATCTCGCGCACGATGCGGTTCTGCGACTCGCGCAACACCTCCTGCGCATTGAATCCGTAGTAGAGGGCCAGTTCGGCCTTGATCTCGGCGCCGTAGGCGTCGTTCCCGGCTTCGAACCCGATCAGCCCGGCCACGCCGCGCACCCGCTTCAGGATCAGTTCGGTCATGCTGCGAAGCGCCTCGTCGGAGATCGTGTACTGGCCGAGGCTCGAGAAGGTCGGCCGCACGACCGTCCGCTCGGATTCCGCCGGTACGGTCGAGACCGTTCCGGTGCCGCGGTCGCGGCGGCGGAGCAGGCGCGTCAGGGGCTCGGAGAAATAGCCGGAGAATTCGTGCTTGATCTCGAGGCTCGGCACCGGAATCGCGTGCTTGCCCTCGCGCATGCGCGTGCTGACGGCGGTGCGGATCTCGTCCTCCGTGCTCACGTCCTCGATGTGGATCCGTTCTACGGGCACCGGAAGCCAGAGGTTCTCGCAGATCCGGTCGATCATCGCATCGGAGGTGCCGAGCAGCATGAGCTTGTCGGGCGCCTGCTCCTGGATCGAGCGGCGCATGACGGAAGCACGCCCCTCCTCGACGAAGAGCGCCTGGCGGACGGATTCGAGGCGCGAGTTGGCGCGCTTGGCGGACAGGCCGGCGACGATTCGGCCGCCGTGGATCAGCAGGCCGTCGTCGATGATATAAGTGATTCCATTGGTGCGCGCGACCTTGAGGGCCCGCGTGCTCTTGCCCGTGCCCGACGAGCCGATGAAGGCGACCGTGTGGATCGTCGACAGCGCCTCTCGCATCGCCTCGCGGGCCTTGTCCTCCTCGGCCGCCTGCCGGGTGGCGGGCGTGCGCGACACGGCCTCGGCGATCCTTCCGATCGTGCCGCGGATCACCGGACCCCTGCGGTCCTTCTCCTTGTCCTTTTCCCTGTCCTTGCCGGATTCCTTCAAGCGTCCCGTCCTTCAGGCGTCTTCGCGACGCCTTTCGTCAGGAATCCCAATTGGTGAAGACCTCCTGGACGTCGTCGAGCTCCTCGAGCATCTCGACCATCCGTTCGAGCTTCTCGACCGTGTCCGGGTCCTCGACCTGGGCCCAGGTGACCGGGACCATCCGGATCGAGGCGTCCAGGAACGCGTACTTCTTCGCTTCGAGGTTCGCCTTCACGGCGTAGTAGTCGGCGGGGGAGGTCTCGATCTCGTAGCCCTCGTCCTCTGCGGTGAAATCCTCGGCGCCGGCATCCAGCGCGTCGGACATCACGGCGTCCTCGTCCGGCCGCTCCTCGCGGTCGACGAGCAGGACGCCCTTCTCCTGGAAGAGGAAGGAGACGCTGCCCTTGGTGCCGAGGTTGCCGCCGAACTTGTCGAAGATATGGCGGATGTCGCCGGCCGTGCGGTTGCGGTTGTCCGTCGCGGTCTTCACGATCACGGCGACGCCGCCGGCGCCGTAGCCCTCGTAGGAGATCTCCTCGAAGTTCTCGCCCTCGGCCGCGCCGGCCGCCTTCTTGATGCTGCGCGCGATGTTGTCGTTGGGCATGTTCGCGCCCTTGGCCTTGGCGATCACGTCCTTGAGCTTCGAGTTCGCCTCGGGGTCAGCTCCGCCGTTGCGCACGGCCACGGCCAGTTCGCGGCCGAGCTTCGTGAACATGCTGCCCTTGACCGCGTCCGCCGCGCCTTTGCGCCGCTTGATGTTCGCCCACTTGCTATGTCCTGACATGGAATCCTCCTCGATTCGGGTTTCTCTGCCGTTCCATTCTACCTTCCCGAGCCGGTGCGGGACAAGAGCCGGACGGGGATCCCCGCGTCGTCGAGCACGGCCTCGACGGTTCCGAGGGATTCGACCAGTGCCGACCCGGACGTCCAGTCGTCGATCCGCCGGCGGAAGGCCTCCTCGCCGCCGGGTGGGACGAGGGCCGTGAACTCCGCGTCGAGCGCGCAGGAGAGGTCCAGGAGACCCGTCCCGGCCGCCCGGAGCCCGCGCTGCACGCGTTCCAGGTCGCCGTACCGCACCGTCGTCCGGAACCTGCCGCACGGCGCGACGTCCAGGACGCCTGCGGCTTCGACCGCCGACGACGCGGCTCGGCCATAGGCGCGGACGAGTCCGCCGGTCCCGAGCGGCGTGCCGCCGTAGTAGCGGACCACGACGACGCAGGCGTCCTCGATGCCGCGGTGCAGCAGGGTCTCGAGCACCGGAAGCCCGGCGGTCCCCGAGGGTTCGCCGTCGTCCGAGTGCTTCTGGAGCCGGCGCTCGCCGCCGAGGATCCAGGCCGGGACATGATGGGTGGCATCCGGGAATTCCGCCCGGATGCCACCCAGAAAGGCCGTCGCCTCGGCTTCGTCCGCAATGGGGGCGCAGACTCCGTGGAACACGGAACGACGTTCCTCGAACCGGACCCTCGCCTCGCGGGCGACGGTCCGATAGGCGTCTCTCATCGGATCACACGCACTCCTTGTACTTCTGGTAGGAGAGCATCAGGAGGGACTTGTCCTGGCTGTACGTGACCCGCTCCATCGCCTCGTCGACCGGGATGAACTCCCCTTCGAAGAATTTCTGCGAGACGTTGGGGACGACTTCGGCCGAATCGGCCCGCATGATGTACCAGGTGATCTTGTTGCAGACGGGGCGCTGGCGCGACACCGAGAAGAACTCGTAGTTGGTGCGGCCCGCCGTCGCGACGATCCGGGCCCGGACGCCGGCCTCGAGGTTCACGCGGGCGACGGCGACGTCGTCCGGGTAGTCGCCGTTGCGGATCACGCCCTTCGGGAAGACCCATTCGCCTTTTTCGTTCTTGAGGACGAGGACCTTTTCGCCGTGGAAGACGACGCCTCCGGCACAACTGCGGACCAGCATGGACTACCTCCTACCGGGCGGGAAGTCCAGGGCCTTCCCTGCCGCTCTGGATTCATTGTAGCAGAAAAAAGGCGTCCCATGACCGGCGGGGCTTCCGCCGGCGCGCGTTTTCGGGTAGGATAGCCTTGTCCGACCGAAGGCCGGAGAGCCTTCCGGGACAGAGAGGGAACGAGATGCCAGCTTCCCTTCGGCATACCGATTACAAGCGGTCCGGCAAGGGTCGCTCCATCCTCCTGATCGCGCTTCTCGTCGTCGCGGCGGCCGTCCTCGGGATGTACGCCGGAGGCGTCTTCGACGCGGCGCCCGCGCCGACCGGCTCCGTCACGCCGACCGTGGCCGCGACGTCGACCCCGGACCCCGGCGACCCGACGGCCACCCCCGGTCCGACCTCCACGCCGTCAACCGCACCGGCGCCGACCGACGGCACCTATCCGACGCCCGACTTCTCGAAGAACCTGTCGGATCCGGCGGACTTCTTCGGTCCGCTGCCCGTCGTCGCGGACCCGAAGGCGGTCGTGCACGTCCCCGTCCGCGCGCTCTACGTCGGCGGCGCGGCCAAGATGACCCAGAACCTCGCGCTGATCGAGAGCTCCGAACAGCTGAACGCAATCGTGGTCGACCTGAAGGAATCCAACGGCGTCTATTTCCAGACGACCAACAAGCTCGCCCGGGAAATCGGGGCGGTCAAGGGCGGCGTCGACCTGCCGAGCCTCGTCGCGAGCTGCCACGCCAAGGGCATCCGCGTGATCGGCCGCATCGTGGTCTTCAAGGACCCGATCCTCGCGAAGGCGCGCCCCGACCTCTGCCTGCAGGACCAGAGCGGCAACACGCTCCTGTTCGTCAACGAGAGCGGTCTCGCCTTCGTGAGCCCGTACAAGCAGGAAGTCTGGGACTACAACATCTCCCTCGCCAAGGAAGCGGTCTCGCTCGGCGTCGACGAGATCCAGTTCGACTACGTCCGCTTCCCCACCGGCGCGACGAAATCCGGCGCCCCCGTCTACATCGGGCCGACCGGGATGTATCCGACGCGCGTGCAGACGATCAACCGCTTCCTCGCCAAGGCGAAGGTCGAGATCTCCGATGCCCTGGGCACCCCCCTCGGAGCCGACGTCTTCGCGATCATCCTCTCCAGCAGGACCGACAGCACCACCCTCGGCCAGGACTGGGCCTCGATCGGCATCGTCCCGGGAGTCGACAACCTGTGCCCGATGATCTACCCCTCCCATTACGCGAACAGCGCATCCAACGGCAAGGGCACCTACCTGAACGGCGTCCTCTATCCGAAGCCCGACCTCGAGCCCTACGGCGTGATGTACAACGCGCTGCTCCTCGGCAAGAAAGCCGCGCAGCAGGCGGGCTATTCGACCGTCCGCCCCTATCTGCAGGCCTTCACGGCCACCTGGCTGCCTTCCGGCTACTACCAGTCGTACGGCGCCGACCAGATCAAACAGCAGATCAAGGCGATCACGGACGCCGGCTTCACCGAGTGGATCTGCTGGAACTCGACGGCGAGCTACCCGGCCTCCGCCTTCAACTAGCGTGCCTGGGGTCCGGCCGGTCGGCCGGGTCCCGCGCCGCTCCGCCCCGGACATAGGGAAAGCCCTGCAGGAGGAGGAGCCTGCAGGGCTTTCTGTTGGAGGAAGAAGAGGGCGGCCCGGTCCATGCCAGTAGATCGGGCCGCCCCCGGAGGGGGCTGTTCAAGGCTTGAGCAGTTCGTCCTTCATCTTCCGGTAGGTCTCGTCGTCGACTTCGCCGCGGGCGTAGCGTTCGTTGAGAATCTTCAGGGCGCCCACCGTGGCGGGCGAGGCGGGCGGGGCTTCCATCGGGCTCCCGGGGCCGTGCCTGTGGTGGCGCAGGGCCCTGACGATCAGGACGACGGCCAGGACGACGAGGGCGACGACGAACAGGCAGTGGAGTCCGAATCGCATGAATTCGATGACCGGGTAGCTGGCGTAGCCGTTCAGTCGTCCGTCGAGAATTCTCATCATCCACATGGGGCATTCCTTCTTTCCACTCGCGAGCGGTCCCTCCGGTTCGGGTCGGGCCGCTTTTTCTTTTGTCTATGGTCCTAGCATACCGCCCGATGGTGACGGGATTGCGATGCGGGTGTGAAGATTCTATGAACGGTTGCGACTTCGCGGAAGAGTGCCCCGGAAAAAAGGCTCCCCCCCGGCCGGTGGGCCGGAAGGGAGCCTCGGAGCGCCGTCGCTTGCCGCCTGGCGCGGAATGCGCCTACTTCTTCTCGAGCCGTTCCTGGCCGCCCATCCACTTGCGGAGGACCTCCGGAATGACGACGGAACCGTCGGCGCACTGGCCGTGCTCGACGATCGCGGGCAGGATGCGGCTGGTCGCGAGACCGGACGCGTTGAGCGTGTGGACGAACTCGGGCCTGCCGGTCTCCTTGCGGCGGAAGCGCATGCTGCCGCGCCGCGCCTGGTAGTCGCCGGCGTTGGAGGCCGAGCTGACCTCCTTGTAGTCGTTCATGCTCGGGATCCAGACCTCGATGTCGTAGGTCTTGCGCATCGCGTCGCTGCAGTCGCCCGCGGCGAGCTTGCTGACGCGGTGGTGCAGCCCGAGGCCCTGCACGAGGCGCTCGGCCTTGCCGACCAGCTCCTCGAGGGCGGCCTCTGAGTCCTCCGGCCGCGTGTACTGGAACATCTCGATCTTGTTGAACTGGTGGCCCCGGATCATCCCGCGCTCCTCGGCCCGGTAGCTCCCGGCCTCCTTGCGGTAGCAGGGCGTGTAGGCGAAGTACTTGAACGGCAGCGCGTCCTCGTCGAGGATCTCGTCGCGGTGCAGGTTCACGAGGGCGGTCTCGGCGGTCGGGAGGATGAAGTGCGTGAAGCCGGCGTCGCCGCCCGCTCCCTCGTCGGCGCGCAACTGGAAGACGTCGTCGCGGAATTTCGGGAACTGTCCGGCCGTATAGCCGCAGGCCTCGTTGAGGATGTGGGGCGGGAGGATGAATTCGTAGCCGTCCGCGAGGTGCTGCTCGATGAAGTAGTTCAGCAGGGCCCATTCGAGGCGGGCGCCGTCGCGGCGGTATACCCAGAAGCCGTTGCCGCCGAGCTTGACGCCGCGGGCGTAGTCGATCAGGCCGAGCGACTCGACGATGTCGACGTGGTGCCGGGCCGGGAACGCGAACTGCGGCTTTTCGCCGAAGACGCGCACGACGCGGTTGTTCTCCTTGCCGCCGGCGACGACGTCGTCGAACGGCAGGTTCGGCAACGTGTCGAGGAAGGCCTGCTGCTCGGCGTCCATGCGGGCGACCGCCTCGTCCTTCGCTCGAATCCCGTCCGACACGAGCTTCATGCGGGCGAGCGTCTCCGTGACGTCCTTCCCGGCCTTCTTGAGCTGCGGGATCTCGGCGGAGACGCGGTTCTTCTCGGCCTTGAGGTTCTCGACCTCGAAGATCGCCTCGCGGCGCAGGCGGTCCTTCTCGAGGAAGGGGCCGAAGTCCACGGCGAACCCCTTCCGGGCGAGTCCCTCGCGGACGTATTCGGGCTGGGTGCGGATCAGCTGGATGTCGAGCATGCTGCGTACTCCTTAATAAAGCGTCGGGACGAACTCCAGTCCGGAGATCCCGAGACCGACCAGATAGCCGAGGGCGGCGAAGACGAGGGCCTGCAGGACCAGCAGCAGTACGCCGCCGACGGCCAGACGGCTGTCGTCGATCGTCTCGGTGACGGCGCGGCAGGCGAAGAGGGAGAGTAGGATCGCCCCGATCCGCGCGGGCTCGGAGACCACGTAGGGGTAGGCGCCCAGGATCTCGTACGCGACGGTGCCCGGCAGGACGAACTGGAGGGCGATCGAGACGGGGATATAGACGGTCAGGGCGACCGCGAAGGGAATCGAGGCGGCGCCGAAGCCGGCGAGCGCCTTTCCGTAGGTCGTCTTCTGGCCGGATGGACTCTTGCGGGCCAGAACGGCGAGGACGAGCGCCGAGAGGAACAGGGCGACCAGCGTCGTCACCGGCGCGAGCGCGGACCGGCCGAGCACCTTGATCAGCGCGAGGGGCAGGTCCTGGGTCGGCAGGTTCAATTGGTAGACCAGGATCAGGTCCGAGATCAGCTGCGCCAGGAACAGCGCGAGGGTGATCCACAGAATCGCGAGCCAGGCCGGGCGAAGGTTCCGGTCGACCCAGACCTCGCGCAGCGCGCCGGCGGGGTCGGAGAGGAACCGGCGCCCGAACGTCGGCCGGGCGGTGGGGGCCGCCGCTGCGGAACCCGAGGGGGCGGGGGTAGCGGGGAAATCGGAGGACCGGGCCTTATCCTGCGCGCAGTCGTCGCAGAGGGGTCCGGGTTCCGTCGCCTTGCCGCAGTTCTCGCAGAATGGCATGGTCGCCACCTCCTTCGGAATCGGTGCATCCAGTATATCACGGCTCCTGGCGCTGGGAACCGGCCAGGAACGCCTCCGGATTCAGCCCTTCCAGGCCGTCCGCCACGAACAGCCCGTCCTTGCGGATGAGCCGGCCGTCGAAGAGGATCTCGCCGCCGCCGTGCTCGGGGCGCTGGATGCAGACGAGGTCCCAGTGGATGCTCGAGCGGTTGCCGTTGTAGGCTCGCTCGTAGGCCGCGCCGGGCGTGAAGTGGAACGAGCCGGCGATCTTCTCGTCGAACAGCATGCTGCCGAAGGGTTCGAGGATGAGCGGATTCGTGCCGAACGAGAACTCGCCGACATGGCGCGCGCCCTCGTCGGCGTCGAGGATGCGGGCGAGGGCCTCGTCGTCCCCGGCGCAGGTCGCCTCGACGATCCGCCCGTCCTCGAACCGGAAGCGGATGTCCGAGAAGTCGCGGCCCCAGTAGTTCGAGGGGACGTTGTACGAGACGACACCGTTGACCGAGTCGCGCACGGGTGCCGTGTAGACCTCGCCGTCCGGCAGGTTGCGCAGGCCGTGGCTGCAGACGACGGGGATGCCCCGGATCGAGAAGGAGAGGTCGGTCCCGGGTCCGCGGATCTCGACCCGGTCGGCGTCCTCCATGAGCGCGGCGAGCTTCTTTTCGGCCTCGTGGAGGCGCGCGTAGTCGATCGTGCAGACGTCCATCACGTAGTCGAAGAAGCGGTCGTAGGACATGCCGGCCTTCTGCGCCTGCCCGGGGGTGGGCCAGTAGAACAGCAGCCAGCGGCGGGCGTTGATGATGATGTCCTGGACTTCGCGCAGGCCGGCGCCCATCATGCGCGTCTTCTCCGGCGCGACGTCGGTCAGTTCGCGGTCGTTCTCGGGGGCGCGGATCGCGAGGTTGGCCGACAGGTCCTCCCAGCGGCGCTTCTCCCAGGCGGCGGTCATGCGCAGGAACTCCTCGGAGGCGCCGCCGTCCTGCGGGTCGAGCCGGTCCGCCAGCAGGCGGCGGATCTCCTCGTCCTCGAGCTTCACGGTCGCGAAGGCGCCCAGTCGGGCGGCCTCCTCGAGCAGCGCCTTGACGAGCGGTCTGGCCGTCGTCGCGGCGTCGATCTGGAACCTCGCGCCCGGCTGAAGGTCGAGCGAGTGGGTGAGCATCAGGTGGGCGAGGCGGTCGAGTCTGGCGTCCTTCATGGCTGGTTCCCTTCTTTCTTCCGGAGGCTGGCCATCGTCCAGAGCCCGGTTTCCTTGAATCCGAGGCGCCGGTAGATCCCCCCGGCGACCGGGTTGCTGTAGAACAGGCAGAGGAACGACCTCCCGCCGGCCAGGACGTCGCGGCAGAGCTCCGAGACCACGCGGGTGGCGAGCCCCTGGCCGCGGAAGCCGGGGTCGGTCGCGACGGCCACGACCATGGCGGAGGCCGAGTTCTCGGCGACCGTGGCGGCGGCGGAGACGATGCGCCCCTCGCGGCGGATGTAGTAGTAGCGCCCCTTCTGATCGGCGATCGTGCGGCGCATGGCGACGAGTTCGCTGTCCCGACGGTGCTTCGTCTCGAATTCGTCGATCCCGCAGTACAGGTCGACCAGCTCCTCGGCGTCCGAGGCGACGGCCCGCACGACCTCGTCGGAGACGGGCGGTCCGCCGGCGTCCCGCACGGTCTCGAGGCGGGAAAGGTGCGTGTCCCGGAAGCGGAGTTCCGGGAGGAAGGGCCGCAGGCGTTCGAGGACCTCCTTCTTGCCGGACAGCATGCGCGACGGATATTTCCCGATGGTCCGGAGCAGCGGCTGCGGGTCGAAATCGGCGTACCGGCTGTAGGCGATGTAGGACTCGTTGTAGCGGAGGAGGACGGAGTCGACGCGGCCGTTCCGCTCGCAGGCGTAGACGTCCTGGAAGGGGCGGTCGAAGCCGTAGCCCTCGACGTCGCCGATCAGGAACAGATTCACGTCGGGTTCGGCCGCGACGTAGTCCATGAGCCAACCCCGGTCCGCCTCCTCGAGGCGGCGCAGGTCGTGCGCGCGGAAGAACGCCTCGACGGCGTCGACGCCTTCGCGCACCCGGAAGAGGCGCGCGTCGGCGGCGCCGATCTTGCCGTGCGCCACGGCGTCCATTCTGTCGAAGTCCGCGGCCGCCTCGGGGAAGTCGTCGGAGTCGACGTCGTTCTGCTCGAAGACGGCCCAGCGTCGGACGCCTTCGGCGTCGCGCACCGCGGCCGCCTGCTCCTCGCGCCCGCGGCAGCCCGCACGGGTCTCCGCGTAGTGGAACGCAGTGCAGCGGTCGTAGCCGACGCCGAGCAGCAGGCAGCGGACGTCCTCCTGGTAGAAGGCGGAAACGGGCGACCCTTCTCCGAAGTCGAACGCCAGCGGCTGCTCCATGGCGAAGAGGGCCGCTTTCGGGCCGAGGGCGGCGAAGCCCGACTGCGGGTGCGACCCCCGCAGCGTGCCCGGCCAGGTCCGGAACAGCTCCGCGACGGCGCCCATGCCGCGCGTCGGCGTGGTCCGCGGGTCGAAGGGCGGCATCTCGGCCCGGATCCGGTCCCACCACTCCTTTGGCACGGGCGGACGGTGCCAGTACTTCGGGTCCGAATTCGCCCCGGCCTGCGACGGCATGACGAGCGTCCCCTCCGGCCCGACCGCCTCGAGCAGAGCGCGGACGACCGTCTCTGCACCGCCACAAACCCAGCCCATCCGGCTCATCGAGGCGTGCACGACGAGCGTATCGCCCTTCTTCACGCCGAGCCGGGCGAGGTCCTCGACGAGGCTCGCGAACGTCACCAACGTGCCCGTGACGATCGATTCCAGCTCGGTCCGCCCCTTCCCGCGCGGCGTCGTCGCCAGCTCCGCATGTCGTGCGTCATCCAGCGGACGTCCATACCAGCGCGAGAGTATCCTGACGCGGGCGTAGCCGGACCTTCGGTAGAGGGAGACCGCAGAGGCGTTCGTCGAAGCGACGGTGAGGCTGATCGAGCGCGCTCCGCCGGCCTGCGCGAGCGCCTCGACGGCGGCGAGCGCCCCGCGGCCCAGGCCTTCGCCGCGACGGGACGGGAGGATGCCGATCGTCTCGAGGTGGGAATCCGCACGGGCCGCATCCGAGATGCGTTCGAGCGTCGAAATCTCATAGACGCCGACCGTCGTGCCGTCGGCGAGCGCCAGGCCGGCCAGCGTCCGATCGTCCGACAAGATGCGCCGGACTTCCTCCGACGTCATGCTCCCGGAGTCGGGCGTCTCCGCGAACGCTTCGTCGTGAACGCGCATGAAGGCCGACGCGTTTTCCGGCCGGAGCGGGTCCAGGGTGATCCGCGGATCCGCGGCAGGCCGGTCGCGGTCCGGCGGCAGTTCCTTGCGGAAGATCTCCATGTCATGGGCGAACGACCAGCCTGCGGGAGGCGCGACAGGGGGCCTCGCACAGTCCCCTCCCGCGCGGAATCCCGCCTTGACCCATCGGGCACCGAGCTCGCGGGCCCTCGCCGTGCCGGCCTCGAGCAGTGCGTCGACCCGGACTTCGTCGCTCTCGATCTCGTTCAGGAAGACGACGCCCTTCCGCTCGACCTCCTCGGAGATCAGCTGGAGACGGCTTCCTTCGCCCAGGGTGATGATCTCGGATTTCATTTCGATGCCTCCGGTTCCAATGCATTGCGCAGGAGCTTCAGGAATTCGGCCGGGTGCGTCTCCATCGGGCAGTGCCCGGCGCCCTCGACGAGCTGCAGGGTGACGCCGAGGAGGTCCGACAGGTATCGGCCCTGGTCGACCGGCACGACCCAGGTGTCGGCGGACCCCCAGATCAGCGCGACCGGCAGGCCGGTGGCCTTGAGCCGCGCGGAATCGTCCTCGTCGAGGGATCGGGCGCTCGCGATCGTGACCAGCGAGGCGGCCGTCCCGGGGACGGCGAGCGGTGCGGCGTAGGAAGCGAGTTCTGCGTCGGTCGGGGTGCGCCCGTAGGCGGAGGCGAGGGTGCCGCGGATCGAGGCGGGGTTCCGGAGCAGGCGGTCGAGCAGCACGGTCGCGGCCCGGGCGATGGGCGGGAGCCGCAGCAGCGCGACGGCGGAGCCCGGCGAGACCGTGTCGCTGCCCGCGCCGAGGACGGCGCCGTCCACCAGCACGACCCGACCGGTGCTTTCCGGTCGCTGCGCGGCCATCCACGCGACCACGTCGCCGCCCATCGAGTGCCCGACCAGGTTCCAGCGGGATCCGGACGCCGCATCCCGCGGCGAGACGAGGTCCAGCAGCAGCCACAGGTCCCTGGCGTTCGTCTCGTGCGAATAGGTGCCGTCGATGCGCTTCTTCTCGCTGTACCCGAAGCCGGGCAGGTCGACCGCGACGACGAGCCAGCCTTCCGCCGCGAGCGAGGGCGCGGTTGCGTTCCAGGAATTCGTCGACCCGCCGAACCCGTGCACGAGGAGGATGCGCCCCTTGACCGGCGTGCCCTCCGGCCGGGCGAAGACCCTGTAATAGAAGGTCTTTCCGGCGATCTCGACGTAGTGTCCGTCCGGGTGGGGCACGGGCGACGCGTATGGGTCGTACGTCGCGACGGGCACGAGGTAGGGGGCCAGCATCAGGACGGCGAGGACGCCCGCGATCCACGCGAGGACGCGCCACGGTCTGCGGGGCCTGCGGGGTCTGCGGGACTTCCGGGTCATCGGGTCCCTCCTCCCGTACGCAGACGCTCCGGGTCCAGGATCCGGACGCTCGCGCGGTGGAATTCGATCAGCCCCTCGTCGCGCATGCGGCCGAGTTCGCGCGACATCGACGGACGCGAGACGTGAAGGTAGTCGGCCAGGGAATCCCGGTTCATCGACAGCTCGAAGGTCGGGTGTCCCGCGCGCCGCTGGGCGTCGAGCAGGAAGGCGGCCAGCTTCTCGCGCATGCCGCGCAGCAGCAGGTAGTCCACCTTCCGGTTGAGCCCGAGAGCCTTCTCCGACACGATGCGCAGCAGGTTCGTCGTGAGTTCGTTGTGCTGCGCGAGGCAGGGCTTCATGCACGGCTCGACCACGAAGCGCGGCGGCAGCAGGTACGCGCGGGCGTCCGACGCGGCCTCGACGGTCGCGGGCCAGCGCGCGTCGCCGGCGAACGCCGTCATCTCGCCGAACAGGTCGCCCGGTTCGAGCACGCCCAACAGCGTGCGGGTGCCGCCGACGGTCTCGCGCACCACCTGCGCAGTGCCCGCGACGAGGATTCCGAGACCCGGCTGGGGGTCCCCTTCGACGCAGAGGGGCTCGCCCTTCCGGACCTTCCTCGACGACGGCCGGGCGCAGGCCAGCAGCATGTCGACCGACTCCGGCGGGATGCCGTCGAAGAGCTGGCAATGGTAGAGGGCGTCCGGATAGGTCGGGTTCACGGAGGTGCGGGCCATCGAGCGTCCTCCCTTCCTGCTCTACATTCTACCATCCGCCGGACCGGACGGACCGACGCGGAAGGGACGCGGCGCCTTCCGGCGGCCGCGTCCCTGGAGGACGGCGAGAACGGGGGCGGGCGCTACTTGTCGGCGTTCTCGAGGGCGATGGGCTCGTCGGCGTCGTTCGTGAGCTTGAGCTTGTCGAAGACGAAAAACAGCAGGCTGAGCAGCATGGCGACGATGGTGGCGAGGACCATGCCGCTGAGGGCGACGGTCCCGATGCTCACCGTGACGCCGGACAGGCCGGTGATGAAGGTGACGGCGGTCAGGACGAGGTTGCGGGACTTGGAGTAGTCGACCTTGGCCTCGACCATGACGCGGATGCCGGCCGCGGCGATCATGCCGTACAGTAGGAACGACACGCCGCCGATGACGGCGTCCGGGATGGACTGGATGATGGCGGTGAACTTGCCGACGAAGGCGATGACCATCGAGATGACGGCCGCGCCGCCGATGACCCGGACGCTGTAGACCTTGGTCACGGCCATGACGCCGATGTTCTCGCCGTAGGTCGTCGTCGGGACGGCGCCCACGAGGCCGGACAGCGACGTGGAGAGGTAGTCGCCGAGCATGGTCATGTGCAGGCCGGGATCCTTCAGGAGGTCCTTGCCGACGACCTTCGACGTGACGATCTGGTGGCCGATGTGCTCGGTCATGAGAACCAGCAGGGCGGGAACGATCGTCAGGATCGCGCCGATCTGGAAGATCGGGAGCTGGACGTGGGGCAGGGCGATCCAGGCGGCGTCGGCGACCGCGCCGAGCTTGATCGTGCCCGGGAAGAAGAGCGCCGAGGCGTAGCCGGCGATGATGGCCACGAGGATGGGGATGACGGCGAAGAACTTGCGGAAGAGGACGGAGCCGAGGACGGCGACGCCCAGCGTGACGAGGAAGACGACCACGTTGGAGGTGAGGACCGGAGCGCCTTCGTGCGCGATCAGGTGGCCGAAGCTGTCGGCCGCGGTGCCGGCGAGGGCGAGACCGATGAGGGCGACGACCGGCCCCATCGCGGCGGGCGGGAGCACGACGTCGATCCACCTGGTGCCGAACTTCCAGATGATGACCACGAAGACCATGCCGACGACGCCGGTCATCACGAAGCCGCCCTGGGCCAGCGCGAAGGCCTGGTCGTGGCTGTAGCCGAGTCCGCCTTCGGCGACGGGCTTGATCGCGTTCGCGATGACGGTACCGGCCGGGCCGAGGAAGGCGAAGCTGGAGCCGAGGTAGGCGGGGGCCTTGGCCTTGGTCAGGAGGATGAAGAGCAGGGTGCCGAAGCCGTTCATGATGAGGACGATGCCGGGATTGATGCCGAAGATGATCGGGACGAGGATGGATGCGCCGAACATGGCGAACATGTGCTGGAGGCTGAGAGGGAACCACTGGGCGAGGGGGACCTTGTCCTGGACCTGGATGATCTTCCGCTCCAAAATGAACACCTCCGTCGTTTTTAGTGGGGCCGCATTGAAAAAAGATTAGCACATCAAAATACAGGTGTCATCAACGAAATGCGCCGTTTCCCGAGGATTCCGCGCGAAAGTCGCCGGGAGATTCCGGGGTTCCCGACGATCCGGCATGAATGGTAGCCCCGGCTACATACGACCGCCCCTGCCCTGCGGTACCATGGGGCCATGGAACGAACCGGATCCAGGGAGGATACGACATGAAGCGAAGCATCATCACCATCGACGAGGACAAGTGCAACGGCTGCGGCGTCTGCATCGGCGCGTGCCATGAAGGCGCCCTGCGGCTGGTCGACGGCAAGGCGAAGCTGATCTCCGAGATCTACTGCGACGGACTCGGCGCCTGCCTGCCCGAGTGCCCGACCGGGGCCATCGCGATCGAGGAGCGCGAAGCCGCCGGCTTCGACGAGGAGGCCGTGAAGGCGCGCCAGCACAAGGAGGAGAAGAAGATGCACGGACGACCCCTGGACGACCTCGCCTGCGGCTGCCCCGGCTCCCACGCGAAGACGCTCGACCGCACCGCCGCCCTCGCGGCTCCCGCCCCCCGCGACACCGCCCCCGCCGCCGAGGCGCCGGTCTCCCGGCTGCAGCAGTGGCCCGTCCAGATCAAGCTCGTCCCCGTGAGCGCCCCCTACCTGGACGGCGCCGACCTGCTGATCGCGGCCGACTGCGTCGCCTACGCCCGCGCCAGCATCCACGAGGAGTACATCAAGGGCCGCATCACGCTGATCGGCTGCCCCAAGCTCGACGAGGGCGACTATTCCGACAAGCTCGCCCGGATCCTCGCGGCGCACGACATCCGGAGCATCACCGTGCTCCGCATGGAGGTCCCGTGC
Organism: uncultured Eubacteriales bacterium; assembly: GCA_903835065.1. Classification (GTDB taxonomy): domain Bacteria; phylum Bacillota; class Clostridia; order Saccharofermentanales; family UBA5734; genus CAILLO01. The sequence goes on from CAILLO010000022.1 coordinate 69,426, forward strand.
TGCGGCGGCATCGTCCAGGCCGTCAAGCAGGCCATGCTCGGGAGCGGCAAGATGGTCCCGTGGAGCGTGGTGACCATCGGCACCGACGGGAGTATACTGTCCTAGAAGACACCCGGAGGAGGCGCACCATGGTCGAGAAGAACCACCCCTTCACCGTGACCGACGCGAAGGTGATCGAGAAGCTGATCGAGGACGACCACGTCGCCGTGAACCACATGGTGCTGCTGACGGGCGACGCGACGCCCGAGCACTTCGCCAATTCGAACGTGACGATGATCGTCGTGCGCGGGACCGTGACCCTGAAGCTCGACGACCAGGAACCGCGCGCCTATCCGAAGGGCTCGATCCTCTCGATCCCCTTCCGCACGAAGATCAACGTGTCGAACCAGGGCGCCGAGTCCACCGAGCTCTTCGTCGTCAAGGCCCCCAGTCCCCGCATGATGCAGGGGATGTAGCCCGGACGCGCCCGACGCCCCTCGGCCCGACCGCTCCGCGGAGGTCCTGCGCGACCCTGTGATGAAGCATGCCTTGAAGGAGGAACCCACCATGTCCGACATGTTCTGTTTCCAGTGCGAGCAGTCCGTTCCCGGCCAGGGCTGTACGAAGGTCGGCGTCTGCGGGAAGCAGCCGGCCACCGCGAACCTGCAGGACGAGCTGACCGGCGCGCTGGTCGGCCTCGCGCGCGCCGTCGGGGACGGACCCCGCCTGGCCTCGACCGAGGCGCTGATGATGGAGGCGCTGTTCCTGACCGTGACCAACGTGAACTTCGACGACGACGACCACGTCGCGATGATCGACCGCGTGCAGATCGAGAAGTCGATGTACGTCTCCGGCTGCGGAAGCGGCGGGTGCGGCGGGTGCAGCGGCTGCGGCCCGGACGCGGCGGTCGAGGACGACCTGGACGACGGATCCGACGAGACCGCCGACCTGGACCCCGGGGTCCTCTTCACCGGCGACGTCGACCAGGTGTCGATGCGGACGCTGCTGCTGACCGGCCTGCGCGGCATGGCCTCGTACGCCTGGCACGCCCACGTCCTCGGATTCCACGACGCGGCGGTCTCGGCCTGGTTCTTCCTGGGGATGCGCGCGCTCGGCGAACACCGGGAGATCGCGGAATGGCTCGACCTCCTCATGGAGTTCGGCAAGACGAACTACCGCTGCATGGAGCTGCTCGACGAGGCGAACACCGCCACCTGCGGTCACCCGGTGCCGACGACGGTCTCCATGACGATCGCGAAGGGCCCCTTCATCGTCGTCTCCGGCCACGACCTCCACGACCTGAAGCAGCTCCTCGACCAGACCGACGGCAAGGGCGTCGACGTCTACACCCACGGCGAGATGCTGCCCGCCCACGGGTACCCGGAGCTGAAGAAGCATCCCCAGCTCAAGGGCAACTTCGGCACGGCGTGGCAGAACCAGCAGAAGGAGTTCGACGGGGTCCCCGGCGCGTTCCTCTTCACCACGAACTGCCTGATGGCCCCGCGCGCCTCCTACAAGGACCGCGTATTCACGACCGCGATGGTCGGGTTCCCCGGACTCGTGCACATCCCGTCCTTCCAGGGCCGCAAGGACTTCACGCCCGTGATCGCGAAGGCGCTCGCCCTGCGCGGATACGCCGAGGACAACGCCGCCATGAAGGGCATCAACGGCGGCTCGACGCTCCGGACCGGCTTCGGGCACCGCACCGTGCTCGGCGTGGCGGACCAGGTGATCGACGCCGTGAAGAGCGGCGCCCTGAAGCACATCTTCCTCGTCGGAGGCTGCGACGGCGCCAAGCCGGGCCGCAACTACTACACCGACTTCGTGCGAAAGACGCCGGCCGATTCCGTCGTGCTGACGCTCGCGTGCGGCAAGTTCCGCTTCAACGACCTCGACCTCGGTTCGGTCGGCGGGTTGCCGCGCCTCATGGACATGGGCCAGTGCAACGACGCATATTCGGCGATCAAGGTGGCGGTCGCGCTCGCAGGGGCCTTCGGAGTCGGCATCAACGAACTGCCGCTGACCCTCGTGCTCTCCTGGTACGAGCAGAAGGCGGTCTGCGTGCTGCTGACGCTGCTGTCGCTGGGTGTGAAGAACCTCTACCTCGGCCCGACGCTGCCGCAGTTCGTGTCGCCCGCGGTGCTCGACGTCCTCGTGAAGGAATACGGCGTCAAGCCGGTCTCGACGGCGGAGCGCGACCTCGCGGAGGCGCTCGCGCGCTAGGGGCCGACCGACCGCAACTTCCGCACGATTCTGGTCAAGAAGTGCCCGTTTTCCGTCAACCGTTGTCGTTATAATGGAAGCCAGGATGCACCCGTTTGCCCGGATGGGCGAAGGAGAAGACCATGGCCGACATTGCAATGCAGGCGCAGGGGAAGACGATCTCGGACGCCGAGCTGACCGAGGCGCTTCGGCGCTTCCTGGCCGGCCGGACGCTCCGGAAGGTCCTGCTGCTGCCGCCCGACATGACCCGCCTCCACTCCTACGCCGGCCGGATCACGCAGATCCTGTACGGCATGCTCAAGGACGTCTGCCACGTGGACATCATGCCGGCGCTCGGCACGCACGACGCGATGACCCCGGAGGAATGCGCCGCCTTCTTCGGCGAGGAGATCCCCTACGGGACGTTCCTCCCCCACCGCTGGAAGACCGACATCGTGAAGATCGGGCAGGTCCCGGCCGAGTTCGTGAAGGAGGTCTCCGACGGGCTGATCGACTACCCGATCGACGTCGAGGTCAACGAGCGCCTGATGGACCCCTCCTACGACCTGATCGTCAGCATCGGCCAGGTGGTCCCGCACGAAGTCGTCGGGATGGCCAACTACAACAAGAACATCTTCGTCGGCTGCGGCGGCAAGTCGCTCATCAACCGCTCGCATTTCCTGGGCGCCGTCTACGGGATGGAGCGCCTGATGGGCAAGGACCACTCGCCCGTCCGCAAGGTGCTCGACTACGCCGAGCGCGAGTTCTTCGCGCAGCGTCCGCTGCAGTACATCCTGACCGTCACGACCGTCGACCGCGGCGAGGTCGCCCTCGAGGGGCTCTACATCGGCCGCGACCGGAAGCTGTTCGAGCAGGCCGTGGCGCAGAGCCAGCGGCGCAACCTGATCTTCCTCGACCGTGCGCCGAAGAAGGTCGTCGTGTACCTCGACGAGCGCGAGTTCAAGAGCACCTGGCTGGGCAACAAGTCGGTCTACCGCACGCGCATGGCCATCGCCGACGGCGGCGAACTGGTCGTGCTGGCGCCCGGCGTGAAGAAGTTCGGCGAGGACCCCGCGATCGACCTGCTGATCCGCAAGTACGGCTACGTGGGCCGCGTCGGCGTGCTCGACGCGTGGCGGAAGAACCAGGATCTCAAGGACCACCTGTCGGCCGCGGCGCACCTGATCCACGGCTCCTCCGACGGGCGCTTCGCGATCACCTACGCGGTGGAGAAGCTGACCCGCGAGGAGGTCGAGGGCGTGAACTTCCGGTACGTGGCCCTGGGCGACGCGCTGAAGCGCTACGACCCGGCGAGGCTGGTCGACGGCTGGAACACGCTCGCGGACGGCGAGGAGATCTTCTACATCAGCAACCCCGCGATCGGCCTGTGGGCCGACCGTAAGAAGTTCGAGGCCTGACCGGCGGACCCGCCGGCATCGAAAAGGAGTCGCGACATGGACCTGAAGCTGCGCAAGAAATTCAAATACGCCCTCGTCGTCCCCACCAGCATGGGGGTCCGCCTCACCCCCGACAACGGCCAGCCCGTGCACGCCAGCAACCACTTCGCGATGCAGGCGACCAGCGCCGAGACCAACGTGGCCAGCGTCTCCTCGTATCTCGGCCTGCCCGTCCACGTGCTGACGACCTTCGTGCAGGACAGCCCGATCGCCGCCTTCATCAAGCACGACCTGATGTCGCGCGGCATGACCTTCGAAGGCAGGGACGTCCCCCAGGGCGGCCCGTGGGGCTACCGCCACCAGTTCAACATCGCCGACAGCGGCTACGGCGCCCGCGGCCCGCGCGTCCACAACGACCGCGCCGGCGAGGTCGGGCGCACGCTCAGCGCGAAGGACTTCGACCTCGAACGCCTGTTCGGCCAGGACGGCGTCCAGGTCCTGCACCTGTCCGGCCTGATCGCCGCGCTGTCGCCCGAAACGAGCCAGTTCTGCCTCGAGCTCGCCCGCGCCGCGAAGAAGCACAGCACGCGCATCGGCTTCGACCTGAACTACCGCGCCTCCTTCTGGGAGGGACGCAAGGCCGAACTGTCCGCGATCTTCGCCGAGATCGCCTCGATCTCCGACATCCTCGTCGGCAACGAGGAGGACTTCCAGCTCTGCCTCGGCATCCAGGGTCCCGAGGCCGGCGGCAAGAGCATCTCGTCGAACATCGACAGCTTCAAGGAGATGATCGGCCGCGTGAAGAAGGCCTTCCCGAACGTCTCGGTCTACGGCACGACGCTCCGCGAGGTCATCAACGTGAACCGGCACCTCTGGGGCGCGATTCTGCTGGCGGGCGACGAGTGGTTCGTCGCGGAGCCCCGCGAGATCGGCGTGCTCGACCGCATCGGCGGCGGCGACGGCTTCGTCGGCGGCCTGCTGTACGGCGTCCTGAAGGGCTGGGCGCCCGAGAAGTGGCTTCAGTTCGGCTGGGCCTCCGGCGCGCTGGCGACGACGTTCCTGGTGGACTACGCGATTCCGGCCGACGAGGACATGGTCTGGAGCGTCTGGAAGGGCAACGCGCGCGTCAAGCGCTGAATCCGGCGCGAGGCGGCGCCGGGAATCCCGGAAACGGCGAAGGGCCGCGCGAATCGCGCGGCCTTTCGTCCGTTCCGGAAATGCCTGGGTCCTGGACTACTTCTTCATGGAAAAGGGACCGACCACCGAACGGGTGAAGACGCTTTTCTTGCCGATCAGCTTCTCGGCTTCCGCCACGACGGTCGGATAGTCGTTCTTGGCGCTCGGAGCGGCGTGCGTCAGCAGGACGCCGAACTCGGCGATATGGGTGCCCTGGTCGCACAGGAAGGCGCGCACCGGGCTGCTGAGGTGTCCGGCCCAGACCGGCGAGGCGACGATCGTGCGCTCGAAGTCCTCCGGTTTCGCGCCGAGCGGCCGGATGCGGGTCGCCTTCTTCGTCGCGGCTTCGAAACCGCTGCGCAGGAATCCGGAGAGTCCCTTCCTCGGACGGTCCTCCCGGATCTCCGCGAGTTCCGCGCCGAGCTCCACGGCCAGCGCCTCGGCCGCCTTCTTCGTGTTGCCGCTGTTCGAATAGTAGACGATCAGGGTCTTCATCGGGCGTCTCCTTCATTGCCGGCTGTCCGCTCGCGCGGACGCGTCCACGGATTTTACTTGTGCTTCAGGAACGTCCCGTCCTCGAGTTCGCGGAACGCCTCGCGCAGCTCCTCCTTGGTATTCATGA
>CAILLO010000023.1 GCA_903835065.1 uncultured Eubacteriales bacterium
CCATGGAGTTCAATCTGGCCGTGGCCGCGCACAAGCTCGCGCCCGTAGCGCGACTGCTCGGCGTGGAAGGTACGGACCGCGAACTGGGGGAGTACGTCCTGGACCGGCTCTGGCAGCTGATGCACGACGTCGGCTTCCCGACCGCGCTCGACCAGTCTCAGGTCCCTCTCGATGCCATACCCGCGCTGGTCGATCAATGCACGAAGGTCGTCAACTACCGCCTCAACATGCGGCACGCGTCGCCGGCGGACCTGACTCGCCTGTACAAGCATGCTCTCGGAGAGGACTGACAGATGGCCGACACACCGTCCAAGGGCGCGCGCTGGGGAAAGGTCCTCTTCGTCGACGTCGGGAGCGGGGACGTGCGCGAGGAACCGCTCGACCTGAAGGCAGCCAACGACTTCCTGGGCGGCCGCGGGCTGGGTGCGTATTACCTCTTCAAGCTGATGCCGGCGGGCACCGACCCGCTCGGACCCGACAACCCGCTCATCTTCACGTCCGGCCCGCTGACCGGCACGGGAGCTGCCGGCGGCGCCCGCGCCGCCCTCGTCACCAAGTCGCCGCAGACGGGCTTGTACCTGTTCTGCATCACCGGGGGGCTGTTGGGCCCGGCGATCAAGCATTCGGGCTTCGACGTCATCATCCTCACCGGGCACTCGGAGCGGCCCGTCTACGTCGAAGTCGCCCGTGGAACCGCCAAGCTGCATCCGGCGGATCACCTCTGGGGCCTCGACACACAGGCCACCCAGGAGTACATCCGCGAGGAGTTGCCGTCCGGTGAGCTGGCGGTGACCTGCATCGGCCCGGCCGGGGAGCACATGGTCCCGTACGCGTGCATGCTCAACGAGCGCCGCGCCCTGGGCCGTGGCGGGGCGGGAGCCGTGATGGGCTCCAAGAACGTGAAGGCTCTCGTCGTCCGCAAGGGCAAGGAGGCCGCGCCGCTGGCCGATCCGCAGGCGTTCAAGGAGACCGTCCGCACGATCAACGAACAACTGCGCGCCAACCCGTTCACCTCGGGACCGCTCAAGGTGCACGGTTCGATGAGCACCGTCGCGGTCACGCTGAACTCGGGCATGATGCCCGCGGACAACTGGCAGCGAGCGGCGTTGCCGGAAGAGGCCGCCGGTCTGCTTGGCGACGCGCTGCGCACCAAGTACCTGGTCAAGGACGAGCCCTGTGGCGAACCCTGCCCCAGTCGCTGCTCCAAGGTGACCGTCGTGCGCGAGGGCCCATACGCCGGAGCGATGACTGAGGGGCCGGAGTACGAGACCGCCTACGCTCTGGGCAGCTCGTGCGGGATCTTCGACCTTGCCCCCGTCATCGCCGCCGACCAGCTCTGCGACCTGCTCGGCATGGACACAATCTCGGTGGGGGTCACCATCTCGTTCGCCATGGAGTGCTTCCAGAAGGGCCTCCTCACGCTCGAGGACACGGGCGGCATCGACTTGAGCTTCGGCAATGCCGAAGCGGTGATGCAGCTCATCCACGACGCCGCCTACCTCACCGGGTTCGGCGCGCGGATCGCCCGCGGCAGCCGCGCCCTCGCCGAGGAGATCGGCCAGGGCTCTGAGATCTTCGCCATGCACGCCAAGGGCATGGAGGTGGGAGGCTACGATCCCCGAGGCGCCAAAGGCATGGCGCTGGTGTACGCCTGTGGCCCGCGAGGAGGTTGCCACCACGCCGGCGGCTACACGGTGACCGCGGAGCTCACCAACCCGGACATCGACCGCTTCGCCGACACCGGCAAGGCGCCGATCGCCCTGGGCAGTCGCAACCGGCGTGCCGGCGGCTCCGACTCGGCCGGCACCTGCGCCTTCCTGTCGAACGGCATGCAGGACGCCACCCTGGCCCAGCTCATCGCTGCGGCTACCGGTCAGGAGTTCGGGCCCGCCGACATCTACCTCACCGGCGAGCGCGTCAACACGCTCGAACGCGTCATCAACGTCCGCGAAGGTCTGAGGGCCGCCGACGACATCCTGCCGCGCAGGTTGTCCGAGGAGGCGCTGACGGAAGGGGCCTTGGCGGGCCAGACGGTCGATTTCGACCTGATGCGCGCTGAGTTCTATCAAGCCAGCGGACTCGATCCCACGACCAGCCTGCCCCTCCCGGCGACCCTCGCCAGGCTCGGGCTGGAATGGGTGGTCGAGGATCCGCTGGTGGCCGACATCATGAAGCAGGGGGCACCGTGAGCTACTACAAGGACTTCCGGGAGTACATCGCCGCCCTGGAGGCCGACGGCCTCGTGCGGCGCGTGACGTCGCGCATCTGCAAGGACACAGAGCTGATGCCGCTGGTGCGCCTGCAGTTCCGTGGGCTGCCCGCCGAGCAGCGCACCGCCTTCGTGTTCGAGAACGTCACCGACGCTCTCGGCCGGGAGTTCGAGGGATCGGTCGCGGTCGGCGTGCTTGGCGCCAACCGGGCGGTCTACGCGCACGCTCTGAAGTGCGCTCCGGAGGACATCGACGAGCGCTGGAACGAGGTGCACACACGCCTCATCCCGCCGCGCCTGGTCGACAGCGGCCCGGTGATGGAGGAGATCCACGTCGGCGAGGGGCTCCTCGAGCACGACGGCATCCTTGAGTTCCCTCACCCCATCTCCACGCCCGGATTCGACCCCGCGCCGTACTTCACGTCGCCGTTCTGGATCACCAACGATCCCGAGACCGGCGAGCGCAACGTGGGGACGTACCGCGTGATGGTCAAGGGCCCCGGCAGGGCCGGGATGATGGCCCACCAGAGCCAGCACATCGGTATCCACCTGCAGCGCGCCCGCGATCGCGGCGAGATGCTGCCGGCTGCGATCGTCCTCGGCTGTTCGCCGGCGGTCGGCCTGTGCAGCGTCGCCAAGGTACCATTCGCGGTCGACGAACTGGCGCTGGCCGGCTCCATCGCCGGCGAGCCGATCGACGTGGTCAGGTGCCAGACAGTGCCTCTGGAGGTCCCCGCCTCGGCGGAGATCGTGATCGAGGGGTACGTGGACCCGACCTATCGGGAGCAGGAAGCCCCGTTCGGTGAGTACACCGGGTACATGGGCACCAGGGTGGCGAACCCCGTGTTCACCGTCACCGGGATCATGCATCGCAAGAAGCCCGTGTATCAGGCGTTCCTGAGCCAGTTCCCGCCGTCGGAGAGCAGCCTGATCCGCAAGCTCGCCTACGATGCGGCCTATCGCAAGTACCTGCAGAAGGACTCCAACATCCCCGGCGTCCTCGACGTGCAGCTCCACGAGGCCACGGGGAGCTACGGCCTCATGGTCATCCAGATGAAGAAGATGCATCCCTCGCAGCCGTGGCAGGCTCTGTATGCGGCGGCGGCTCTCGACCCGTGCGTGGGCAAGACCATCGTGGTGGTCGACGACGACATCGACCCCAACGACGCGGACTCCGTCAACTGGGCGATGGCATACCGCATGCGTCCGCAGCACGACGTGCGGATCATCGGCGGGCGCGCGTCGATCCTCGACCCGTCCTCCGCGCCTCCCGAAGCGCACGTCGACGAGCAGCGCTTCCCGGCGCCGACGGGGATGTCGTCGATCCTGATCGACGCCACGCGCAAGTGGGCCTACCCGCCCACTTCTCTGCCGCGCAAGGAGTTCATGGACAAGGCGCTCGCGCGATGGGAAGCGGAGGGCCTGCCCCCGTTGATCCTCAAGAAGCCGTGGTTCGGCTACGAGCTCGGCTACTGGACGGACGAGGCTCGCGCGGACGCCGAAGCGGCGGTGAGCGGAAGGTATCTCGACACCGCCGCCGCCCTTGCCGACACGCGTGAGGCGGTGCCGTCCACCGGCTTCGCCGATTCCCCCGAGAACGAGACCAGAAGGAGAGAACTCGATGGCTGACCTGTCGGTCGAATTCGCCGGGCTCAAGCTCAAGAACCCGTTCATCATCGCTTCGTCCGAACTCACCAACAAGGTCGAGAAGATCAAGTGGGCCGAGGAGAACGGCGCTTCGGCCGTGAGCACCAAGCTCACGTTCCTGCAGATCCCGCTCTACGCGCGGCCGTACCACATCATCGAGAAGGGGGGCGCCTTCTACTCGCCCTCCGGGGAGCGCATGCAGGTCGAGAGGACCCAGGAGCTCATCGCGCAGTGCAAGGAGCAGACGGACCTCAAGATCATCGCCAACATGATGGGCCCCGGCGAGGACCTCGAGGGTTGGGCGAAGCTCGGGCGCATGCTGGAAGAGGCCGGCGCGGACATGCTCGAGCTCAACATGTCATGTCCCAACCTCGGCCTGATGGCCAAGCAGATGGGCGTGGACGAGGAGCCGGAACTGGGCGCCACGCTGGGCAAGGACCCGGTCCTCGCCGGTCAGGTCTGCAAGGCCGTCGTGGACGCCGTCGGCATCCCGGTGATGCCGAAGATGACGCCGGAAGCCAACACGATGATGGTCGCCAGGTCGGTGCAGAAGGCCGGCGCGGCCGCCGTCTCGGCCATCAACTGCCCGCAGTCCCTGCCTCCGCTCGACATCAAGAACGGCGGCCACCCGATGTACCCCTCGACGGGTAACCAGTCCTTCGCGGGCCTCTGCGGGCCGTGGATCCGCCCGCTCGCCTACCGGCACATCGCGCAGATGCGCACGATCTGCCCGGACCTTCCCCTCGCCGGCGGCGGCGGACTCATGAACTGGCGCCATTCGGTGGAGATGCTCATGTACGGCGCCACCGTGCTCACGTACTGTTCGCTGCTCTATCTCAAGGGCTACAAGGCCTTCGCGAAGATCGAGCCCGGCCTGCGCAAGTTCATGGACGAGAACGGCTACGAGACGCTCGCCGACATGCGCGGCATCGCGCTCAAGTACATCGTCACGCCGAAGGAGGTCGACTACATCCCGATGCTGCCGGCCATCGACCTCGAGAAGTGCAACGGCTGCGGCCTCTGCGCGGCTCCCGGGCACTGCGAATGCATCGAGATCATCGACGGCAAGGCCGTCCTCGTCGATTCCAAGGAATGCTACTCGTGCGCCGTCTGCTACTTCCTCTGCAATCGCGAAGCCATCACGATGGAGAAGGCGCCGATCGAGGAGACCAGGGCCGGCGTCGCGGCGCTGGAGAAATGACCGGAAGGGGATTGGAGCGCGGCGTATGAAAAGCTTTGAGTACTTGAGGCCGTCGTCGCTCGAGGAGGCCTGCACCATGCTGGCCACCCCGGACGGCCCTGTGAAGGCCCTCGCCGGCGGTACGGACTTGATCGTGCAGATGAGGCAGGGCGGTCTGGAACCTCACGCCCTGGTCAGCCTCCGCGACGTGCCCGGGCTCGATGGCCTGCGCCTGGACGGCGACGGCAACCTCGTCATCGGCTCCGTCGCCTCGCTTGGGGCCGTCGAGAACTCCCGGGACGTCCTGGCAGCGTTCCCCGGCATCGCCGAAGCGGCTTCGTTCGTCGGCTCGATGCAGGTGCGCAGCAGGGCGACGGTGGGCGGCAACCTGTGTAACGCGGCGCCGTCGGCCGACACGGCCCCCATCCTCCTGGCCTGCGGCGCCACGGCGGTCATCACCGACGGGAAGACGGAGAGGAGCCTGCTTCTGGAGGACTTCTTCACCGGTCCCGGGCAGACGGTGCTCGAGCCCGGCGAACTGCTCAAGGCGATCGTCGTTCCGCCTCTCCCCATGACCAGCTTCGCGAGGTACTTCAAGTCGTTCCGCTCCGCCATGGACTGCTGTACGGTGGGCGTCGCGGCGTTCGTCGACTTCGCGCCCGGCTCGGCCGTGGTGAACGACGTCCGCCTCGCGCTCGGCGCGGTCGCCCCGACGCCGATCCGCGCACGCGCGGCCGAGGCCCTGCTGCTCGGCAAGGAACTGGACGGGGCTCTCATCGACCGCGCCAGCGTCGAGGCCGCCGGCGACGCCCAGCCGATCAGCGATCTGCGCGCCTCGGCGGAGTACAGGAAGGTCCTCGTCGAAGTGCTGTCGCGGCGGGCGCTGAACGCCGCCCGCGCCTGGGCGGAGAAGGGAGCGAAGGCATGAAGCAGGAGCTCCTCATCACGGTCAACGGGGATGAGCACCATCTCCTGGTCGACACGCG
>CAILLO010000024.1 GCA_903835065.1 uncultured Eubacteriales bacterium
TCGATACAGGACGGAATACGTGCCCGCGACCAGCGAGGTGGTCGCGATCGGCTTCGGCGTCGCCGTCGGGGCGGGTGTCGCGGTGGGCTTCGCGGTAGGCCGCGGAGTCGGGGCCTTCGTGGGGCCCGGAGTCGGGGTCGGCCCGGATGAAGGCTCCGGTGCGGACGTGTCCGTCGCGGAAGGCTCCGGCGTGCCGGTGGGGAAGAGGGACGGAGTCAGCGACGGGAGAATCCGCGCGCAGGCGACGACGAGAAGCAACGCCAGAGCCACCCCGGCGATCGGGACCAGACGGCGGTACCGCCTCGGTCCGGCGATCCGGCCCTGGGACATCGGCGGGAGGGGGTTCTGCGTCTCGCTCGGCACTGCGCCTTCCTTTCCCCGGACCTCCTGGAGGCACGGTGAATGCAGTCCCATTATAGCAGACGTCGCGGACCCGAATCGCCCGAAACCACGAAACACCCTGTTGACAAGCCTTTCTGGCCGTGATATGTTGCTCACGTAGAGTCCTATCACGAAACGGCAAACCCGGCGAAAGCCGGCGGCGCAAAGCTACAGGGCCTTCCGACCTCGGTCGATGGCAGCCAGCTCCCGAAAGAGAAGGGGTTTTTCTATGTTCAGGAACCTCCCCTCCTCCTTCTTCAATGGGATCCCCACGGTGGACCGCTTCGGTCCTTCCGTTTTCGTCGTCGTTTCGTGCAACCCTCTTCGCGCCTTCCAGGCGTCGGCCCCGATTTCCGTCAACCCCGGACCCGTAGCGGTGGATGGAATTTTCATGCGTTCGCGCATGGGAAGATAGTACCTTTTTGTCGGCACGTCCGCTGGAAACGGCGGCAGGTAGAGTCGGACGAGCAGAAACGGCAGGACGGCAGGCGCGATCGGATCGCATTCGCTGACGCATGGATCATGGGTCCCGGAACGGAAGAACGGCTCCGCGGCATTCTGCAGGCGGCTTTCGCGACGACGAACGAGGAAGTGGATCGTCAGGATCAGGAAGAATGGTCCCACCGGCGAGCGGCACGCGTCGGTGAACGAACCGCTTCCTCCTTTGTGGGGTCCAATGACCCCTGATGACCCAAAATGAAGGCTTTCCGTATCATATGGCATTTGACAAGGCATTGAAGCGGTTGTAGATTGATGTTGCGGCAATGTTACAAAAACATTGCAGAACACAACACAGCCAAGGATTGGGGATGCAAGGATCCGCGCACTTTAATTGGGCACCTGGTGCGCGGGGAGCTAGTGGTGCAACCGGCCCCGATTCCTACCGAAGAGGAGGAATCGGAGATGAATAGTCAAGTTTTCAAGAGGTCTCGGCTTCGCGGCTCCAAGATGGCCGTGACGATGGCAGTGGTGGCGATTGTTACATTGCTGGTATTCTCCATGGTTTCCGGCGCCATCGATTATTCGCAAACCTACAAGTATACCGGCAGCGGAACGGCCGGATACGGGCAAGCCTATCGATTCTCCATGACGGAAGGTTGGTACGCTTTCTGCGGAGACTATTCCGTATATATCAACACATCGTCGAATTATGTAAAGGTTCCGCTCGACGAACCGAATCTCGCCAGCATCTGCAACATCACGAATCCCGACAAGATCCGTGCAATTCTGAACTACAGTTGGAATCACACAAGCAAGGAAGACATCACGGCCGTCCAGTACGCTCTGTGGCACTTCATCACGTTTTCGGGCAGCACACCCCCGACGCTGACGTCATCTTCCGTGGGTTCGTCACATTATGACGCGGTCAAGGCCATCTATGACATGTTGCTCGATGACGCGCAGACTCCTCCCATTACGGCCGCTGAAGCCTCGACCGTGAACACGTTCACTCTTGTGGGCCCTCTCTCCGGGTCCTGGGCGCTGACGGGCGGCGTCACGCAGTACACCTTCGATTTCAGTGCGACGAGCTCGACCGGCGCCGCGATCGTCTTCGATGTTCTGGGCAGCGGCGGGACATCGCTCGACGCCTCCAAGTACGAAATCGTCGATATGGGATCCGGCGATTACCAGCTCATCCTGAAGGGCGTGACTTCGCCGACCTCCTTCACACTGAAGGCCACAACGCTGAAGAACAAGTCCACTGATGCCGAAGTGTTCGTCACCTACGACAATAAGCGCGGAACATACAGCCTGAACCGCGAGCATTCCCAAACGGTGATTGGCATTCTGCTCAGCCAAACGACCCAATCCGAAATTTTCGGCCTCTCCTGCACGGATCCGACCCCGACCCCGACCCCCAGCAACACACCTACGCCGACCCCAAGCAACACTCCGACCCCGACCCCCAGCAACACTCCTACGCCGACCCCCAGCAACACTCCTACGCCGACCCCCAGCAACACTCCGACCCCGACCCCCAGCAACACTCCTACGCCGACCCCCAGCAATACTCCTACGCCGACCCCCAGCAATACTCCTACGCCGACCCCCAGCAACACACCTACGCCGACCCCGAGTGACACTCCTACGCCGACCCCCAGCGTCACACCGACCCCTACCCCGAGTGACACTCCTACGCCGACCCCCAGCAACACGCCGACTCCCACCCCTGAGATCTCGATACCTCAGGACACCCCGCCTCTGACCACCATCACGTCCGAAGCGACCGTCACCGAACCCCCGCTGCCCAAGACCGGCGGCGTGGATACCAACCTTCTCTACCTGCTCGGCTCCGCACTCGTTGCGGGCGGCCTGATGCTCAAGAGACGTCGGAACGACCGCTAAGGTCCGTGGATGAACCGAAGGCCCCCCGATGTCCTCGGGGGGCCTTCTCTTTGCCCGAAAGGATTCGACCGACATGAAGAGCAACGTGAAAGCCGCAAGAAAGCACAGTGAGCACAAGTGGACCTCGAACGTCGCCATCCTGTGCGGCGCCGCGATCCTCCTGACGACGGGCGGCACTGAAATCTACAATTACCTGCAGCGGCGCGCGGCCGAAGCCAACTTCGGCGCGCAAATGCAGCAGTTGGAGGCCGCGGCCCTGACCGCGGCGGCGCAGGCGAGTCCGACGACCGCACCGCCCACGCCCGGCGTGGGCACTCCCATGCCGACGGTCGCCGTGCCGATCGTCACGGGCAACGCGAATCCGACTCTGGCGCCCATCGCGTCGTTCCAGGTCCTCGGCATCCTCACGATCAAGAGCATGGGCCTCACGGTCCCCGTCGTCGAAGGCACCGGCACGGACCAACTGCACGTCACGGTCGGCCACATCGCCGGCACGCCGATGCCCGGGCAGCTCGGGAACTCCGCGCTGGCGGGCCACCGCAGCGGCGTCTCCGCCAAGCCTTTCGTGCATCTCGACTACGTCCACGTCGGCGACAGCATCGACTTCTTCGACGGCGGCACGACCTACCGCTACATCGTCTTCAAGACCTTCGTGGTCAAGCCCGACGAGAACTGGGTCCTCCGGCCGCTGGCGGACTCCCCGTACACGATGACCCTGATCAGCTGCTACTATCCTCTGTTCGGAGCGACCGAGCGCCTGATCGTCCAGGGACGCCTCCAAGGCACCTGATTCCCCGCACCTCGCGTCTTTGCGCTCCTTCTGGGTTATAATGGGTGCGTACCGGTTTCCCCGGCTGCCGCCGGGCCCGGAAGGAGCGTGCGCATGGTTCGAATTCCGAGACCCGTCCGACTCCTCCCCGCCGCCGACCTCTCCTGGATGTGCGGCCAGGCCGCGCTCGTCCTGCGCGCCGGCATTCCGCTCGGCGAGGGACTTTCCATGGTCGCCGCCAGCACGTCCGACCGCCGGGCCGCCGATGCGCTGGACCGGCTCGCCGCCGGCGTATCGGACCGGAAGGCGCTGTCGGCCGCGATGGCCGAGATCGGCGGATTCCCGTCCTATTCGGTCGACATGGTCAAAGTCGGAGAATACACGGGAAATCTCGACAAGGTGCTCGAGAACCTGTCCGACTACTTCGAGAAGGAAGACCACATCCGGAAGCGCCTGCGCGGCGCCCTGGTGTATCCGGCGGTCCTCCTCGCGATGATGGCCGCGATCATCCTCATGCTTGTAGTCGAGGTCCTGCCCGTCTTCCGCAACATCCTCGCCTCCCTCGGCGGCACGCTGCCCGGCTTCTCGGCCTTCCTGCTGGATGCGGGCGCCTGGCTCGTCGATTTCGCCTGGATCTGGATCCCGGTGCTCGCCCTCCTGGTCGCGGCCTGCGTCCTGTTCTTCCGTCTTCCGTCGATGCGTCGGTCGTCCGACGCCCTGCGCCTGAAGTTGCCCTTCTTCCAGGGACTCTACCGTCGCCTGCACGCCGCCCGGTTCAGCCTGGCGATGGGCTACCTCCTCGGCAGCGGCGTCGGTCTCGAGGAATCGATCCGGCTGTCCTCCAGCGTCGTCGGGAATTCCGTCGTCTCGGAGCGCCTCGAGGTCTGCCGCCGCATCGTCGCGGCCGGGGGAGACCCGTTCGATGCCCTCGGCGCCACGAAGATCTTCCCGCCTCTCTTCGTCCACATGCTCGCGCTGGGCAACCGCACCGGCGAACTCGACTCGGTGATGCGCCGCGTCTCCCGCCTCTACGAGGAGGAGGTCGACGCCAGCCTGCGCCGGATCACCGGCATCGTGGAACCCCTGCTCGTGACGCTTCTGTCGATCGTCGTGGGTTCGATCCTCCTCTCGGTCATGCTGCCGCTGATCGGCATCATGTCCTCGATCGGCTGAGGGAAGGCCGCGGATGAACCGCATCGGACGGGAACGGGACTACGGGGCCCTCGCGCGGTGGATCACGGTCGCGATCACCGCGGTGCTCGCCATCGTCGTCGCGGTCGCGCTGCTTCAAGTCTCAGGCCGCACCGGGGATCTGTCGACCGCGTCCGTCGAGCGGGCGATCCGCAGTTCGATCGCCCAGTGCTACGCGCTCGAAGGCGCCTATCCGCCCGACCTCGCCTATCTCGAGAAGAACTACGGGCTGCTGCTGGACGAAAAGCGCTACATCTTCGATTACCAGGTGCCCGGCGCCAACGTGTTCCCGATCGTCAGAGTGGTCGTCCGATGAGCGCGCGAAGGGCCGGCAAGGCCAACGCCGAGTTCGTGCTGTACATGTCCCTGCTGCTGATCCTGGGCCTACTGGTCTTCTCGCTGGCCGCCGCCGGCAGCCGCGCCTACGCGAAGCTGGTCGACCGCAAGGAGCGGGACGGGGAACTGCGCGTCGCGGTCTCCTACCTCGAGGTCGTGCTGCGCAAGCATGACGCCGCGGGCGCCGTGAAGCTCGGCGACAACCCCTTCGGGTCGGGCCCGGCGCTGTTCCTGTCGGACGAATCGAACGGCGAGATCTACGAGACGGTGGTCTTCTGCCAGGACGGCGCGCTGCGCGAGCTGATGTACCTCGAGGGCACCGTCCATACCTACGACATGTCGACGGTCGTGTCCACGGTCGCCCAGGTCGAGTTCGCGGCCGAAGGGCAGGGCGTCCGCGTCCGGGCGGTCGCCACGGACGGCATGTCGCTGTCCTCCTATATCCACCTGCGCTCCTACGCGGGGGCGACGCCATGAGCGCCGGGCGCGCGGCGGTCCGCCGCAGGCAGGTACGGACGGGCTTCACGCTCGCCGAACTCGTGATGTCGATCGCGGTGCTCGCGCTCGCCGGCGTGTTCCTCGCGCAGGTGTTCCTGTCGGCCGACCGGATGGCCACGAAGGCCTCGGACCTCGACCACGCCGTGTCGCTGTGCACGACGGTCGCCGAAGAATGGAAGGCGGGAGCGGTCTCTCCAGGCGATCTCGCCGAGTTCGCGGGCGGGCAGACCGTGGCGAACGCCCACGGCGGCTACGACGGAAGCGGTTGGCTCGATGCCGGAATGAAGCCCTGCGCGCCGGCCGACGCCAGATTCACGTATGCGGTCCACGTCGTCTGGGACGTCGACCTCTACAGGTTCACGGTGACGGTATCGTACAAGGGCGACGCGAAGGCGCTCTATTCCCTCGAGGCCGCGCGCTGGGCGCCGGCTCCGGCGGTCTCGTGACCGCGCGGCGCGCCGGCCCGGCCGGCTTCCGCCTCCGGCTCCGCTCCCGCCGCGGCAGCGCCTCCGCCGTCGTCGTGATGGTGACCGTGCTGCTCGCCGTGTTCGGCGTGCTCGCCCTCGTCTCCTCCTATTCCGGCTACAAGCTCGCACAGCGCCACGCCGACTGGACGACCGCCTACTACAAGGTGGACTCCCAGGCGGAGGGCGCGCTCGCCCTGATCGAGGGCGACCTCGCGGCCGCGGCCGCCGAGGCGGGCGACGTCTCCGCCACCGGGCGGTTCCCGGCCCTTGCGGCCCTGGCGCTGGCCGACCGAGTCCCGGAAGGGCAGGGGTCCGTCGTCGGCGACGCGAAGGGGTTCACGATCCAGATCAACGTCGGCGATGCCGCCGGGCAGCTGATCCGCATGGAATTGCGCGTCGACTTCCAGGATGGCCCGATCCCGACCCGACTCTGCCGCATCGCCTCCTGGCGGCAGTGGCAGAAGCCGTACGCGTACGACGAGAACCCGGGAGACGTGTGGGGAGGCCAAGGATGAGATCGCTCCTGGAGATCATGGCCGAGAGCGCCCGTCAGGGTGCCTCCGACATCTTCATCACCGTCGGGGTCCCGCCGGTGCTCAAGATCGAGGGCCGGCACGTCCGGATGGCCGGCGAGCCCCTGAAGCCCGAAGAGACGTCCTACATGGCCGCCGAACTGAACGTGAAGCGCGACGAGCTGATCCAGAACGGCAATCCCGGCGAGCGCGATTTCTCCGTCTCGCTGCCGGAGGTCGGACGCTTCCGTGTGAACGTGTTCCTCCAGCGCGGCTCGATCGGCATCTCGATCCGACGGATCTACTCGAGCCTGCCGTCTCCCGAGACGCTCCGGATTCCCGCGGCGGTGCTCGAACTCGCCAACCGGCAGAAGGGCCTCGTGCTCGTGACCGGCCCGGCCGGCAGCGGCAAGACGACCACGCTCGCGACGCTGATCGACCTGATCAACAAGCGGCGGGAGTGCCACGTCCTGACCCTCGAGGACCCGATCGAGTACCTCCACCGCCATGGCAGGAGCATCATCAACCAGCGCGAGATCGGCGGCGACACCCGCAGCTACGCCGAGGGCCTGCGCGCCGCCCTGCGCGAGTCGCCCGACGTGATCCTGATCGGCGAGATGCGCGACCTCGAGACGATCGCGATCGCCCTGACCGCCGCCGAGACCGGGCACCTCGTCCTCTCGACGCTGCACACGGTCGGCACGTCGATGACCATCGACCGCATCGTCGACGTCTTCCCGCCGAACCAGCAGCAGCAGGTCCGCATCCAGCTGTCGACCATCCTGCAGGCCGTGGTGTCGCAGCAGTTGCTGCCCACCGTGGACGGCCTGCGCGCAGCGGCCTTCGAGGTCATGCTCGTCAACCCGGCCGTGCGCAACATGATCCGCGAGAGCAAGACGCCGCAGATCGACTCGGTGCTCCAGATGAACGCCGCGCTGGGCATGTGCACGATGGACACGAGCCTCGCGCAGCTGGTCAATTCGGGCGTCGTGACATGCGAGGACGCGCTGCCGTACAGCCTGAACCAGGACACGTTCCTCCGGATGGTCCGTCCAGAAAAGGGAACGATTTCCGACGACGCGCCCGGGAAGGCCCGCAGATAGAGATCCGTCGGTTGACGAACGATACCTGCAGGTGCAGAATGGGACAAAATCGGAAAGGCGAAGACGGGATGAAGTAGCCCGGATCCTTGCGTTCCCAGAGAGCCCCGGCAGCTGGAAAGGGGCGGACGCACCCGGCGCGAAGATACCTCCCCGAGCCTCCTTGCCGAACCCCCGGCGGAACGCCGGCGGACCGCCCGGAAGGGAAGGGTCCGAAGGCAAGGACGCGTGGCGCCCGTTAGCGCGCCGGGAACCGTGCATGTCCGCCTCCGGGCGGAGTGACGGGTCCGCAACGAGGCCTCTCCTCCCGACGTCGGGCGGGCGGGCGAATCGAGGTGGTACCACGGGTCGCGCGCCCGTCCTCCGGTCCAAAGCATGGGGGGCGGGCGCGCGCTTATCGCCTCCTTACGAGTACCAGGAGGTCACGTCATGATCATCGTCGTCAGGCAGGGTGCGACCCAGGCGGAAATCCGCGAGATCGTCGACACCATCGAGTCCAAGGGGCTCCGGACCCACTTCTCCGAAGGGACGCAGGTCACGATCATCGGCATCGTGGGCGACAAGTCGCTGCTCGCCGACACGCCGCTCGACGCGCTGTCGGGCGTCGAGAAGATCGTCCCGATCATGGAGTCCTACAAGCTCTCGAGCCGCAACTTCAAGCCCGAAGGGACGATCATCGAATTTCCCGGGTGCCGGATCGGCGGTCGGGAGATCGTGATGATGGCCGGACCGTGCGCCGTCGAGAGCGAGGAGCAGATCCAGGCCTCCGCGAAGGCCGTGAAGGCCGCGGGCGCGAAGTTCCTGCGCGGCGGCGCCTACAAGCCCCGCACCTCCCCGTACGCGTTCCAGGGTCTCGAGCTCGAGGGCCTCCGGCTCATGAAGCAGGCTGCCAAGGACCACGGACTGCTCGTGGTCAGCGAGATCACCAGCGAGAACGACCTGGAGGCGGCGGCCGCCTACATCGACATGGTCCAGATCGGCGCGCGCAACGCCCAGAATTTCCGCCTCCTCAAGGAAGTGGGCCGGTCCTGCATCCCGGTGCTGCTCAAGCGCGGCATCGCCGAGACCGTCGAGGAGCTGCTGCAGGCCTCCGAGTACGTCCTCAGCGAGGGCAACTACAACGTCATCCTGTGCGAGCGCGGCATCCGGACCTTCGAGACCGCCACGCGCAGCACGCTCGACATCGCCGCCGTCCCGGTGCTGAAGTCCAAGACGCACCTGCCCGTCTTCGTCGACCCGAGCCACGCGGCGGGCAAGGCGGCCTACGTCGCCCCGCTGTCCAAGGCCTCGGTCGCGGCGGGCGCCGACGGCCTGATCATCGAGGTGCACCCCGACCCGAAGCACGCGCTGTCGGACGCCGCCCAGCAGATCACCTTCGACGAGTTCGACCGGCTGTGTGCCGACGTCGCCGGGATGGCCCCGATCTTCGGCAGGGAGTTCCGGCATGGCGCCTAGCGTGCGCATCGGCGTCGTCGGCCTCGGCCTGATCGGTGGGTCGCTTGCACAGGGCTTCCGCCGCGTGTTCCCGGACGCCCGGATCGTCGGCGTCGACCGCAAGCCCGCCGTGCTCGAGCGCATCCTCTCGGACGGCACGCTGGATGAGGCGCGGCTCTTCGGCGACGAGGGAGGGGCCGACGACGCCTTCTCCGTGTTCGCCCCCTGCGACTTCGTCTTCGTCTGCACCCCCGTGCACCTCACCGCCGCCCACGCCGCCCGCGTCGCCCGCTTCTGCCGCGGCGTCGTCACGGACGTCGGCAGCTGCAAGTCCGTCGTGATGCGCGATGTCGCTGCCCTACCCGAGGCCGCTTCGATGCGGTTCGTCGGCGGACACCCCATGGCCGGCTCCGAACGCGTCGGCTACGCCTTCGCCCGACCGAACCTCTTCGAGAATGCGATCTACGTCCTGTGCACGCCCGAGACGGCCACCGCCGCCGCCGAGCGCGACGCCGACACCCTCGCCGCCCTGGTCTCCGCCATCGGCGCCCTGCCCGTCCGCCTCGACGCCGTCGAGCACGACCGCATCGCCGCCCTCGTCTCGCACCTCCCGCACGTCGCCGCCGCCGCCCTCTCCGCCGTCGCCGCCCGCGAGGGCGCCGCACTGCGGGACCCCGACCGCGTGAAGCAGCTCGCGGCGGGCGGCTTCCGCGACATCACGCGCATCGCCTCCTCCAACCCCGACCTCTGGGCGGGCATTTCGGCCGACAACGTCGCCCAGCTGCTGCCCGCACTCGACGCCTACCTCCGCCTGCTGTCCGACTACCGCGCGCGCCTCGCCGCCGCCGCCGGACCCGACCGCCCCGCCCTCGCCGCCCTCTTCGAGGAGGGACGCGCCTTCCGGGACTCCGTCGCGACGGGCGGCCGCGGCCTGCTCGAGGGCTCGGCGACGCTCGTCGTCACGATCGACGACCGCCCGGGCGCCCTCGCCGGCATCGCATCCGTCCTCGGCACCCGCGGCATCGGCATCCGCAACCTCAACATCGTGAACAGCCGCGTCTACGAGGGCGGCTGCCTCCACGTCCAGATCGACGAGCGCCAGCTCGACGAGGCGCGCCGCGTTCTGGAGGAGGCGGGCCATGAGTGCGTCTGACCCCCGTCGCTTCGGGCTCCTCGGTCACCCGCTCGGCCACAGCCTGTCCCCGGAGATCCACGCCTTCCTGCTGGACCAGGTGGGGCAGGAGGGGAGTTACGCGCTCTACGACACCCCGCCCGACCGCCTCGGCGAGACCGTCGGGCGCCTGAGGGGCGATCTGTCCGGCTGGAACTGCACGATTCCCCACAAGCAGGCCATCCTCCCGTATCTCGACGCCGTCGAACCCGCGGCCGCGCGCTACGGCGCCGTGAACACCGTGCGCTGCCGGGCCGGCCGCCTCGAGGGCTTCAACTCCGACGGCCCCGGCTTCCGGGCCGCCCTCGCCGCCGCGGGCATGCATCTCGGCCCCGGCCGCGCGCTGGTCGTCGGCGCCGGCGGCGTCGCCCGCATGCTCGCCTTCGAGGCCGCGCGCGAAGGCGCCGAGACCTGGGTCGCCGCGCGCGACCCGGCGAAGGCCGAGGCCCTCTGCGCCGACACCGCCCGCGCCCTCGGCGGCCGCACCGACGCCGGCGCGCCCGTCCTCCTCCGCGCCGCCGCCCTGTCCGACCTCCCCGTGGCCATCGCCTCCGGCGTCCGCTTCGACCTGCTCCTGCAGGCGACGCCGGTCGGCATGTGGCCCGAGACGTCCGGCTTGCCCGTCCCCCTCGAGGTGCTGGGCGGCGTGCGCGCGGTCTATGACACGATCTACAACCCGCTTGCCACCCGGCTCGTCCTCGCGGCGCGCCGCCTCGGGATCCCCGCCGCGGGCGGCCTCGGCATGCTGGTCGAGCAGGCGGCCATCTCGTTCCGCCTCTGGAATCCCGACCTGCCGGACCCGCTGCCTCCGGGCGATCCGGCGCGGCATGCCCTGTACGCGGAACTGCGGCGCGCGATCCTGCACCGCAGCCCCGTGAACCTCGTGCTCGCGGGCTTCATGGGCGCCGGCAAGACGACGGTCGGCCTCGCGCTGGCCCGGCGTCTCGACGTGTCCTTCTCGGACCTCGACGGGCTCGTGGAGGCGGCCGCGGGCCGGACGGTCCCCGAGATCTTCCGCGATTCCGGCGAGGTGGAATTCCGTCGCCTCGAGCGCGCCGCGCTCGTCTCCCTCGCCCGTCCGGACCGCACGCGCGTCGTGTCGGCGGGCGGCGGAGCGCTGTTGTCCGACGAAGCCGCCGCAATCGTTCATGAAGGTCGTGGCCTGTCGGTCTTGCTCGATGCGTCGATTGGTGCGATTCTGGAGAGGGTCGCGGGCGACGGGAGCCGGCCGCTCCTCGCCGGACCCGACCCGGAGTCCCGCGTGCGGGCCCTGTGGGCCGAGCGCCGCCCCCGCTACCTTGCGGCCGCCGACGCGTCCGTCCCCGCCGACGGGCCCGTGGAGCGGGTCGTCGATGATATCCTGATGGCTTTGGGGCTCGAGGAAGGGCCCGTTGGAGGAGGACCACGATGATCATCGTCCTGAAATCCGGAACGACCCGCGAAAAGGTCGCCGAACTCTGCGGTCGCCTGCAGCAGAACTACGGCGTGACCGCGAACCCGATCTTCGGCAGCGAATCCGTCGTGATCGGCCTCGTCGGCGACACGTCCTCCATCGAGGTCGAGACCCTCGCGCTCGACGAAAGCGTCGAGAAGGTCATGAAGGTCTCGGAGCCCTACAAGCGGGCCAACCGCAAGTTCCACCCCGACGACACGGTCTTCCGGGTCGGCGACGCCGACATCGGTGGAAGGAGGATCTGCGTGATCGCCGGACCCTGCTCGGTCGAATCCGAGGAGCAGATGATCGGCATCGCCGACCACGTGAAGATGTCCGGCGCGCTCGCCCTCCGTGGCGGCGCCTTCAAGCCGCGCACGTCCCCCTACGCGTTCCAGGGCCTCCGGGCCGAGGGACTGCTGTATCTCCGCAAGGCCCGCGAGCGCACGGGCCTCCCGATCGTCTCGGAGATCACGAACCCCAGTTCGCTCGAGATGTTCATGGAGCACGTCGACGTGATCCAGGTCGGCGCCCGCAACATGCAGAACTTCGAGCTGCTCAAGGAACTCGGGCGGATCCGCAGGCCGATCCTCCTGAAGCGCGGCTTCTCCAACACGATCGAGGAGCTGCTGATGTCGGCCGAGTACATCATGAGCGGCGGCAACGACCGGATCATCCTGTGCGAGCGCGGCATCCGCACCTTCGAGACGTCCATGCGCAACACGCTCGACCTCAGCGCGATCCCCATGCTCAAGCGCCTCACGCACCTGCCGGTCTTCGTCGACCCGAGCCACGCCTGCGGCCTCGCCTGGATGGTCGAGTCGCTGTCGAAGGCCGCGATCGCCGTCGGGGCCGACGGGCTCGAGATCGAGGTCCACAACGACCCGAAGCACGCCCTGTCCGACGGCCAGCAGTCGCTGACGCCGGAGGCCTTCGACGACCTGATGAAGCACCTGCGTCCGGTCGCCGAGTCCGTGGGCAGGACCCTCTAGCCGGAAGGCGAGGGAGAGGAGAGCGACATGCCCGACCGGATCGCACGCTACAAGGGCGGAGAATACCCCGTCCGCATCGGGAAGGGGCTGCTCGACCGGATCGGCGAGACCGCCGCGGGCCTCGTCGCCGGCCGGACCGCCTTCGTCGCGACCGACGAGACGGTCGGTGCCCTCTACCTCGACCGCGCCACGGTGTCGCTCGAGCGCGCCGGATTCCGCACCGCATCCTTCTCCGTGCCCGCCGGCGAGGCGAGCAAGAGCCCCGAACGCCTGCTGGAACTCTACGGGAGCTTCCACGCGGCGGGCCTCACCCGCTCGGACCTCGTCGTGGCCCTGGGCGGCGGCGTGGTGGGCGACCTGGCCGGCTACGCGGCCGCGACCTGGATGCGCGGCGTGCCCGTCATGCAGGTGCCGACGACGCTCCTGGCGCAGGTCGACTCCTCGATCGGCGGCAAGACCGGCATCGACCTGCCGTTCGGCAAGAACCTCGTGGGCGCCTTCCACCAGCCGGCCGCGGTCGTCCTGGACCCGTCGGTGCTGGGCACGCTTCCCCGCGCCCGCATGGCGGAGGGGATGGCCGAGGTCGTGAAGTACGGCTGCATCGCCGACGAAGACCTCTTCGTCGCCATCGAATCCGGCTTCCTCGACCTCGATTGGGTCGTGGAACGCTGCGTGCGCATCAAGACCGGCGTCGTGTCGCGCGACGAGAAGGACACCGGCGAGCGCATGATGCTCAACTTCGGCCACACCGTGGGCCACGCCGTCGAGAAGGCCTCCGCCTTCGCGCTGTCGCACGGCGAGTCGGTCTCGATCGGCATGGCGGCGGCGACCCGCATCGGCGAGCGCCTCGGCGTCACCCCGCACGGGACCGCGGAGCGCCTCGAGTCCGTGCTCGTGCACCAGGGTCTCCCGATCCGGTCGACCCTGCCCCTCGACACCGTCGTCGAGGCCATGGCGTCCGACAAGAAGCGCCTGTCCGGTAAAGTCCACTTCGTGTTCCTCGAGCGCATCGGCGAAGCCGCGCTGCACCCGATGCCCGTGTCCGAACTCGCCGCCCTGCTGAAGGAGGTGGCCGTCGTTGGATGATCCGCTGCGCGTGATGCCGGGACGCCTGTCCGGCACGGTGGCGGCTCCGCCCTCGAAGAGCCTCGCCCACCGGGCGCTCGTCTGCGCCTGGCTCGCCGGCGAACCCGGTTGCATCCGCGGCCTGGACGCCGCGACGTCCCGCGACGTCGCGACGACGCTGCGCTGCCTGTCCGCGCTCGGACCGATCCGCGACGCCGGCTGGCGCGCCCGCCGGGCGCAGGTCGGCCTGTCCACGCCGACCGTCCTCGACTGCGGGGAATCCGGCACGACGCTGCGCCTGCTCGTCCCGGTCGTCGCCGCGCTCGGCCGCGCCGCCGTCTTCACGGGCGAAGGACGCCTGCCGTCCCGACCCATCGCCGAGTACATCACGATGTTGTCCGGCCGCGGCGTGGAACTCTCCCCGCCGCCCGTCGGCGGACTTCCTCTGGGGATCCGCGGGAGCCTGCTCCCCGGAACGTTCCGCGTGCCCGGCGGCGTGAGCTCGCAGTACGTCTCGGGCATGCTGCTCGCCCTGCCGCTGCTGGCCGGCGACTCCACCCTGGAGATCTCCGGCCGCCTCGAGTCGGCGCCCTACGTCGACCTGACGCTGCAGGTCATGCGGGCTTTCGGCGTGCAGGCGGAGCGCGCCGACGATGGGTCGTCCTTCCATGTCCGCGGGAAGCAGAAGTACAAGGCGCCGGACGCGTTCTCCGTCGAGGGGGACTACTCGCAGGCCGCCTTCTGGCTGACGGCGGACTGGTTCGGGTCCGCCGCGGACGTGACCGGGCTCGACCCGGATTCCCTGCAGGGCGACGCGGCGATCAAGCCGCTGCTCGCGCGTCTCGCGGCGGCTCCGGCCGAGGCGGGCGGCAGCGAGGACGCGGGCGACGTCGTGATCGACGCGTCGCAGGTGCCCGACCTCGTACCGGTCCTCGCGGTCGCGGCGGTCGCGTGCGAGCGGGACGTGCGCATCGTGAACGCGGCACGCCTGCGGCTCAAGGAGAGCGACCGGCTGGCGTCGACCGTGGACGCGCTGACGCGCATCGGGGCCGATGTGACGGCGACGGGGGACGGGCTGCTCGTCCGCGGTCGCGGCCAGCGGGGCGGAGGGCCGCTGTTCGAGGGCGGGGAGGCCGACGCCTGGAACGACCACCGGATCGCGATGGCCCTCGCCGTCGCCGCCCTGCGCAGCCGCACCGGCGTCGCGATCACGGGCTGGCGGTGCGTCGACAAGTCCTATCCGGAGTTCTTCGAGGAACTCGAGAGGCTGGGAGGGGAAATCCATGGGCTCCATCATCGGTGAACGCGTCCGCATCTCCGTCTATGGGGAGTCGCACGGGAAGTCCGTCGGCGTGGTCATCGACGGCCTGCCGTCGGGCATCCGCATCGACGCGGACGACATCGCCGCGCACATGCAGCGTCGCGCCCCCGGCCGCGCGGCCTGGTCGACCACCCGCCGCGAGGGCGACGTCGCCGAGATCCAGTCCGGCGTCTACCGCGGCTACACGACGGGCACGCCGCTCTGCGCCCTGATCCAGAACTTCGGGACTCGGTCCGAGGACTACGAGGACCTGAAGTCGCGGCCCCGCCCGAGCCACGCCGACTACACCGGCAGCGTCCGTTACGGCGGGTATGGCGACCCGCGCGGCGGCGGGCACTTCTCCGGCCGACTGACTGCGCCGCTCGTCTTCGCCGGGGCCGTCTGCATGCAGGCGCTCCACACGCACGAGATCTTCGTCGGCGGACACGCCCTGGAGATCGGCGGCGAGCGCGACACGGGCTTCGACGACGTGCGCCTGGAACCCGAGTTCCTGCGGCGCCTCGTGCGGCGGGAGTTCCCCGTGATTTCGGACGAGGCGGGAGAGCGCATGAAGGCCGCGATCGAAGCGGCCCGGCGCGACCTCGACTCGGTCGGCGGCATCGTCGAATGCGGCATCGTCAACGTCCCGGCCGGCCTCGGAGACCCGATGTTCGGCGGCCTCGAAGTGCGCATCGGCGCGATGGTCCTCTCCGTCCCGGCAATAAAGGGCGTCGAGTTCGGCGATGGCTTCGCGATCGCCCGGAGCCGCGGCTCCCAGAACAACGACCCCATCGTGTATCGCGACGGGGCCGTCCACACCGCGACCAACCACAACGGCGGCATCGACGGCGGCATCTCCAACGGCATGCCGATCGTCTTCCGAGTCGTCGTGAAGCCCACGGCCTCGATCCCGAAGGCCCAGCAGACCATCGACCTCGAGACCAAGGAGGCCGAGACCCTCGTGATCAAGGGCCGCCACGACCCCTGCATCGTCCCGCGCGCCGTCCCGGTCGTGGAGGCCGTCACGGCGGTCGCGTTGCTCGACGTCCTCGTCTCGTCGTCGAAGTACTAGCCGCAGGATCGGCACAGGAGGTACCCGGATGAAACGCTTTCTCGTCCTGAACGGCCCGAACCTGAACCTGCTCGGCCAGCGCGAGAAGGAGCACTACGGCTCGTTCACGCTGGCCGACGTCGAGGCGTCGCTGCTCGCCGACGCGGCCGACGCCGGCTGCGAGGTCGGTTTCTTCCAGTCGAACCACGAGGGCGCCCTGATCGACGCGATCCAGGCCGCCGCGGGCGAGTTCGACGGAATCCTGCTCAACCCGGGTGCGTACACGCACACGAGCGTCGCGATTCGCGACGCGATCGCCGCCTGCCCGTTGCCCGTCGTCGAGGTCCACATCTCCAATATCCATGCGCGCGAGGAATTCCGGCGGAAATCGCTCGTCGCCGCCGTCTGCCGCGGGCAGGTCGCGGGCTTCGGGCTCGAGAGCTACCGCCTCGGACTGCTGGCGCTCGTGCGCCTCGACCCGGCCGGGAGGGAATGAGCATGGACGCCCTCGACGAACTGCGTGACCGCATCAGCGGCCTCGACGAACGGATTCTCCGCCTCTTCGAGGAGCGGATGGAGGCCGCCGCGTCCGTCGCGGAGACCAAGGCCCTGTCCCGGGCCCCCGTGTTCGACGGGGACCGCGAGCGGAAGGTGGTCGAGCGGGGGCGGGCGCGCGTACCCGAGGCGCTCGGCCAGTCCGCGGAATCGCTGCTGCGCGCGCTCATGCGCCTTTCGCGCGAACGTCAGTACGAGACGCTGATGCCCATCGACTTCCTCTGGGACCTCGGCCGCCGCATCCAGGCCGCGCCGGCCGCACCGCCCGCCGCCGCCCGCGTGGTCGTGCAGGGCAGCCGCGGCGCGTACACCGCCCAGGCCGCCGCCGCGCTTTATGCGGACGCGGAGATCGTCCACGCCGCGACCTGGGACGCCGCCTGCCTGCAGGTCGTCTCCGCCGACGCCGACCTCGCCGTGCTGCCGCTCGAGAACACGACGGCCGGCACCGTGAACGACGTGTACGACCTGCTGCTCAAGCACGGCCTCCACATCGTCCGCTCCGCCACCTCCTCGATCCGCCACTGTCTCGCCGGCCCGTCCGGTGCGCGGCCCGAGGACGTCCGCACCGTCGTGTCGCACCCGCAGGCGCTGTCGCAGTGCGCCGGCGCGATCCGTCGCAACGGCTGGGCGACGCGCGTGTCCGACAACACGGCCTTCGCCGCCGCCGAGGTCGCCGCCGCGAAGGACCCGTCGCTCGCCGCGATCTCGTCGCGCGAGGCCGCAGCCGTGCACGGACTCGCCGTCCTGATCCCCGACGTGAGCGACACGGATTGCAACCAGACGCGGTTCGTCGTGGTCTCGCGCACGCTGACCATCGCCCCGGACGCCGACCGCGTCGGGCTCGTCCTCAAGACGCCCCACACGAGCGGCTCGCTGTCCGGCGTGCTCGAGGTCCTCGCCGACCGGGGGCTCAACCTGGCCAAGATCCTTTCGCGCCCGGTGCCCGAACGCCCGTGGGAGTACCGGTTCTACCTCGATTTCCAGAGTCCGCCGCGTGACCCGCGGGCGATGCTGGCCCTGTACCAGCTCGACCAGGAGCTGCCGTTCCTGCGGTTCCTCGGCTGGTACTCCGAAGTGGCGCTGCCGTGACCGGCGGACGCGGATTCCCCGACGGACCCCGCGTCGCGCTCGTGACGGGCGCCTCGGGCGGCATCGGATTCGTGATGGCCCGCTCGCTCGCCCTCCAGGGATTCCACGTCGTGATGGGCTGCCGCGATCTCGCGAAGTCCGAGCCGCTGCGCGCCGCGATCGAGACCGAGGCGCGCGCCTCGACGGCCGCGGGACCCGGCGCCCGGGTCGACCTGCTTCGCGTCGATTTCGCCTCGCTCGCCTCGGTCCGCGCTTTCGCCGACGAGGTGGCCGCGCGATACGGGCGGCTCGACGCCGTGCTCGCCAACGCCGGCACGTTCAGCTACCGCCGGGAGGTCACCGAGGACGGGTTCGAGCGCACGCTCGCCGTCAACTACCTCGGGATGGCCCTGATGCTCGATCGCCTCGCTCCGCTGCTGCGAGCGACCGGCGCGCGGACCGGCGACGTCCGCGTCGTCGCGACCACGTCGATCGCCTCCTACTGGGGCCGCGTCTCGCCGACCGTCCGCTTCTTCCGCCGCGTGCCCGCCTTCCTGCGCGCCTACGCCGCCTCCAAGCTCGCCCAGGTCCTCTTCGTGCTGCAGTTCGCCGAGGAGATGCGCGGCACCGGCGTTGCCGCGAACCTGTTCCACCCCGGTGTCGTCGCGACCGGCATCTTCAAGGGCCGCACGGTCTTCGCGAAGCTGCTGGACGCGTACATGCAGCGCACGGCCCTGTCGCCCGAAGAGGGCGCGGCGTGGGGGATCCGGCTCGCGAGCGCGTCGGAATACGCGGGCCGGACCGGCGGATTCTACGCCAAGGAGGGCCTGCAGGGCCTGTCCCGCCGCATGCGCGACCGGACGCTGCGCGCCCGCTTCGTCGCGGCCACCCGGGAGGCCGCCGAAGAAGACGGAGCAGGAAGGAAGGCACCCCCGCCATGAGCTCCGCACCCCGAGACCCCCGAGCCCCCTGCGCGCGACGCGCCCTCCCCGGCTGGCTGCAGGCCCTGCGCGGCCGCCTCGAGCCGGTTCGCGAGACGCTGGCCGACAAGGACGAATTCGCCGTCAACCGCCGCTTCATCGCGGGGGACAACTACGGCTACAACATCGCCGTCAACCTTGCCGGCGGCGGCTTCTTCACCGGCTACCTGCTGCGCCTCGGCGCCGACGACTCCTTCCTCGGGCTCGTGACGATGGCCACGCTGCTCGGAAACTCCCTGCAGTTCCTCTCGCCGCTGCTGCTCAACCGCTTCCCGCGCCGCAAGCCGATCCTGCTCGCCGCCCGCGCGGTCTTCCTGCTCATCACCGTCGTCCTGATCGGCGCCGCCCAGTACGCGCCCGTCCCGCACGCCGCCCAGCTCTCGTTCATCCTCGCGGCCTCCTTCGTCGCCAACGCCGTCGCCGCGCTGATCCAGCCCGGCGTCCTGGTCTGGCACATCCGGAGCATCCCGGAGACGATGCGCGTCCGGTACTACTCGTTCATCAACCTATCGGTCAACGTGCTGATGTACGTGGCGATCCTGATCGGCAGCGCGGCCGTCGACGCCTTCAAGGCGGCCGGGAGCGAGCTGCTCGGACTCACCGTGCTGCGCGTCGCCGCCGTCGTCTTCGGTGTCCTCGACCTGCTCGCGATGGCCCGCATCAAGGAGTACCCGGAGCCCTCCGCGCCGTCCGGCTTCAAGGCGTTGCTCGCGCCGTTCCGCTCGCCGCGCTACCTCGGCACGGTCGCCGTGACCTGCGTCTGGAGTTTCGGTGCGAACCTCACGGGCCCGTATTTCACGGCCTACCTGCTCGGCGACGTCGGCATCGCCTACACGGTCTTCAACCTCGTCGCGGCGGGCGGCGTCGTCGTGATGCTGCTCGTCACGCCGGCGTGGACGCGGCGCATCGAGCGGATGGACCTGCTCGCGGCCTTCCGCCTGTGCCTCGCGCTCTACTCCGTGCACTACTTCGCGATCTCCCTCACGACGAAGGCGACGCTGTGGCTGTACCCGCTGATCTCCGTCTACGCCTACGTCATGGTCACGGGGATGGCCATCGTCATGGCCAACATGCCGTTCCGGCACATGCCGGAGGAGGACCGCACGACCTCGATCGCATTCTACGCGGGCGTCAACGCGTTCGCGGCGCTGCTCGGCGTGCTCGCCGGGCGCGAGTTCGTGCGGCGCACGGAGAACGTGGCGTATCTGGTGGCGGGGGTCCACGTGGGGAACCGGCAGATGGTCCTCTGGGTCGCCGGCGGGTCCATGCTGTTCGCGTCGCTCCTGCTCGCGCTGTGCGCCTCCCGGCGCCGGAAGCCGCCGACCGCCGCGACGGTCGGGGATATCGCTTCAACCAATCCATAGCCCGCGCCGGCGCGGTGTGCTACGCTTCTCGCATGACGCCCCGCATCCCGGTCCCCACGGCAATCTCCGCCCTCTGGCGGCGCGTGCGCCCTGCCGACGAGCTGGCGCGCAACCGGTGGTTCATCGCCGGCGACAACTACGCGTTCAACGTCTCCTTCTACCTCACGAACGGCAGCTTCCTCACGGGGTACCTGCTGCTGCTGCACGCCGACAACGGCTATCTCGGCCTGTTCTCGATGGTGCTCTTCCTGGGCAATTCCTTCCAGTTCCTCGCGCCGCTCCTGCTCAACCGCTTCCACCGCCGCCGCCCGGTGCTGCTCGCCGCGCGCGCGTTCTACCAGCTCATGAACATCGTCCTCCTCGGCGTCGCGTTCCGGCTGCCGTCCGCGGTCCAGCTGCCGTTCGTGCTCGCCGTGATGTTCTTCGGCTACGCCGGCTCGGCCGTCACCTCGCCCGGCGTGCAGGCCTGGCACCTGCGCAGCATCCCCGAGAACCGGCGCATCCGCTTCTTCTCGTTCCTCAACGTGAGCCTCAACGTGCTGAACTACATCGCGATCCTGCTCGCGAGCCGCGTCGTGGACGCGTTCAAGTCCAGCGGGAACGAGATGCTCGGCCTGACGGCGCTGCGCATCGGGGCGGTCGCGTTCGCGATCCTGGACCTCGCGCTGATGGCCCGGATCAAGGAATACCCGGAGCCCCCGGCGCCCACGCACGCCGGCGGCCTGCTGGAAGTCTTCCGCGACCGCCCGTACCTCGGCACCGTCGCCATCGCGGCGGTCTATTCGTTCGTGACCTGCCTCTCCGGTCCGTATTTCACGGCCTACCTGCTGCAGGACCTCGGGATGGCCTACACCACGATCAGCCTCGTCAGCGCCCTGCTCGTGCCGGTCATGCTGCTCACCACCCCGCTGTGGACGCGCATTCTCGAGCGGCACGGCCTGTTCCGCGTCTTCCGCCTCTGTCTCCTGGTCTTCCCGGTGCAGTACTTCACGATGGCCTTCACGTCGAAGACGACGCTCTGGATCTACCCGGTCGCCGCGGTCTACTCGTTCGTCTTCGTCACGGGCATGAACAACGTCATGTCCAACCTGCCCTTCCGCCGCCTGCCCGAGGTCAACCGGACCAACGCGCTCGGCTTCTACGCGGCGGCCACGTCGGTCGCTGCGATCCTCGGCATCCTGGCCGGCAGGCAGTTCATGGACTGGACGCAGTCGCTGCGCTTCACGCTGTTCGGCGTGGGCTTCGCGAACCGGCAGGCCATCCTGTTCCTCGCGGGCGGCGCGATGCTGGTCTACGCGCTGGCGCTGCTGGCCGTGCGGGAGAAGGGCGGGAAGGCGGAGGCCGACGGTCCTTCCTTGTCCGAGGTACCCTAGATCCGGCGCTTCGCGTAGTTCGAGATCATCTCGATCGCGTGCGGGTTCATCCCGCCGCGCGGGACGACGAGGTCGGCGAATTCCGCGTCGTTGCGGATATACCGCTCGTACATCGGCTTGACCGTCTCGAGATACTGGTGGGCGACGCTGTCGAGCGAGCGGCCGCGTTCGGCGGTGTCGCGCTGGACGCGGCGCAGGATGCAGACGTCGGGGTCGACCTGGACGAAGATGCGCAGGTCGAGCCTCGCGCGGACGCGGGCGTCGTGGAGCACGTGGATGCCCTCGAGGACCAGGACGTCGGGCGGCAGCGCCTCGTCGCCGGGCGGGTTGCGGCGGTGGTTCACGTAATCGTAGGACTTGAGGCGGATCGGGCGGCCGGCGGCGAGGGCATCGAGGTCATCGAGCAGCGCCTCGAACTCGAAGGCGCCCGGCGCGTCGTAGTTCTGGGCGGCGCGCTCGGAGAGCGGCAGGTCCGGATAGTCGCGGTAGTACATGTCGAGCGTGAGGATCAGAGTGCGGCACCCGAGGGCGTCCGCGATCTCGGTCGCGAGCGTGGACTTGCCGCTGCCGCTGGCGCCGCTGATGCCGATCGTGAACATGGGGGCCTCCTTCCGCGCTT
This sequence comes from uncultured Eubacteriales bacterium, assembly GCA_903835065.1. Classification (GTDB taxonomy): domain Bacteria; phylum Bacillota; class Clostridia; order Saccharofermentanales; family UBA5734; genus CAILLO01. Next base: position 22,005 of record CAILLO010000024.1, read on the forward strand.
CCGTTCGATTCTGATATAGTATACCTTGTCCCGCGGAAGGGGACGAGGGGGAGGTCGGACCGCGATGGCGAAGCTCTATTTCCGCTACGGGGCGATGGGAAGCTCCAAGACGGCCAATGCCCTGATGGTCGACTACAACTACGAGGAGCGCGGCAAGCGCCCGCTGCTCGTGAAGCCCCGCCTCGACAGCCGCGACGGAAGCTGCACGATCCGCTCCCGCATGGGCCTCTCAAAGGAGGCCGGCTTCCTCGACGACATCGTCCTCCTGCCGGACGCCGCGCTGCGCGGCTACGACTGCGTGGTCGTCGACGAGGTGCAGTTCGCGACCAAGGCGCAGGTCGAGTTTCTCGTGCACGTCGTGGACGACCTCGACGTCCCGGTGATCTGCTACGGCCTGCGCGCGGACTTCCGCAACGTCCTGTTCGAGGGAAGCCTCTGGCTGCTGGCCTGGGCCGACACGATCGAGGAGATCAAGACGGTCTGCTGGTGCGGCCGCAAGGCGACCTGCAACGCGCGCCTCGACGCCCGCGGGAACGTGGTCCGCGAAGGAGAGCAGGTCGTGCTCGGCGGCAACGACAAGTACACGGCCCTGTGCCGCAAGCACCTGCGCGCCGGGATGACCGGCCCGCACCCCCTCACCGGCGGGAAGGACGCGCCCGCATGATCGGACTCGGCACCCTCGTCAACGTCGGGGCGATCGTGGCCGGCGGAGTGGCCGGCACGCTGCTGAAGAGCGCCCTCAAGGAGCGCTTCCGCGACACGACGATGCAGGCGATCGGCCTGTCCGTCGTGCTGATCGGCGTCTCGGGCGCGGTCCAGGGGATCTTCCGCGTCTCCTCGAGCGGCTCGATCTCGCGGGAGGACCTTCTGCTGATGACCCTGAGCCTCGTGCTCGGCGGTCTCCTCGGCGAGTGGATCGACATCGAGCGGCGCCTCGAGTCCTTCGGGAACCGGATCCAGAAACGGCTCGCGGGGCGCGGCGGCGGCAACTTCACGGAAGGGTTCGTCACGGCGAGCCTCGTCTACTGCGTCGGGGCCATGGCGATCATCGGCTCCCTCGAGGACGGCCTCGCGGGGAATCCGGCGACGCTCTACACCAAGGCCGTGCTCGACGGCATCAGCGCGATCGTGTTCGCCTCCACGCTCGGCATCGGCGTCGCGTTCTCCGCGGTGCCGGTCCTGCTGTACCAGGGAGGGATCACGCTCTTCGCGACCGCGATCTCCCCGCTGCTGCCGGCGGACGTCGTCCTTCAGCTGTCGCTGGTCGGCGGCGTGCTGATCCTCGCGATCGGCCTCAATATGCTCGGCGTGCGACGAATCAAGGTGGGGAACCTCCTGCCCGCGCTGCTGGTCCCGGTCCTCTGGAGCCTCGTGAAGTGAAGAACCCCCTGGCCCGCGCGCTCGCCGTCGCCCGCGACTATGCTTCGCTGCCCCGCGGGGTGCTGGTCCTGTGCGTCGGCGTGTTCGTCAACAACCTCGGCAACTTCGTCGCGCCCTTCCTGACGCTGATCCTGACGCAGCGCGCCGGACTCACGTCCGCGAAGACCGGCCTCTTCGTGACTCTCTCCGCGCTGGTCGCGCTCTGCGGGCTGCTGCTCGGCGGGCGGCTCGTGGACAAGATCGGGCGCCGCGTCGTCCTCGCCGTCTTCACCGGCTTGTCCGTCGCGATCTACATCGCCTGCGCCTTCGCCGTCGACCGCACGCTGCTCCTCGTCGGCCTGCTGCTCGTCTTCTCGCTGTGCAACGCGGTCGCCCAGCCGGTTCAGAACACGATCATGATGGACGTCACGAGCCCCGACCAGCGCAAGAAGGCCTTTTCGCTGCAATACGTCTCGCTCAACGCCGGCTTTGCGGTCGGCCCGCTCATGGCGTCGCTGCTCTACGCGCACCACCTGCGCCTGCTGTTCGTCCTCGACGCGGCGACGACGCTGGCCGCGATGGTCCTCACGCTCGTGTTCATCCCCGAGAGCCACCCCTTCCACGGCGTGCACGCGTCCGCCGCAGCGGGTGCTTCCGAGCCCGACGGGCCCGTCTCGCCGTCCGGTCGCGAGGCCGTCGTCTCCGGCGGCACCTGGTCCGTCCTGCGCAAGCGGCCTCAACTGCTGTTCTTCATCGCGACCAACGTCCTGTTCTTCCTTGTCTTCTCGCAGATCAACTTCGGCCTCTCGCTACAGGCGCAGGCCGTCTTCGGCGAGGGCGGGGCCGGCGTCTTCGGCCTGATGATGACCGTCAACGCACTGTGCGTGGTGATCCTGTCGATCCCCGCGACGCACCTGTTCCGCCGGCGAGACCCTTTGGTCACGATCACCGCAGGAAGCGTCTTCTACGCCGTCGGCTTCGGACTGATGGGCTTCGTCCGCACCGAGCCGCTCTATCTGGCCGCCGCGCTGGTCTGGACCCTCGGGGAGATCCTGGTCTCGCCGAGCACGAACGTCTACCTCGCCGGACACACGCCGGCGTCGCACCGCGGGCGCTTCAACGCGATCTTCCCGATCATTCGGCGCATCGGCTTCGCGGCCGGACCGGCGCTGGCCGGAGCCTATGCTTCCCTGCGCGGGAGCATCACGGCCATCTGGGTGCCGACGGGCCTGCTCGCCGCCGCGGCGGGCGGACTGACCCTCTTCCTGCTCGCCTGGCAGCGCCGGGCGGAGGCGCGGGACGCGTGCCAACCGAACGGAACGGTGGTATGATACGAGCCATGTCCAGAAGGCGTCTTCTCTTGAAAACGTTTGCAGTCTCCATGGCGGTCTTGTCCGTGCTCGCCGTCCTCGCATACGGCCTCTGGTCCTACGTATTCTCCGGCCTGGTCACCGAGCCGCTCGGCGCGTCCGGAGCCTCCTCGCTCGGCCCAACCCGCGAGGCGCCCCACAACGACCGGATCCTCAATATCCTCCTGATCGGGACCGACAGCCGCGACCCGGCGACGTCGCGGGGCGATTCGGATATTCTCATGGTGCTCACGGTCGACCGGCTGCATGGTTCGGTCAAGCTGCTGTCGATCCTGCGCGATCTCTACGTCCCGATTCCGGGCTACGGCGGCGACAAGATCAAGAAGGCCTACAGCGTCGGAGGCGCGGAACTCGCGGTCCGCACCGTGAACGAGAACTTCGGGCTCGACATCCAGGACTACGCGGTCGTCGATTTCCAGAGCGCCGAGAACCTGATCGACGCCATGGGCGGTGTCGAGATCGACGTGAAGGATGCGGAGATCCCTTATGTCAACAAGGGAATCCGCGAGGAGAACGAGACGATCTTCCCGGACTCCGCGGCCGTGCCCCTGCTCACGAAGGGCGGCCTGCAGCGGCTCGTCGGGCGCCAGGCCGTCAGCTACGCCCGCGTGCGCAAGCTCGACAGCGACTTCGAGCGCACGCAGCGGCAGCGCGACGTGCTGAAGGCCATGATGGCCCAGTTCTCGGCCTCCGACCTGGTGACCAAGACGAACATCCTCCGCAAGGGCCTCTCCTGCGTGACGACCAACCTCACGGCGAGCGAGATCACCTGGCTCTCGATGGAGGTCCTGCCGCTACTGCCGAACGGCGTCAAGGAGATGCACCTCCCGACCGACGGCGACTACATGATCCACGGAGAGGGCGGCTGGTTCATGGTCCCTTCCCGCAACAGCATGATCCCGAAGATCCAGGAGTTCATCTGGGAGCAGACGTTCCCGTTCGTGACCTATGCGCCGATCCGGGTGTCCCCGACGCCGACGCTCTCGCCCGAGCCGACTCCGTCCGCCGCCCCGACGTCGACGCCGCAACCGACGCCGGAGCCCAGCCCGGAGATTTCGCCGGAGATTTCGCCGGAGATTTCGCCGGAGAACACCCCCGGCCTCTCGCCGACGCCGGAGCCGATCGTGGAATCGACCGCCGCGTGACCTTGTAACATGGGCCCGATTCCTTCATAATCCTCTGGTGTCCCCATTCCAGACAAGGAGGAAACCGATGGAAGGCAATGTCAACCTACTGACCTACCTTCTGCTCCTCAAGCGGAGAGCGCTCGTCGTCGTCCTGGCCGTCGTGGTCGCCCTCGGGGCCGCCGGCGCATACACCTTCTTCCTCGCTCGGCCACAGTACACGGCCAACACCGTGCTGTTCGTCTGGCAGAACCAGAGCACCGACTCGACCGGATCGACGATGACCTACAACGACCTGCTGATCAACCAGAACCTGGTCAGCGACTACCGCGAGCTTTGCAAGAGCCGCGCCGTGACCTCCCTGGTCGCCGAGGCGAACGGGCTCGGCCCGACCGACACCGCCGCGCTGACCTCCAAGATCGACGTGACGACCAAGAGCAACACCCGCCTTCTGCTGATCACCGTGACCGACACCGACCCCGTGTTCGCCGCCAACGTCGCGAACTCCGTCGCGACCGCCTTCCAGAAGGTCGTCGTGGAGAAGATGGGCGCCGAGAACGTGCAGGTGATCGACACCGCGCTGGTCCCGTCGTCGCCCTCGTCGCCCAACAAGCCGATGAACATGCTGATCGCCCTGATCGTCGGCCTCGCCGCCGGCGTCGGCCTCGCCTTCCTGATCGATTTCCTGGACGGCACGGTCAAGACGATCGAGGAGATCGAGACGATCACGGGGAAGACGCTGCTCGGCGTCGTGCCCGAATTCGAGACGGAAGGATAGGCGCGCGATGATCGACAACAGGACGCTCCAGACCCTCTCCAACCCGCATTCGCCCGTGGCCGAGGCCTTCCGCGTCGCCCGCACCAACATCGAGTTCTCCGGCGTGGACCAGTCGATCAAGACCCTCCTCATCACCAGTTCCATGAAAGGGGAAGGGAAGTCGACGGTCTCCTCGAACCTCGCCGTCGCCTTCGCGCAGCTGGGCCGCAAGGTCCTTCTCGTCGACGCCGACTTCCGCCGGCCCACGCTGCACCGCATCTTCGGGCTCGACAACCGCCACGGCATCACGACGTCCCTCCTGAAGAAGGGCGACCCCCTCGAGTTCGCCCACGCGACGGCCGTCCCCGGCCTCAGCGTGCTGCCCTCCGGTCCGATTCCGCCGAACCCCGCGGAACTCCTGATGACGGCCGCGATGACGGCGTTCCTCCAGAGGGTGGTCCCGCTGTTCGACCACGTGATCTTCGATGCGCCCCCGGCCACGATCGTCACCGATGCGGCGATCCTGTCCACGAAGGTGGACGGCGTCGTCCTCGTCGTGCGCTCCGGCAAGGTCGACCGCCGTCTGCTCAAGCGCTGCCGCGAGCAGCTCGACCAGGTCAAGGCCAACGTCCTCGGCGTCGTCGTGAACGGCATCACCCGCGAGAACGAGGCGTACTACTACCAGTACTACTACAACAGCTACTACGGCCAGTCGCAGACGCCGCAGCGCCACAAGCGCCGCGTCCGCGGGAAGCGCGGCGGCTCCGTCGCCGACGCCGTCCCGACCGTACGCGAGCCCCAGGGGCTGCGTGTCGGCCAGGAGAACGACCACTCGGACGCCTGACCTTCCCGTGGAGGGACCTCCCATGGTCGACATCCACTCGCACCTCCTGCCCGGCCTCGACGACGGCGCCGCCGACCTCGAGGCGTCGCTCGCGCTGCTCGGGCTCTACCAGGAGCAGGGCGTCACCGACGTCGTCTGCACGCCGCACCTGCCACCGCCGGGGGACCCCGACGCGACCTCCTACGCCTGCCGCATCTACCTGGACCGCCGCGACGACGCGCTGGACCTCCTGCGCCGCCACGCCGCCTCGCGCTTCCCCGGTATCCGCCTGCACGCCGGCGCCGAACTGCTGTTGTCCTCCGGCTTCCCGCGGTTCCTGGAGCAATTCGCCGCGGTGAGCTGCCTCGCCGGTTCCCGCCACCTGCTCGTCGAAACGCCCGTGAACCTGTCGGGCAGCCTCGGCGCCATCGACCGCATGCTCTTCCACATCCAGCTCGCGGGCCTGACGCCCGTGCTCGCGCACCCGGAACGCATGGACCTTTCTTCCGCCGAGACCGCGACGCTGTGCGACTGGGTGTCGCAGGACCGCCTGCGCCTCCAGGTCAACGCCGGCGCCTTCCTGCCGCCCGAGACGCTTCCGCCCGACAAGCGCGGGGGCCAGCGTCGACGCCACGCCACCGCCCTGCGCCTGCTCGCCGAGGACTGCGTTTTCGCCGTCGCATCCGACACGCATAGCCCGGATCTTCGCCCCCCCGTCCTGAAGAAGGCCTTCGGCCTCGTCGCAGCCCGATGCGGGGCGGCCGTCGCGGAGCGCCTGTTCGTCTTCAATCCCCGCAGCATCCTGGAGGAGGGGAATCCGCCATGAGCATCCCCGACATCGTCCTGCTCGCCTTCCTGGGCCTCTCCACGCTGGTCGGCGCCTTCCGCGGCCTCGTGCGGATGCTCTACCGCCTCGCCTCGATGGTGGTCTCCTTCCTGATCTTCCTGTTCCTCGCCCCGCCGATCGCCGCCGCGCTCCAGCACCTCCCGCTGTTCGACGCTCCCCGCGCCGCGGTCCGCGACTTCCTGCTCCAGCACGTCGGCGCGTCGGGCGCCCAGACCGTGCAGCACGCGGTCGCCTCGCTCGGTCTGCCGGACCGCCTCCAGTCCCTGGTGCTCGTCGGCGTCCCCGACCCGAACGCGTCGCTGTCCTCCATGGCCGATCCCCTCGCGGCCACGCTCTTCCTGTACGCCCTGACGGCCGTCGTGGGCCTCGTCCTGTTCGTCGCCGCCATGATCCTGCTCTGGATCGCGACCGAGGCCATCGAGGCAGGCCTCCACCGCATCAAGGCGCTGGAGGGCGCGAACCATTTCGCCGGCGCCGTGCTCGGTCTCATCGAGGGGCTGGTCACCGTGTTCGTCGTGCTGGGACTGGTCGCGATGGCGGCCGGCTGGTTCCCGGACGCCGCGAAGCTCGTCGCGGGCTCGCCGGTCGTCGGCTTCCTGTACCGCACGAACCCCCTGCTGCTGCTGCTGTAGGATGCCCGCAGAGCGGTCATCGTACGTCTCCCGACTCTCCGTACGAGCCTGGCGCCGCTGGTTTGACAACACCGCGGTTCGTATAGTAGAATCTCCATGCTTTATCACCGAAGCGCTTATTTTTTGTGCGGGTGAATGCCGGCACGTACAGCGGAGGGAATGGAAATGGCCAAGGCAGGTGCGAGGGACAAGATCACGCTGGCGTGCGAGGTCTGCAAGCAGCGCAATTACAATTCCATGAAGAACAAGAAGAACGACCCGGAACGTCTCGAGATGAAGAAGTACTGCCGGTTCTGCCGCAAGCACACCAACCACAAGGAAACCAAGTGACCCTGAGCGGCGGCGTACGCATGAAGGTGGATTGACATGGCGGACAACACGCAGCAGAAGGGTTTCATCGGTGCGGTGAAGAAGCTCGGACTGAAGATCGGCAAGACCTTCCTCGATATCCGTTCCGAGCTCAAGAAGGTGATCTGGCCCGATCGTCGCAAGCTCGTCTCGAGCACGATGACCGTCGTCGCGATCTGCCTCGTCTTCGGCATCGTGATCTGGGTCGTCGACGGGATTCTGTCGTTGGTCCTCGAGTCCGTCGGCTTCTTCAAGTCCAACACGGCCACCGCTACCCCCACCACGGCTCCTGCCGTCACATCCACCCTCACGCCCACAGCCGCACCCAGCGTGACGGTCACCCTCACGCCTGCGGCCTGACCGGCAGCGGAATAGAGGCGAGATGATGGAACCGATCGAGAACGAAGCCCGCTGGTATGTGATTCATACCTATTCGGGATACGAGAACAAGGTCAAGGCGACCCTCGAGCGCGTCGTCGAGAACCGCGGGATCCAGGAATTCATCCAGGAGATCGAGGTCCCGATGGAGGAGCAGGTCGAGATCAAGGACGGCAAGAAGAAGACCGTCCTGCGCAAGATCTTCCCGGGCTACGTGCTCGTCAAGATGATCCTGACCGACGAGATGTGGTACATCGTCCGCAACACCCGCGGCGTGACCGGATTCGTCGGCCCGAGCTCCAAGCCGGTCCCGCTGACCGACGAGGAACTGGCCCTGATGGGCGTCGAGACCGGCTGGGAACCCGTCGTGGACTACACGACCGGGGACAGCGTCAAGGTGATCGCCGGACCCCTCGAGAGCTTCATCGGCACCGTCGAGGAGATCAACCTCGAGAAGAAGAAGGTGCGCGTGCTGGTCTCGATGTTCGGACGCGAGACGCCCGTCGAACTGGAACTGACCCAGATCATGCGGATCTGATCCGCGGACCACGGAGCTTGTCGCGCCCCGCGAGGGGCGAAACGATAAGGCGCGCGAGCGCAATATGCATGGGAGGTGGAAAGCATGGCAAAGAAAGTCGTAGCGTATGTGAAGCTTCAGATACCTGCGGGCAAGGCCACGCCGGCTCCACCGGTAGGACCAGCTCTTGGCCAGCATGGCGTCAACATCGCCATGTTCGTCAAGGAATTCAATGAACGTACCGCGAAGGACGTCGGGCTCATCATTCCCGTCGTCATCACTGTCTTCAGCGACAGGTCGTATACGTTCATCACGAAGACTCCTCCGGTGCCGGTGCTGCTCAAGAAGGCCTGCAAGATCGAAAGCGGATCGGGCAAGCCGAACAAGGAAAAGGTGGCGACCATAACCAAGGCCGAGGTGATGAAGATCGCCGAGCTGAAGATGGTCGACACGAATGCCGCGAGTCTGGAGGCCTGTGCAAGCATGGTCGCCGGTACGGCCCGCAGCATGGGCATCGTCGTCGTCGATTGACGCGGGAGGAGGGAGTTTCATGAAAAGAGGCAAGAAGTATGCCGCCTCGGCCAAGCTCTTCGACCGCGCCGTCCTGAACGACGTCCCGCAGGCCGTTGAACTCGTCCAGAAGACCTCATACGCCAAGTTCGACGAGACCGTCGAGCTGCATGTTCGTCTGGGCGTCGATTCGCGCCACGCAGACCAGCAGGTCCGCGGCGCCGTCGTCCTGCCCCACGGCACGGGCCGCACGGTCCGCGTCCTGGTGTTCGCCAAGGGACCCAAGGCCGACGAGGCCAGGGCCGCCGGTGCCGACTACGTCGGAGCCGAGGACCTGGTCGCGAAGATCACGGGCGAGAACTGGTTCGAATTCGACGTCGTCGTCGCGACCCCGGACATGATGGGCGTCGTCGGACGCCTCGGCAAGGTGCTCGGCCCGAAGGGCCTGATGCCGAACCCGAAGGCCGGCACGGTCACCATGGACGTTGCGAAGGCGATCAACGAGAGCAAGGCCGGCAAGATCGAGTACCGACTCGACAAGACCAACATCATCCACTGCCCGATCGGCAAGGTGTCGTTCGGACAAGACAAGCTGATGGAGAACTTCACCACGCTCATGGATGCGATCGTGAAGGCGAAGCCTTCCGCGTCCAAGGGCCAGTACCTGAAGAGCGTCGTCCTGACCAGCACCATGGGCCCCGGCATCCGGATCAACCCCGCTCGCCTGATGTAGCGGACGTCCCCGGAAGCCAGACCCGCCCCGTCCCACAAGTGAATCGCCGCCGACCCGAAGACAGCTGGAGCCGCAAGGCGCAAACGATCGGACGTCCAGCCGAGGCGAAAGGCGGTCTCCCGTACCGGGCAACCGGTCCTCGAGACCTTCCGCGTACCCCTCGGGCTCTTCGGCACGAGGGGTATTCATATTCTTGAAGAGAAGGAGGAACAAACAATGCCGGCAAAGAAGATCCTGGAAGCCAAGCAGACCGTCGTCGACGGTCTCGTCTCCGAGATGAAGAGCGCCAAGTCCCTGGTGATCGCCGACTACCGCGGCCTCACCGTGGAACAGGACACCAAGCTCCGCAACGACCTGCGCAAGGCGGGCGTCACGTACAAGGTGGTCAAGAACACGCTCGCCACGATCGCCGCGAAGAACGCGGGGATCAAGGGCCTCGAGACGCTGCTCGTCGGGCCGACCGCAATCGCCTACAGCACCACGGACGAAGTCGCCCCCGCGAAGGTCCTGAAGGAATTCGCGGACAAGGTCGACAAGTACAAGATCCGCGGCGGAGTCCTGGAAGGCAGAACGGTCGATCTCGACACGGTCAAGATGCTCGCTGCCATTCCGCCCAGACAAGTGCTCTACGCCCAGGTCGTCGTCACCCTCAACTCGCCCATCACCAAGCTCGCCATGCTGCTCGCCGCCATCGCCGAGAAGAACGGCGCCCCGAAGACGGAGACCGCAGACACGGCCGAAGCCGCACCGGAAGCCGCACCCGCCGTCGAAGCCGCACCCGTGGCCGAGACCGCGCCTGCCGCCGAAGCCGCTCCCGCGGCCGAAGCCTGAACCTTTCGACCTCTGTCCGAAGGAATCGAGAAGAACAGGACGTCCGTCCGGACGTCCGGAATGAATGGAGGAAATGACCATGGCCAGCGATAAGATCGCGAAATTCATCGAAGAAGTCAAGGGCCTCAGCGTGATGGAGCTCAACGAGCTCGTCAAGGCGCTCGAGACCGAGTTCGGCGTGTCCGCTTCCGCA
>CAILLO010000025.1 GCA_903835065.1 uncultured Eubacteriales bacterium
ACGGCGCCCCGGATCCGCTCGATGCTTGCGATGTCGATGCCGCAGCGAAGTCCCATCCAACCTCCGGATATCGTATAATCGGTGGCAGCACCGTCATTCTATCATGCCGCGGCCGAACGCGCCGCACCCCTGCCGCCCCCGACCCTCAGGAGGGCCTCCCGCCATGGACTTCCCGCTCCGATTCCGTCCCATCTACAAGGATTATCTCTGGGGAGGGCGCCGCTTCGAGTCGTATCGTGGACCGGTCGCCTCGACCGGCCCGCTCGCCGAGTCCTGGGAACTGTCCTGCCACCCCCAGGGTCCCTCCACGATCGAAGGCGGCCCCTTGGACGGCCTGACCCTCCCCGACGCCGTCGTCCGATACGGCTCCGCGCTGCTCGGGAACGCGATCGTGAAGACATGCGGGGACCATTTTCCACTGCTCCTGAAGCTCATCGACGCCCGCCTGCCCCTCTCGGTGCAGGTCCACCCCGACGACGCCACGGCGCTCGCCCGCGAGGGGTGGGCGGCCGGGAAATCGGAAGCCTGGTACGTCGTCGCGGCGGAGGACGGGGCGGAACTCGTCGCCGGGCTGACGCCCGGCACGACGCGCGAGGCCCTGGCCGCGGCGCTCGCCGCAGGCCACCCCGAGCCGTTCCTCCGGTCGGTGCGCGTGCACCCGGGCGACGTCGTCGACATTCCCGCCGGGCGTGTCCACGCAATCGGGGCCGGCCTCCTCCTCTACGAAATCCAGCAGAACAGCGACCTGACCTATCGGCTCTTCGACTACCACCGCCGAGACGCCGAAGGAAACCTCCGCCCGCTGCACATCGAGAAGGCGCTCGACGCGATCGCCTTCGGCGACGACGCCGACGCGGTCCTTCCGGCCCGCCCTCCCCTCCCCGTGCGCGACGCCGGGGTCTCGGGCGACGTTCGACGGCGGGCCCTGGTCTCGAACGACTTCTTCGAACTGGAGGAGTGGACGCTGGCGGACGGCGCGACCCGCTGCTTCGCCCCGGACGACGGACGCTTCGAGGCCCTCACCTGCGTCGAGGGGGCCGGTCTCGTGCGCTGGACGGACGGAGAAGGAACCGAGGCGTCGCTCCGGCTCCGGACCTTCGAGACCGTGATGATTCCGGCCAGTCTCGGGGCCTACGCCCTCGCAGGGCCGGTCAAGGTGCTGCGGGCCCTTCCGGGCGCGGTCTAGCCGGCCGGGACGGCGCGCGCCGCAGGCGCTGCGTCTGCCGAAGGTCCTCCCCGAAGAAGCGGTAGATCGCGAAGCCGCCGTAGAGGCGGGACAGGACGCGTTCATCGTAGGTGTCCCGGATGATGTTCTTCGCCTCGAGGTTGGTCGCCACGATCGTGTGGCGGGCGGATCCGTGGCGCGGGCCCATGCGCGTGTTGAGCACCGTCAGCAGTTCGGGGATCCGGGAGGCCGTCGGCATCTCGGTGCCGAGGTCGTCGATGATCAGCAGTTCGCTCTCGAGTATCCTGTCGTACGTCTCGGCTGCGTGCTCGAGCCGGTCCTCGTCGGGCCGGAAGGACGCCGTCAGCGTCCGGTAGTTCGAGATCGCCTCGAACAGGCTCGGTGCGCTCAGATAGAGTACCGTGCGCGTCCGTTCGAGCATGCGGGCGGCGATCGCGCCGGCGAGGAAGGTCTTGCCGGTGCCGGGCCGCCCCACAAAGAGCAGGTCGCGCGTGCCGGGCTCCTCGAAAGCCTCGCAGAAGGCCTCGCAGGCCTTCCGGATGCCGAGGATGTTCTCGAGGGGCGACGCCTCGGACTGGTAGCGCTCCGGGTCGGGTTGGCCGGAGAAGAGCTTCGGGTCGAACTTCTCGAAGGTGAGGCCGTCCAGTTGGCCTAGGTTCGCGCGTTCGAACAGCATCGGGACCAGAATCGCGTCGTGGCAGCGGCAGCGCTGGTGGCGCCCCGTCGGGGGGTCGTCGTCGACGAGGCCGGTGTCGCGGCAGATCGGGCAGACCCAGTGCGGCCGGTCGAAGTCCTCCTCGACGCCCCGCTCGTCGAGGAAGGCGGCGCGCTGCGCGACGAATCGGCCCTTCTCGGACGCGAGCGCCGCAATCCGCGCGTCGGCCTCGTTCCCCGGAAGCAGTGTCGCGGACAGCATCGAGGCGCCGGTGTCCGCGATCGCGCGGTCGAAGCGGGCGATCTCCGGGTAGGACGCGTGCACCTCCCGGGTGCGCTCCGAACACTCCCGCTCCGCCTTCTCCCGGCGGGCCGCGTAGACCGCGGCGACGCGTCGCTCCAGCCCGGTCTTCACGGCGCTTCCCGCTCAAGCTGGAAGAGGTCGAGCTGGCCCTGGAGGACGTCCGACGGCGGTTCGGCCGTCCGGTGGTGCTCCTTCGGTTCGTGCGGAAGTTCCTGCGGCGCGTCGCCTTCGGTGGAGGCCGCCGAGGCAGGCCCTTCCGGCGCGCGCGCGGCGGCGAGCTCCTGCGGGTCGACGGCGGGGACTTCGTCATAGAGGCTGACCAGGAATTCGTCGGAATATTCGCGCTGGTCGAAGTTGCCGGCGTTGCGCGGCCGGTTGGGAGCGCCGGAGCCGAAGGGAGCGGACCCCGGCCCGACTCCGCCGCGGGCGGCCTGCCGCTCGGCGGACAGTCGCCGGGCGCGCTCGGTCTCGTAGCCTTCGATGTCCTCGGGCGTCTTCAGGCCGTTCGCGAACCATTCCTTGAGAATCTTGTCCACGTAGTCGAGGTTCGGGTTCTGCAGCTTCACGGTGCGCCGCAGGGCCAGCTCGATCACGTCGAAGTCGAAGCCCAGGCCCTCGACCCACTGCACGACCTTCTCCTCGTCGTATTCGGTCATTCCCTTGTGCAGTTTCTTGCCGATGCGGCGTGAAATCCCGGTGACCTTCTCGCGCTGGGCGAAGTGGACGCTCAGGTCCTGGAAGGTCAGGATCCCGCGAGAAGCCCAGCCCTCGGCGACCTTCGCGATATAGCCCTTGCCGTCGAGCTTGCCCTTCCCCGCACAGTACTGGAAGAGGGCGTAGATCACTTCCGGCTCGAAATGGTAGCGTTCGAACCAGGTCTCGATTTCGTAGTACCAGGAGGGGGACATCAATCCCTGGAAGAAGGTCTTGGCGATGTCGCCGAGCAGCTTCTCGCGGGCGGCGCGGCGGGGGTCGACGGGCGTCGCGGGCCCGTCCGAGCCGTCGGCCGCGACGGGCGCGGGCGACGCCGACGTCCGGGGCCGGTAGATCTTGTCGACTTCCGCCGCCTTGACGTCCACGATCTCGAACCCGCGCTCCTTCATCAGGACCAGGCCGACGGACGCCAACTGCGCCGTCGCGGCACGGACGGCGTCGGTCTCGGCGCCGAGGCGGCGCGCGATCTCGGCCTCCGTGAATGTGCGGCGGCTGCGCGCGGCGAACAGCGCGTAGAGGTAGAACTTGACGGCGAGGCCGTCGAGCGACGGGAGGTATTCGGTGATGAAGATATCCGGCACCAACGTGTCGGAGAACAGGAGCCTTCGGCTTTCGTCGATCTGCATGTCGCGTTGTCCTCCCGAGGGGCTCCGGCGGGGAATCCTGCGAGGGAAAGTCCTTTGATTATCCTCCAGGTCGGGACCGTGCGCAATGGAGGAGTCGAAGGCGCCCGCCCCCGGAGGGGACGGGCGCCTTGCGGTCGGTCGCGGGCCTCGTGGGTCGTCAGTCGACGAAGGAAGCGAGGCGCTTGTAACTCCGGAGACGGTCCTTGGCGGCCATCTCGGCCGACTTGAACAGCATCTGGGCGCGTTCCGGGGCGCTGCGGGCGAGGGAGTTGTAGCGGACCTCGCTCATCAGGAACTCCTCGAAGGACGCGGTCGGGTCCTTGGACTCCAGCACGAACGGGTTCTTGCCCTGGAGCTTCAGGTCCGGGTTGTAGCGATAAAGGTGCCAGTATCCGGCCTCGACGGCCTTCTTCTCCTGCAGCTGGGAGACGCTCATGCCGCCCTTGATGCCGTGGTTGATGCAGGGGGAGTAGGCAATCACGAGCGACGGACCCTTGTAGGCCTCCGCCTCCGCGAGGACCTTGATCGTCTGGCTCTGGCTGGCGCCCATCGCGATCTGCGCGACGTAGACGTAGCCGTAGCTCATGGCCATCATGCCGAGGTCCTTCTTGCGGATCGGCTTGCCGGCCGCGGCGAACTGGGCGATCGCGCCGGTCGGGGTCGACTTGGACGCCTGGCCGCCGGTGTTCGAGTAGACTTCGGTGTCGTAGACCAGGACGTTGACGTCCTCGCCCGTCGACAAGACGTGGTCGAGTCCGCCGTACCCGATGTCGTAGGCCCAGCCGTCACCGCCGAAGATCCAGACGGAGCGCTTGACGAGGTAGTCCTCCTTCTCGAGGATCTCGGCGAACACCGCCTTGACCGCCGCGTCGGAGCCGGCGTAGGACTTGACGGCCGCGACGAGGGCTTCGCTCGTGGTGCGGGTCGTCTTGCCGTCATCGATTGCGTCGAGCCAGGCCTTGAGGGCCGACTTGATGCTGTCGGTGACGTCGAGGGCGAGCGCCTGGTTCACGAGGTCGGCGAGCCTTGCGCGGATCTGCTGGATGCCGAGGTGGATGCCGAGGCCGTTCTCCGCGTTGTCCTCGAACAGCGAATTCGCCCACGCGGGGCCCTGGCCCTTCTCGTTCGGGCGATACGGCATCGCCGGCGCGGAGCCGCCCCAGATCGAGGAGCAGCCGGTCGCGTTGGAGATCACCATGCGGTCGCCGAAGAGCTGGGTCACGAGCTTGGCGTACGGGGTCTCGCCGCAACCGGCGCAGGCGCCGGAGAATTCGAAGAGCGGGGTCTCGAACTGGCTGCCCTTCACGGTCTCCTTGCTGGCGGGGTTGGTCTTCCGGGAGAGGGTCTGGGCGTACTCGAAGTTGGCGGCCTGGGCTACCTGCGACTCGAAGGGCTTCATGACGAGCGCCTTCTCCTTGGACGGGCAGACGTTGGCGCAGCTGCCGCAGCCGTAGCAGTCCAGGACCGAGCACTGGATGCGGAAGCCATACTGCTCGTAGGGCTTCATGCCGGGCTTGAGGACGAAGTCGGCGGGAGCCGACTGGGCTTCCTTCGCGTCGGCGAGGAACGGGCGGATCGCGGCGTGCGGGCAGACCAGCGAGCACTGGTTGCACTGGATGCAGTTCTCGGGCTGCCACTCGGGCACGTCGACGGCGGTGCCGCGCTTCTCGTACTGGGCGGTGCCCTGCGGGAACGTGCCGTCCTCGCGGCCGGTAAAGGCGCTGACGGGGAGCTTGTCGCCCTCCATCGCGTTCATGACGTCGGCCACGCCGGAAATGAAGGCGGGGACCTTGCGTTCCGCCTTCGGGGAATCCTTCGAGGTCTTCCAGACGGCCGGGACGGTCACGGCGACGAGCTGGTCGATGCCGGCGTCGATCGCGGCGTCGTTCATCGCGACGACCTCGACGCCCTTCTTGCCGTAGGACTTGGCGTTCGCGGCCTTCATGTAGCCGACGGCCTCTTCGAGGGGGATGATCTTCGCGAGCTTGAAGAACGCAGCCTGCATGATCGTGTTGATGCGGCCGCCGAGACCGAGCTCCTTGGCGATCCGGACGGCGTCGATCGTGTAGAACCGGATGCCGTTGTCGGCGATGAAGCGCTTCATGGCGGCGGGGAGGTGCGCGTCGAGCTCGGCCGCGTCCCACGGGCAGTTGAGGAGGAACGTGCCGTCCTTCTTCAGGTCGGGGAGCATGTCGTACTTGTCGACGTACGAGGCGTTCTGGCAGGAGAGGAAGTCGGCCTTCTTGATCAGGTAGGGCGACCGGATCGGGTTCGTGCCGAAGCGGAGGTCCGAGACCGAGACGCCGCCCGACTTCTTGGAGTCGTAGGAGAAGTAGGCCTGGGCGTACTTGTCGGTGTGGTCGCCGATGATCTTGATCGAGTTCTTGTTCGCGCCGACCGTGCCGTCCGAGCCGAAGCCCCAGAACTTGCAGCTGATCGTGCCCTCGGCGGTCATGTCGATCTCCTCGACGACGGGCAGCGAGTGGTGCGTCACGTCGTCCGTGATGCCGATCGTGAAGCCGTTCTTCGGCGCCGGCGAATCGAGGTTCGCGAACGCGGCCAGGATCTGGCCGGGCGTCGTGTCCTTGGAGCCGAGGCCGTAGCGGCCGCCGACGATCGTCGGGCCGTTGCATTCGCTGGCGAAAGAGGCGCAGATATCCAGGTAGAGCGGCTCGCCGTGCGCGCCGGGCTCCTTGGTGCGGTCGAGGACGGCGATCTTCGTCACCGACGCGGGGATCGCGGCGCGGAGGCGCTCGACGGAGAACGGACGGTAGAGGTGGACCTTCACGAGGCCGACCTTCTCGCCCTTCTTGTTCAGATAGTCGACGGTCTCCTCGGCGGTCTCGCAGACGGAGCCCATCGCGACGATCACGCGGGTGGCGTCCGGCGCGCCGTAGTACTGGAACGGCTTGTAGGTGCGGCCGGTGACCTTGCCGATCTCGTCCATGTAGTGCTCGATCACGGCCGGGAGGGCGTCGTAGAAGGGGTTGCAGGCTTCGCGGGCCTGGAAGAAGATATCCGGGTTCTGGGCGGTGCCGCGCAGCACGGGGTGGTTCGGGCTGAGGGCGCGGCCGCGGAAGGCCTTCACGGCGTCGCGGTCGAGCAGGCGGTCGAATTCGGCGTAGTCGATCGATTCGATCTTCTGGACTTCGTGCGAGGTGCGGAAGCCGTCGAAGAAGTGCACGAAGGGCACGCGGCCCCGGATCGCGGAGAGGTGCGCCACGGCGGCGAGGTCCAGGGCCTCCTGGACGCTGTTGGAGGCGAGGAGGGCGAAGCCGGTCTGCCGGCAGGCCATCACGTCGGAGTGGTCGCCGAAGATCGAGAGGGCGTGGCTCGCGACGGCGCGGGCCGTGACGTGCAGGACGCCCGGGAGCAGTTCGCCGGCGATCTTGTACATGTTGGGGATCATCAGCAGCAGGCCCTGCGAAGCGGTGAAGGTCGTGGTCAGGGCGCCGGCGTTCAGGGAGCCGTGCACGACGGCGGCCGCGCCGCCTTCGGACTGCATCTCGACGAGCCGGACGGGCTGGCCGAACAGGTTCTTCTTGCCCTGCGACGACCACTGGTCCGCGATCTCGGCCATCGGGGACGACGGGGTGATCGGGTAGATGCCGGCCACCTCGGTGAACGCGTAGGCCGTGTAGGCCGCCGCGCTGTTGCCGTCCACCGTCATGAACTTCTTGCTCTTCGCCATATCTCTTCTCCTTTGTATCGAATGATTCGAGTCGGCTCTATCTTGAAACTTTTCCAAAAAGCCAATAGGAGTATACCACAGGAGGGGGGGTGCCGCACGGTCCCGGCGGATCACCGGACGAGCAGGCTCTCCCCGGTCATCTCGGCGGGTTTCGGGATTCCCATCGCGTCGAGCATCGTCGGCGCGAGGTCGGCCAGCCGCCCGTTCTTCAGGCCCACGCCCGGCAGCCCGGTCACGACGAGCGGCACCGGATTGGTCGTGTGTGCCGTGAAGGGTCCGCCCGACGCGGGGTCGATCATCTGCTCCGCGTTGCCGTGGTCGGCGGTCAAGAGGACGACGCCGCCCTGGGCGAGCACCGCGTCGACGACCTTGCCGGCGCACGCGTCCACCGCTTCGACGGCCTGGACGGCCGCGTCGAGGAAGCCGGTGTGCCCGACCATGTCGCAGTTCGCGAAGTTGAGGACAATCACGTCGTACGTGCCGGCCTCGATGCGCTTCACCGCCTCGTCGGCGACTTCGTAGGCGCTCATTTCGGGCTTCATCTCGTAGGTCGCGACCTTGGGCGACGGAACGAGGCACCGGTCCTCGCCGGCAACCTCCTTCTCGACGCCGCCGTTGAAGAAAAACGTCACGTGGGCGTACTTCTCGGTCTCGGCGATGCGCAGCTGGCGCAGCCCGAGGTCGCCGACGACTTCGCCGAACGTGCGGTCGAGGTTCTCGGGCAGGTAGGCGAACGACAGGCCCGGATACGACGCGAAGGTGCGATCGTACTGGGTCATGCAGACGTAGCGTCCGGGGGTGTGCCCCGCGGCGCGCGGGAAGCCGTCGAACCCGGGCTGCAGGAAGGCGCGCGTGATCTCGCGGGCGCGGTCGGGGCGGAAGTTGAAGAAGACCACCGAGTCGCCGTCGTCGATCGTGGCGACGGGGCGCCCGCCCTCCTTCACGACGGTCGGCAGCACGAACTCGTCCTGCACGCCGGCCTCATAGGAATCCACGACGGCCTGCACCGGGTCCGCCGCCTCGACGCCTTCGCCGAGGGCCATGGCGGCGTACGCCTTCTGGACGCGGTCCCAGCGGTTGTCGCGGTCCATCGCGTAATAGCGGCCCATCAGCGTGGCGATGCGCCCGCAGCCGATCTCGCCCATCTTCGCGACCAGCGCCTTCGTGAAGCCCAGCGCGGAGTCCGGCGGCACGTCGCGGCCGTCGAAGAACGCGTGGACGAAGGTGCGGCCCGCCATCCCCTCCTGCTTCGCGAGGCGCAGCAGGGCGTGGAGGTGCGTGTCGTGGCTGTGCACGCCGCCGTCGGACAGCAGGCCGAAGAAATGCAACTTGCCGCCGCCGGCCTTCGCCGCGGCGATCGCATCGAGGAACTCCTTCTTGAGGAAGAAGCCGCCCTCCTCGATCTCCTTGGTGATGCGCGTCAGTTCCTGGTACACGACGCGGCCTGCGCCGATGTTGGTGTGCCCCACTTCGCTGTTGCCCATCTGGCCGCGCGGCAGCCCGACGTCCATGCCGCTGGTGTTGAGCAGCGAGGAGGGCCAGGCGGCGACGATGCGGTCGAGGTTCGGCCGACGGGCCAGCGCGACGGCGTTGCCCTCCGTCTTCGGGCTGTAGCCGTAGCCGTCGAGAATCATCAGCAGCACGGGGCGGTTGGGGATTCGGGTCATCGGGGGCTCCTTTCCGACGCCGCGGACAGCCGCGGCGTCCCTTGCGCGCGGAAAGGCCGGGGGACCCGGCCTTCCTCGTCGAGGGGCTTCAATTCGGGCGTCCGTCCGCTCGCACGGACGCTTCGGCGGGACTCAGGCGCCGGCCTTCACGATCGTCGTGAAGTCGTCTTCCTTGAGCGAGGCGCCGCCGACCAGGCCGCCGTCGATATCCGGCATCGCGAAGAGGCCCTTGGCGTTGTCCGCGGAGACGCTGCCGCCGTATTGGATGCGCAGGTCGTCCGACACGGACGCGCCGTAGAGGCCCTTCACGGTCTCGCGCACCAGGGCGCAGACTTCCTGGGCCTGGGCGTCGCTCGCGACCTTGCCGGTCCCGATCGCCCAGATCGGCTCGTAGGCGATCGTCACGAAGATCATCTTGCCGGCCGGGACGCCCGCGAGGGCCTTCTCGACCTGCGTCTTCACGAGGGAGGCGGTCTCGCCGGCCTCGCGCTGGGCGAGGGACTCGCCGACGCACACGATCGGGCGCAGGCCCCACTTCAGGGCGGCGTGCACCTTCTTGTTGACGGTCTCGTCGGTCTCGGCGAAGTACTGGCGGCGCTCGCTGTGGCCGATCACGACGTACGGGACGCCCATCTCGGCGAGCATGGCGCAGGAGACCTCGCCGGTGAAGGCGCCCTTCTCCTCGAAGTGGCAGTTCTGGGCGGCGATCTTGATGTTGGTGAAGGCGAGCGCCTCCAGGAGGCCCGGGATCGACACGAACGGCGGGGCGACGACGATCTCGGCGGACGCGTCCGCGAGACGGGGCTTGAGCAGCTCGGCGAACTTGACGGCGTCGGCGGGGCCCTTGTTCATCTTCCAGTTGCCGGCCACGAACGTGCGGCGCGGGTCCTTGTCGAGCAGGCAGTCGATGCCGGGCAGGACCTTGCCTTCGAGGAACTCGAGGGAGGCGCCGCCGCCGGTGGAGATATGCGTGACCTTGTCGGCGAAGCCGAGGATCTCGACCGCGGCCGCGGAGTCGCCGCCGCCGATGATGGAGACCGCGCCGGAGTCCGCGACGGCGCGCGCGACCTCGCGGGTGCCGTTCGCGAAGCGGTCGAACTCGAACACGCCCATCGGGCCGTTCCAGACGACGGTGCCGGCGCCCCGGATCGCGGCGGAGAAGGCCTTGACCGTCTCCGCGCCGATGTCGAGGCCCATCCAGCCGTCCGGGATCGCGGTCGACGGGACGGTCTTCGCGCTCGCGTCGGCGGCGAACCGGTCCGCGACGACGTTGTCGGTCGGGAGCAGCAGCGCGACGCCCTTGTCCTTGGCCTTCTGGATCAGCGTCTTCGCGAGCTCGACCTTGTCGTCCTCGCAGATGCTGGTGCCGACGCCGTAGCCCTGCGCCTTGACGAAGGTGTAGGCCATGCCGCCGCCGATGATCAGCGTGTCGACCTTGTCGATCAGGTTCTCGATCACGGCGATCTTGTCGGAGACCTTGGCGCCGCCGAGGATCGCGACGAAGGGGCGCCTGGGGTTCGCGAGCGCGGAGCCCATCACGTCGATCTCGCGCTGGATCAGGAAGCCGCAGACGGCGGGCAGGTAGTTCGCGAGGCCCGCGGTGGAGGCGTGCGCGCGGTGCGCCGTGCCGAACGCGTCGTTGACGAAGATGTCGGCCATGGAGGCGAGGTCGCGGGCGAAGGCGGGCTTGTTCTTGGTTTCCTCTTTCATGAATCGGACGTTCTCGAGCATCAGGATCTCGCCGTCCTTGAGCGCGGCGGCCTTGGCCTTGGCGTCCTCGCCGTTCACGTCGGCGGCCAGCGTCACGGGCATCCCGAGCAGCTCGGCCAGGCGGTCGGCGGCGGGCTTCATGGAGTACTTCGGCTCGGGACCGCCCTTGGGACGGCCGAGGTGGGAGACGAGGATCACCTTCGCCTTCTGGTCGACGAGGTAGCGGATCGTCGGCAGGGCGCCCTGGATGCGCTTGTCGTCGGTGATCTTTCCGTCCTTGTCCTGAGGCACGTTGAAGTCCACTCGGACGATCACGCGCTTGCCCCTGACGTCGATATCCTTGACGGACTTCTTCAGCATGTAGGCCATGTTCTCCACACTCCTTGCATCCTCTTGTCTTTCGGGAACCGATGATATTATAGCCCCTCGCATGGGGCACGGGCAATACGCGGGCCGCCGTCGAAGCGACCGGAATCCGCAGGTGTCAGAGTACGAATCTTTGTTGGAAGCGCCGCAGGCGGCCGTCGCTCAGCGCAGCAGGCTGCGCTTCCCGTTCTCGTGGTCGATCAGGGCCCAGGTCGATTCGATCAGGTTCGAGAAGCGCGGGTCCTTCATGGCCTCGATGCGGAAGCTCTGTCGCGGCGAGTTGATGTCCTCGCCGCTCACCTCGAACATGGAGTTCCGCGCGCACAGGGCGCGTAGGCGGTCGAGCTGGGCGGCGGAGTTGCGCGTGGGCATGTAGGTGATGGCCCGCACCCCCCGCTCCCTGAGTGTCCGGAAGAGCAGGTCGAGGTTGTCGTCCTCGAATTTCTGCGCCTTCTTGTCGCCGGTCACCGAGGCGGTCACGTCGCCGAGGTAGGCGTAGCACAGGACCGCCCCCACGCGCTTCGCGAAGGCCACGAGGTCGCCGAGCGGCGGGCACTCGTCCGTCGCGGCGATATAGACCTGCGGGAGGAAGGCGCTCTTCAGGACGTTGAGCACGTCGTAGTCGTAGAAGGGCGAAGCCGCGTCGGACAGCTGGCGGACCTGGGCGTCGGACAGGACGGTGCCGAGCGAGGCGAGCAGGTCGACGAGCGGGGCGCCGCGGCCGGCCCGGGCCATCATGGCGCGGGCGAAGGCGAGGCACAGGTGGCGCTCGGTGACGGTGCCGCCCTCGGCGGCCATCGAGAGCGGCAGGACGTCGCGGTCGAAGTCGAGGGAGATGCCGGTGCCGCACTCGGCGAGCCGGTCGTCGAGGCACTGGACCATCCTGCGGTTGCGCGCGTTCCGGCGCTCGCGGACGGGCGCGAAGAAGCGCTGGACGTCCTCGATCCGCGCGTGCGGCACGCCGTGCATCGCCATGTAGCTGACGCCGACCTGGTCGGGGTTGTTCGTGCGCAGCGCCTCGAAGGCGGTGCCGGCCATTGAGACGCGGGTCTCGATGCCGACGGTCGTCGGGATGCCGGCGATACGGCCCGCCTCGATGAACTCGAAGGCGCCCGCGATGCTGTCGTGGTCGACGATGCCGGCCGTGCACAGGCCCTCGGCGCGCGCCGCATAGACGGCCGCCGTGGGCGAGTAGGGCGAGAACGAGTAGGACGTGTGGATGTGGTTGTTGATCATGCGCGGGTCGGCGGGCGGGAACTTCGCGGCGGGCAGCAGCGATTCCAGCGCCTCCAGGCGTTCGGCGCACGTCGGCGCGTTGAGGCGGTCGAGAATGGTACGGTCGATCATGGTGCGTTTTCCTTCGTTTCCTTCCGGGTCATCCCGGATCAGTTGAGCATGATCTGGCCGCCCGTCACCGGGATGGCCTGACCCGTCTCGTAGGACTGCTCGACGGCGTAGAGGATCGCCTTCGCGACGTCGGACGGGAGGCACCCGCGGCCCATCGGGACCTGGGCCTCGTAGTAGCGCCGCACGTCGTCGACCGTCGTCGCGCCGGGGACCTTGCCGGCCTTCAGGTACTGGACGAACAGCCCGCGCTCGGGGTCGGTCCACAGGGGTCCCTCGAGGAAATTGCCGGGGCAGACGGCGTTGACCTTGATGCGGTGCGGGACGAGCTCGAGCGCGAAGCTCTGGACCAGTCCGAGGCCGCCGAACTTGCTGCCCGCATAGGCGAAGTTCATCCTGCTGCCGGCGAGGCCGGACTTGGAGTTGACCTCGACGACGTCGCCGGTCCACGCGGGGTCGGCCGAGGCCTGCGCCTTCATGATCCGCGAGACGTACTTCACGCCCGTGAAAAAGGCGGTGTAGTTGACGGAGGTCACGAACTCGAAGTCCTTCTTCTCGAGCTCGTCGAGCGAGCCGGCCTTGAGGACGCCGGCGTTGCTGACGAACAGGTCGATGCCGCCGAAGCGCTCGACGGCGAAGCGGACCATCCCGGCGACGCTCTCCTCGTCGGTCACGTCGGTGCGGACGGCGGCGGCCCGCTCCCCGAGCTCGGCGGCGACCTTCTCCGCGAGCGGTCCGTTGAGGTCCGCGAGCACGACGCGGGCGCCCGCCGCGAGGAGCTCCTCCGCGATGCCTCTCCCGAATCCCTGCGCGGCGCCGGTCACGACCGCGACCTTGCCGCCGAGACGCCCGGCGTCCCTGCGGCGGTTCTTCACCTGCTCCGAGGCGAGTCGTTCCCAATGCGTCAGGTCGATCATGGCTGCACCTCCCGGGACATGTACCCGAGCAACCGGCCGTAGGCGTCCTCCCAGGCCGGGGTCGGGCGGGGTCCGTATTCCTCGACGTCGAACGAGCGGCGCACGACCTCGCGCGCTTCCGCGACGCCGGACAGTTCGCCGAGCGCGACGGCCTGCATCAGGAGGTTCCCGGCGCAGGCGCCCTCGACGGGGCCGGTGACGACGAGCCGGCCGGTCGCGTCCGCGGCCATCCGGTTCAGGATCCGGTGGTGGATTCCGCCGCCCACGATATGGAGCGTGCGCAGCGGGGCGCCCTTGATGCGCTCGAGGTGCTCGACGGCCCAGCGGTACTTCAGGGCGAGGCTCTCGAAGAAGCAGCGGGCGACTTCGCCTTCGGTCTCCGGCTCGGGCTGGTTGGTCCCGCGGCAGTAGCGGCGGATTTTGGCGTTCATGTCGCCCGGCGCGAAGAATGGCGCCCAATCCGGGTCGACGATCGAGCGGAAGGGCGCGGCGGCCTCGGCGGCGGCGGCGACTTCGTCCCAGGTCATCTTCCGGGCCGCGGCGGTCCACTCGCGGCGGCACTCCTGCAGCGGCCAGAGGCCCATGATGTTCTTCAGCGGCCGGAACCCGCCCTGCACGGTGCCCTCGTTCGAGAAGTTCGACGCGCACACGTCGTCGCTCAGCGCGGGGTCGTCGGTCTCGACGCCGAACAACGACCAGGTCCCCGAGGAGCAGAAGGCGAAGTCCCCGCGTCCGGGGACCGCGGCGACGGCCGACGCCGTGTCGTGCGTGCCGACGGCGGCGAAGGGCACGGCGCCGACGCCGAGTTCGGCGGCGACCGCGGGCGTCAGCGCGCCGCGCAGTCGTCCGGCCCTGTCGATCTCCGTGAAGATCCGCTCGGGGATGCCGAGGGCGCGGATCGTCGCCCGGTCCCAGTCCTTCGCGCGCGGGTCGTAGAGGTTGGTCGTCGTGACGTTGGTGTACTCGCTGCGCTTCTCGCCGGTCAGGAGATAGCCCAGGAGGTCCGGCATCAGCAGCAGCGTCTCCGCCTCCGCGAGGGCGGGGTCGGATTCGAGGCGGCGCCGGTAGAGCTGGTAAACGGTGTTGAAGTTCATGGCGGCGATGCCGGTCCGGTCGAAGAGGATTCGCCGGGGCACGACGTCCCACGCGCGGTGCATCGCGTCATCGGTGGAGTACCGGTAGGCGCGGGGCTGGGCGAGGAGCTTCCCGGCCGCGTCGAGCAGGCCGAAATCGACGCCCCAGGTGTCGATGCCGAACGCGGCGAGGTTCGCGCCGCCCTGCCGGCGATAGGCCGCGAATCCGGACTTCAGATGCCCGAGCAGGCCGTCGGCGTCCCAGGAGAGCACGCCGTCCAGCGTGACGTTCGCATTCTCGAAGCGGTGCAGTTCTTCGAGCGTAACGCGCTCGCCGTCGAAGCGGCCGAGCACGGCGCGTCCGTTGCTGGCGCCCAGGTCGAAGGCGAGCAGATCGAGGTTCTTCATGTGCGTCTCGCTTTCCGGATCCCTGGGGTCGCGAGGCTCTCCCAGGATGCGGTCTCCATGCCCCTAGGATACGCCGGCGCGACGCCGGACGCATCCCGGATTCTAGCCGGAATATGGCGGGATCTTCCGGAATTCCCGGCTACGGCTTCGCTTCGCCGAGCGACTTGCGGTATTTCTCGCTCTCCCAGTTCGCGATGAACTTCCGGGCGGCCTCGCCCATCGTCGACAGTTTGAGCCCGCGCGCCTTCGCGGTCTCGGCGATGAACAGGACGCAGGTCAGCGTCTGTTCGATCGTCAGCGCGGCGGCCTGGCCGAGGCGGTAGCGCACCACCCCCGCGGACAGGTCCGCGAGGCAGGCGCCCTCCGCGGGCCGGCCGGTGCCGGCGTCGAAGGTGCCGACGAGGAAGACCATCTGGTCCGGGTAGAGCGGCGACTCGAGAAAGAAGGCGCGGTCGTAGCGCCCGGTCTTCAGCAGCGCCTGCAGGTAGGGCGTGGCGCTTTCGAAGAGGCCGTCGCCGGCGGGCTTCAGGGCGACCTGCGGGAACGACGTGTTCGTGAGTCCGAATGCGGCGGCGATGCGCGTGTTGGCGTCCTCGTGCAGCGCGAGGCAGCGGTCCGGGTCGTCCGCGTGGACGATCAGGCCGTGGTTCTGCATCAGGAGCACGGCGGGGCGGCGGCCGGTTTCCTTCGTGACGCGCGCGAGCTCGTCGCGGATGTGGAAGGTCAGGCGCGCGCCGGGGTCGACGTAGGGGACGAAGCCCCAGGAATAGTCGGCGCCGGCGAGGGCCTTGGCGAGGACTTCCCGGCCCTCGGCCACGCAGGTCGCGAGGTTGGCGTAGACGCTATGGCTGTGCACGACGTAGCGGTCGAGCAGCGAGTGGAAGCCGGCTTCGACGGAGGGGCGCAGCGAGGGCAGGCCCTCGATGGCGAGCGTGTGCGCCTTGACGAAGTCCGAGCCCGCCTTCTCGACGTCCTCGAATTCCGTCTCCGCGTGCGACTCGAAGAAGCCGCGCACGGCCCTGCCGTCGAGCACGGCGTAGGCGGCGTCGGGTCGGATGTCGGAGAGGCGGAAGCCGGAGGCCTTGATCGCCATCCGGCCGTCCTCGAGCTTGGCCGACGTGTTGCCGCCGCCGCCCTGCACGTAGTCCGGGCGGTCGCCGACGGCGCGGGACACCCGGGAGAACGCCGACAGGACCGCCAGGTCCTCGAGCCGGAACGAGCCCTGCCCCGCGCTCATCGCTTCGACAGCACGTCGCGCTCGTAGCGCGCGATCGTGTCCATGAATTCGACGGGGACGCCCCGCGTCAGGCAGTAGTGCTCCCAGACGGCGCCCAGCGGAAGCGTGCGGCGGTCCTCCTGCAGGGCGAGACGCAGGGTGTGGTTCCCCTCCCGCTCGGCACCGCGGATCGCGGCGGACGGCGCAAGGGCGGCGGACAGCAGCGCCTTGCGGGCGTTGCGGAGGCCGATGGCCCAGGCGGCGATGCGGTCGATCGAGGCGTCGAAGTAGTCGAGGCCGATGAAGACGCGCTTCTCGAACCCGTTCCAGAGAATCTCGTCCATGATGCGCTGCAGCTCGTCGTCGAAGGTGACGACGTGGTCGCTGTCCCAGCGGACGCCGCGGCTGACGTGCAGCTGGACCTGCCCGACGAACGCGAGCGTCGCGGACAGCTTGGCGCTGACGGTCTCCGTCGGGTGGAAGTGGCCGGAATCCAGCGTGTAGACCTTGTTGCGGGTGATCGCGTAGCCGAGGGCGTATTCGTGGCTCACGACGGTGTAGCTCTCGATGCCGACGCCGAACAGCTTGCTCTCGAGGGCGCACGGGACGAGCGTCTCGTCGACGGGAGCGGCGAAGATCTCGTCGAGGGAGGCGGTCATCCGCTCGCGGTGGGCGACGGTGTCGGCACAGGTGTCCTTGTAGCCGTCCGGCATCCAGAAGTTCACGACCGAGGGCTTGCCGGTGCGCTTCGCGAAGTCGAGGGCGATCTCGCGGCTGCGCTTGCCGTGCTCGATCCAGAAGCGTCGGACCGCCGGGTCGAAGCTCGACAGCGAGAAGTTGCCGTCCATTTTCGGGTGCGAGAAGAAGGTCGGGTTGAAGTCGAGGCCGACGCCGCGACTTGCGGCCCAGGAGGCCCAGTTCTCGAAGTCGGCGGTCGTGTAGCCGTCGCGGTCGACGTCCGGCCGCGACTTCTCGGCATAGCAGGCGTGCAGGTTCAGCTTCGTCGCACCCGGAACGAGGCCCATCGCGGTCTCGATGTCGGCGCGGAGTTCGGCCGGCGTGCGCGCGCGGCCCGGGAAATTGCCCGTCGCGGCGATGCCGCCCGACAGCGAGTCGGCGCCGTCGAATCCGACGACGTCGTCGCCCTGCCAGCAGTGCATGGAGACGGGCACCGCGTCGGCCCGGGCGACCGCGGCGTCCACGTCGACGCCGAGCGCGGCGTAGCGTTCCTTCGCGTAGTCGTATCCTCGGAGAATGGCCTTCTCGTCCATCGGAAACCTCCTCGAAGCATCCTACCCTTACCTGTCGCCCTCATTGTACCTGCGGACGCCGGCCGCGTCATGCCACGGGATGGCCTTCGAATCGAACTATCTTGCGGTACGTGCGCGAAATCGTATAATCGTCCTATGAAGATTCGATTCAATTGGAAGGCCCTGGACAGGAAAGAACGCATCCGGATCGTCCTCCGGACGCTCTCCCTCGTCGTGCTCGTCATCTCTCTCGGCGCCTTCGTCGTCCTCGAGGTCCAGGCGCTGCTCGCGGACAAGGCCTACCGCGACCTGCGCAACGAGCGCCCGACGGTGCCGGTCGACTCGCTCTTCGACACGCCCGGCGTCTCCGCCACGCCTTCTGAAGGCACGCCGGAACCCACGCTCCCCTACGCCGTGATCCATTCCACCGACGAGCTCACGACGTCGGACGGCGTCCTGCCCGAGTACATCCTGCTTTACAAGAAGAACCCCCAGCTCGCCGGCTGGATCAATTTCCCCGGCTGGACCCGCTTCCCGATCGACTACCCCGTGATGTATTCCGGCGACAATTCCTTCTATCTCCGACGCGACTTCGAGAAGAAATACTCCGGCGCCGGCTGCCTGTTCTTCGACGGTGGCAACGACCCGACGTCTCTCAGCCGCAATTTCGTGATCTACGGGCACGCCATGCAGGCCAAGCACATGTTCGGGAACCTCGGGAACTTCCCCTCGACTCCCGCAGCCTACAAGGCGACCCGCTTCATCTACGTCGACCTGCTCTGGGCCCGCCTCAAGTACGAGGTCTTCTCCACGTACTACATCCCGGCGACTGGCGACTACCGCAGGACTTCGTTCGCGAACGACGACGAGCTCCTCCAGTACGCTGAGACGCTCAAGTCGCGGTCGGTCTACGACTACGGCGTGACCCTCTCCCCCGGTGACCGCATCCTCACGCTGTCGACCTGCCAGAACGAGACCGAGGGCATGCGGGTCGCCGTCCACGCCCGTCTCGTCGCCATGGTCGTCTACGACAAATCGTCTCTCTCCACCGCCGACATCACCGGCGTTCCCGAAGGGGTCACGGGTGCCGCGGTCCCCACGCGCTACGTCCTTCCGACTCACGTGCCGACCAAGGCGCCCGCCTCGCCGACACCCGGCGCGACCCCCAGGGCGACGCCCGAAGTCACCGCAGAGCCGACGCCGATGCCCGATATCGCGGCCTGACGTTTTTCTGCCCCGGAGGCGATGCCATGAAGCTGCAGTTCATGATCGACATGGACAAGGAATCGGCCTGGCAGGTCGTCACCGCGGGCGGCAGCGCGAAAGCCAATCTGCCCTACGTGCAGGAGGCCGGCGACTTTCTGGCGCACGGCAAGTACTACACGACGCGCGAGGGGCTCCCCTCCTATCTGATCAAGTACACGGTCTCGGGCGAGGGCACCCTCGACTACGGCGGGCAGAGCGTCCGTCTGCCGGCCGGCCACTTCTTCTGGATCGACTGCATGAACCCGCAGTCCTACCGTACGAGCGACCCCGCGGGGAACTGGCGCGTCCTCTGGGTCCACTTCCACGGCGCCGGCTGCGCGTATTTCCTCGAGCAGTTCCTGTCTGCGACCGGCGGGCGGAGCGACGCGGTGCTTCCGGTCGACAGCCCGGTTCCGTCCCTGCTCCAGTCCATCCTGGAACTCTACGGGAAGGGCCGCCACGGTTCCGACGCCGACCTCCGCGCGGCGGCGCTGCTGACGTCCCTCATGTCCGAATGCGTGTCGGCCGCCTCCCGCAAGTCCGACGGCGCGGCGACCGGCGCCGTGCGCGAGGCGCGGGACTACCTGCTGCTCCACTACGCGGAGCCGGTCACGCTCGACGTCCTCGCCCGCGTCCTGTCTCTCAGCAAGTACCACCTGCAGAAGCTCTTCCGGCGCCAGGTCGGCCAGACGCCCAACGAATTCCTCAACGACCTGCGCCTCAACCACGCGAAGGAGTTCCTGCGCGCCACCGACGAGCCGGTCGCGCGCATCGCGGAGGCCGTGGGGTTCGAGAACGCGAGCTACTTCATCCGCCGCTTCAAGCGCCACGAAGGCGTCACGCCGGCCGTGTACCGGCGCCGGTGGCAGCAGGAGTAGCCCGCTACTCCTGCGGTGCGCTCCCCTTCGGATTCCTCTTCCGGGACCGGAACGCTTCGGGCGGCAGCGGCCTGTCGTCGGAAGGCGGGCACTCGACGGCCCCGTCCTTCTGGAGAATCCTCGTGACCGTCAGTTCCTCGACGATGCCGGGCTCGAGGCGGGCGATCACCTCGCCGCGGGTGATGAAAATCACCCGGGCGAAGCACGCCTCGCCCATCGCGTCGTGGATCCGGCCCGCGCTCTGCGTGCCGCGCGCGACGGTGTTCGGGCTGTTCGCGACGTACCCGACCGTGCCGAGCCGGGGGACGAGAACGCGGACCGCCTCGCCGTCGACCTCGTTGTCCGGCTCCTTGGCAAGCAGGACGAGGTCGCCGACGGAATACGGCTTCTTGCCGAAGTAGTGGTCGATGCCGACGATCGTGACGTAGCGCTCTTCCATGGCGATCCCTCCGTTTGCTTCCATCGTACCACGGCGGATTGCACGGAACGGGCAAAGGCGGGGACGCAAGGCCGGACCGGCGTGCGACGGATGGCCCGAGGAGCCTAGCCGAGGTGCTTCCGGAAGAACGCGGGGGCCTTCGAACCGACGAACGCGTGCCCGCCCTCGCCGACGTCCGCCTCGAGCAGGGCGCCGCAGCCGGCCGCCCGATAGATCCGCTCGACGCCGGCGTAGCCCTTCTGCAGGTCTTCGATAAAGAAGCACGTGTCCTTCTTCCCCATCTCGATCAGCAGCGGACGAGGGGCGATCAGCCCGGCGACATCGTGCGTGTCGAACCAGCGGTAGATGCCGGGGACGACCTGCGAGCCGCAGTAGTTGCCGCGGTCGAGTCCGAAGCCCGCCCAGGGATTGACGTAGCCGATGATGTCGGCCGCCCGGATGCGCGGCTCGAGCGCCGCGGTGAACGTCGTCGTGGTGCCGCCCTGCGACAGGCCCATCATGCCGATGCGCGCGGGGTCGACCTCCGGCCGAGTCCCGAGGTAGTCGACGCAGCCCTTCATGTCGTGGACGATCAGGGTCAGCGGGTAGACGCCCAGCATCGAGCCCTTCACGTAGTTGAGGTCGCAAGCGTCGTGCCCCAGCGCCGCGTCGACGGGATCGTAGCGCTCGCCGAAGCCGCGGAGATCCGGGGCCATCGTGACGAAACCCTTCAGGGCCATCTGGGCGGCGTAGTCGTAGTTCATCGCGTCGATGTCGGCGACGTGCCCCGGCGTGTACCGGCGGCCCGCGACCGGGTCCTTCCCGTGATTTCCGTGACCGTGGCTGCACAGGATCGCGGCGTGCCGCTTCCCCGCCGGCAGGTCCCTGCGGCGCAGCACCCAGGCCGGCACCGACACGAACCGCTCCGTGTCGAACACGACGCGTTCGAGGAGCAGGTCGCCTTCCTCGACGATGGCCTCGACGCGGGGGTTCAGGGGCGCCTTCTCGGGGAACTCGCCCATGAGGTCGAGCAGCCGCGGCATCGCCTCGGCGCGCCAGGCCTCCCACTCCGCAAGGGTCGTGCCCTGGAACGAGAGCTTCGGCACGTGCCCGGCGTACCTGCGGATCCAGTACTGCCGCATCGAGAATTCCGGCGGCATGCCGTTCTCGGCGGCCTTCACGCGGTCGTCCTGCATCGGTCTATCCTTTCGCGCCGGTGCCGCCCACCGGGAAGAACCTCGCCTCGAGCATCGCGCACAGCGCGTGGTACAGCGGCAGGTGGCACTCCTGGACCCGGTAGGTCTCGTGTTCGGGCGCGACCAGCGCGACATCGCAGAGGGGGGCCATCCGGCCGCCCGTCCCGCCGGTCAGGCCGACGACGCGGATGTCCAGCGCCCGCGCGACGCGGATGGCGTGCAGGATTCCGGCCGAATTGCCGCTCGTGCTGATCGCGACCAGCGTGTCGCCGGCGCGGCCGTAGCCGAACAGCTGCTGGGCGAAGACGAGATCGGGGGCGACGTCGTTGGCGAAGGCGGTCGACAGGGACAGGCCGCCGGTCAGCGGAATCGCCGGCAGGGCGCCCTGGAGGTGCCCCGCGATGTGCTCGGCCGCCGCCCGGGCCGCCTCCGGGTCGCCGGGCGCGTTCGCCGCGTCGGCGAGGAGGCGATCGCGGAAGTCGCCGCCGACGGGCCTTCGCAGCAGGAAGCCCTTCATGAGCTCGCCCACGATGTGCTCAGCGTCGGAGGCGCTGCCGCCGTAACCGCACGTCAGCACCTTGCCTCCGCGTAGGTACGTCGCCTCCGCCAGGCCGTAGGCCCGCTCGAGGTCGGTGCGCAGCGGGGCGAGCGCGGGCTGGTCGACCATCAGGCGGTCGAGGATGCGCAGGGGTTCTCCTTCGATCACGGTCATGTCCTAGTCCTCCGATTCCGCGACGGCGAGCGCCGCGAGGTCGCCGATGCGGCGGCCGAGGGCCGCCGGCACGACGTCGCAGCCGGCGAGGGCCTGCGGGAGGGCCTCGCGTTCCAGGACCGCCCGGGCCGCCGGCCAGAGGAGTCCCTGGCTGTGGGTGAAGATGCTGCCGATCACGATGCATTCGGGCGCGAGCAGGTCCACGAGGATCGAGAGGGCCTTGCCGAGCTGTTCGCCGCACTCGCGGTAGATCGAGAGGGCGAGCTCGTCGCCGGCGTCGGCCGCGTCCGCGACGGTGCGCGCGGTCAGGCGGTCGAGCTGCGAGGCGTCGGGGCACAGCGCCGGCTTCGCTCCGCGCTGCAGCTGCTCGAGGACGCGCGTGCGCGCGGTCTGGGCGAGGCCGCCGCCGCTGCAGAAGCCCTCGGCGGACCCGGCCTTGCCGTAGCCGACCGGCCCGTGCTCGGCGAGGCGGATGTGCCCGATCTCCCCGGCCGAGTCGGCGACGCCGCGGTACAGGCGCCCGTCCAGGATCAGGCCGGCGCCGAAGCCGGTTCCGAAGGTCAGGAACACGAGGCTTCCCGCGCCGCGCCCGGCGCCATAGCGCCACTCGGCGAGCGCGCCGGCGTTGGCGTCGTTCTCGAGCTTCACGCGGGTGACGCCGCGGTGCGCGAAGGCGCCCTGGAAGTAGGCGACGACCGGGACCCGGTCCCAGCCGAGCAGGTTCGGGGGTGACAGGACGAGCCCCCGGCGGCTGTCCAGCGGTCCGCCGCAGGAGATGCCGATGCGGACGCCGGTCCGGCCTTCCGGTCCGGCCTCGGAGAGCTCTCCCTCCAGCGCGTCGCGCAGCCGGTCCAGCATCGCGCCGGGCCCGCCGTCGAACGCGGTCGGAAACTCGCGGCGCCCGAGCACGACGGGTTCCCCGCCTGCCATGGCTGCGGGCCGCGCGAGCACGACGGCGCACTTGGTGCCGCCGATGTCGACCCCGGCCAGCAGCCCGACGCTCACTTCGACGCGCCTCCGGCCTTCGCGAGGTGTACGGACAGCCGCGCCTCGACGAGGTGCAGCGCGCGCGGGACGTGGAACGGGCCCTTCCACATCGACCCCTTGAGGGTCGTGGAGGGCGTGCCGTCCCGGTGCAGGTAGCCGTAGAATTCCCCGAACTCGCGGTCGGGGAAGTGCGAGAAGAAGTAGTCGTGGACCTTGTCGAACCAGGCGAGGTACTTCTCGTCTCCGGTCGTCAGATAGGCGAGCATCGTGGCGTAGAGGGCCTCGGTGTGCGGCCACCACATCTTCATGTCCCATTCGAGCGGTTCCGGAGGACGGCCCTCGACGTCGATGAACGACAGCAGGCCGCCGTGCGCTTCGTCCCAGCCCCAGGCGAGCGAGTCGTCGAGGACCTGCAGCGCGGCCTTCTTCCAGTCCTCGCGCCCCTGGGCCTCCGCTTCGTGCAGCAGGAACCAGGACGTCTCGATCGCGTGCCCCGGGTTGACGCTGCGGCCCTGAGGAGAGTCGAGGCGCTCGCCGTCCGGTCCGACGACCTCGTGCATCGCGTGCTCCTCGGGCTTCCAGAAATCGTTCAGCACGGTCGTCGCGAAGCCCGCCGCGAGGTTGTCGTAGCGGCCGCGCTCGGGGGCCGGCGAGGCCTCGCGCAGCGTCTGCGTGGTGGCGAGCAGGATCATCGGGACGGCGAGCCCCCTGGTCCGCCGCGTGCGCGGGTCGATCTTGGCAGGGGACTTCTCGGGGTGCGCGTACAGGTCGAGCATCGTCGCGTAGACGCGCCGCGCGTCGTCCAGCGCCTCGCGGTCGCCGAAGGCGTGCACGTACTCGGCGTTGCCCACGACGGCGAAGGACTCGCTGTACAGGTATCGGCGCTTCTGCAGCGGGCGGCCGTCGGTCGTCACCGTGAAGAACATGCGGCCGTCGTCGTCGAAGCAGTGGTCCATCAGGAACCTGCGCGACAGGTCGGCGGCCTCGCGCCACTCGGGGCGCTCGCCGTAGGCGCGGCACATCCGGGAGAAGGTCCACAGGGCGCGGCCCTGGAACCACACCGACTTGTCGGTGTTGTAGAGCCGGCCTTCGCGGTCGAGGCAGGTGTGGAAGCCGCCGTGCTGGCGGTCCGGGCCGTGCTTCGCCCAGAAGGGCAGGCAGTCGTCGAGCAGCCGGGACCTGTAGAAGTCGCGCAGCGTGGTCAGGCGGGCGTCGTCCATGTCGGTTCCCTCCCCATCGGTTCCCATTGTACCCCCGCGGGGGCGATCCGGCGCGTCTTCCGAGGTCTAGAGGAAGGCGGCGTCGCGGCTCAGCTGGACCTGCTCGACGATCTCCTCGGCGGGCCGGTACGGATTCCAGGCCACCTCGGCGAAGATCGCGGCGGCCGCGTAGGGCTTCTCCTCCCAGGCGCAGTCCTCGACCAGCGCGGACAACAGCGGCCAGTCGCGCTTCCGGGCGCCGGCGCGGTCGGTCCCCTCGAGCGCGGCGCGCGCGACGGCGAGCACGGGGTCGAGGTTGCGGATCCAGTAGGTCTGGGCGTACTTCCAGATGAACTCCTTGTCGGCCGCGATGCGCTTCACCTGGTTCTCGTCGGTCTCGCCGAGCACGAACGGGCCCTTCTGGTGCTCGAAGTCCGGCCAGGAGAGCATGGTGAGGCCCTTGAGGACGGCGCCCCAGGACTCGGCGGAGCCGCGCAGTCCGGCCGTGCGGTCGGTCAGTGCGACCGCGTCCGCGATTCCCTCGACCTTCTTCGGGTCGTGGTGGTACGGGAAGCAGCCCGCGTCCTCCCAGACGATCGAGATGCGCGGGTCGATCACGGTGAATTCCTCGAGGTGCTTCTGCACGGCCGTCGCGTGGAGGCCGAAGTGGATCGGCAGGTCGGGGTGGCGCTCGAGCAGCGAGCACGCGATATGGTTGACCCAGTCGACGGCCCAGGCCGCCGAGGAGCGCCCGCCGACCTCCTCGCCGATGTGCTCGGTGAAGGTCTGGAAGTAGATGCCGTCGACGCCGAGCGGCGCGTAGTCGCGTTCGTACGTCTCGACGACCTTCATGCGCCAGCGCTCCATGTCCACGAGGTCGGTCGGGTCGACCTTCACGCCCCAGCACCACGAGAAGCCCCAGACGACCTGGATGCCGCGACGGTGCGCATAGTCGATCACGACCTTCGCGTTGACCGGCACGAAGTCGTTCCACAGGGTCAGGACGTTGAGCTTCCACAGGGTCATGTGGTCGATGTAGCGGCGGTAGTCCCAGACGACGTGCCCCCAGGTCCAGAAGCCGCGCATCGGGTAGGCCGGCGCATCGCGCAGCGTGAAGGCGGGCAGCGTGTCGGGACTCTGGAAGACCTCGGTCGGCTTGTTGTAGACGGCGACGGGCCCGTAGCGCATCGGATCGGCGTAGCGGTGGAAAAAGTCCCGGACGCCGTACAGGGCGCCCTCGTCGTCGGCGCCGCAGATCACGGCGAGCGTGCGTTCCGGGTTCAGGGGGCTCGGACCCACGTGGATCGCGAAGCCCTGGTCTCGGAGCTCGGGCTCGAAGACGCCCGCGGCGGCGTACTGCGCGAGCCGGCGGTTGCCCTTCGTCGTGCCGAGCACGAGCAGGTTGTGCAGGGTCAGGTCCTCGTCCGGCGTCGAGTCGGGAAGGACGGTCAGGATATAGGGCACGTGCGGCGTGACCGCCCGGACGAGCGCTTCGAGCGCGAACCCCGCGACCCCGTCGAGCGTGCCGTGGACGATCGTCCACCTCTTGTCTCCATGGTTCTTGCGGTCCATCCGGGTCTCCCTCCTGGCGGCGCGCTTTCCGCACGCCGTTCTCGAACAGCTCCTCGACGTCCGTGCCGGCGAGGTCCGGGGTTCTCTCCCGCAGTCCGGCACCTCTCCTTCCGCTCCAGTATCGAAGTCGGGACGCACCATGGACAAGAGTCCATTTTTCCTTTGCCGCATCGTTTTTTTCGATAGGGGCCGAAGGGGCCCGCGGCGCCCTTCCCCTGGGAGAAGGCTTCGCATAGAATCGAGGGGAGGTGAAACGCCATGTACGACAAGAAGGTGGAGAACCCGCTCGTCGCGGGGAATCCGTATCTGCGCCCGACGACGCCCCCCGGACCCCTTCCGGACCTCTCCCAGGCCCATGATATCCTCCCCGTCCCGCGATGGGAAGGGCACGACGACGAGCTGCGCTGCTACCGGCGCGTCTGGGAGCTCGGCCTGTCGAACCTGAAGCGACCCGAAAGCGGCACCGGGTTCGTCGCCCCCTTCCTCGACGCCGCCTTCAACGGCTGCATCTTCCTCTGGGACTCCGTGTTCATGCTCGACTTCGCGCGCTACGGCCGTCGTCTCGTCGACTTCCAGCGCACGCTCGACAACTTCTACGCGAAGCAGCACGTGGACGGCTTCATCTGCCGCGAGATCGACGAGGCGACCGGCGCCGACGCCTTCCACTACCACGACCCGGACGCGACGGGGCCGAACCTCTTCGCCTGGAGCGAGTGGGAGCACTACCTCGCCACCGGCGACCTCGCCCGCCTCACGAGGGTCTACGTCCCCGTCCTGGCCTACCACCAGTGGACGCGCGCGTACCGGAGGTGGCCGGACGGCGGCTACTGGACGTCGGGCTGGGGCTGCGGGATGGACGGGCAGCAGCGCCTCGACCCGCGCGACCCGTACGGCGACCCGTACCACTACCATGGCCGGATGACGTGGGTGTGCGCGACGGCGCAGGCCGCGCTGTCCGCGAGATGCCTTCTGAAGATGGCCCGCGAGATCGGGACCGACCTGGGCGTCGCCCAGCTCGAGTCCGACATCGCCGAGGTGACCGCGTACGTCAACGGGAAGCTCTGGGACGAGGCGACGGGCTACTACTACGACCGCTGGGCGGACGGGACGCTGTCGGGGTACAAGACGATCGCCTCGTACTGGACGCTGCTCGCCGGGCTCGTGCCGCCGGAGCGGGCCGACCGCTTCATCGCGCACCTCGAGGACGAGCGCGAGTTCAAGCGCCCGCACCGCGTGCCCGCGCTGTCGGCCGACTCGCCGGGCTACGAGGCGACCGGCGGCTATTGGCGCGGCTCGATCTGGCCGTCGACCGAGTCGATGGTCCTGAAGGCGCTGACCGCGGCCGGACGCCGCGACCTCGCGCACGAGATCGCCTGCAACCACCTGGAGAACGTCACGGAGGTGTTCCGGAAGACCGGCACCGTGTTCGAGAACTACGCGCCCGAATCCGCTTCGCAGGGGAAGCCCGCCGTGAGCGACTTCGTCGGCTGGGGCGGCACCGGGCCGGTCGCCGTGCTGTTCGAGCACGTGTTCGGACTGCGCTACGAGGCCGCGGCGAACGTGCTCCACTGGGATGTGCGGCGCACCGAGGCGCACGGCGTCGACCGCTTCCCGGTCGGCGGAAAAGGCGCGGCCCGCCTTTCGAGCGGGCCGCGGAACCGTGCGGAGGATGCGCCGGACGTGACGGTCGAGGCCGACGCGCCGCTGCGGGTCCGGCTGACCTGGCCGGGCGGCGGCGTGCGGGAGTTCACAGTCGGTCCATGAGCCTCCCGCCGACATACACGTCGACGACGTGCCATTCCGCATTGAAGACGGCGAGGTCGGCGAGGCACCCCTCCCCGATCCGCCCGAGGTCCTTGCGGCCGAGCAGTTCGGCGGGCGTGGTCGCGAGCATGCGGGCCACGTCGACGAGCGGGATGCCGGCGGCCAGCAGGGCGGTTCGCAGCAGGCGGTCGCCGGTCGCGACGCTGCCGGCGAAGGCCGAGCGGTCGGGCAGCCAGGCGACGCCGTCGTAGACCTGGACCTCCTGGCCCCCCTTGAGGCCGCCGAGGCGGTAGGTCCCGTCGGGCATGCCGGCGGCGCGCATCGAGTCGGTGACGAGGCAGACGCGGCCCGCGCCCTTGATCTTCCAGATCATCTTCAGCATCAGCGGCGGCAGGTGGATGCCGTCCCCGATCGTCTCGACGTACATGCCGTCGAGCAGATAGGCCGCCTCGACGATGCCGCCGCGGCGGTAGCCGTCGATGCGGCGCACGGTCGACATGGCCGAGTAGAGGTGCGTCGTCGATGCGAAGCCGCTCTCGTACGCGGCGATCGCGTCCTCCATGAGCGCGTCCGAGTGGGCGATCGAGGGCAGCACGCCACGCGCCCGGATCGTCTTCGCGAACTCGCGGGCGCCTTCCACTTCGGGGGCGGCGCTCCAGCGGAGGATGTCGGGGCAGCGGTCGAGCACCGCGAGGTACTCGTCGGGGTCGGGCCTGCGGATGTGGGCGGGGTCCTGGGCGCCGCGCTGGCTCATCGCGAAGTACGGGCCCTCGAGGTGGAGTCCCAGCAGGCGGGCGCCGGCGGACGCGCCGTTCCCTGCCGCGTGGGCAGCGTCGGAGGCGCGCTTGGCGGCGCTGAAGACGTCGAGCGACTCGAGCAGGGATTCCCGCGTGCTCGCGAGCGTCGTCGGCAGGACGGTCGTCGTGCCGTGCGCGGCGTGCATGCGCGCGGCGCCGACGAAGGCGTCGACCGTGCCGTCCATGAAGTCGTGGCCGCCGCCGCCGTGGGAGTGGATCTCGACGAAGCCGGGCAGCACGGTCGCGCCGCACAGGTCGCGCACGTCGGCCGCGCCGTCCGCGAAGCCGTCCGGGAGGCGTCCGTCGCCGGGCGCCTCCAGCACGCGGGCGATGCGGCCGTCCGCAAGGCAGAGGGTCGCGTCCTCGAGGACGCGGTCCGGAAGCACGGTGCGGGCGTGGCGCAGGACCCGGCGGTCGTTCGGCATGTCGTCTCCTCTTCCCTTACGGGAGAAGTTCGTCGATGCGCACGGGGCGCTTCTCGCGGATGCTGATGTTGCCGGCGACGCCGACGAGGATCGAGCGGGCGCCGTCGCCGCTGTTGGCGGCGTGCTTGAGCGGGTCGGCCATGCCGCCGCGGAAGGTCATCTCGAGCAGGCGCTGGTCGCCGCCGCCGTGTCCGCCGCTGGCTTCGGGGACCTTGATCGTGATCTCCTCGTTGCGGCGGTTGTAGAGGCGCAGGCGCCACACGGACTGCTTCGCGAACGCGCCGACGCTGCCGTGGAAGTCCTCGGCCTCGAGGCGGCCCTCGGTGCCGTTGA
Source organism: uncultured Eubacteriales bacterium (assembly GCA_903835065.1). Classification (GTDB taxonomy): domain Bacteria; phylum Bacillota; class Clostridia; order Saccharofermentanales; family UBA5734; genus CAILLO01. The sequence continues at coordinate 28,653 of CAILLO010000025.1, forward strand.
TCACGAGGCGGAAGCCCTCGTACGGCGCATAGGCGGTCAGCGTGTAGCTCATCAGCGCGCCGCGCTTGTACTTGACCTGGACGCTCATCGTGTCCTCGATGTCGATCTTCTCGTCGTACACGCAGCCGTCGCGGTGGTAGCCGTCTTCCTTCTCGTTGTCGAGGTAGTATTCGATCATCACGGGCTCGGTCCGCATGTCCCAGTAGAAGGCGCATTCCTTCGCGTGTGCGCAGCCGAGGCAGCGCTCGCCGCGGAACGGGCCGTTCTTGCCGTAGTAGCGCAGGTCGCCGAACGCGTTGACGACTTCCGGCTGGTCGTCGATCCACCAGTTGACGAGGTCGAAGTGGTGCGTGGACTTGTGGACGAGCAGGCCGCCGGAGTTCTTCTTCTGGCGGTGCCAGCGGCGGAAGTAGTCCGCGCCGTGGCTCGTGTCGAGCATCCACTCGAAGTGGACGGACAGCGGGGTGCCGATCCGGCCTTCCTTGATCAGCTCGCGGATGCGCGTGTTGAAGGGGGCGAACCGGTAGTTGAACGTGACGGTGACCTTGCGTCCGCTGCGCTTCTCGGCGGCGAGGATCTCCTTGGCCTTGTCCTGGTCGATGGTCATCGGCTTCTCGGTGACGACGTCGCAGCCGTAGTCGAGCGAGCGGATGATGTACTCGTGGTGGTAGCGGTCGACCGTCGTGACGATCACGAGGTCGGGCTTCGCGGTCTTCATCATCGCGTCGAAATCAGCGAACACCGGGACGTCGATGCCGCACTTGCGGCCCAGCAGGCGGCAGCGCCCCTGGTTCACGTCGTAGACGCCGACGAACTCGACGACGTCCTGGAAATCCCTGGCGAGCGGCTCCGCGTACATGATCACGGCGCGCGCGCTGGCCCCTGCGAATGCGATCCTCTTCCTAGCCATTCCCTCGATCCTCCTGATCCTTCTTCATTCTACCCTTGCGGGCGTTGCGGCGGTATGGATTCCCTACAGTTCCTCGGGGGCGTAGGGCTTCATCGTGACGAGCGCCTGCAGCTGGCGGTCCTTGTCGAGCAGGTCGGCGAAGCCCTCCATGTAGCGGACGGCGGCCGGGTCGAACCGGAACTCCAGGTGCGTCGGCAACGCCTCCTTAACCGAGGTGCGGCCCAGCAGCTCCGTCGCGACGGCCTTGACGCGGTCCCATTCCGCCAGCGTCGCGCGCAGCTCTGCGGCGGCGGCGCGGCGGGCGGGGGCCTCGTCCGGCAGCGGGTACTTCAGCAGCCGGACGGCCTCGCCCAGCGCGAGACCCATGCGGCACTTGAGGTGCTGCGAGTCCGCGGCCATCCCGAGCAGCGCGTAGACGTCCGGGTGGCCCTTCACGCGGGGGGCGGCCTCGTCCAGGATCTTCCGCGCCTCGAGGGCGTCGGCCAGCGACTTCCTCATCTGCTTGTCCGCGCCGTCGGCGAACTCCTGCTCGGTGTAGTGCTTGAGCAGCATGGAGAAGTCCTTCCCGCTCCAGTCGAAGCGGTCCAGCCAGTCGGGCATCCAGCCCTCGCCGATCTCGTTGTAGGGAGCCGACCAGAACTGGTTCTGCATCTCCTTCTTGCGCAGCGTGGTCTCGGACAGGAGCTGGAAGTAGCGGTCGGTGCCCGCGATCGCGGTGCCGAACCAGATGCGCGAGAAGGTCTCCGTGAAGCGAGCCTGGTCGGCGTCGAGGCTCCAGGCGAGGTGAGCGCCGTAGGCCAGGGCGACGAGGCCGGACTCGATGGGCGTGAGCTTGGACCAGTTGGTGACGATGGTGCCGGCGAGCTGCGCGCGGCGCACCTCGGAGGCCATCAGCGAGTTGTTGCGCATGGCCTTCTTGTAGAGGAACATGTGGTCGCTGCAGCGCGCGAAGAACGCCGCGGGGCCGGCGATCACGGTGCGGCCGGGGCGCAGGAAGGACTCGAGGACGTAGGGGCGCCAGTCGACCATGTCGTAGTTCCAGAAGTGGATCGCGACGTCCGGGTCGATCACGTCGAGGATGTCGGGGTGGTCCTCGCAGATGTCGCCCCAGACGATGGGCGTCACGCCCTGCGCCCGCAGCGCCCGCGAGACGGCGTTGACGTGGTCGCCGTACAGCGCCCCCATCCCCTGCTCCGCGACCTTCTTCCTGCATCGCGGGCACACGCCGAGCCGGCGGGACTCGTCGCCGCCGATGTGGAACATCTTCGGGCGGAAGGCATCGAGGACCTCCTGGATCAGGTCGAGGTAGAACGCGCGCGCGTCATCGTTGGTCGGGCAGTACTGCTGCGTCGTCCGGGGCATCTCGCGCAGGTGGGCGTATTCGCGGTGGCGCAGGACGTGGTAGGCGTGTCCGAGGCTCTGGACGAGCGGGATGACCTGCACGTACAGGCGTTCGCACAGTAGGCGGAGCTCCTCGATCTGCGCCGGCGTGAAGGCGTTGGCGTTGCCGATCTTCGGGTGGCGGCGGTACGGGAACATGCCCTCGAATTCGATCAGCACGGCGTTCATCTTGAGGTGCGCGAAGTCCTCGACCATGGTGAGCAGGGTCGCGAAATCGGGGCCCAGCATGGGCATCCAGGGCTCGACGACGTGGTAGCAGACGTTGAAGCCGCGCAGCTTCTGGTCCGGCCAGTCCTCGACGAGATAGGGCGGATGCTCGCCCTCGGGCAGCGTGGCGAGCATCTGCGCCGCGGTCTGGCAGGCGTAGAAGCGGGCGGCGTCGGAGTCGGCGCCGATGCGGACGAGGCCGTCGGACAGCTGGAGACGGTAGCCCTCCTCGCGGTCGAAGCCCTCGGGGACGCGCTCGCCGAGCGTGCGGGCGAAGGCGTCGAGGCCGACCGACTCGAACGCCAGACCGAAGCGGGCGCGGACGGCATCGGGGCCCTCCGCGAGCGTTCGGGCGACGTCCTTCGGCAGCAGGTCCGCCGCCCAGGTGCGGCGCGCGCCGGCTCCGTCGCGGAGCACGAGGCGCTGCGGGGCGGGACTCAGGTGAAATCGTTCGTGGACCATGCGGGTCACCTCTTTCCTTCTTGCGGGCCACCGGGCGGCGCGGGCGGGTCGGACGGGTCGTCGGGCAGCGGGTAGACGCCCTCCCGGACGAACACACCGCGGCCCCAGTCGGCCCACTCCTGCTTCACGTCGACCGAGGCCCAGTCGGTGTAGTCGGCGCCGATGTAGCCGCCGCCCTTCGCGCCGAACGCGCGGATCATCCTCCGCGCCTCGGCCTCGATCCGGGCGCGGTCGCCGGTGGGCATCACGTGCTGGATGTCGACCGGACACCAGAAGGCCACGCGGCCGCCGTACTTGCGGGACAGGGTCTCGACGCCCACGAGGGTCGGCTGGTCGAACTGGAGGACGTCGACGCCGGCCTCGATCCAGTCCTCGATGATCTCGTCCACGAAGCCGCAGGAATGGACGAGAAAGTGCATGCCGTGGGAATGCGCGCGGTCGGCCACCGCGGCGAAGGCGGGCTTGAAGAGCCGGCGCCAGCGGTCGGGCGCGACGAGCAGCGCGGTCTGCGTGCCCCAGTCCTCGCCGGCGTAGACGCCGTCCGCGCCGAGCGCGGCGTACGCGTCGACGATGCCGAGCAGCAGCGGGACGATGCGGTCGCGCAGGGCGACGACGTTCTCCTCCTCGAGCATCACGTCGGTGAGGAAGCCCTCCATGCCGCGCATCAGGCGCATGATGGAGAACGGCATCCCGGGCAGCATGCCCATCCGGTACAGGTCGGGCTTCCGGGCGATTGCGGCGGCGATCTCCTCCCGTCCCTCCCCTTCGAACGACGGCAGGACGTAGTCCTCGAGGGCCTCCCAGCCCTCCTCGATCACGCCGAGGATGCACTCGCCCTTCGTCCGCTCCTCGAGACGGCCCCAGACGTTGCCGAACACGTCCTGGCGGACCTGCCCGTGGAAGCGGGGCACCTTGGCGAGCAGCTCCGGGTCGCGTCCGAAGTTCCAGTACCCGGGATCCTGGTAGACCGGGTGATGCATCCGGAACGATGGCAGGACGAGGATGTCGTCGGGCCACCCGTCGGCCAGCAGGCGCAGGCCGATGCGGGGCGGGTCGCGGAACTCGACCGCCCGTCGGACGATCTCGCGCGGCGTCATCTCCCCCATCGCCTAGAACTCCTCCTTCGTGACCTTGGACGACCAGCGGAAGACGCCGGGCGTGAAGCCCCGCTCCTTCGCGAAGTGCGCGGCGTGCAGCTGGACCGGCAGGATCTCGAGCAGCGGCGAAAGGAGTCCGGGCACGGCGGGTAGCGTCACCACGAGGGGCGGGCGGCCGCCTTCCGGCGTCTGGAACGTCCGGTCGGTCACGAGGACGCAGCGGCCCCCGCAGGCGGAGATGCGGCGGGCGAGCCCGTGGCCGAGCGCGGCGGCGGGGCCGTCGGGCGCGAACACGATGCCGCGGAAGGTCTCGTCGACCATCTCGATCGGCCCGTGGCGGAATTCGCCGCCGTCGAAGTCGACCGCGGGAAACTTGGCGACTTCGCGGTAGAACAGCGCGCCCGCCTGGACGGACGACAGCGAATACCCGCGACCGATCAGGCTGATCGAGGCCGGGCCGTCGAAATAGCGAGAAATGCGCTCCGCGAGGTCGGCGTTCTCTGCGAGGAAGCGGTCCATCCCGTCGAGCGCGACGTGCACCGCCCGCTCGGCGCCGGCGTCGAACGAGCCGGCGAGGTGCTGGGCGAGGACGTCGAGGAGCAGCACGGACGCGAGGTACGTGCGCGTCGTCACGGAGACCTCGGGCCGCACGTGCAGGAATAGCGGGAAGTCGGCGCGCCGGGCGAGCGCGCTGCCGGGGAAGTCGGTGACGCCGACGACGAGGCAGCCCTCCGGCACGCGGTCGAGCAGCTGGACGACCTCGGTGCTCTCGCCGGACTGGGAGACCAGCACCAGCAGCGTGCGGTCGTCGAGCAGCGCGGTCTCGTAGTGCAGCAGCTCGCCGCACGACAGGACCGTGCAGGAGTAGCCGGCGGACTCGAGGACGATCGCGGCGCCGCGCCCGCAGAAGTGCGAGCTGCCCATGCCGGTGAACACGACCTTGCGGCGGCCGGTCGCGGAGATCCGCTCCGCCGCGGACCGCACGTCCGGAAGGAAGGCGGCGAGCGCGCCGCGCAGGTCGGACGGCTGGTCGAGGACGTCCTGCAGGTAGTCGTTCACGCGAGCCTCCCGGCCTTGAGATCTTCGAAGGCCTCCGTGATCGCCTCGTAGTTCGCGGCGCTCATGCCGATGCTGGAATATTCCTCGATATACCCGAAGTAGCCGCCCTCAGGCCCGCCGAGCGTCTCGTACAGGCGCTTCACGTAGGCGCGGATCTCGTCGCGGTTCCCGTGGATGGCGACGGTCTGGTGGTCGACGGGGCAGTTGAAGCACACGCGTCCCTTGAACGTCGCGAGGGCCTCGATGCCGAAGATGTCGGGCTGGTTGAGGTTCAGCACGTCGGCGCCGATCTCGACGAGGTCCGGCAGGATCTCCGAGATCTGGCCGCAGCAGTGGAAGTAGACGTGCTTGCCGGCGGCGTGCACGCGCGCGAACTGCCGCTCGTAGCGCGGCTTGATGAACTCGCGCCACAGCGCGGGCGACATCAGCAGGCTCTGCTGCGAGCCGAAGTCGTCGCCGTAGTAGATCGCGTCGACGCCGTGCGCGAGGAAGTGGTCCGCGATGCGCGACTCGTACGCGAAGACCATGTCCAGTAGGCGCTCGAAGTTCTCGGGCTCCAGGACCATGTCCACCATGGTGTTCTCGAATCCGCGGATGAAGGTCACGATGTTGAAGCCGGTGATCACGAGGTCGCCGATCAGGTACTTGTCCCGGTTCTTCCCGATCAGCGCCGGCAACGCCTCGAAGCGGCCGGGCGCGTCCGGGTCGGGCGGGACGAAGGCATCGAAGTCGTCCCAGCTCTTCAGCGGGTGGTCCTTGGGCTGGCCCATCGTGCCGTCGATCTTCTCCCAGACATAGCCCCATTCGGTGACCTCGGGGTCCGGGTCGTGGAACGAGTCGGCCTTGCCGAACGGCAGCAGGACGACGTCCGAGAGCTCCTTGTCCTTGTTGAAGTAGAGCAGCGGCACCCGGTCGGGGCTCGCGAAGTCGATCGTGCGGCACACGCGTTCCTTGCTGGTCATGCGGGGTTCCTCCTTGGTGGCACGGAGGGGACGGTCGGGAATTCGAGCAGGTCCACGGGCTGGACCGGAAGGGCCGGGTCATCGGGCACGAGCCAGCTCCGGATGCCGAACGGCGGCAGGTCGACGGCCAGCGTGCGCGGCGGATCCGAAAGGGCGAGACCGCCGGCGACGCCGACGCCGTCGGTCTCGTGGCAGCGGACGACCCGCCCGGTGCCGTCCTCGGCGCGCTTCACGGCCGTGACGCAGATGTCGGGATCGCTCGTCTCGATTCCAGCATGGGACAGCGGCAGCGGACCGCCGTGGAACGCCCCGAGCACCTGCGGAACCGGCGCGCCGACCTGCATGGCGGAACGGAAGGCGACGGACGGGGCGAGGGGGCCGGCGTGGGGCTGCAGGCGGTAGCGGGTCTCGTGGACGCCGAGGTCCATGTACTCGCTGAAGTCGTCGAGCACGCCTTCATAAGAGGCGTACGGGGCGCTACGCACGAGGGTGACGCGCAGGTCTCCGCCTTCGCAGCTGAAGGAGCTGCGATCGGCGGACACGAGCGTCAGGCCGGCCGTCGCTTCGGACGCGCCGGGCAGGCGCCCCGACACGTCGACCCAGCGCTGGCCGGCGGTCTCGTCGCCGTCCGCGGGGCGCTCGACGAAGCCGTAGGGGATCTCGACGGAGAAGCGGGGCGCCTCGACGCCGACAGGGAACGACAGGGCGAGGCGCTTCCACTCCTCGGCCCACGTGATGCGCGCGTCGACTTCCAGGAAGTCCGCGCCCTCGTCGAGGTGGAAGTCCTGGCGCAGGACCGACCGGCCCCAACGGGAGGTGACGCGCACCGTCCGGCGGACCGGACCGCTCTCGAGCCAGCGGACCGAGACGTCGCCGTCCTCGCCGAAGCGGCCGAGGTCCTCGCGGTAGCGGTGGACCTCGTTGCGGTGGGACTTCATGTCGTGGCCCCACGTGTCGCACCCTGCGTCCTCCACCACGACGGCGGAGGCGGGGCCGGCGAGCACGGAGGCGCCGGTGGCGAGCACGCGCAGGCCGCAGAGCCCGCCGCGCGCCGGATCGAAATCGGCCGCGAGGATCCCGTTCGACAGCGTCCGCGAACCGAGGACGGACTCGGGCGCGAAGGCCGGGGCGACGGGCGGCGCCGGCTCGGGGCTCGAAGGGCTGGGCTGCGCGTCGGCCGAGGAGATCCAGAAAGTCTGGTAGCCGAGCGCGGGCACGGGCACGCGGACGAGCGTCTCCCACCGGTCGGCGGCGTTCATGCGTTCGCCGCGCACGACCTGGACGGGCAGCTCGCGGCCGTCGGGAAGCGCGACGCGGGACAGTCTGCGACCCACGCGGACCGTCGTCTCGAGGGGGAAGGCCGTCGGATTGAAGACGAGCAGCGGGGCGCCCTTCCCCGCCTTCTCCCATAGCACCCAGTCGCGGTCGCGGCTGAGGGCCGGAGGCGGCGCGCCTTCGGACGTGTCGACGTTCCAGGCGATCTTCTGGACGGCCTGGTTGAGGCTCTCCGACGCGAGCGTCAGCGCCTGTCCGTAGAGCTCGTGCAGATCGGCGATCGCGGCGGAGGAGCCGCACCCGCCGAGCGCGTCGTGGAACTGGTTGAACAGGACCTTCTCCCACCCGGTGCGCAGGGCGTCGGCCGGGTACTCCGCCCCGAGCAGCGACGTCGCGAGCGTGCAGGCCGCCTCGGCCGCGAGCAGGCGCGCTTCGGCGCGGCGGTTGTCGCGCTTCGTTCCGCTGTGGGCGGAATAGCATCCCGCCGCGTGGTGGTGCAATCCGCCGCGGAAGACCGGCAGCGTCGGCGCCAGCGCACGCACGTCGTCGAAGTAGCGGTCGGGGTCGGAGAACACGAGTTCGGGCGAGAAGCCGCCGTCGCGCAGGGCCTCGAGGGCCTTGACGCTGCGGATGGTCGGGCCGCCGCCGTGGTTGCCCACGCCGTAGAAGACCATCAGCGGAGTGCCCTCCTCGAGGGCGAGCTTCCGGCCGAGCTCGACCTTCTCGAGGGCCGGCTCTTCCTCGCCCCACCAGCTCGCATAGTTCATCGAGATCCGGTGCGCGGGGACGCGGGACCCGTCGGCGCCCTCCCAGAGGAACAGGTGCGCGGGCAGCGGCAGCTCGTGCTCCTGCGGGCGCAGGAAAACGTAGCCGTCCATGCCGCTCTGCAGCAGAATCTGCGGCAGCATCGCGTTGTGGCCGAAGGAGTCGACGTTGTATCCGGTGCGGGCCATCCTCCCGAAGCGGGAGAGGAACCAGCGCTGGGCGAGCAGGCCGTGGCGGGCGAAGGACTCGCCGCCCGGCAGGTTGCAGTCGGGCTGGACCCACCAGCCGCCGACGACGGCCCAGCGGCCCTCGCGGACGCGTTCCGCGATTTCGCGGAACATGCCGGGGTCGTTCTCCTCGACCCACCGGTAGGCGGAAGCGCCGGCCGCCGTGAAGACGAAGCCCGGGAACTCCCGGAGACGGTCCAGCGCCGACCGGAAGGTCGCCTGCGTTTCGGCGTACCCTTCCTGCCAGCGCCAGAGCCACACGGGGTCGATATGGGCGTTGCCCACGAGGTGGAGCCGGATCGGTGCGGAATCCGTCATCGTGCCGTCCTCCTTGTCCAGGTGCACCCCGGAGGTCAGGAGAAGAAACGCGGGAGCATCGACCTGTCGATCTGCAGCAGCTCGTCGATCAGGCGCTTCCGTTCCTCGACAGTCAGAGTATAGCACATGGGATCCAGAGAAAGCGCCTCGAGAAGGGCCTTGCGGCTGCCTTCCACGGCTCCCTGCAGCACCAGGTTCTGCACCGCTCCGTGCAGGTTGTGGAGGGCCGCGATGCCCTGCGGCAGCTCGCCGATGCAGACGCCCTGCCAGCCGCCCTGGTCCACGACCACGGGCACGCCGACGGCGATGTCGGGGCTGAGGTTGGAGATGCAACCGCGGTTCGTGACGTTGGCGTACATGTTGAACGGGCGGTTGAAGGTCGTCGCGTCGACGATGGCCCCGAGCTTCTCGGAGATCTTCTCCTTGACGATGTCGGACAGCGGAATCTTCCCGGCGATGAAGTCCTCGGCCTTCTTCCACTGGGTCTCCTTGTCGGCGATGCGGAGGGCGACGTCGTTGTATGTCTGGTTCCAGTCCTCGAGGCGCATTCCCTTGCGGATGTAGTACGGGAGGAACTCGATGACGTGGATGTCGTGGTTGGACGGCCAGACGCCGAAGATCTTGTAGAGTTCCAGGGTGATCGACTCGCCGGTGTACTCGAGCTTCGCGTCGGCCTCGAGTTTCTCGATGAACCGCGGGAAGAGGTCCTTGCCCTCGTATTCCATGCGGATCACGGCTTCGAAGTGGTTGACGCCGCCCGCAGTCCAGCTGATCTGGTCCATCGGGATGCCGAGGCGGCCCGCGATCTTCTCGATCGTGTGGTCGAGGCCGTGGCACAGGCCGACGGACTTGAGCCGCGGGACGAAGCGCTGGATCGCGAGGATGTTGAGCTGCATGGGATTCGCGAAGTTGAGCAGCCAGGCGTCCGGGCACAACCGCGTCATGCGCTGGGCGAGGTCGATGACGAACGGGATCTGCTTGAGTCCCATCATCATGCCGCCCGGCCCGACCGACATGCCCTTGGGGTGCTCGATGCCGTACGACCGGATGAGGTCGAGCTCCGTCTTCCAGACGCCCTGGCTGCCGACGAGCACCGTGTTGACGACGTAGTCGGCACCCTCGAGAGCCGTGTCGTAGTCGGTCGTGGTCACGATCCGCATCTCCTGGCTTCGGTCGGCGAAGAGCTTCTTCGCGAACCGGGCGATGCCCTCGAGGCTCCGGGCGTCCAGGTCGTACAGGAAGAGCGCCCCGCCCCGCGCGGCCTCGCTCGTGCAGAGGTCCTTGAGGAACACGGGGCCCCAGCTGATGCTGCCGCCGCCGATGATGGCGATCTTCACGGGTCTCCTCGGGGTCATGGCTTCTCCTTGTCCTTCCGGCGAATCGGCCGGCCGACATGAATCTGGAGGACGCGGGTCCTCCCCGCGATCCTCCAGTTCCATCCGCGAGAGGGGGCCCGGGCTATTCCTTGATGGCGCCCATCATGCTGCCCTGGACGAAGTACTTCTGGAGGACCGGGTACATGGCGACGATCGGGATGATCGAGACGACGATCGTCGAGTACCTCAGCTGATAGGCGACCGACATGGACAGCGATGGATCGGCGCTGGCGGCATTGAGCGCCTTGGCATCCGGGGAGTTGGCGATCAGGATGCGTTGCAGGTAGACCTGCAGCGGCTGGTAGCGGACATCCGGAACGTAGAGCAGAGCGGTCGTGTAGACGTTCCAGAAGATGACGATGTTGTAGATCACGATGACCGAGACGATCGGCAGCGAGAGCGGCAGCACGACCCGGGCCAGGATCCGGAGTTCGCTGGCGCCGTCGATGCGGGAGGCCTCGACCAGACTGTCCGGAATCGTGGACTGGAAGAAGATGCGGGCCATGATGACGAGCATCGGGGACATCATGGACGGGATGATGATGGCCCACCGGGTGTCGAAGAGGCCGAGGCGCAGGACCAGGATGAACGACGGGATCATGTTCACGCTGCCGCCGATGAACATCGGGACGGCCATGAAGAGCATGATCGCGCTGCGGCCGTAGAAGTCCTTGCGGGAGAGCGGGAAGGCGAACACGACGGTCATCACGACGTTGACGAGAACGCCGACCACCGTGTACCAGAGGGTGTTGTAGTAGGCGAGCCACAGGTCCGAGGAATGCATCAGGTACCCGTAGCTGTTCAGCGAGAATCCGATCGGAAGGAGCGTGACGTGGCCCGCGATCAGGTCGAGCGGATTGCTGACGGAGGCGCTGAGAAGAAAGATGAAGGGATAGATCGTGACGAACCCCATGCAGAGCAGCAGGAATCCGATGAAGGAATCGATGATCACGGTGCCGACGGATTTCTTCATTGCCATTGTTCTCTTCCTCCTCGCCCTACCATAGGGAAGTTTCGTTGAACTTCTTGCTCAGGGTGTTGGCGATGAAGAGGAACACGATGTTGATGGCGGAATTGAAGAGGCCGACGGCGGTCGCGAAGCTGAAGTTCCCGTTCAGGATGCCGGTGCGGTACACGTAGGTGGAGATGACGTCGGAGGTCTCATAGGTGGCCGGGTTGCCGAGCAGGTACGCCTTCTCGAAGCCGACGTCGACGATCGAGCCCATGCGCAGGATCAGGAGGGTCAGGACGGTCGGGAGGATGGAGGGAAGGGTGATGCTCCAGACCTGCTGCCAGCGGTTCGCGCCGTCCATCCGGGACGACTCGTAGAGCTGCGGGTCGACGGACGACAGCGCCGCCAGGAACATGATCGAGTTCCAACCGAAGGTCTGCCAGATGTCCGTGATGATATAGATGGGCCGGAACCACTTGGGGTCGGCCAGAAGCGTCGCGCTTGTCGGCGTGAAGAAGTTGACGATCACCCAGAGGATGCCGGATCCGGGCTGGAGGAAGGTGACAGTCATGCCGATGATGATGACGGTCGAGATGAAGTGCGGGAGATAAGAGACGGACTGGATCGTCCGCTTGAAGATTTTTCCTTTCATCTCGTTCAGGAGCAGCGCGAAGAAGACGGGGAAGGGGAATCCGAAGAGCACGGCGTAGAAGCCAAGCAGGGCCGTGTTGCGCAGCAGGCGCCAGAAGAAGATGGACTGGAAGAACTGTCCGAACCACTGCAGGCCTACGAAGGGGGCCTGGAAGAAGCCCAGGCCGATCTTGTAGTCCGTGAAGGCCACGGAGATCCCGATCATGGGGATGTAGTAGAAGATGGCGACGAAGGCGATGCCGGGCAGGACGAGGATCCAGAGATAGAGGTTCCGCGAGAACATCCTGTACTGCTTCTTGAAGAAGCCGGAGATGCCGCGCCGGTTCATTCCCGGTAGAAGCGTCGCTTTGGGGTCCAATGCCTTGTTCTCCTCTCGTCCGGCCTTTCAGGAGCCGTTGGAATCCTGGCCTCGCGCCTGCCCCGGGGGCAGGCGCGAGGGTGGATCCGTCAGGTATCGGTCAGTTGGATTCGGAGAGGAATCAGCCGGCGGTGTACACGGCGTACTGGGTCGTCTTGACGTTCTTCACGGTGTCGATGCCGGCAGCCTTGATCTGGCTGACGAGGCTCGCGTAGTCCGTGTCGACGTTGTAGGTGCCGCGGATGAAGCCGACGAGGTAGGTGGAGACAAGGGTGTTGATGTCGCTGGCCTTGGTTCCGATCTGGGCGACCTGGTCAGAGGTGTAGGGGATCGAGGGGAAGAACACGCGGAAGGCCTTGAGATTGGTCTGGAGCTGCGTGAGGAAGGTCGCCATGCGGCCCGTCGCGCCGTTCCAGCCGCTCAGCTGGGCATTCTGGTCATACAGCTGAACCATCGGGAGGCGGGAGGAACCTTCGGCGGCGAGGTAGGCGAAGGCGCCGCCAGTGGCCTTGAGAACCGTGTCGGTGAACACGGGCTTGCCATCGACGAGGGTGTAGTCGGTGCCCTGGATGCCGTAGTTCATGAGGGTCTGGCCCTGCTTGGTGCCGAACAGGAAGTCAAGGTACTTGACGACGAGCGCGGGATCCTTCGCGGTGCCGGAGACGACCCAGCGGACGTAGTTGAGCAGCGGGTAGCCTTCATAGCCGGGAGCCGCGACATAGGGCGTTCCGTCGGCCTTGTTGGCGATCGCGGCCTGGGCAAGGGACCAATGCTGGGTGTAGGTGTCGTGGGTGCTGTCGGTCGGGACCTTTTCGTTGGTGTAGCCCTTCGCGACGCCCATGGCGTTCGGGGTGTTGGTGTTCCAGTAGGAGGCGTAGCCGGTCCACTCGCAGTCGACGCCTGCGCGGTTGTCATACACGTAGGACTCGATGTCGAGGTTGAGGCCGTACTGCGGGTCGAGCAGGCCACTCTTGTACCAGGAGTTCATCTGCTTCAGGAAGGCCTTCATGTTGTCCTGCTGATCGGTCCAGTCGTAGACGACGGCGCCGTTCACGGTGGAGAACCAGTCGGACTGTTCGGACAGGCCGTAGGAGACGGCGATGCCGTTCAGTTTGTTCATGTGCCAGAGCTCGAAGGGGATGATCTTGTCGACATTGCCGTTCGCCTTGTTGTAGGCGGTCGGACCGCCGGCGACGTCGCCGTAGGTCTTGAACGCGGTCAGCATGGCGGTCCAGTCGTCGATGGTCTTGGGAGCGCTGCCGCTATCGGAGAACTTCAGGTCGTTCGCGGCGATGAGGGCGTCGACCCAGTCCTGACGATACATGTTGAGGAGGACGTCGAACTGCTGGTCGCGGAGCTGGCCGGGGAACGCGTAGATGATGGAATTGGTGGTCAGCGCGTTCTTCAGGGAGGCGTCCTTCGCCATCATGGCGACGAGGTTCGGGGCGTCGGCGGCGATCAGGGTGTTGAGGGCCTGGATCGTGCCGGAGGACTGCAGGGACGAGAAGTCATACGAGCGCTGGTCGCAGACGAACATGTCGGGGAGGTTGTACTTCGCCGACAGGCGCGCGCTGAGGATCTGACCGTACGCGGTGGAGGAATAGGATTCCATGGCGAGCTTGACGTTGGTGATCTTCTGGACGGCGTCGAGAATCGGGAAGTCGTCCTTCGACCAGTCCTTGCCGCCTTCATTGTTGGAGATCAGGGCGGTGATGGTGGTCAGGGTGTCGGCCAGCGGAACCATGAGGCCGTTTCCGGCGTCGGTCTTGGCGGCGGAGGTCGGGGCGACCGTCGCGGTCGGGGTCGCAGACTGGCAGCCCGTCGCGAGGACGGCAAGGGCGAGAACCAGGACGGCGAGGATGGACAGAGTCTTCCTGTACATTTAGTACCTCCTTTGGGTTCTTGGACGATGCATCTGAATCGGCCGGCCCACAGCTATTCCCTGACCGCGGGCTTTGTACAATGTGAACTATCGTCCTCGGCACTGTCCGTGACAAGAACGACTATTTCAACAAGGGTTCGGATTTTTCCGGGCGGCGCGAACGATGACAATCGTTTTCTATCGGAGGATTCGGATTTTACGGTCGGGCGCCGGAAACCGGCTTCCTGGGTGCATCGCGGAAATCGCCCGGCGTGACTCCCTCGACCTTCCGGAATGCCCGTCGGAAGGTCAGCGGGTTCGAATACCCGACTTTCCGGCCGATCTCCTCGATCGACTGGGCGGTCGTGGACAGGAGCGTCTTCGCGAACGCGACCCGCTTGCGGGCGATGTAGTCGACGAAGTTCTCGCCCGTCTGGTCCTTGATGAACTTGCTGAGGTACGGGACGGAGACGTCGAACCGGTCGGCCAGCGCCGCCAGGGTCAGGTTCTCGTCGGTGAGGTTCTGCTCCATGTAGTCGAGGATGTCGGTGCGGTTGCGCAGCCGGCGGCCCTCGCGCTGCGTTTCCACGGACTCGCAGATGCGGGCGTAGAGTTCGTGGATGAAGCGCTTCATGTCCGGGACGCTCTCCATGAGGAAGAAATGGCGTTCGTTCGCGAGACCCAGGATCGGCAGGCCCGATTCGGAGATGACCTTGAGCGCGGTCGAGAGAAGGTCGTAGTAGAAGCAGTGGGCCGTGAAGAGCGACGAACCCAGGGACTTGAGGTTCATCTCCTCCAGCTCGTCGAGGATCTCCAGGGCTCGCGTGCAGTCGCCCATGCGGAGACGGTTGCGCAGTTCGTCCTCCAACGCGCTGGGGACGTTGTATTCCAGCTTCCCGTCCTGGTTGATCTCGGCGAAGAAGACCGGTCTCGGGTCGTCCCGGCGGGTGATGCGGGCATAGTGGGTGGCCATGACGGCTTCGCGGTAGGAGGCCCCGATCTCGCGCAGGGAGGCGCAGGGGGTCCCGACGCCCACGAGCATGGGCTGGCCCGAACCTTCGCGGAAGGTGGCGCGCAGGCGTTCGACGACCTGCAGGACGACCTTCTCGTCGTCGCTGAAGATGAGGGCGGCGACACGGCCCTGGTCGGTCTCGACCGTGTAGACCGGAGTCTGGTCGCCCGTCTCCCACTGGGAGATCTTGCGGCGGAGGCCGCTGGAGAGGCGCTCCTCCATGTCGACCTGCGCGATTACAGCGACGGTCCACGGACCGCTGTCCATGCCGATGCCGAGCGTGTTCTCGATGATGTCGATCTCTTCCGTGGGCAGGTTCCCGAACAGCAGCTTGACGAAGAAGCCGTGGATCGCGAGCGGGACGAACCGGCCCATCTTGGTCTCGAGGTCGCCCCGGTTCTTCGCCAGGCGGTCGATGGCCGTCCCGATCCGGTCGTATTCGTCGGCGGTCTCGCTCTGCGCCTCGTCGCCCTCGACCGACCGCACGCGGTCCAGGATCGTGGACAGCGGCTTGTAGTTGCGGCGGAACAGCCCGTAACTGATGAGGAGTCCGAGCAGGAGGCTGGCGCCGAGCAGGGCGAGCGTGAAGTAGAGGATCGCGTTCGAATCCTTCAGCACGGCGCTTTCGGGGATCAGGGCCACGTAGCTCCAGGGGCTCTGCTGCGCCGTCGGGTCGGAGCGGAAGAGGAGCAGGCGTTGCCCGTCGTCGGTGTCCACGTAGTCCTGCTTCTTGAGCGTGCGGCCCACGAGGACCTTCGCCAGGGCATCGTTGACATCCTCGTCCGTGCTGTTGCTCATCACGATCCGGTTGGCCTTGTCGACGACGTAGACCTTCGCGGATTCGATGCCGGAGATCGGCGTCAGGAGCGACAGCATCGTGTCGTACCGGATCGAGACCAGGAGCGTGGCGCTCGGCCTGGCCAGCAGCAGGGGGACGGTGTGGATGTAGGTGAGCAGCTTCGAGTGGCTGGCCAGCGGGATGGTCTCGGTCGTGACGTCGTCGATGGACAGCATCGCGCCGTTGGTGAAGACGTTGAACATGCGGTTGAAATCGCTCTCCGAATAGGTCGAGGAGTGGTAGATCTGGTTGAAGAAGGTGGAGACGTCGTAGACCTTTCCGCCCGACATCACGGTGTCCTTGTTGTTGAAGACCAGCGTGATGCTGTCGTAGAAGGGATTGATGGACAGGTAGTTGTTGACTTCGGTCGCGTCGGCGGACAGCTGGATGCGGCTGACCCGGGCCGGATCGATCGTGTCGCCGGGCAGGTTCACGATCTCGGTGACCCAGGTCGTGTACGAGAGCGTGAAGGCCAGCTGGTCGATGCCGTGGAGGTTCTGCTCGATGCGGTCCTGCATCTGGTTGAGCAGCAGGTCGTACCGCGTGTAGGCCTCGTCTCGCACGATCCGAACCGACCAGAAATAGCAGAAGATGCCGACGACGAACGAGACGAGCAGGACCATGAGGTACGACGTGAACATGCGCCCCTTCACGGAGTGGGAGCGGGCCGGTCTGCGGGAGCGGGAACGGGAGCGCGGCGGCCTGGTCCTGTCCTTCATCGGTAGATCCCCTCCTCGTGCAGGACGCGGAGGATGAGCTCGTATCGCTCGAGCGGCATCCCCGTGAAGATGCAGTTGCTCGTCGAGAAGATGTAGCCGCCGCCGGTCCTGCCGTTGCGCAGGGCGTAGCGGGCGGACTCCACGACCTCCTCTTCGGTGCCGGTCTGCATCAGGCCGCAGTTGACGTTGCCGACGAGGCACAGGCGGTCGCCGTAGCGGCGCTTGATGTCGGCGATGTCGACGCCGGCCTGCGGGTCGAGGGAGTGAAGGGCGTGCGGGTTGGCCTCGACGAGCTGGTCGACGATCGGGAGGATGTTGCCGTCGGTGTGCTTGATCGTGTAGAACCCCATCTTGCGGTACCCGGCGATCAGGCGCGCGAGGAAGGGGGAGACGAACTCGCCGAACATGGAGGGGCTCAGGAACGGCCCGGTGTTGAGGCAGTAGTCGGACGTGAGGACGAAGCCGTCAAGCAGGCCCTGCTTCGCGAGGGCGGCGCCGCGGACGAGCGCTCGGTCCACCCGGGCGGTCGCCTCGGCGAGCAGGCCGTCGGGGTCGTCGACGAGGCGATAGCTGAATTCCTGCATGCCGGTCCCGCCCGGGATCTTGAAGGTCGCGTCTCCGGGCAGGAGCAGGAAGTAGCGGTCCCCGGAGCGCGTGCGCACGGTCTCGACGAGGCGGAGCGTCTCCTCGAGGGACTCGGGGTTGGGGTGCAGGAGGATCGCGTCGTGCCCGAAGCGCTCCGCCGTAGCGACGTAGACGTCGGCCATGTCCTCGCGGTGGCGCTGACGTTCGGTCTCGGTCATCTGGAACCACTGGGCGTAGTAGCGGTGCGACGGGTGGACCTTGCCGAAGGACTCCATGGTCAGGAAGTAGACGAGCTCGAAGTGCGGCACGCGCCCGACGGGCGGTCGGCGGTCGAGGGCGAGGCGGAAGCGCTCGCGCGGGGTCACCGAGGCTCCCGCGAGCTCCCAGGCGCGGTCGAGGGCGAGGACGTCGGTTCCGTTGGACAGCGTCATGTGCATCCTCCGTGGGTCGCCGACTCTTCGTCAGCGGCCGCGCTGCGCGGCGACCGCCCCGACGAGCTCGTCGTAGGTGGCGCTGCGCCCTTGCTCCACATAGAACCCCGAGGCGGCGGTCGCCGTTTCGAGGCGGTTCCCCATCGGCAGGCCGGCGAGGAGCCCGAGGCAGTAGCCGGCGTTGAAGTTGTCCCCGCCGCCCGTGCTGATGCGCGGCCGGTCGACCCTGCGTCCCGCGACGCGGACGGTCCCCGCGGCGTCGGCGCCGACGGCGTAGTCGAGTCCGTGCACGACGACCTCGCCGATGCCGGCGGACTCGCGCACCGCGCGCGCGTCGGCCTCGGGACCCGCGGCCGAGAGGGACTCGGCGCCGGTGAGGGCGGACGCGGCGGCGGCGGCCTCCTTCTCGTTGAGGCCGAGCGCGACGCGGTGGCGCGGTGCGATGCGGCCGAGGCGGAGGAGGAAGGCGCGGAGCTCTCCGGGGGAACGGGTGGTCGGGTCGGCGAGGTCGAAGAAGAGCGACGTGCCGCGGGCACCGGCCGGGTCCCGGTCGAGTTCGCGCTCGATGCCGTCGAGGATGTCGCCGAGGCGGTCGAGGTAGCTCCAGTCGACGACGGCGACGAGGTCGGCTCCACGGAGACGGGCGCCGAACGCGCCGGGACCGGCCGCGGCCTCCACGGCCGCCCAGTCCAGGGTGTGCAGGGACTTCGCGTCGCCGAACATGAGCTTGCCGTCCTCGAACTCGAACGCGGTCGAACGGGCGGGCGCACCGAGGTTCACGACGTCGCACGCCGCGGCCAGTCCGTGGAAGGCGGGTTCGGCGCCGCGGGCGCCGAGCGGCGCGGCGCAGGCGCAGCCGACGCCGAGGACGGCCAGTGCGAGGGCGAGCAGCGGGGCGTTGCCGCCCAGGCGTTCCTCCTGCAGGACGATCTCGAGGTCGCCGCTGCGGCCGGCGGACGTCTTGAGGTGGTCGGCGAACTCGGAGATCGTGCGGAAGAAGACGGGGATGCCGGCGGCGTCCTTGAAGCGGACCGGCCGGTAGATCGCGTCGACAAAGGCGTCGAAGCCGACGACGGCGGAGCGCGAACGGCAGGACGGCGCGGCGGCGGCGAGGAGAGCGGCCGCGGAGTCCGTTGGAGTCCTGTCGATGTCCACGCCGGGGTTCCTTGCATCCGCTGGCATCCCGTTCTCCTCTTCTTCCATTCTACTTGAAAATGGCGATCACGGCCGGGTCCGTCAGGGAGGCGGACGCCGCGTCCAGGTGGACCGTCGCGTCCGCGTGCGTCTCGAGGACCGTGGCGGGCACCGCGGCCGCCTTGGCGGCGTGCGGGACGGCGCACAGGATCGTCCGGCTCCGGAGAATCGCGTGCAGGCTCATCGTGATGGCCCGGGTCGGGACGTCCTCGAGCCGCGGGAACCACCCCTCGCCGAACTGCTGCCGGCGGGAAGTCTCGTCGATGCCGACGACGAAGAAGGGACCGCGGCGACGGAACGGCCGACGGAGCGGGCATCGGGGTGGACGACGACCTTCATGCGCCCCTCCGCAGACCGAGTCCGTCGGTGTGGCGCTTCAGGTGGCGGGCGATCCCGGCCGCGTACTCCGGCTCGAGACGGTCGAGCGCGGCGTGGAGGCGGTCGCCGAGGGTGCCGCCGTCGGGCTCCGCGGTGCGAAGGACGTGGCCGTAGGTGATGTGGAGGATCTGGCGGGCGTCGTCCTGGTCGAGCAGGCCGGGCAGCTGCGCGTCGGCGAGGCTCGCCTCGGGCGCGACGTTCTCCGCGACGCCGGAGATGTGGTAGAAGTTCCGCGCGTCCGGAAGCGACGCCAGCGCGACGCGGAGGATCTCGCGGAACATCGCGGGCTCGTGGGCGGACAGGACCCGGAGGGCCTCCAGCCAGTGCGTGCCGGCGGTCTTGAGGTGGAACCCCTCGGGCGCCTCCTTCCCGACGATGGGGAACACGAGGAACTTGTCGCTGCCCGAGTGGACGCTGACGCGGTAGCCGAGGCGACGGGCGATCGCGGCGTGCGCAGCGAATTCCACCTGGAACTGCGCGAGGTCGCCGCGGTAGTCGACGCCCTTCTGGAACTCCCCGCAGAAGCGGGGCGCGATGCTCATGGGGCGGACGCCGCGGCGGAGCAGCTCCAGCGCGACGAAGACGTGGTCGGCGGGGGAGGTGACCGTGGCGGTCTCGTCGATCGAGACCTCGAAGTCGAGTTTCCGGTCGGACTTCGCGATGCGCGTGGCATACATGTCGACCGAGTGGGCGATCGCGCCGCGGTAGGTCAGGACGCGCCGCTCGAATCCCGGGCGGTCCATGGAGACGCCGAGCTCCGCGAGCCGGGGCTCGCCGCCGGCGAGGTACCGGGCCTCGAGGTCCTCGCGCTCCGGCGCAGGGAGCAGGAGGTAGCGGGCGTGGATCTCGGCGTCGGGCAGGGTCGCGAGCGCCTTGTCGATGTGGTCCGAGCAGTCCAGCGTGATCATGGTGAAGCCGCATCCGAGGGCATAGTCCAGCTCCTCGCCGGTCTTCAGGTGGTCGCCGTCCGCTCCGAACCCGTCCTTCCAGCCGGTCTCGAGGACCGCCCACGTCGCGGCGGCGAGGACCTCCTCGTACGTGCGGCCCGTCAAGCGCAGTTCGCGCATGGACTGCTGGGCGAGCACGGGAAACACGGGCAGTCCCGCGAGCGCCTGGAGGTGTCCGGAGGCGGCCTTGCCGAGGCGGTCTCCGAGACCGATCGAGTTCGAGCGGCCGGGGTTCGCGGTCGGCGCCAGGTGCGGGAACGCACGGCGCATCCAGGCCGAATTCGCGGGCGTCAGGGGGCAGACCGCGGGGCAGGCGCCGCCCTGGGAGGTTTCGGTCTCGAGGCCGTCCGGCGTCCTGCCGTCGGGCGTCTCGACCAGCAACCGCTTCTTGCCGTCCACGCGGGCGAGTTCGAAGACTGCCCGGTCTTTCACGAGGCGCGAGGCGGGGTAGCGGCGGTCGATCCGGGGGGCGGCTCCTGGGGTCGCGGATGCGGTCATGGGGCGATCCTCCTGTACTTGCTGTCCGAAGCGGTCCTCGCGTCGGGAGTCCCGGTCGCGGCTCCGGAGGCCGGGGCGTCGGAGCCCCTCCTTCGGACGCTGGCGCGCGGAACGAGGCGGGGGGCGAATTTCTGGACCGAAATCCGGTCGCGGTCCTTGAGCGTCTCGGCGAGCAGTCGCATCGCCATCGCCCCGGTCTCGAAGGCGGGGTGGGCGATCGTGGACAGCGCCGGGGTGACCCAGGCGCTGAAGGGCAGGTCGTCGAATCCCAGGACCGACACGTCCTCCGGCACCCGGATGCCGCGGGCCGTCAGGCCCTGGATCACGCCGAACGCGGTGATGTCGTTGGCGGCGAAGACGGCGGTGGGAAGCCTTCCCGAGTCCGCGAGACCGGCGGCGAGGAGGCGTCCGTTCTCGACCTCGTACCCTTCGGTGCCCTCCGACTCGATCCCCCCGAGCAGGCATCGGTCGGCGCCGTCCGGGATGCCGTGGCGCTCGAGTCCCTCGAGGAAGCCGGCGCGCAGGGCGACGCGGCTGGGGCGGTCGATGGGCGAGGAGACGAAGACGAGGTCGCGGTGCCCCTGCTCCACGAGGTGGTCGACGGCGAGCAGGCCGGCGGCCTCGAAGTCGAACTCGACGCGGCTGCATTGGAGACCCTCGACCTTCTGGTCGAACGTGACGAAGCCGACGCCGCCCGCCTGCAGCTCGCGCAGCAGCGCCGCATCCGGCCGCGTGAGGGAGACGATCGCCCCGGCGACCTGCTTGGTCGCGAGCATGCGCAGCGCGCGCGCCTCGATGTCGGGGTCGCGGAAGGAGCTGCTGAGCAGGACGTTGTATCCGAGCCGGTGCGCCTCGGTCTCGAGTCCGAGGAGGACGGACGTGAAGTAGGGGTTCGAGAGGTTCGGGAGGACGACGCCGATGTCCATGCTCTCGCGCCGGCGGAGCATCCGGCCCACGGCGTTGGGCGTGTAGCCGAGTTCCTTGGCGGCGGCCTCGATCGAGGCGCGCACGGGAGCGGACACGGGATATCCGCTGTTGGAGAGGGCGCGCGAGACCGTGGCGCCGGAGACGCCGCACTTCCTGGCGATGTCGTAGATCGTGGGCTTGCGCCCGTGCGGGGCGAGGGCCATCGCATCCTCCTGCAGGTCGAGATGGATAGTAATCGATTACTATCGTATCACAAACCGCGTCGCGTGCAAGAGGGATTCCCGGGACGGCGCGAAGCCCGGCGGAGCTATGGTAGAATGGATTCCGGACCAGACGGCGCCCCGCTCCCGAACGCCTCCGGAGGACCCCATGAAGATCTCCGTCCTCATTCCCTTCTACAACGAGGAGAAGCAGGTCCCGATCACGCTCGCCGCCCTCCGCCCGATCCTCGATTCGCTCGGCTGCGACTACGAGGCGGTGCTCGTCGACGACGGCTCCACGGACGGGACCTGGGACGCGCTGCGCTCCGCCTCCGCACAGGACGCCCGGATCCGTTCCCTGCGCTTCTCCCGCAACTTCGGCAAGGAGGCCGCCCTGTGCGCGGCCCTCGAGGCGGCCGACGGGGACGCCTGCATCGTGATGGACGGCGACCTGCAGCACCCGCCCGAAGTGATTCCCGAGATGATCCACCTGTGGCGCGAGGAGGGGTTCGAGGTCGTCGAGGGCGTGAAGTCCTCCCGTGGGCACGAGAGCCTCGCCAGCCGCTTCAACGCCACCCTCTTCTACGGCCTCTTCCGCCGGCTGTCCGGCTTCGACCTCGAGAACGCGTCCGACTTCAAGCTCCTCGACCGCCGCGTCGTCGCGGAATGGCGCCGCCTGGGAGAGCACGACACCTTCTTCCGCGGACTGTCGGCCTGGCTCGGGTTCCGCCGCTGCAAGGTCCCCTTCGACGTCGCGGAGCGCAAGGCCGGCCGCAGCAAGTGGTCCCCGTTCAAACTGGTGCGCCTGAGCCTCAACGCGATCACCTCCTTCTCCGCCCTGCCCCTCCAGCTCGTCTCGCTGCTCGGCGCGGTCCTGCTCGTGCTGTCCCTCGCGCTCGGGGTCCAGACCCTGGTGCGCTTCCTCCAGGGCAACGCGGCCGACGGCTTCACCACCGTGATCCTTCTCGTGCTGCTGATCGGCGGCTGCATCATGCTGAGCCTCGGGCTGATCGGCCTCTACCTCGCGCGGATCTTCGACGAGGTCAAGGGGCGCCCGCGCTTCATCGTTTCGGAAGACACCCGCCGGAGGTCCCGCTGATGCTTGGGTTCTGGAACATCCCCGGATTTCTCGGCCTGCTCGCCTTCTTCTACCTCGCCGTCTGCTACGCCTTCGGGCGCGCCCTCCGGGACCGCCTGCTGCCGCCGGCCGGACGCCTCTTCGATGCCGTGGCCGGCGTCCGCTCCGTCGACGGGCAGGAGCCCCATGGCGGACGCCCCGGCCCGCGACCGCCCGCCTGGGTCTTCGACATCCCCGCCTCCTTCGTGATCGGCGGCATCCTCGTCACGTCCCTGGTCTATCTGCTCGCCTACGGCTTCGACGCCGTGCTGCCCGACCCCAGCGCGATCCACCCCCTGCTCCCGGCGAACCTCGTCGGGATGGCCGCCGCGCTGCTCGGCACGCGCTGGCTCCGTCGCGGGCGCCTCGGCGCCGACCGCCAGCTCGGGCTCGACGCCCTGGGCGGGACTCGGTTCGAGGATGCCCTCGAACGGCTCCTCCGCGGAATCCAGAAGGCCTGGCTGACCTTCTGCGCATCCCCCTTCTACGCGATTTCGGCGGTCCTGCTACTGATCCTCGGACTCTTCATCATGGGCTACGTCTTCTACGTCCGCGACGGCCTCCTGTACTCCGGCGTCACGGCGTTCAGCGACTTCTCCCCCCACACGGCCCTGATCCGGTCCTTCTCGCACGGCCGCAACTTTCCGACCGAATATCCCCATTTCGCCGACGACGGAATCCGCTACCACTTCATGTTCCTCTTCTTCACGGCGAATCTCGAATTCCTCGGCCTGCGCATGGACCTCGCCTTCAACCTGCTCGGCACCCTGGCGCTCGTCGGGTTCTGCCTCCTCCTCGGGTCCCTCGGCGTCCTGCTGACCGGCCGCCGCGGCGTCTTCCTCCTCGGCCCGATGCTCCTCTTCTTCCGGGCCTCCACCTCCTTCGTCCCCTTCCTGGCCGGCCTCGTGAAGTCGTCCGCGGGCAGCGTCGCGACCTTCTTCTCCCTCCTCTTCTCCCAGAAGGACTTCATCGGCAGCACACCCTACGACGGTTGGGGCATCTGGACCTACAACGTCTTCGGCAACCAGCGGCACCTCCTCTGGGGGGCTTCCGTCCTCCTCCTCGTCCTGTTCGTCTTCATCCCGTTCGTGCGTCGGCAGATGGCCGCGTTCGACGCGGCGCGGCACCGGATCCGGCACGTTCCCACGCTGGAGGACCGCCAGCTCACGACCGACGAACTGCTCGACCTCGCCGACGCTCCCGGGACCGCGGTTCCCGCGGTGCCCCCGGGCTTCCTCCAGCGCGCTAAGCCCGTCCTGACCGCCCTCTTCTTCCGCAGGGAGGCCTGGTTCCCGCAGCGCGACGAGATCGCGCCCCTGGCCCTCGTGATCGGGATGCTCTTCCTGCTGCCGTACTGGCACGGCTCCGTCCTGATCGCCACGCTCGTGATCCTCTTCCTGCTCGCCTTCTTCTCGGAGGCCCGTCTCGCCTACATCGCGGCGGCCGTCCTCGCCCTCGCCGGCTCCTTCCTGCAGACCGCGTTCTTCGCGGGCGTCGGCAAGAGCGTCGCCGAGACGTCCTTCTTCTTCGGGTTCGTGGCCGAGACCAAGACCCTCGCCGGCGTCTTCGACTACAGCTTCGTCGCCTTCGGCCTGACCTTCGTCCTGATGATCCTCCTCTTCTTCTATCTGCGCAGGACCCAGGTGGTCCTCCTGACGGCGTTCGTCATGCCGTTCATCCTCGCCTTCACGGTCTCGTTCCTCCCGAAGGTCCTCAGCTCCCAGACCTCCTACTACATCCTCGTCAACCACAAGTTCATCGTCCTTGCGTTCTCCCTGGTCAACCTCTATATCGCCGGCCTGCTCTGCGACCTTTGGGCCTCCAAGGTCCCGCGCCCCCTCGCGCCCGGCCTCGTCGGCGAGGACGAGCCCGAGGAGCCGCCCGTCCGCTCCGCCCACCCGTTCCTCCCGACGCTCCTCCAGCGGACCCTCGCGGTGCTGCTCGGCGTCGCGCTGATGACGACCGGCGCCATCGACACCATCGTGTACTTCAACCGCAACAAGCAGGCCGTCCCGCTCGACCTGAACTCGCCGATGGTCGCCTGGATCGAGAAGCACACGTCGACCGACGCCGTCTTCCTGACCTCTCCGTCGTACGCCTACAACACCTTCTTCCTTTCCGGCCGCATGGTGTATTTCGGGTGGCCCTACTTCGCCGGTTCCGCCGGGCACGACACGAGCACGCGCGGCGCGGAGACGGTGCTGCTTTTCGAGGGATGCAGCGGGGACGTCGTCGCGTTCCGCGCCCACGTGAAGGCCGACGACATCTCCTTCGTGATCGTCGACGACCTCGCCCGCCAGTACACGGACTTCACCGTGGACGAGGCCTTCTTCCAGAAGTACTTCCCGGTCGTGGCGACCTTCCCCGACAGCGGCAACATGGTGATCTACGACGTCCGGGCCGACCCGCTCGGCCTCAAGTCCGTCCCGTAGCGCCGGATCCGCATGGCCGCTCCGATCTTCCTGGTGCTCGCCTATCTGTTCGGCGACCGGCTGCGCCGGCTCCTGTTCCCCGACACGCTGCGCCTGTTCGAGGACATAACGGGTCCGTCCGCCGCCGATGCGTCCGGCGCGCCGCCCTGGCGTCCGCTCCCGCCCCGCTGGGCGTTCGAGGTCCCGGCCTCCCTCCTGCTCGGCGTCCTGCCGCTGACCTGGGCCGTCTATCTCGCGGCCTGCCTCTTCGACGCCCTCCTGCCCCTCGACGCGACGATGAACGTGCTGCTTCCAGCGAACGCCCTCGTCGGCGCCCTGGTCGTCCTTGTCCTGGGCTTCTTCGCCGTGCGCGGGCTCCGCGGCCGCCGGATCCGCCCCGCGGACGCCGCCCGCTCGCTGCGCGCCCTCCCCCGGCGCGGGTACGCGCGCGTCGTCGCCTTCTTCACCCGGATGCCCTCCGTCTATCTCGTCGGGCTCGTCCTCTTCTTCTGCGTCGGCTGGTATCTGATGGCCTCCGTTTTCTACGTGAAGGGCGGCATGCTCTACGCCGGCGCAACCGTGTTCAGCGATTTCGGGCCGCACACCGCGCTGATCCGTTCCTTCTCCCACGGCCGCAACTATCCGACGGAGTACCCGATGTTCTCCGGGGACGGCATCCGGTACCACTTCCTGTTCCTGTTCCTCACCGGCGACCTCGAGTTCCTCGGCTTCCGGATCGACCTCGCCTTCAACCTGCTCGGGACGCTCGGGCTCGTGGCCTTCTGCCTGCTGCTCGGGACGCTCGCGGTGCTGCTCGTCCGCCGCCGCTCGGTCTTCCTCCTCGCCCCGATGCTGCTGTTCCTGCGCAGTTCGCTCGCGTTCCTGACCCACCTCGTCAAGGTCTGGAACGAGACCCACGGCGACTTCGTCGGCGTGCTGGTCGGCCTGCTCTACAATCGCGTCTTCATCGGCGACACGCCCTACGAGGACTGGGGCCTGTGGGCGGTCAACGTCTACAGCAACCAGCGGCACCTGCTCTGGGGCTTCGCCGCGATGATCCTCGCCCTCTTCCTCCTGCTCCCCCTGTGGCGGAGACAGCCGCAGCCCCGGCTCCTGTCCCGCGCGGCCTGGATTCCCGACGACTTCCGTCCCGCCGTCGCCGCCGCGATCCTCCTGTCCGCCCTCCCGTACTTCCACGGGTCCGTCCTCGTCGCGGCGTTCCTGGTCCTCGGATTCCTCGCGCTCTTCTCGGCCGGCCGGCTCGCCTTCGTCGTCGCACTGGTCCCCGCCGCGCTCTCGACCCTGCTGCAGACGGCCGTCTTCTCCGGCGGCGCGGCGAACGCCGCGACTCCGAAGATCCTCCTCGGCTTCGTCGCCGACGACAAGTCCCTGGCCGGCATCTTCGTCTACTGCGCGTTCGCCTTCGGCGTCGCCTTCCTGCTGCTGCCCTTCCTGCCCTTCCTCTACCCGCGTCGCCACGCGCTGCTCTGGCTGGCGTTCCTCCTGCCGGGCCTCTTCGCCTTCACCGTCTCGCTCACGCCCGACGTCGTCGTCAATCACAAGTTCATCCTGATGACCTTCGGCCTCGAGAACCTCTTCATCGCCGGGTTCCTCGCCCGCCTCGCGCGCCCGGGGCCGGCCGCCGGCAAGGTCCGGAAGCGGATCTACCGGTTCATCGCGGTCGTCCTCGCGGTCTTCCTCACGACGACGGGATTCATCGACACGACGACCTTCTTCACCGCCAACCGCGTCACGGCCAGCATCGACCTCCACTCGGGGTTCGCGGCCTGGATCGAGGCGGAGACGTCGCCCGACGCCGTGTTCCTCACGCCGCGCTACTACTACGACGACTTCTTCCTGGCGGGACGCCGGTCCTTCCTCGGCTGGCCCTACTACGCGTGGTCGGCCGGATACGACACGTACACGCGCATGGACCAGGTCACCTGGCTCTACGGCGGCGCCGGCGGGGACCTCGCGGCCTTCCGCGCGTTCTGCGCGAAGAACCGCATCGTCTATGCGGTCGTCGACGACACCGTGCGCGACGATCCGGACACCTACGGCCTCGACGAGGCGTTCTTCGAGGACGACCTCGTGCGCGTCGCGTCGTTCCCCGGCGAGGGGAACCTCGTGGTCTACCGGATCCCCGCGGAGCCGTAGACGGGAAGAGCGGACGCCCCGGCGTCCGCTCTTCTTCCGTTCAGTCCCGGAACCGGCCCGCGAGCCGGTCCGCCACGGGATAGTCCGCCGGGCACAGCGGCAGTCGGTCGAGTTCGTCGACGGGCACCCAGCGCGTCTCGCTGTGGGCGGTCAGGACGAACCCGTCGGCGCGGCCGAGCGTGGTGTCGAGGCAGGTCAATCGAACGGTCCGGTCCTCGTAGGCGTGCTCGACGACGATCAGCGGCTCCCCCGGCGAGGAATCCACGCCGAGTTCCTCCCGCAGCTCCCGCACGAGCGCCTGCTCCAGGCTCTCGTGCCGGTCGGCCTTGCCGCCCGGGAATTCCCAGAATCCGGCCAGCGACCGCTCGCCCGACCGCCGCGCCACCAGCACTTCGGTCCGTCCGTCCGCCCCGGCGCGCCGCACGATCGCGGCGGCCACGCGCAGCACGGTCCGCTTCGGCGTGCCGTCGGGCCAGGCCCGCGCCACCGAGGCCGCGTACATCCCCGTCCGCACCGGACTTCGGGTCATCCCGTGGAAATCGCTGCCGCGCGTCGGGATCAGGCCGACGAGTTCCGCCGCCCGGGCCAGCACCGCGACCTGACGGGCGAGCGCCTCCCCGTGGTGCGATTCGACGCCGCCGAGGCCCTGGGCCTTGAGTTCGCCGAGGCGCCGCACGAGCGTCGCCGGAAGACCCTCCGTCCGTTCCCGGTCCTCGAGCCAGCCGTACAGCACGGGGTGCGCGAGCACGGGCACGCCGCCCGCCGCTCGGACCGCGGCGCAGCCGGCGGCGGCGTCCGGCCGCTCCCGCTCGACGTAGCCCGGTCGCCCGAAGGCCAGATACCGGTCGAAGGCCTCGCGCACCGAGCGGACCGCGCCCTTGCGCACCAACAGGCGGGCGGCGTGCAGGCGCCCGATCGTGCCGTCGCCCTCCGCGTCGAGTTCCTCCAGCGTGAGGGGAAGCCCGAGCGACCGCAGCGCGTCGACCATCGTCGCGTTGCGCCGGCGGCGCAGCGCGCGCTGCCGCTCGAGATACGGCTCGAGGGCCTCCTGGCCGCCCAGCGGGAAATAGCCGAGCAGGTGGAGCTCCCGCTCCTCCTGGATGCTCAACTCGATGCCCGGGAGGAAGCGGACGTCCGGCAGGTGCCGCGTCGCGTGCTCGAACGCGCATCGCGCCTCCGGCAGGCCGTCCAGCGTGTCGTGGTCGGTCAGCGCGACGGCGCGCAGACCGCGGGAGACCGCCTCCTCGACGACGTCGGAGGGGCGCTTCGTCCCGTCGGACGCGGTGGAATGGAGGTGCAGGTCGACCGGACCGGAGGCCAGGAGTTCCCGGAGCGCTTCCTCGGCGGCATTTTCGTGCATTCCTTCTCCCCTCCCCCTCTGGACGGGGAAGGCCCCGCCGCAACCGACGGGGCCCCTCGGGTTTCCGTTCCGGACCGGTCCGTCGCGCAGGAGAGGATCTACTCCTCTTCCACTTCTTCCTTCATGTGCGCCTTCGCGTCGGCAATCACCTTGTCGGCGACGATCTGCGGCGCCGTGTCGTAGCGTGCGAACGAGATCCTGTACCAGCCGCGCCCCTGGGTCATCGAGCGGAGGTCGTTGGCGTACTTGGCCATCTCGCTCTGCGGCACCTCGGCCACGACCTGCTGGCCGCCGTCGACGGGGTTGACGCCCATGATCCGGCCGCGGCGCTTGTTCATGTCGCCCATGATGTCGCCGAGGTTCGCGTCGGGGATGTAGACCTCGACGGTGCAGATCGGCTCGAGCAGCACGGGGCCGGCCTGCGGGATGCCGGCCTTGTAGGCGAGGCGCGCGGCGATCTTGAAGGCCATTTCGGACGAGTCGACGTCGTGGTAGGAGCCGTCGACGAGCGTCGCCTTGAGGTGGACCATCGGGTAGCCCGCGAGCACGCCCTTCTTGATCGCGTCCTGCAGGCCCTTCTCGACGCCGGGGTGGTACTGCTTCGGGACGGAGCCGCCGAAGATGTTCTCGGTGAAGGTCAGGCCCTCGTCCGGGCCCGGCTCGAACTCGACCCAGACGTGGCCGAACTGGCCGTGGCCACCGCTCTGCTTCTTGTGCTTGCCTTCGACGCGGACCTTCTTGCGGATCGTCTCGCGGTACGGCACGCGGGGCTCGACCAGCACGCCCTCGACGTTGAACTTGGCCTTGAGCTTGGACATCAGGACGTCCAGGTGCTGTTCGCCGATGCCGGACAGCAACAGCTGGTGCGTTTCGCCGTTGTAGCCCATCGTGAAGACGGGGTCCTCGTCCTTGAGCTTGTGGAGGCCGGCGCTGATCTTCTCGTCGTCGCCCTTGGCCTTCCCCTCCACGGCCATCGAGAGGCAGGGGGTCGGGAACGAGGTGCGCGGCAGCAGGACGGGCTTCGCCTTGTCGCACATCGTGTCGTTGGTCCCGGTGTACACCAGCTTGGTCACGGCGCCCATGTCGCCGGCGGCGACCTGCTCGACCTGGACCTGCTTCTTGCCGATCATGAGGAACAGGGAGCCGATGCGCTCCTCCTTCTCGTTGGCGGGGTTGTAGATCGTGGAGTTCGCCTTCAGCACGCCCGAGTAGACGCGGAACATCGAGATGCGGCCGACGAAGGGGTCGGCGATCGTCTTGAACACGATCGCGGCGAGAGGGCCCGCCGGGTCGACCTTCACGGTCGTGTCGGAGCCGTCGGGCTTCTTGGCCGGGACGGAGGCGGTGGCGTTGGCGGCGGGGAGCAGGGCGACGAGACGGTCCATCGTGCTGCGGATCGCCCAGTTCGAGCTGGCGGCGCCGCAGAAGACTGGGTAGACGGACCCGGCGTGGATGCTCTCGCCGAGGCCCTTCATCATTTCCTCGTTCGTGAATTCCTCGCCGGCGAAGAACTTCTCCATCAGGGCCTCGTCGCTCTCGGCGGCGTGCTCCTTCAGGGCTTCGAGGGCGGCGGCGGCCTCCGCGGCCATGCCGGCGGGGACGGGCGCTTCGGTCGTGGCGCCGTTGGCGCCGTTCATGTAGGCCTTCTGGGACAGGACGTCGACGAATCCCTTCGTCTTGCCGCCTTCGAGGATCGGGAGCGCGAAGGGCCTGGCCTGGGAGCCGAAGTGGGAGACGATCTGGCCGAGGGTGCGCTCGAAGTTGGCGTTCTCCTCGTCCATCTTGCTGATGAAGAAGACGACGGGCAGGCCGCGCTCCTTCGAATAGGCGACCGACTTCTCGGTGCCGACGGCCACGCCGTCCTTGGCGGGGACGAGCACGACGGCGGCGTCCGCCACGCGCAGGCCCTGGAAGACCTCGCCCACGAAGTCGAAATAGCCGGGCGTGTCGAGCAGGTTGATCTTGCAGTCGTTCCACTCGAAGGCGGCGAGGGCGGTGTTGATCGAGAACTTGCGCCGGATCTCCTCCGGATCGAAGTCCATCGTCGTGTTTCCGTCGGCCACCTTGCCGAAGCGATCGGTCGCCTTGGCATCGAACAGGACGGCTTCGGAGAACGTGGTCTTCCCCGAGCCGCCATGACCCATCAGGGCGATGTTGCGGATCTTCACAGCCGGATAGTCTTTCATGATCCAACCCCCTCGCAGGCGCCGCCTCCAAGCAGGAACGGTCCGCCTAAACGCACCTTGTGCAATTATACAATGAGACCCACTGCCTGTCACCCGCGGAATTGCATTCCGCCCGCATCATTCCTCGGCCCGCAGCAGACGGCGGTACCGCGCGAAGACGGCCGCGAAATCGGCCCGGCTGGCGGCGTGCACGGCGATGCCCCGAAGCGTGGCCGTCCCGCGCGTGCCCTTCAGGTACCACGCGGCCTGCTTGCGGAATTCCTTGACCGCCGTCTCCTCGCCATATCGGGCGACCGCGAGGTCGAGGTGGCGGAGCATCAGGGCGATCCGCGCATCGGGCGAGGGTTCGCCGGGGACGGTGGGCCACTCCGGATTCCTCGGCGCCTGCGGGTCGAGTCCCGCCCGGATCCGGTCGAAGACCCACGGGTCGCCCAGCGCCGCGCGGCCGATCATGACGCCGTCGCAGCCCGTCGCCCGGAGCAGCCGGCACGCGTCGTCCGCGGTGCGCACGTCGCCGTTGCCGAAGACCGGGATGCCGACGGCCTCCTTCACGTGGGCGACGACCCGCCAATCGGCCTCGCCGGCGTACATCTGGTCGCGCGTCCGCGCGTGCACCGCGACCATCGCGGCGCCCTCCGCCTCGCAGGCACGGGCGACCTCGACGGCGTTGACCGACGATGCGTCCCAGCCCGAGCGGGTCTTGACGGTCACGGGCCGGTCGGAGACCGCGACCATCGCCCGGACGGCCGCGGCGGCCATCCGTACGTCCTTCATCAGGGCGGATCCGTCGCCGGCCTTCACGACCTTCAGGACGGGGCAGCCCATGTTCAGGTCGAAGAACGTGCAGCGGGACAGCACCGGGTGCTGCTGCGCCACGCGCACCGCATCCGCGAGGTCCTCGGGGTCGGAGCCGAAGAACTGGATGGCGACCGGCGCCTCGGCCGGGTCGATTTCGAGGAAGCGCCAGGTCCGGCGCAGGTCGGGGTCGTGCCGCATGCCGCGTGCGCTCGCGAGTTCGGTGCACACGAGATCGGCGCCCAACCCGCGGCAGAGCAGGCGGAAGGGCAGGTCGGTCGCGCCGGCCATGGGGGCGAGTGCGAGGTTGCCCGGCAGGACGACGCCGCCGATGGTCACGGGATGCAGCAGGATCTCCATCGCCGCCCTACAGCAGCGACGTCACGAGCAGCGCGACCGACAGGACCGTGAGCACGACGATGGTCGCCCAGCCGATGAAGTTCGCGAGCGGCTTGTTGACGTGCGGACCCATGATCCCCCTGTCGTTCACGAGGCGCATCATGAAGACCAGGACGACCGGCAGCAGGATGCCGTTGATGCGCTGCGACCAGAGCGAGATGCCGATCAGGGGGGCGTTCGGGATCAGGATCACGCCGGCGCCGACGAGGATGATGAGCGTGTAGAGCCAATAGAACTGCGGCGCCTCCTTCCACTTCCGGTCGAGGCCCGCTTCGAAGCCGAAGGCCTCGCAGACGAAGAAGGCGGTCGCGACCGGGAGGATCGTGGCGCTGAAGATCGACGCGATGAAGAGGCCGAACGCGAAGACCTCGGAGGCGAACTGACCGGCGAGGGGCGCGAGCGATTCGGCGGCGTCGGCCGCGGTCGAGATCGTGTGGCCGTTCACGTGCAACGTGGCGGCGCAGGCGACGATGATGAAGAAGGCGACCGCGATCGTGGCGACGCAGCCGACGAGGACGTCGAGCACCGTGAACTTGTAGTTCTTCATGGTCAGCCCCTTCTCGATGATCGAGGACTGCATGTAGAACTGCATCCAGGGGGCGATCGTCGTGCCGACGATGCCGATCACGGTCGCATAGGTGGTCGCGTCGTATCCGGTGAAATCGGGGTGGACGATCGAGGCGCCGATCTCGCCCCACTGGGGGTGCCCCAGCAGCGCCGACACGATATAGGTCAGCAGGGCCAGGCTGAACACCAGGAACACGCGTTCGGCGATCCGGTACGTCCCCTTCACGACGAGGATCCAGACGGCGAAGGCGACGAGCGGGACCGAGAGGTACTTCGAGACGCCGAAGATCGCGAGGCTCCCGGCGACGCCGGCGAACTCGGTGTTGGTGTTGAGGATGTTGGTGACGAGCAGCCCCGCGAACAGGAAGAAGGTGATCTTGACGCCCGCGTTCTCGCGGATCAGGTCGGCGAGACCCTTGCCGGTCGCGAGGCCCATCCGGGCGTTCATCTCCTGGACCACGAAGAGCACGACGAAGGACGGGATCAGCGTCCAGAGCAGCTTGTAGCCGTAGACGGCCCCCGCGACGGAGTACGTCGTGATGCCGCCGACGTCGTTGTCGACGCTGCCGGTGATGATGCCCGGGCCGAGCACGGCGAGGAACAGCAGCAGGTTCGCGAAGAAGGCCTTCCGGCGGGAGCGCGCGGGGGACGCGAGGGCCGTCATGCGGCGGCTACCTCCGGCGGCGGGCGCGCATCAGCCCGTAGACGACGTCGTTGATGATCACGACGCCCGAGAGCTTCTTCTGGTCGTCGACGACGGGGACGGCCAGGAGGTTGTACTTGTCGATGATCTCCACGATCGCCTCGATCCGGTCCGTGTCGAGCACCGACTGGACCTTCTCGTTCATCACCGCGCTCAGGCGCGTCAAGGGATCGGAGACGATCAGGTCGCGCAGGGAGACGGTGGCGATCAGCACGCCGGCGTTGTCGAGGATGTACAGGTAGTAGATCGAGTCGGACTCCGGCCGGATCCGTCGCAGCGTCTCGAACACGTCCTCCACCGTCTGGTACTCGTTGAAGGCGAAGTAGTCCTTGGACATCACGCTGCCGACCGTGCCGTCCTCGTATTCCATCAGTTCGCGGACTTCGTCGGACGCCTCGTCCTCCATTTCGTTCAGGAGGGCCTCCGCCTTCTCGTCGTTCAGGCCGTCGAGGATGTCGGCGACTTCGTCCGAGGGCATCGCCTCCAGCAGGTCTGCCGCGTGCTCGAGGGGGAGGTTCGAGAGGAGGGTCGCCTGCGTCTCGGGCTCGAGTTCCTCGAGGACGTCCGCGGCCTTCTCCTGGTCGAGGGAGGCGAACACGGCGATCTGCGCGTTGCGGTCGAGGCTGTCGATGATGTCGGCGACGTCGGAGGGGTGCAGCCGGCCGATGCTCGAGGCGCGGGAGGAGAGGCGGAGACCCGCGTTGCCCGCGTCCACCGTCTGCACTTCGTCCCACAGGATCAGGTGGTTCGGGACCGCGATGTGGAACGGGCGCAGCAGCCGGCCGACCGGCCGGGCCACGCCGAGCCTGCGCAGCAGGCCCTCCATGCCCACGTCGACGGCGACGAGGAAGGTCCCGTCCTCCAGGACGGCGAGGCGAAGGTCGTTCACCCGCTCGACCTTCCGGCCGTCGATGTCGACGATCTGCTTGTCCATCATCGTCCTGCGCAGCAGGATGCAGCACGTCTCGTCGTGCACGAAGGGGACAGGCTCCGAGCAGACCAGCGAATAGCGGCCCTTCTCCTTCTCGACGCGGAACTTCGCGTAGTCGAGGAGGACGGGTCCCTTCGCCGTATGGACGCGGATCGCGACGACCCGGGGGCGCACCGCGCCGACGTCGACCAGGACGTCCTTGATCCGTCCGAGCTTCAGGCCGATTTCGGAATAGAGGGGGGTGTCGAGGATCCGGCTGAGATAGAAGGTTCGGATCGCGGCCATCGGAGTGCCCTCCTTGCATGTCGAGGGTGTCGGGCCAGTCGGTCCGTTCACCCCATGATATCGAAGGGACGGAGGAGCGTCAATGGATTGCTATAACAGGCTCTGGGAGCGGCACAGGCCCGCGTACACGCCGTCCCTGGCGAGCAGCTCCTCGTGCTTCCCCTGCTCCGCGATGCGCCCGTTCTCCAGCACGAGGATCGTGTCGGCGAGCCGCACGGTCGACAGGCGGTGGGCGATGACGACCAGCGTGCGCGTGCCGGCGATCCGCTGGATGGCCTTCTGGATCTCGGACTCGGTCTCGGTGTCGACGGCCGACGTCGCCTCGTCGAGAATCAGGATCGGCGCGTCGCGCAGGATCGAGCGGGCGATCGAGATGCGCTGCTTCTGGCCGCCGGAGAGTCGCACGCCGCGCTCGCCGACCAGGGTCGCGTACTTCTCGGGCAGCCCGTCGATGAAGTCGTGGATGCAGGCCGCGCGCGCCGCCCGCTCGATCGCCTCCGGCGTCGTGTCGTCCGACCCGTAGGCGATGTTCTCCGCGATGGTCCCGTTGAAGAGGAAGACGTCCTGCAGTACCAGACTCAGCTGGTCGCGGAGACTCTCGAGGGTCAACTCCCGGATGTCGATGCCGTCCATCGCGATCCGGCCGGCCTTCGGGTCGTAGAAGCGGGCGATCAGCGCGGAGACGGTCGTCTTGCCGACGCCGGTCGGTCCGACCAGCGCGATCATCTTCCCGGCCTCGACGCGGAAGCTGACGTCCTCGAGGACCGGCAGCCCGTCGTTGTACGAGAAATCGACGTGATCGAAGGAGAGCTGCCCCGACAGGCGTCCGACCGAGCGCGCGCCGGGCGCATCCCGGATGTCGGGGTCGGTGTCGAGCACCTCGAAGACGCGCTCGGCGCCCGCGAGCGACAACTGCAGGTCCTCGACGAGGCGCGTGAGCGTGGAGATCGGCGCGTAGAAGAGGTTCAGGTACAGCAGGAAGCCGACGACGTCGGAGATCTGGAGCCCGGTGTTCAGGGCGAGGATGGGGCCGGCGACGAGCACGACGATGGTGCCGATCGAGGAGATGAAGCCGACGGAGGGGTTGAGGATGCCGGAGTAGTAGAGCGCCTTGATCTGGGCGTCCGATTGCTCGGTCGACTTCTCGGCGACGCGCTCGTGCTCGTAGTCCTGGCGGTTGAAGACCTGGATTTCCTTCATGCCCGAGAAATTGTCCTGGAGCATGGCGTTGAGTTCCGCGATCTTGGTCTGCCCGAGCCGGAACTGCTTGCGGATGCGGCGAAGCACGACGGACAGGAAGGCGATCAGCGGGATCGGCAGGCAGACGAGCAGCGTCAGCAGCGGATTGATCGTGAGCAGGATCACGAGCACGCCGACCAGCGTGAGGACGTTGGTCAGGAGGTCCTGCAGCGCGTGGGCGATCAGGTTCTCGAAGGTGTTCGTGTCGATGACGACGCGGGACATCAGCTGTCCGGTCTGCTTATCGTGGTAGTAGTTCATCGACAGCTTCTGGAAATGGTCGTAGAGGTCGCCGCGCAGGCGCGAGACGAGGCGCCAGGACGCGAAATGCGAGAAATAGTTGTTCACGAACTGCAGGACGGCCCGCAGAGCGAAGAAGCCGAGCAACGCCAGCGCGAGCGCCGTGATGCGTCCGACCTGCGACGCATAGTTCCCGTTCTCCATGATCGCGAGGATCTCCCGCGTGATGTACGGCGCATACAGGTTGATGCCGGTGATCGCGAGCAGCGCCGCGGTCGCCGCGACGAGGTACCAGCGCCAGGGCTTCGCGAGCTTGAAGAGGCGGAGGATGTATTTCATCGGCGTTCTCCTTCAGGGCGCGGCGCGTCCGTTCCGTGCGACGGACTCCCGTCCCACGCGAATCATAACGCAATTCATCGTGCGGGGGACCCCGCATTTCCTCCGGCTCCGGATGTTATGATGGTCGGAGCGGAGGTGCGACGCGATGGAGACGATCTTCCCCGGCATCTGCGGCCTCGGGGAGTGCCCGGTCTGGCACGCCCCGGTCGGTCGGCTCGTCTGGACGGACCACCCGGGCTCCCGCCTCTGGGCGTACGACCCGGAGACGGGGCGCAGCGAAATCTTCTGGCAGGGGGACCTGCACGTCGGCGGCTTCGCCTTCACGCGGGCCGGCGGGTTGGTCCTGTGCACCGACCGGGGCGTCTTCTCGATCGCCCCGGAGGACGCGGGGAATCCCGTCGCCCGGCCGGTCCGGCTCTTCGACCTGGCGCTCGCGCCCGGCGAGCGCTTCAACGACGTCACCGTCGACCCGTCGGGCCGCCTGTTCGCCGGCACGCTGTACGAGGACGGCCGGCCGGACGGGATCCTGTACCGGATCGAGCGCGGCCGCCCGCCGGTCCCCGTGCTGCGGGGGCTGCTCTGCACCAACGGGATGACCTTCTCCCTCGACGAGCGGACGTTCTTCCACACGGACAGCACGACGCGCACGATCACGCGGTACACCTACGACCGTGCGACCGGCGGGATCTCCGATCCGCACCCCTTCTTCCGCTGGGCCGACGACGCCGCCGTGCCCGACGGCATCACGCTGGACGGCGAGGACCGGCTGTGGGTCGCGATGTGGGGCGGTTCCTGCGTCCTGCGGCTGGACGCGGACGGCTCCGTGCTGAGGAAGGTCGACGTGCCGGCGATCCAGGCTTCCAGCGTCATGTTCGGCGGACCACGGCTCGATGCGCTCTACGTCACGTCCGCGGCCGAAGGCGCCGACGACCCGGCGACGGGCCGGAACCGGGACGGGTCGCTGCAGGGCGGACCGCTGTTCCAGTTGGATCCGGGCGTGGCGGGACGCGCGGAGTGGCTTGCGGACCTATAGGGGGAGGAACCGGAGCCGACCTCCGGTTCAGTGCGTCCCGAGCGACAGCGCCTTGTCCTCGTAGTACCAGATCCCGTCGGTCCAGCTGTCCCGCGCCCCTTCGGTGCTAAGACCGCGCGCCGATCCGGCCGACGGCCCGCGCCTTCACGCGCGCCTCGATGAAGTGCATTTCCGGGGCTCCGTCGACCTCTTCCTCGCCCGGCGCCTTGGCGGAGCGGAAGCCGCTCGGCACGGGGATCTCGTCGCGGTCGACCGTGACGGCGACCTCGGGCTCGGCGGCGCCGCGCGACCGAGCGGTCGAAAGGGCCTCCTCCGACGCTCGCTCCCTCGCCCAGGCCAGCGCGTCCGCAAACAGGCCGAACTTCCGGGAGACGAGGGTGGCGTAGGCGAAATAGGCGGAGATGCCGGTCTTGCGGTATTCGGGCTTGATCAGGACCTCGGCGGTCGCGACGACGTTTCCGGTCACCGCCCCGACGGCGTTGGCGACGGCGGCGTGGGGCGGGATCAGGCAACTCGTGCCCAGTGCGCGCGCGACGGCGGGCAGGAAGAGATGCGTCGGCGCGCCGATGCCGACCAGCGGGACGGTCGTGCGGAAGGACAGGTCGAGCAGGCGCGCGCCCCTCTCCGTCGAAAGGCTCTGCCGGAACGCCGCGCGGGCGACGCCGCGGAGATGCGGGGCGGCGCCGGGCGACGCCGCGAGGTCGGGGACCTCGACCTCCAGCAGCATCCCGGCCAGCGCGAGGTAGAGTTCCTCCTTGACCTGGGTGCGGATGCGCTCGACCAGTTCCTTCGGGGACAGCGACAGCTGAAAGGCGAGGATCTCCACGCCGAGTTCGGCCGCGCGACGGTTCCAGCCCGTGAACTCGTCGGTCAGGTGCATGGCGTCGGTCGGCGTCAGGCCGCATCGCATGATCCGCCCCTGCTGCTCGAGGCGCTCGGTCCGGATCGTGTAGACGGAGGAACCCACGGCATCGGCCAGCTCGGCCACGGACAGCGGCCCGCCTCGCAGTGCCGCCTCGATCGCCGTCTCCTCGGCCGTGAACGACTCGGGATCGGGGCGGTCGACGACGAGGTAGAAGAATTCGGCCTGCGGGTGCGTGTGGCGGCGCCGCGACAACCGGATGCCGTCGAGGACCGACAGGATGCGCGGCCAGCGGCTGGCCGCCCAGGAGAGCGGCGCCGCGCGGCGCGGACCGATGTCGAGGGCGTTCTCGCGGTTGTGGCGGACGAGACTGTCGCCGCCCAGCCCGACGGTATGGACCAGGATCGAGCGGACGCCGGTCTGCCAGGCGCCGACGCGGGCGCCGGCCGTCGCCATGTCGGGCGCGCCGTCCCGCAGCACTGCGAGGTCGCTGGTCGTGCCGCCCATGTCCACGACGATGCAGTCGCGCTCTCCGGTCAGGGCGAACCCGCCGGCCACGCTGGCCGCCGGTCCCGACAGCAGCGTCTCGACCGGGTGCGTCCGCGCGAAGTCCTCGGCCATCAGGCTCCCGTCGCCCCGCACGATCACGAGCGGAGCCGCCAGCCCCTTTCGGGCGAGGCTCGCCCGCACGGCGTCGAGGAAGTCGGCGGTCAGCGGCAGAAGCCGCGCGTTGAGGAGGGCGCTGGTCGCGCGCTTGAGCGAGTTGAGTTCGCCGGTGATCTCGTGCCCGCAGACGACCGGTCGGCCGGTATCCGCTCGCAGCAGGTCCGCCGCATGGACCTCGAACGCCGCGCTGCGGACGCCCCACAGCTCGACGACCGCATAGGCGTCGACCTTCCTGCACGACGCCGCGACGCGCCGTCGCAGGTCCTCCCAATCAGGTTCGCGGGCGACCTTGCCCGTCATGTCGTGTCCACCCTCGACGAAGAGGATCTCCTCGGCCGGCGGCAGGCCGTACTCCGCGCCGCACCACTCGATGACCCGGCGGTCGCAGCCGATCAGCACCAGCAGCGCGCGCCCGCCCTTGCCCTCGACGCATGCGTTGGTCGCGAGCGTCGTCGACAGAGAAACCAGCTCCACGCCCTCCAGCAGCGCCGGGTCCAGCGCGCCGAGCGCACCGTCGATGCCGATCGTGAGGTCCTCCTTGACCGTGATCGATTTGGCCGTCGCGACCACGTCCCCCGCGTCGAAATCGTAGACGGCGGCGTCCGTGTAGGTCCCGCCCGTGTCGATGCCCAGTCCGTATGCCACCGCGCTATCCTCTCTCCCCGTCCGTCGGTCCGGACGCTTCGAAGTCCACGAAGCCCCCACCGATCGCGGACGTCGCGGTCGGACCGCATCCGGAGATGCGCTGCCACTCCGAGCCGAACCAGTCCTGGTCGCACCCCTGGGTGGAACGCCCGGATTCGTCCACGATGTGGAAGGTCTCCGGGTCCCGGATCGAAACGGTGCGTTCGTCCATGGTGCGGCCTCCTTGCGGCGTGCCGGCGGCTCCGCCGGCGTCAGGTGCCCGGGAGCCTGCGCCGGTAGTCGGCGAGGTTGGCCTTCAGCAGGGCGGGCGTGTCCAGGTGGTACGGGCAGCGTGAAGCGCATGCGCCGCAGTCCTGGCAGTTCTCGATCAGGGCCATCTTCTCCTGCCATTCCGGCGAGAGGAACCCGGCTTCGGGCGCCCGGCCCAGCAGCAGCGTCATCCGTGCGGCCATCGGGATCGGGATCCCCTCGGGGCACGGCAGGCAGTAGCCGCAGGCGCGGCAGAAGGAGCCGGACAACTCCGCGCGGTCCTTCGCCATGGCTTCCACGAGCCGGCCATCCAGCGCCGGCGGGTCCGCTTCGTACGACAGGAATTCCTCGAGTTCCGACGCGTGCTGGATGCCCCAGATCGGGAGGACGCTCCCCAGCCGCCGCAGGAACGCGAAGGCCGCCGCCGCACTCGACAGCAGGCCGCCGGACATGGCCTTCATGGCGATGAACCCGACGTCCTTCCGCCTGCAAAGCTCGACGAGTTCCAGTTCCTCCGGCGTGGACAGGAGGTTCAGCGGGTACTGGAGAGTCTCGTACAGGCCGGACTCCACCGCCTCGCGAGCGAGCGCCAGACGGTGGTTGGTGATGCCGATGTGGCGGACCAGGCCCTTCGCCTTCGCCTCGACCAGCCCGGCGTAGAGTCCGTCGGGGTCGGCCGGGTCCGGCAGAGTCTCCGGGTTGTGCAACTGGTAGAGGTCGACGTGGTCGGTCTTCAGCATCGACAGGCTCGTCTCGAGGTTCTCGAGCAGCCCCCTGCGGTCGCGGGCGGGGGTCTTGGTCGCGAGCACGACCCGGTCGCGAACGCCGGACAACGCCCGACCGAGCTTCTCCTCGCTGTCCGTGTAGCCGCGGGCCGTGTCGAAGAAGTCGATGCCGCCTTCGAAGGCCTGCCATAGCAGCCGCACGGCGTCGTCCGCGTCGAGCCGCTGGATGGGCAGCGCGCCGAACGCCGTCCGTCCGACCGAGAGTTCCGTGCGACCGAGTCTCATCTTCTGCATGGGGGGGGCCTCCGATTTCCCCCATTGTAGAGCATCCGCCTCCCGGATGCACCCGCTCGCCCGAAGGAATCCCGTCGGATTCTTTCCTTCCGTCCTCCGTCCTCGAGGAGTATCATCAGGCCAGAGGACCCAGTCCCCAACGATGCCAAAGGAGGCGAACGTCATGAACCAGCACGTGATCATGGTCATCCGCGTCAGCCAGCGCATCCCGAGCGCGGAGAATCTCCAGAAGGTCCTGTCGGAGTTCGGCTG
This sequence comes from uncultured Eubacteriales bacterium, assembly GCA_903835065.1. GTDB lineage: Bacteria > Bacillota > Clostridia > Saccharofermentanales > UBA5734 > CAILLO01. Next base: position 69,718 of record CAILLO010000025.1, read on the forward strand.
CGCGATCCGCACGCGCCTGGGGCTCCACGAGGCAGGTGCCGGCGACGCCTGCGCACCGGACGGGCTGATCCTCCTCCACCTCGCGAAGGGCGCCGCCGACCTGGACGACTTCCTGGCCCGTCTGAACGCGCTGGAGGGCATCACGGCCGAGCTCGTCGAAATCTGACGCCGAAAGTCCCCGCGCTCCCTTCCGGTCCAATCGAAGAACGCCTCCCCTGCAGTCGCAAGGGAGGCGTTCGGCTTGGTGACCCGGACAGGAATCGAACCCGTATCGGCAGTTCCGGAAACTGCTGCCTTATCCATTAGGCCACCGGGCCAAGCAGGGTCATTATACACGCGGGTCCGTGCGGTGACAACACGGCGGAGGACTTCCTTCAGGCCTCCCCTGCGGCCGCCGGAGCGCTCCGGTCGCGGTCGGAGACGTCGCGGAAGCAGACCGGGATGCTGGGCTGGCCCCAGTGGGTGATGCCGACCGCGCGCACCTCGGCGCGGAACGTAGAGCCGTCGGTCCGGACCAGGACCATCTCCTGGTCGGGCACGTCCAGCCCTTCGTCGAGGATGAGCCTGAGGTTCTCGGCCACCATCCCGTGGAAGTCCGGATGCACCCGGTCGAGGACCCGCGTGCCGGACACCTCCCCCATCCTCGAGGCGCCGAGCAGGCGGCAGGCCATCGGATTGACGTGCTGGAAGTACCCGCCGGTGTAGACGAAGAAGCCTTCCGGCGAGCGTTCCACCAGGGAGCGTTCGGCGGCGACGCGGTCGGTTCCCCGCGCCCTACTTCAGGATTTCGGTCCGGACGGGACTGGAACGGCCTTCGAGGTTCGGGAGCCGACCCTCGAAGTGGGCCAGAGAAATCTCGATATCCTCCTCGGCCTCCTTCGGGGTCATGCAGCCCACGGTGACCATGTCCTGCGGCCGCAGCGTCCCCCAGGCGAAGTTCAGGCCGACGAACGGCGTGCAGCGCCCCGCGGCCATCGGCTTGATCGTCATCACGGGCTTCTTCGCGTTCCAGATGATCTTGTTCACCTGCTCGATCTCGACCTGCATCAGGAAGCCGAGGCAGTTGTAGATCTGGATGTAGGTCTCGACGTCGTATCCGTTCGCGTCCGGATAGAGGATCAGTTCGGGCATGTGCGCCGAGAGGCCGGGGATCATGCCGTTGTCGCGGATCATCTTCAGGTAGTCCGGCAGGCGCGGCATCGCCTGCAGGTTCTTGTTCACGAGCTGTTCGGCGACGGCGTGGTGCAGCAGGCAGAACGTCGAGCTCTCGCGCCGGGACAGCGCGATCGCGGCGTCGGCCTCGCGGCGGGCGGCGGGGCTGTCGTCGACGTTCACGAACGGCGTGTCGATGCGGATCAGCCCGAGCCCCGTCCGGTCCTCGGCCAGCTTCATCGCGTCGAGGATCAGCGGCTGCGAACTCAAGGGTCCCATGATCGTATCGACGCCTCGCGCGAGGAAGACCTCGAGGAGGTCGGCGACGACCTCGCGGTTGTGGTTGCGCTCGTGGATCGTCGCGTCCGCGGCGGCGCCGGTGTGGCTCCAGCCGAGGATCCAGTTGGTGCCGATGATCATCCGGGAGACGGAGACGCCGCCGACGGTCGTGCGGGGAAACAAGGTCTGGTCCATGGCTCGGCCCTCCTCTGGGAGATTTCGGACCCATTGGCATCCGCATCATCATACGCCGGTCGGACGGGAAGGACAATCCGGACGAGGGGAAGCCCGGACGCTTCGGGGCACGTCGGGAAGCTAGAACACGATCGTCGTCCCGGTTCGGTGGGACTCGTAGACCGCTTCGAGGATGCGGGTCACCACGTATCCCTGTTCGGCCAGGACGCAAGGGTCCCGGTCCTCGAGGATGGCCCTCAGCCACTGCTCGGCCTCGTGCAGACCCGGGTCCGCCATGATCTCCGCCATCTCCTCGATGTGGCCCGTGTACTCGGTGTACTTGCCGGCGCCGGCGATCGTCTCCTCGACGAGCATCGCGTGCTTCGTCGTGTTGAGGACGAGCTTGTAAGGCGTCGCGAGGCCGCCCTTGATCTCCGCGCCGCCCAACGTGCCGCACAGCGTCGTCGAGGCCTCGCGGTTCTCGGTCGTGTTCAGGGCCCAGGCCGTCTCCAGGGAGATCAGGGCGCCGTTCTTCATCTTGATGAAGCCGAAGGCCGAGTCCTCGACCTGGTACTGTTCGGGCGCCCATTCGCCGAAGGGATTGGCGTCGGGCCTGTCGGCTAGCTTCCAGAAGACCGAGCCGGTCACGGAGGCGGGTTCGTAGTTGCCCATCAGCCAGAGCGTGAGGTCGAGGGCGTGCGTCCCGATGTCGACGAGCGGACCACCGAAGCCCGTCCGGCTCGGTCGCAGCAGCCAGGTCGGGACGCCGCGCCGGCGGACGGCGTGCGCGCGCGCATAGTAGATGTCGCCGAGGAAGCCCGAGTCGACGGCCTTGCGCAGCGCGGCGACGTCGTCGCGGTAGCGGGTCTGGTATCCGATCGTGAGCTTCCTGCGGTTGCGGCGCGCCGCCTCGACCATCCGGAGCGCGTCGGCGGACGTCTCGGCCATCGGTTTCTCGCACAGCACGTGCTTGCCGGCGTCGAGCGCGGCGATCGTGACTTCGGCATGGAAGGCGTTGGGTGTGAGGACGTGCACGACGTCGATCGCCTCGTCCGCGAGGAGCTCGGGATAGGTCGCATAGGTGCGCGCACCCGGGGCGCCGTATTTCGCGCAGGTGGACGCCAGTCGCGCGGGGTCGGCGTCGCAGAAGGCGGCGATGTCGCAGAGAGCGGGGAGCCGGGAGAGGCTGGGGAGGTGCTTGGTCTGGGCGATGCCGCCGCAGCCGATGATGCCGACCTGGAGCCTGCCGTTCTTCATGGGACGCCTCCTTCGGGGTCGGGGGAAAGGGGATGACCCCATTGTAGTCGGCACTGAAAAACAAGTCAATGTTTACAGTATTTTACATATTTCTTTACATCGATGTCCTTTCTGCAGGACCGACCGGACGTACCGGATCGAATTGACATTCGTCCGCAATGTGCTAGTGTGGGGATAGTTATCGTTATCTACCTCCGCAAGGATTTCCCGGAAGGAGGTCCATCTCATGGTGTCTTTGAAGGACGTCGCGAAGCGCGCGGGGGTCTCGGCGATGACCGTCTCCCGCACCCTGAACGGGAACTATCCGGTCAGCGCGGCGACGCGCGCCCGGGTGCTCGCCGCGGCGTCGGCGCTGGACTACGAGCCCAACGTGATGGGCCGCAACCTCCGCGCGCCATTCAACCGCACCGTGCTCGTGGCCGGACTCGGCTTCGTCGAGAGCATCCTGACCGGCGTGTACGCGGCGGCCAACGAACTCGGCTACGAGGTCATCCTCATGCACACCCGGCTGTGCAACCGCGGCGACTACGTGCGCCGCATCCGCAACGGGATGACCAGCGGGATCCTGTTCATGAACATGATGGACGAGGAGGCGATGGCCGAGGTCGGCGCGCGCCACCCCATGGTGCAGTGCGGCAGCGCGTCGGACCTCGAGGGTGCCTGCACGGTCACGGTCGACGAGGAGGCGGCGGCGCACGACCTGTTCTCGCGCCTCGCCATGCAGGGCCGCCGGCGCATCGCGTACGTCTCGGCCACCATCGGCGGGCAGCCGCCGCTGATGTCCCTCCGGCGCGAGGACGGCTACCTGCGGGCGCTCGCCGAGCACGGGCTCGAAGCGGCTCCCGCGCTGCGGTTCCGCACGGAGTTCCTGCGCGAGGACCTGACGCCCGCGCTCGCGCTGTCGAACCGCTTCCTGCGCCTCGACCCCGCGCAGCGGCCCGACGCGATCGTGTTCGACCAGAACGTCCAGGCGGTCGCCTGCGTCAACCGCTTCCGCGAGACCGGCCTCGCCCTGCCGCAGGAGATCGCCGTCGCCTCGATGGACGACCAGCCGATCAACGACGTGATCCAGCCGACCCTCACGGCGGTCGGTCGGCCGTACGAGGAGATGGGCCGCGAGGCGATGCGCATGCTCGCGCAGCGGATCGAAGGCCGCCCGCTCGCCTGCGGACGGCTCGTGTTCCCGCATGAACTGATGGCCCGGGGCTCCACGGGGCCCCTCTAGGGACGGAGGAGGAAGAATGTACGAGAAATACATGGTCCTGAAGGAAGACATCCAGAGCGTCGTGGTGAACGGTGTCGGGACGGGCTTCACGGTCAAGCTGCGCATCCCCTATTACCGCGGCGTGTGCCTGAGCCTCGTCGAGGACATCCAGGTGAAGTTCAACGGCCGGCTGTTCCCGAAGGAATCGCTGACCTTCTCGGTCGAGGGCGGGACGTTCTCGTTCGCGGAGATGGCCACGATGACCCAGCACCGCTGGGAGTTCGGCGAGAAGGCGACCGTGTTCGTGCCGCTGGCCGGAGGCATCCCGCTCGGGATGCACCGCGTCGAGGTGACCGTTGCGATCCGCGTGAGCTACATGGGCGGCGCGCGCCCGTTCACGGTGGCGATCGACGGCGTCAGCCCCATGGGCGGCTGAGGAGGAGAGGAAGATGGCGATCAAGAGGAGCGTATCCTTCTACAGCTACCAGCAGGCCTACTATACGGGCCGGAAGACCCTCGAGGAACTCGTCGCCGCGACCGCGCAGGTCGTCGGTTCGCCGGGCGTCGAGCTGATTCCCGAGCAGATGCCGGTCGGAGAGTACCCCGACCCCTCCGACGAGGCCGTCGAGACCTGGAAGGGCTGGATGGCGAAATACGGCACGACGCCGACCTGCATGGACTCGTTCATCGACACGATGCTCTACAAGGACCGGTTCCTGACGCTGAAGGAGCAGGTCGGCCAGATGGTGCGCGACCTGAAGCTCGCGAAGCGCCTCGGGTTCTCCGTGATCCGCGTGCTGTGCCCGATCCGCAAGGAGGTCGTCGAGGCCAGCCTCGACGCCGCGGCGAAGCTCGACGTGAAGATGGGGCTCGAGATCCACGCGCCGATGACCCTGCGCTCGCGCTGGACCACGGAGTACATGGAGATGGTGCGGAAGTCCGGATCGAAGCATGCCGGGCTCGTCGTCGACTTCGGCATCTTCCAGTTGCGGCCGCCGCGCAGGGCGCTCGAGACCGCGAAGGGGGCCGGCGCGAAGCCGGAGATCCTCGACCGGATCTGCGAACTGCAGGAGACGCACCGGCCGGTCGCCGAGATGATGGCCGAGATCGCCCGAATGGGCGGCGGCGACGTCGAGCGCGGCGTCGCGATGGGCCTCGCCCGCAGCCTCTACAGCGAACCCGACTGGATGCGCGACTACGCGCCGTACCTGTTCCACTGCCACGGCAAGTTCATGGAAATGGACGAGGACTGCCGCGAGACCGGCATCGACTACGAGACGCCGATCCGCGTGCTGAAGGAGATCGGGTACGACGGCTGGATCTCGAGCGAATACGAGGGTCAGCGGCTGTACGCGGGCGCGGAGGAGGCCGACGAGATCGAGCAGGTCCGCCGCCACCACGTCATGATGAGAAAGCTGATCGGAGAATAGGGGGAGTCGCATGGCAAGGAAGAAACCCGTCAGGATCGCGGTCATCGGCTGCGGCACCATCAGCGGCATCTACATGGAGAACCTGTCGAAGCGCTTCTCGATCGTCGAGCTGGTCGGCTGTTCCGACCTCCTCCCCGAGCGGTCCGCGAAGCGCGCGGATCAGTTCGGCATCCGCCAGATGACCAACGCGGAGATCTACGCGGATCCGGAAATCGAGATGGTCATGAACCTCACCTTCCCGGAGGCGCACTTCGAGGTCAGCCGGGATGCGCTGAACGCCGGCAAGCACGTCGCGGTCGAGAAGATGATGACGGTCACGATGGCCGAGGCGAAGGAGCTCAAGGAACTGGCGAAATCCAAGGGGCTGCTGTTCGGCACCGCGCCGGACACGTTCCTCGGAGGCGGCTGGCAGAGCGCCCGCAAGTACGTGGACGACGGCCTGATCGGGCAGCCGCGGACGTTCTCCGCCGTGTGCACGACCTCCTACCAGCCCAACACGCCGAAGTTCGACCTCTCCCCCGACTATTTCTTCTTCCCGCTCCACCCGGGCGGCGGCGTGCCGTACGACCTCGGCGGCTACTACCTCCACAACCTGATCGACCTGTTCGGCCCGGTGCGCCGCGTGTCCGGCTTCGGCGGCAACCCGGAACCCGACCGGACCTACTCGAATCCGCACCACCCGAAGTACGGAGAGCCGTTCCACGTCGACACGACCACCACGATCGTCGGCGCCCTCGAGTTCGCGAACGGCGTCCTGGGCACGATCCTCTTCTCGTCGGACTCGAGCCAGAGCGAGAGCTTCCTGGTCCACGGCACGCAGGGCACGCTCGTGCTCTTCCACCCCAACTTCTACAGCGGCCGGATCGCCCTGCGCCGCGTCAGCTCGGCGCCCGCGCCCATGTTCCCGCCCCAGCCCGCCGTCCCGGCGCCGCCGGAAGGCGCGATCGTGCGCGGCGTCACGACCGAGACCGAGTTGCCCATGCTCCACGGCTTCCTCGAAAACAGCCGCGGCATCGGTCTCGCCGACATGGCCTACGCGCTGCGCAACGGACGGAAGCCGCGCATGAGCGCCGACCTCGGCCTGCACGCCTTCGAAGTCGTGGACGGCATCCTCGAGAGCGCGCGCACCGGCCGCACCCACGAGATGCAGACGACCTGCGAGCGCCCGAAGATGCTTGCGGCCACCGCGCTGGTCGGCACCGCCCAGGAGTTCGCGCTGGACGATTAGAGTACGGCTTCCAGTTAGACGCTGCCGGAAGCGGGCTCGTGCCCGCTGGGCACGAGTGGAGCTTCCGACCGTGTCGATACGGCTAGACGGCACGATGCAGCGTCTTGCTGGAAACGTGCGGGGAACTGGAGCGCCTTTCCGGCCTAGGGCGAGCCCGGTGCCGTACGACGGCCATAGCCGGAGTGACAGGCAAGCGGCGCATCAGCTTCTACGGCAAGTCGGGAGACGTACGTTGACCGCTTCGCGGGCATCGTGGCAGTCTCCCGCAACTAC
>CAILLO010000026.1 GCA_903835065.1 uncultured Eubacteriales bacterium
CTCGCGAACCATGAGGCTGTCCAGGCGCAGGTCCAGCAGCTGAACGGCCTGCTCCGGCAGGTCCGCGCGAAGATCGTGGCCGGCGCGCTGTCGTCCCTGTCTCCCGCCGACCCGCAGTGGGTGAAGGACCAACTGTCCCAGCTCCGCTCCGACGTCGGACAGACGTTCGACGGGTCGGTCGCGCAGCAGATGCAGGCCTTCCAGGACGCCCGCACGGCGGCGGACCACTCCGCGGCCCTCGCGGCCCTGGACCAGGCGATCGCCGACCAGTCGCAGCGCGCCGCCGCTCTCGCGGGGTTCATCGCGAAGGCCCGGACGGTGCTGGACAAGCTGGACGCGGCCGCGTCCGCTTCGCCCGCCGCCACGACGACACCCACGCCCGCCTGACCCCGGAAGAATCCGGACATGCGAGGAGCCCCGCGGCAGACCGGCCGCGGGGCTCCTTCTCCATGCCTCACAGACTCCTCGCAGAGCGGTCACCTTCCACACGGAGTTCCTGCTATAATCATCCGTGGACCGCACTTCCCCTGAAAGGAACCGCATGCGCGACGAACGGCTCTACGAATCGATCTTCCACCGCCGGTCGGTCCGGCGGTTCGACCCGACTCCCCTTCCCGAGGAGACCGTCGCCGGCGTACTCTCCTTTGCGCGGGCCGCCGTGCCGCTCGATCCGGGTCTCCGCACGGAATTCGCCGTGCTGGGCGCAGGCGAGACCCGGGGCCTCTTCCTGGTCGAGGCGCCGCACTATCTGTGCCTGTTCTCCGGTTCTTCGGGCGACGCCCTGGTCAACGCGGGATTCCTCCTGCAGCAGGTGGACCTGCACCTGTCGGCGTCCGGCCTGGGCGCCTGCTGGCTCGGCGAGACGAAGCCGAAGGGTCGCGTGCCCGAGGCGCGCGGCGGACTCGGATTCCTCGTCATGCTCGCCTTCGGGAGCCCGGCGGTCGAGTCGCACCGGGCGGACGCCTCCGGGTTCCGCCGCCTGTCGCTGCCCGAGATCGCGGACCTCGCCTCGCTGTACGCCGTCCCCGACGCGGCCGCGCTGCTCGAGCCCGTCCGGCTCGCCCCTTCCGCGATGAATTCCCAGCCCTGGCGGATTTCCGGCGACGGGACCGCGGACGCGGTCCGCGTGGCCCGCGTGCGCCTCGGGCTCAAGGAGCCCTTCGTCGGCCGGATGAACCGCGTCGACATCGGGATCGCCCTGTGCCACCTCGCTCTCGCGCTGGGCCATCGCGGCGTGGAAGCGGAGATCCGGACGAAGGTCGGCTTCGTGACGGAACACCACCCGATGGCCCTCCTGAGGATCGGAAAGGAAACGGAATGCTGACAAGACAGGACCCGAAGAACGGAGAGGCGCTGTCGGCGCTGGGCTTCGGCTGCATGAGACTGCCCGCGAAGCAGGGGGCGACGGACGACGAGAAGGCGGCCGCGCTGCTCCGCTCCGCGATCGAGGTCGGCGTCGACTACTTCGACACGGCGTTCGTCTACGGCATGGGCAGGAACGAGACGCTGCTCGGCAAGGCACTGGCCGGCGGACTGCGCGACCGCGTGAAGATCGCCACCAAGCTGCCGCCGTATCTGATCAGCAAGCTCGACGCGGCGAAGAAGATGCTCGCGACGGAGCTCGCCCGCCTCCAGACCGACTACCTGGACGTCTACCTGGTGCACATGCTGATGGACAAGGCGATGTTCGACCGCCTCGTCGCGATGGGCCTCTTCGAGTGGCTCGAGGCGCAGAAGGCCGCGGGCGTCGTGCGCCGCATCGGGTTCTCCTTCCACGGCGGGAAGGCGGACTTCGAGGAGCTGCTGCACGCGTATCCGTGGGACATCGTCCAGATCCAGTACAACTACCTCGACGAGAACAGCCAGGCGACGAGATCGGGCCTGCAACTGGCGGGGCGCCTCGGCATTCCGGTCGTCGTGATGGAGCCCCTGCGCGGCGGACAGCTCGTCGCGGACCTGCCGCCCGAGGTCGAGAAGGCCTTCCGCGAAGCGCACCCGGACTGGTCGCCCGCCGAGTGGGCGCTTCGATGGCTGTGGGACCAGCCGGAGGTCACGGTCGTGCTGTCGGGCATGGGCTCCGACGAGCAGCTCGCCGAGAACGTCCGAATCGCTTCCGACGCGCGTCCCGGGTCTCTGACCGACGCCGACCGGCAGGTCTTCGAACGCGTGAAGGAGATCCTCCTCGCGAAGACGAAGGTCCCCTGCACGGCCTGCGCCTACTGCATGCCCTGTCCCTACGGCGTCGACATCCCCGGCTGCTTCCAGCACGTCAACGAACTCCACCGGACCGGCGGCAAGGCGAACCGCATGAAGTACGCCCAGGCGCTCGGCGCGCTGTCCGCGCGGCCGGGCTTCGCCTCGATGTGCACCGAATGCGGCAAGTGCGAGACGAAATGCCCGCAGAAGATCGAGATCCGCAAGGAACTGAAGGGCGTGGCGAAGGAGATGGAGGGACCGCTGTTCCGCCCCATCGTCAACGTCGCGCGCCTCGTCATGAAGTCCGGGACGATGAAGAAGGGGGTGGAGAAGCATGGCTGAGGTCCTGTCGAATCCGACGCTGCAGAGCATCTTCGACCGGCGCAGCATCCGGCGGTTCCTTCCGGAACCCCTGACGGAGGCCCAGCTCGAGACCCTGGTCCAGGTGGCCCTCGCGTCGCCGACGGCGCGCGACCGGCAGGCCTGGCACTTCTCCTTCGTGGCGGACCCCGCGCTGATCGCGGAGATCGGCGACGCCGCCGTCGAGACGTTCCGGCGCAACGGCGACCAGGCGGTGCTCGACCGGCTCGCGTCGCGCGGCGGCGGGCTGCTCTACGAAGCCCCGCTGGTCGTCTTCCTCTCCTGCCCCGGCGACGAGCAGGACTACAAGGGCCTCGACTGCGGCATCGCCGTCGAGAACCTCGCGGTGGCCGCGACGTCGATGGGCCTCGGCTCGTGCATCATCGCGATGGCCCGCGCGGCCTTCCAGGGCGAGTCCGGCGCAGCGCTGGCCCGCCGGATCGGCGTCCCCGAAGGCAGCTCGTTCGCGATCTCGATCGCGGTCGGACGCGCCGCCATGGACAAGGACCCGCACGCGCGCGACCGCTCGAAGGTCACCGTCCTCGGACCCGAGGCGCGCTGACCTTGAAGGCGCTGCGGACCGTCGTCGGACTGCTCGCCCTCGCCGCGTCAATCGCGCTGGGGGTGAGGTCGTGCGTGGCCGCCTCCGCTTCGATCGGCGGGTCGATTCCGACCTCCGACGGCGCCGCGCAGTTCACGGCGGCGCTCTTCCTGTCCGCCGGCTTCCTCCTGGGCGGCGTCGCCGCGCTACTAGGACGGAGCCGCAACGGCCTCTCGATCGCAGCGGGGTTCCTCTTCCTGCTCGCCAACCTCTACGTGGGCGGCGGCGGAAGCGCGGCCGCCGGCTTCACGCCCTGGACCTGGCTGGGGGGAGCCTTCGCGGCGCTCCTCATCGGCAGCGGCATCTACGGACTCGTCCGCGACCGGAAATAGGACCGGATCGGCCGCCCGAACCGGGCCGGTCGTTTCCCGACAGCGCAGACCGGCTTCCCGGGTGACCCGTGGAAGCGGACGACAAGGAGGAGACCCCCATGCATCTCGAAGCGGAATCCACCCTCACCCAGGAACGGCTCCGGCGGTTCCACCGCTGGAACTACTACCGCAAGGACTACTCGAGGAAGATCGCGATCCTCGTGGCCGCGCTCGTCACGGCGAACTCCTGGGTGTCCTACGTCATCGCCGGCACCTGGAACCTGGCCCTGCTGGCCCTCCTGGTCATCATGCTGCTGCTGCTGGCCCTCCTGCTCGTCTACCCGACGATCTCGGCGAGGGGCCAGTACCGCCGTCGCCCGGCGCAGCGCCTGACCGCCCGCTACACCTTCGACGACGACGGCTTCGAAATGGTGAACGACGGCGACCCCGACCTCGTCGAGCGGATTTCGGTGAAGTACGACGGCCTCTTCCTCGTGATCGAGCAGGCGGAGCTCTTCTACTTCTTCACCGAGCGCAACGACGCGTTCATCGTCTGGAAATACGACTTCACCGAAGGCGACGTGGACGAGCTCGGCCGCTATCTGGCGGAGCGCCTCGGACCCAAGTACGCCTGGGACAAGTAGGTATCCCGATGCGCCTCGAAGCGGAGACGACCCTCACGAAGCCGCTGCTCCGGAAGTACCTGCACTGGACGCTCGTCGAGAACCAGCGGAAGCGCCTCGCCGTGGTCCAGCTGTTCGGCGCGCTGCTCGCCATGCTGTCCTTCCTGCTGATCTGGAAGCTCCCCTATGACGCGACGGGTTACGTCGGCCTCGTGCTGGCCGTCGCGGTCGTCGCGGGCTTCACCACGATGCCAAGATGGTCCGCGGCGCTGCAGTACCGCCGCCAGAAAGGCGTCGACCCGGTCCGCCAGCGCTTCTCCTTCCTCGACGACGCGTTCGAGGCGGACCGGGACCCGGCGGACGCCTCGAAGGGCCGCGCGACCGTGCGCTACGACGGGCTGGTCAAGGCCGTCGACGACAAGGACGCGTTCTATCTGTTCATCACGAAGAACAGCGCGTACGTCGTCGGGAAGGCCGACTTCACCGTCGGCGACCCGAAGGAGCTGGGCGACCGCCTGGCGAAACTGCCCGCGAAGCGGTTCGCGCGCGTGAGGTAGCTTTCCCGTGCCATCCCGCCCCACGTCGCCCTGGATTGGGCAGACCCCCTGCAAGCCGCCTTCGGGCGGTTTTGCTTTTCAGCGCACGCGCGCCGCCGTCGACGGCGAACAGGGCGCTGTGGGCGGAGGCGACCCCGGAGACGGACTGGATGATGTTGCGGCCGAATTCGTCGCTGACTGCGTTCGAGGCGTCGCGGGTCACGGTGCCGGGCGCGGTCGCGGCCCGCGCCTCGACGTGAGGAATCAGATAGCGGTCGGCGAGGCTGTACAGGATCCCTAATACAGGAGCGATGCGACCGAATCGCGAGGGCCAATGGCGCGTTGGGTGAGTCCGCCCCTACAGATGCTTGAACTGCGGCAGCCAGGCACGGTTCCGCGCGAACATCTCGTCGACCATGGCCTTGATCTCCTCGAGGCTCAGCACGGCCGAGGTCAGCGGGTCGTAGCACACCGCGTGGAACACCTTGCGTGCGTCGCCCTCGAGGGCGGCCTCCACGGCGAGCTCCTCGCAACGGGCGCTCGTGTTGCACAGCAGGGCGAGCTGGGCGGGCAGCGGGCCGACGTGGATCGGCGCGAGGCCGCGCTTCGAGGCGAGGACCGGCACCTCGACGCAGCAGCCCTCCGGCAGGTTGTCGATCAGGCCGAAGTTGCGCACGTTGCCGTTGAACTCGAACAGCGTCCCGTCGCCGAGCGTGGCGTTGAAGATGTAGGCGGCGTATTCCTGGCCGCGCGCGAGGTCGATCTTCTCCTGCGCGAGCCACTCCGAGATCTCGGTGCGCCAGTTCTGCTCGCGGTCCAGGTAGTTGCCGAGGATGTAGCCGTAGGCGCCGGGGTTCCAGTTGGTGCCGTGCGTGCAGTACTTCTCGATCAGGTCGGGGCGCTTGCGGAACCAGGCGTTGTATTCGGAATTGTGACCGGAGGACTCGGTCACGTAGTAGTCGAGGTGGCGGAACATCTCGTTGCGCACGGGCTCCTGCCCGTAGATCTCGGGCCGCTCGACGGCGGCGCGGATCAGCGGGTAGGCGTCCTCGCCCTTCCAGCGGAAGTCGAGGTAGAAGGCCTGGTGGTTGATGCCGGCGCAGAGGTAGGTCACCTCGCTCATCGGGGCGCCGATCCAGCCCGCCAGCATCTCGGACGTCGACTGCACGCTGTGGCACAGGCCGGTGACCTTGACCTTGCTGTGGTCCTGCATGGCGCGGCAGAGCATGGCCATCGGGTTGGTGTAGTTGAGGAACACGGCGTCCGGGCACAGCCGCTCGATGTCGGCGAGGATGTCCATCATCACCGGAATCGTGCGCAGGGCGCGGAAGATGCCGGCCGGGCCGCGGGTGTCGCCGACGTTGATGTCGACGCCGTATTTCTTGGGAATCTCGACGTCGTGGCGCCAGACCTGGACGCCGCCCGCGAGGATCGTGCACAGGACGCCGTCCGCGCCGTCGAGCGCCTCCTCGCGACTGAGCGTGGAGACGACCTTCGCGGGGTAGCGCCCCTCGGCCACGATGCGGTCGACGGCCTGCCGGATCGAGGCGAGGCGCTCGGGGTCGATGTCCATCAGGCAGATCGTGGCGTCGGCGAGGGCGGGGAAGGTGAGGATGTCGCGGACGAGGCTGCGGGTGAAACCGAAGCTGCCGGCACCGAGGAACGTGATCTTGGTCATGTCGTCTCCTCCTGCGGGATATGCATGATTCCATCATAAGGATTTCCTGTCTTCCCTCCATGGTACCCTTCCGTTTCCTCATAGTACAATGCGGTCATCGCACCGGAGGGGCAGGCATGGAGAAGGACGTCCTCGACTGGTTCGCCAACCGCTCGGACCTGCGCGTCTATCACTGCGGCATGGAGAAGTGCCGTCCGTGCCACGCCTATGGACCGTCCCAGCGCGACCATTTCCTGATCCACTTCGTCCGGTCCGGCCGCGGGGTCTTCCGCAACGTGGACCGCACGTACGAGCTGGCCGCCGGACAGGCCTTCCTGATCTGCCCGGGGCGACTCGCGTTCTACCAGGCCGACCGCGACGACCCCTGGGACTACGTCTGGATCGGCTTCAGCGGCACGCGCGCCGAGGGCCTGCTGCTCCTGGCGGGGCTGTCCGCGGAGGAGCCGGTCTTCGGGGCGCCGGACGACGCGGGCGCCGCCGGGACGCCCCTCCGCGCCTGCTTCGAGGCCATGGCGGCATCGATCCCCATGAAGGCGGGCCGCGAGACGCACCAGCTCGGCCTGCTCTACCTGATGCTCGCGGCGCGCATGGAGAGCGGCGAGGGCCTGCGCTCGGCCGGCGACCCGTCGGACCGCAAGGACCGCTACATCCGCCAGGCGACGGACTTCCTCGGCATGAACTACTCGCACCGCGTGTCGATCGCCGACCTGGCCCGCCACCTGGGCCTCGACCGCAGCTACCTCGGCGCCCTGTTCCGCGCGCGCACCGGCCTCTCGCCCCAGCAGTACCTGCTCCGGCTGCGCATGGAGAAGGCCGCCGCGCTGGTCGTCGAGAGCGACCTCGCGATCTCCGCGATCGCCCGGTCGGTGGGCTACGAGGACCCGCTGCTCTTCTCGCGGATGTTCCACAAGGTCAAGGGCCAGTCTCCCGTCGGTTTCCGCCGGGTCGCCCGCGGGGAGGCACCGCCGCCCCAGCCGCCACGCACGGAGGGAACGACATGAACGGAATCGACGCCCTGGTCCCGCGGGAACGGCAGACGCCGGGCGCCCGCAAGCTGCGCGACTTCTACGACGGGGTGCCCGGGGCGCCGGTCGTCCAGATGGAGTTCGGCTACTATTCGATGGACCGCTGGATCCGGGAAGGGCACGTCGCCGCGGACACCGACCTAGCGGCGCGGTTCGGCTTCGACCCGCCCGGGGAGTACTCGCTGGAGCAGCTGGGCTGGTGCGAGGCGCCGTTCGTGCCGGCGTTCGAGACGAAGGTGCTCGAGGACCGCGGCGAGCACGAGCTGGTGCAGGACTTCGCGGGGCGGCACGTGCTGTTCTTCAAGGGCCGGCGCAGCGGCTTCATGCCCGAGTACGTCGAGCACCCGGTCAAGGACCTGCGCACGTGGGAAGAGGACGTGAAGTGGCGGCTCGACCCCGCGTCGCCCGAGCGGACCGCCGACCTGGACGAGCGCATGGCCGAGGCGAAGGCTTTTGCCGCGGAGGGGCGGGTCATCACCCAGAACCTCGGCGGCGGCTACATGTACCTGCGCAGCCTGATCGGCCCGGTGGACCTGCTCTACAAGTTCCACGACGAGCCGGAGCTCATCCACGCGTGCATGGAGAACTGGCTGAAGATGGCCGACACCGTCACCGCCGCGCACCAGCGCCACGTGACGCTGGACCAGCTTTTCCTGTCCGAGGACATCTGCTTCAACAAGGGCCCCCTGATTTCGCCCGACATGATGCGAGAGTTCCTGCTGCCGTATTACCAGCAGTACGTCGCGAACGTCCGCGCGCGGCAGATCGACCGCACCCGGACGCTGCACCTGCAGATCGACTCCGACGGCTTCTCGGACCCGGTGATTCCGATCTACAAGGAGATCGGCATGGACATCCTCAGCCCCTTCGAAGTGGCCTCGGGCTGCGACGTCGTGCGAACGGGCGCCGAGCATCCGGACCTGCGCATCAAGGGCGGCTTCGACAAGCGGATCCTCGCGGCCGGGAAGGACGCCATCGACCGGGAGGTCGACCGCATCCTGCCCGCCATGCGGCGCCGCGGCGGCTACATCCCCACCTGCGACCACGGCGTGCCGGAGGAGGTCGCCTTCGAGGATTACGTGCACTTCCGGAAAAGACTCCTGGAATTCACATAGGGAACACGCAAGAGTCCATTGAACCTCCCGGTGGAGCGCGGTACGCTCCGGGGGTGCAAATTCTTGAATCGAGCCGTTCCGGAGCGTTTCCGGCGGACAGTCAAGTGGACGGGGCATATCGCATGGAGTTGCAGTACCGACCCGACTTCGAAGAGGTCCGGACCCGCTGGAGGGCCTACTGGGCGCACGAGGTGATCGACCGCCCCGTGGTCTTCCTGACCGCGCCGAAGGACCCGGCGAACCCGCCCCGCTACCCGAAGGAGCTGATCCAGGCTTACGCGTCCCCCGCGGCGATGTTCGACGCCTTCGAGACCTGGGCCGCCGGCACGTACTTCGCCGGCGAGTCCGTGCCCTTCCTCAACGCCTCCTACGGCACCGACCAGTTCAGCTCGTACTTCGGGACGACGGTCGTCCCGGCGCCGGACTTCGAGACGGCGTGGGCGCACCCGGTCGTCGACGACTGGGACGGCTACGAGGTGCGGTTCCGGGATGGCCCGGGGAGCGAATTCGAGAAGGCGCTGGCCTACTTCCGCGAGGGGGCGAAGCGCAGCGAGGGCAAGTTCCTGCTCGGCATGCTCGACCTCCACAGCAACCTGGACTGCCTGAGCGCGCTGCGCGGGCCCGAAGCGCTGTGCATGGACTTCTACGACGCTCCCGAGGCGGTCGACGCGGCGATGAAGGTCGTGCGCGCGGCCTACCGGCCGATCTACGACCGGCTCTACGAGGCGGGCGGCATGCAGGGGCGCGGCAGCATCGGCTGGATCCCGTTCTACTGCGAGGAC
The DNA here is from genome assembly GCA_903835065.1 of uncultured Eubacteriales bacterium. Classification (GTDB taxonomy): domain Bacteria; phylum Bacillota; class Clostridia; order Saccharofermentanales; family UBA5734; genus CAILLO01. Next base: position 9,228 of record CAILLO010000026.1, read on the forward strand.
CGCTTCGCCGGCATCCAGAGCGACGTGATCGCCATGCTGAGCCCCGAGCAGTTCCGCCGCCACGTGCGCCCCGCCCTCGAGGAGGAGGCCGCGATGCTGGACCACTGCGTGTTCCACCTCGACGGCAAGGACGCGCTGCGGCACCTCGACGACCTCCTCGAGATCGAGGAGATCGACGCGATCCAGTGGGTCCCGGGCGCCGGGCAGCCGCGCACGGTCGAGTGGATGGACGTGCTGAAACGGATCCAGAAGGCCGGCAAGGGCCTGCACCTGTACGACTGGCACATCGAGGAAATCAAGCGCCTGCACAAGGAGCTGCGGCCCGAGGGGCTGATGTTCCAGGCCTGGGGCGACGACGTCGCCGAAGCGGACGGCCTGCTCGAATTCCTCAAGAAGGACACCTGAAGGAGCGACGGCGATGGGCATGACGAACCGGGAACGGATGCTGGCGGTGCTGCGGGGCGAGGAGCCCGACCGGACGCCCTTCGTGACGTACGACGGCCTCGGGGCCTCGAACGGCGCGGTGTGGCAGGCGCTGGGCGCGGATAGCCTGGGGATCCTGCGCTGGAGCAAGGTGCACCGGATCGTGCACCCGGACGTGCGCTTCGAGTCGCGCCCGGTGACCAAGGACGGGCTGCGGGGCATCGCGACCGCGCTGTTCACGCCGTCGGGTCACCTGACGCAGGAGCGCTACTTCGACCCGGTCTTCAACTCCGCCTCGATCTCCAAGCACTTCCTAACAGAGCCCGACGATTACCTGATCTTCCGCGAGTACCTGCGCGCCGTCCGCGTGCAGACCGACGACGAATCCTTCATCTCGGACCTCTACGACCTCGGCGACGACGGCCTGCCCATGGTCGAGGTGACGCGCACGGCCTACCAGCAGCTCTGGATCGTCTGGACGTCGCTGCTCGACCTGAGCCTGCACTTCGCCGACATCCCGGAGATCATGGACGAGACCGTCGAGCTGATGAACGGCATCCAGCGGAAGATCTGCGACACCGTCGTGAACGCGCTCGAGCGCCTGCCGATCCCCTACGTGAACTTCCCCGACAACATCACGGCGCCCATGATCGGGCCGGACAACTTCCGGAAGTACAACGTGCCGATGTACCGCTACCTGGCCGAGAAGCTGCGCGGCACGAAGGTGGCGATCGGCGTGCACATGGACGGCGACCTGAAGGCGCTGTGGGACCAGATCGGCACGTCCGGCATCAACTGCATCGACTCCTTCTCGCCGGCGCCGGAGAACGACACGACCGTGGCGGAGGGCCTCGCGATGTGGCCCGGCATGCGCCTGCTGCTGAACTTCCCCTCGTCGGTGCACCTCGCCGAGCCGGCGGAGATCCACCGCACGGCGCGCGAAATCCTCGCCCAGGGCGGGACGCCGGGCCGGATCTGGATCCAGATCTCGGAGAACGTGCCGCCGGGGCGCTGGAAGGTCAGCTACCCCGAGATCTTCCGGGCCATCCTGGACCACGGGCGCGGGTAGGGACGCTGCGGGAAACGCGGGTCTACTTCTTCTTCCCGTCCCTCAGCTCGTCGAAGTATCCGGTGTCCTCGTCCTGGATGTGGCCGACGACGATGACGTCGAGGACGAAGACGAAGACGGCGATGGTCTGCGATTCGCCGCGGAGGACCGAGCCGCGAAGCTCGAGGGCCCGGTTCAGGAGAAGCCGGTGCAACCGGCGATGCTCGTCGATACCGGAGTAGTGGACATGCTCGAGGACGGACTCCTCGTAGTCGAAGTGCTCCCGGATCTCCCGAAGCAGCTCTTCCAGGAGCCCGAGGGCCTGCTCCCGCTGGGTCCCCGTCAAGGACAGGGAGACGATCTCGTTGGCGATGTCGAGGAGCCGGCGGTGCTGGCGGTCGATCATGGGGTCGCCGGAATCCCACGCGCCGTTCCAGTCGATATGGGCGACGGGCCGCGGCTTTCGGCTGCCGTCCTCGGAGAAGGCGACGTGGTTGCGCCCGCCGTACTTCGCGCTGTACAGCGCCCCGTCGAGGCGGCCGAAGAACGCCGCGAACGACTCCTCGGGCAGCCACTCGGCGACGCCGAAGCTACCGGTCGTCATACGCTCCCGTTCCTGTACGTCGTTCATGGCCTTGCGCAGATTCTCCGCGGACACCGTGGCGCCGTCCAGGTCGGTCTGCGGAAGCAGCACGAGGAATTCGTCGCCGCCCCAGCGCCCGACGAGGTCAGAGGAGCGGACATGGAGCGTCGCAATCGCGGACGCGCGCTGCAGGACCCGGTCCCCTTCCTCGTGGCCGAAGTGGTCGTTCACGTCCTTGAAGCGGTCCAGGTCGAACATGATTCCCGAAAACCGCAGGCCATAGCGCCTCGCCCGCTCGATTTCGAGCTGGCCGCGCGCTTCCAGGTGGCGGCGATTCATCAGGCCCGTCAGGTTATCCTGGTTGGCCAGACGGTGGACTTCCTCCAGGGATTCGCGCAGGACGACGGACTTCGCCTCCAGGTCGCTCTCGCTGTGGGTCAGGGCGAACTGGTAGAAGGACACGGTGAAGACCGCGCCGACGATGGTGAACAGCTGCGATGTGTCGCTCATCCCCGACAAGGCGACGTGGGGCAAGTGCGAGGTCAGGTCGATGAGCGGGGGCGTCTTGAAGTTCAGGAAGAAGAATGCGACATCCATGAGGGCGATTCCGAAAGGAATCCACCACTTGCGCGTGGCGATCGTGATCGTGGGCAGCAGGACGCACAGGATCAGGATGTAGTGGTAACCGGATGCGGGACCGAAGAACAGTTTCTCGTTGAGGAAGATCGGCAGCGAGATGCTGAAGTTCAGGAGGATGCTCGCGGGCAGGTTGCGCTTGCTTCGGTTCAGCGCGAGGACGAGGACCAGGGCCAGCGCGCCGGTGGCGTCGATGAGGATCGAAGGTAGGAATGTCGCCGCGCCCAGGGCCATGTAGATGAAGACATAGGCCAGCAGCGCGACGAAGCCGACCAGCGCGGCGATGTCGGTCACGCGGTGGACCGTTGGATCCAGGCCTCGTTCAAGGCCCCGCTTCCTGTCCGGAACAGTCGTTGGAAGTATCGCTTCATGCCGCCCTCTCCTGGAGGACACCTGGGGGCCGCCGGCCCGGGTGCGTCAGAGGTTCATGATACCCTCCCGCGTGGATGTCCGCAAACGACCCATGTGATACGATGGGCTTGACCCCTCGACTTGCGGTTCTCACGATCCAGGAGGTCCCCATGAAGGACATGCGTTTCTCGATCGGAATCAAGGCCTCGCGGGAACGGGTCTGGGCGACGCTCTGGGAAGACAGGACCTTCCGCGACTGGGCGAATCTCATCGACGAAGGCACCTATCTGGAGGGAGTCCTGGAAGAGGGAAAGGAAATCCAGTTCCTCTCTTCGGAGAACGGCTACGGTGTGACGAGTCTCGTCGAAAGGCTCGAGCCGAACGCATTCGTCCTGTTCCGGCACAGCGCGGACACGCAGGAAGCCGGACAGGAACTGCGCGAGAAGGAATGGACGGGCGGGACGGAGAGCTATTCCCTGGCCGAACGGAACGGAGTGACCACGCTCGTCGTCGCCGCCGACATTCCCGACGGAATGGAGGAGATCTTCGCAATCCGGCTTCCCGCCGCTCTGGAGCGCGTGAAGGCGCTGGCGGAAGAAGCGGGAGTTTGAGTTTGCGTCAAGGTGTCCATAGTCCGATCATCAGACCGAAAAGGAAGGACAACAAGTTCAGCGATGCGGACAGCAGCAGCGCCTTCGATGTTTTCAGGTTTCCCAGCATTTGATAGACATAGGCTTCGACCAGCACGACAGTGATTTCGAGGACGATCAAGGCCGGAGCATAATAGACCGGACCGAGCGTCTTCGTCGCGACGAGCAAGAGCAGATTCAGTGCAGGATTCGTCAAGAGGTTGCATAGAAGGCTGTAGTAGACGAATTCCCGCTTCCGGAACCACAAGAGGATGGCAGCGCCCTCGATCAGGCATGTGGACAGCAGATCGACGGCAAAAACAAGATAGATCATTTCGGCGGGTTCGCCTTTTCCCGATTCTTCCTGCGGGACCGCCGGATCAGCACCACCGCGACGATGATGAGAACGACCACGGCGACGACAAGAAGAAGAGGGATGCCATAGAGCAATAGAATGATGGGTACTGGAGCGACGTCATACAAAGTGGGGTCCTTGTTGCTGCTGAGCCTTTTCATTCGATCTTTCTCCTTTCGAATTCTTCGTGGACAGATACGTGGAACCGGCGGATAGAAGATCCAGTGCGATCAGGACGGTGAGAACTACACTCCGGGGCATCAGCAGGAAGAAGGCGGGAATCGTCCCGCACAGCAGCGACAAGGTGGTCAGACCGAACGCAAGACCCGGATTCCGTGGGAATCCGGACGCCACCACGCACAGCATGATCGGCATCGTCATGTTGAAAAGCAGGATTCCGGTCACCGACAAGAAGACACTGTGATTCCCGAAGGCCAGAAAGGGAATCGAGAGCAACAAGGCCGCCATTCCGACGTTCTTCGCGCCGAACCGGTCGCCGAGGATACCTCCTAGCGCTTTCCCCGCGCAGGCACAGATTCCCGGCAGCAGGAGCAGGAAGGCGCCGGTCCGCCATGCCATGGGAATCAACCCGCCTGCGAACGCGCGGATGACGACCGACGCCAAGGCCAGCGCGATGACGAATGCGAACGGCAGGTCCGACGCCGTGTCGAAGGTGCAGGGGAGAACCGGATCCGTTTCTCTCGTGAAGAGCAGGAGCAGGACGATGGATGCCGTCATCAGAAGGAACGGAAGCCATGAGGTCGTGATCCCGCTCTTGCCGGCCATCGTGCCGAAAGCGACGCCCAGCGCTCCGGTTGAAACGAAGATGCCGCTCCGGGTCATGTTTCCGTTGGCAAACCGCAACGAATCGATTCTCCCGCCGATGTGGAAGCACGCATTTCCGAAAGCGCACAGGACCAGGGCAAGCCAGGGGAAGGATAGGGCGAGCAACCCGGCCAATACCAGGCCGACACCGAAGATGCCGACAGGAATCCTGGGGTTGGCGTCGCAGAGGAATCCGATGATGGGCTGAAGTCCGAACGCGATCGCATTATAGGAAAGAAACCCGATCGCCAGCGATTCCAGGCTGTCCCTGCCGTTCCTGAAGCCATGGAATAGAATATAGAAACAGGTGAAGTCCACGCAGAAGTGCGCAAATGTGTAGGCAATCAGGGATTTCGAATGACCGCCCATTCGCATCGGTGTGTCCCCCGGGTCTGCTCGACCGAGTCCGGTTCTATTGTAAGAATAACAGATGATTTTCAGTGAATCAAAAACGGAATCCGAATCGGACGATGCGAAAGTGTCAGAACATACACCGGAGCTTATTGCGAGCCTCTTTGCCAGCCAATACGAGGATGAGATCGAGTTCGATTCCGATTCCGGTCTCCATGAACCCACGGACATCGCGTGGTGTACGGGTTCTTCTGTTATATTCGAAATGGCGACGGATCGATCGAGGTACCGATGGAGTGAATTGTGTGATGAATCAACTTTCAGCGCATCAGGAAACGCTCGAGCAAGGCAGGCTGAGTTTGGAGCGCAGGGACTTCCGATCGGCCTTCATGATCCATTCGGAAATCGCAAGGGAAGACCCCTTGTGCTTCGATGCATGGTACGGTTGCTTGTCGGCGCTGGTCATGAATTCCGAGAATCCTGATGAAGATTGGATTCATCACCCGAATGAACTTCGCATCGAAACCATCGCGAGCGAGTGTCTAGAACAATCCCCTACGGATCGGATCGTCGATGGGAAGATCATGATCGGAAAATACATCGCGAACATGGAGAGGCTCATCAAGTATTTCGAACCCTCGTTTTATCCTTCGACGTGGGAAAGAACGAAAGCATATGCCATTCTTCTTTTAGGAATCGGGTCCTCCATCCTGTTCGTCAAGGAATGGTTCGATATGGACTCGCTGATTCTATGTTTCGGGGCGTTCCTCCTGGCCACGGTCATCTGGGTCTCGACGTATCGCGGGCATGTGGCGGCGCGCAAGGAGACCCACCCGTATCCAGCCCACTATCAAGCAGCGGTTCCTCAATGCAAGAAAACGGTTCGAGAACTGAAGCGGATCCTGCGGGAGTACAAGATGATTCGTTGACGCCGAGACCCCGCTACTTCCACGCCTTTTCCGCGTGGTCGATCAGGCGCTCCGCCTCCCGCTCCGACATCGTCGGAAACAGCAGGTACAGCCCGTCCGCGCCGTAGCGCGCGACCAGCCGGTCCGCCCGCTCGGTCCAGTCCTCGAATCCGCCGTCGTACAGCGCGATCCAGAGCGACTTGTCGGCCCGGCGCACCCTGTCGTAGATCGGGTACCAGCCGTCCCAGCCGCCGTCCGGCTTCGCGGCGCCGGAGGTCCACTGGACCGCGTCCAGCTCCGGGATCTCCATCAGCGCGTCGAGGTGCTTGATCGCGTCCGGGCCATCCAGATGGTACATGCTGTTGTCCAGCCGCGCGCACTGCCGCTGCAGCCAGGGCTGCACGAAGCGGCGGAACTGGGCGGGGGACATGAGCGCGCAGAAGTCGCACTGCACCTTGGCCGTGCGGCCCGGCCCCCAGAGGTCGAAGGCCGTGTAGCTGCAACTGCCGTCCGGCGCGCGCACGGCGTCGTACATCCGGTCGTAGGAGTCGAAGTAGACCCGGTCCAGCTCCGCGAGGCGCCGCTCGACCTCCTCGGGCTCGTCGATCAGGTCCATGCAGAAGGCTTGCGGTCCGCGCATCGCGGAGAGGATGTCGACGCCCTCGACGAGGTCCGGGATGTTGACGAGATAGCGGCCCGCCGCCGCGGTCTGCGCCTGCCGGACGAGCGCGAGGTGCCGTGTCCACCAGGGATTCGCCGGGTCGAAGGCGAGCGGCGGCGCGGCGCGCCAGTCGGACACGCACTTGTGGAACCAGACGGTGTCCCAGGCGAAGGCCGGTTCCGCGCCGAGGTAGGTCGCGAGCGACCCCGGCCCGATGTTGACGCTGAGGTTCGGGTAGGCGTCGGCGAGAAAGAGGTGCGTGCGCAGGAGATTGCGCTGCCCGGCGGCCTTGGCGGCGACGTCGAGGTGGAGTCCCTCAGGGGTGCGCGGCTCGGGCACGCGCTCCAGACCTTCGAGCGGGACGTCGCGGCGGGCCATGACCTGCATCAGCGGCCGGCCGAGGTGCGACCGGTTCCACCAGGCCTCGAAGTGCCGGGATGGCCCGAAGGAGCTCGCGGAACTCACGCCGGCGACCCTGGCCCCGGCTACTGCGCGCGCTGGGCGCGGAAGTGCGCGGCGACCTTGCGGACGCCCGCGATGGTCTCGTCGAGGTCCTGCTTCGTGAAGAATTCGTTGACGTCGAGGCGCACGGCGGTGCGGAGGATCTCCTCGGCGGTCGGGCAGAGGCCCTTCTTGTACTCGATTTCGCGGCCGTAGTGCTTGCAGCCCCACGGGCAGTCGGTGCCGGGGTAGGCGTTCTTGTTCTTGAACAAGTCGTACTCGTAGACGCAGGTCGGGATGTAGCCGGGGGTGCTCGGGACGCCCTCAGCGGCGAGCGCCTCGCTGAACTGCTCGCGGGTCGCGCCGAGCTCGGCCTCGTCGATGCGCAGCATGTAGAACCAGTAGGAGCTCTTGTTTCCGGGCTTCACGACATGCGGCAGGATGCCGGGGAGGCCGGAGATGCCGGCCGTGAGAGCGTCGCCGTAGGCGTTGCGCTGGGCGCAGATCCATTCGAGGCGGTCCAGCTGGGCGAGCGCCACGGCGCCCTGCAGCTCGGTCATTCGGTAGTTGGGCGCGAGGTAGGAGATCTTGCGCATGGCGGCGGGGTCGGTCGTCAGTCGGTCGTAGTTCTTGTCGGCGAAGCGCAGGGCCTTCTTGTAGAGCTCTTCGTCGTTCATGACGACCATACCGCCGTCGCCCGCGGAGATATGCTTGAAGTCGTTGAGGGAGAAGCAGCCGACGTCGCCGATCGTACCGGCGCGGCGGCCCTTGTAGAAGCATTCGTAGCTCTGCGCGCAGTCCTCGACGACCTTGACGCCGCGGCGGCGGGCGATCTCCATGATCGAATCCATGTCCGCCGGATTGCCCGTGAGGTGGACGACGACAATCGCGCGGGTCTTGTCGGTGATCTTCGCCTCGATCGAGGCCGGGTCCATGTTGTAGGTGCGCGGGTCGAGGTCGGCGAACACCGGAATCGCGTTCTGGAAGAGGATGCCGATCACGGAGCCCATGTCGGTGATGGGGGAGGTGATCACCTCGTCGCCGGCCGTGATGCCGAGCGCGCCGAGCGCGACATGCAGGGAGGCCGTGCCCGAGGAGGTCGCGACGCAGTGCTTCATGCCGTACATTCCGGCGAAGCGCGCCGTGAAGGCCTTGACCTTCTCGCCGTACCAGTAGAAGAGCGTGTTCTGCTCGAGGGCCTCCTGCAGATACTGCAGCTCCTTGCCGACGAAGCGCTTGCCCTCGCCGTAGGGACCCGTCTTGGCCTTGGGACCGCCGTGCATCGCGAGCTTGTCCATGGTTCAGCCCTCCCCGCATGAAGTTCTCCGGGTCATCGACTCAAGGCTATCACTTCCGCGACGCGTCTCCTATGTCCGAATCATCGCTGTTTCGGACGGGCTGGGCGGTCGCGGCCGCTTCCGCCGGCCCCGCACCACGCGTCGGTCACGATGCCGTCCGCGGAGCGGCGTTCCCAGGAGAGGACCGCTTCCGGTTGCGGGAGGCAGACCAGGACGTCGCGGCGCCCGTCGGCGAGCAGGACCTCGACGGCGACCGCGTCGTCCGCCTCAGCGTTGCCGTCTTCGGGCGCAGGGGCGAGTCGCCGGACCGACCGGACGACGCGGGCGCCTTCGTAGGGCTCGATCAGGCCGACGAAGGTCGAGGCGAGGGGGGCGGACGCTTCGGCCGCGGCTCGCCGGCGCAGCAGCAGCGTCGGAATCCAGGCCTCCTCCTGCGTGTCCATGCCGGCGGCGTTGACCCAGGATCCACAGGTCAGGACCTCGAGGTCCGGCGAAAGGCCCGTGTAGCGCAAGTGCAGATCCGTGGGCGGCACGGCGCGCACCCCGTAGCGGTCCTCGATCGTCCAGTCCGCGGCCCAGCCGGGGCCGTCGGGGGTCCCGCCCCGGAAGTCGCGCAGCAGCGCGCCGTGGCCATAGGCGTCGGCCGCGGCGAGGTGCACGCCCTCGACGGCGAGGCTGCCGAAGGTCGTGCGCAGGAAGAAGGCGTGGTCGCTGCCGCCCGTGACGCGGAACACGTCGAGCAGGTAGAAGTCGTCGTCGGAGACGCGGACCATGGCGACCGTGCGCTCGAATCGCTCGACGCCGGCGGTCTCGCGGGCATCCACGCGGATGGCCTTGAAGACCGGCGCGTCGGCCCACAGCGTCGTCCGCCCCTGCGTGTTCCGGACCTGGGGCTTTCCGTCGACGACGACCGTGTCGTGCGCGGAGGGGCGCTCGTACCACTGGGCGATCGGGGTGAACCAGCCTCCGAACTGGACGGGCGGGTAGCCGAAGTCGGGGCAGAGGTTCAGGCCCTTGGCGAACAGGCCGAGGTTCAGGGCGTCGTTGTGCCCGTGCAGTTCGGCACCGCGCACGTCGTAGGTGAGGCACGCGGCGCGCTCGTTCGCGCCGTGCCCGTCGCGGAGCAGCGCGAGGTGCCACGCCGCCTTGTCGACGCTTCGGCGCGGGAAGTCGGCGCCTTCCCGTGCCACGAAGCCGTCGATGCGGCGCCACAGGGTGTCGGGGTCGCGCACGTCGAGGGCGCGGACGAGGTCCGCGCGCCCGCCGGGGGCGGAATGCCAGGCGATGCGCAGGAAGTCGGCGTCGCCGGTGAGGTCGTGCAGCGCGGCCAGCAGGGGCCAGGCCGAGGCGGTCAGGCCGCCGCCGAGGAAGACCGGCTCGTGGAAGCCGGGGTGCCGGCGGGCCAGGTCCCGGGGGCGGAGCAGCGCCGGCGCGCCGAAGTAGCCGCTGTCGCCGACGGTGGGGAGGTAGACGCCCAGGCAGAGCGCGTCGAGGTAGAAGCGGAAGAGGTGACGGACCTGCGGGTGGTCCGCGAGCGCCTTCTCGAGGAAGCCCTCCAGGCGGGACTCCTCGGCCAGGAACTGGCACAGCGCCTGGGTCCCCAGGGCCGCGTAGTTGGCGAGGCCCTTCTCGCCGGAGGTGCCGTCCACGGCCGTGCAGCCGTCGAGGATCGCCGCGAGCAGCGCGGAGCGCTCATCCTCCCGGTCGCCCCGGTCGAGGACGGTCAGCACGCGGTACTTCGCGACGTGTTCGCGCGGGAAGTTGCACTCGAGCTTCGCGGGGTCGGACACGCCGAGCTCGAGGAGGTCGCGCTCGATGTGCACCTGGATGTCGGCGAAGGTGGCCTTCGGGACGGGCGATCCGGTCTCGGCGGCCTTGCGGGCGAGGAACGCCACGAACTCCGCGTCGTCCTTCATCCCGTCGAAGGCCCGGTCGTAGGCGTCGGTCAGCTCCTTCATCTCCTGGCAGTGGTCCACGGCGTAGGACACGAAGCCGTCGACATAGGGCGCCACGTCGTACATGACCCCCTGCTTCAGGAAGCTGAACCCCGCGAGCAGGTCGGCCACGCGGTCGAGCAGCACGCCCGCGCGGCGCGCGTAGGCCGGGTCGCCGGTCGCGAAGTACGCGTCGGACAGTGCGCGGGCGCCGCCGAGCACGGCCTGCTTCCATTGCCCGAAGATCAGGTACGCCGCGATGAAATACCAGGTGTGGCCGTCGTCGGAGAAGCCGTGCCCGTCGTCCACGCCGAAGCCGTGGAGCGGGTCGGACGGGTCGGGGTGTCCGGTGTGGAACAGCAGCGCGCGGTCGGCCCGCGCGGGGTCGAAGCGTCCGCGGGCGTCGAGGCCGGAGCGGTAGAAGGCGTGGAAGTCGTTCTTGGGGAAGAGCTCCCCGCAATGCGGGCAGCGCAGCTTCCAGGGCGTCTCGAGGGCGTCGGCGACCCAGGTGTACATGGGCACGCTGCGACCGCAGGCGGGGCAGTGGCCGTCCGACCAGACCTGCCAGGCGCGGGGCAGCGTCTCGGCGAACATCAGGTCCCGGACCTGGTCGAGGGTCATCTCCCGCCACGGACGGGCGGCTTCGACGGCCTCGCGGACGACGTCCGCGGCCTCCGTGTGCCGCGCGGCGTTGTCGCGGACCGCGCGCCGGGCGCTCTCTCCGAAATGGACGCTGTGGTTCTTCATGACGCCTCCCCGGGCGCTGTCGCCGACCCGGCGAAACGAGCGTAGCACAAGTGGGGGTGGGCAATCCATGCATTCAGCCCCTGCGGGCTATGCATGGATTGCAGGAGGGGGGCGAGGGGAGGTCATTCATTCGGAAAAGTGTGAATACATACACAATATTCCTTCTGAAAAATGTTATGATTGACGCAGAGGTGAACCATGGAACGAAAACTCATGACGGAACTGGCCCTATGGAAACAGTCCGCAGACCGGATGCCCCTCCTCCTCCAGGGAGCTCGCCAGGTCGGAAAGACCTGGCTTCTGAAGGAGTTCGGAAGACGGAACTACGAAGATACCGCATATTTCAGTCTGGACGAGGAGCCGGCACTTCTCGAATTGTTCGTCTCGACGAAGGATCCGGACCGGATCCTGAGCGAACTGACCGCCCGACGCGGCCGCCCGATCCTGCCGGAGAAGACTCTTCTCATCCTCGATGAAATCCAGGAGTCCGCCGAAGCTCTCGCCTCGTTGAAGTATTTCGCGGAAAGGCGTCCTGAAATCCATGTCGCCGCCTCCGGCTCCTACCTCGGCGTCTACAGCAGGAAGCCGGCTGCGTTCCCGGTCGGCAAG
>CAILLO010000027.1 GCA_903835065.1 uncultured Eubacteriales bacterium
AAAGCGGCCGAACACGGGTTGTAGCTGCTGCCGCCGATCCAGTTCTGGACGGTCCGGATCCTCCCGCCAGTCCCTTCGAGCCGAGAGCCCGACAGGAGCCTGCGATGTATCTCCAGGAGTCGCTCGAGGGAAAGGTCCTCGTCGCTCTGGACGCTTCGCGCCGCGTAGACCATGGCCTCGATGTTCCCGAGGACCTCGGAGGCCGTGACGTCGGAACTGGTCTCGCCGAGTGCTCGCGCAGCCTCGGCTTCGAGCAGGCGGCGTGGCCCGATCTCGAGACCTTCGATCCTGGATGACGCGACCGCTTCCGCACGCAGCAGCAACCGTGCCAGAGCCTCCGTGTCGACCAGGGCCCTGGCCCCGAGGTTCAGGCGGGTGATCGCGGCCTCGGCATCCGCGACATCGGCCGCCACCGTCCCGTCGAGAACGACCGGGCGCCCTATGAGCAGGTCGGGAACGTAGGCCGCATACTCGCAGGACTGACGGTCCTGGCGAGGCAGCCCGGCGGAGACTTCGCTTTGCCAATGCTTGCGCACAACCGTCGCCATGTTTCCTCCTTAGTGACGGTTACCCTACAACCTTCACTATGAACCGTCCATGGTGACGGTCCGCCGTGGCTCAGCGTGGCGATCCATGTCGCGCTTGGGGGCGGCCACCGACGTGAGTGCCGCCGGCGCCGCCCGCCGCGCCGCGTACGGGGCCCGCTCAGGCGCCGACGAACGGCGAGAGAAGGTCGCCGCGGGCGTCGAAGACGAGCTCCCGCGGCGTCGAGTCGATAGTCACGGCCGGCGGCCCCGGCAGATTCTCCAGGCACCCGGCCGACACGCGCAGGCGTGCCAGGTCCAGCGTGTTGCGAATGTGGACCAGGCGCAGGTCCGCGGCCGTGGCCGGGCGGACCGTCGTGAGCAGGCTCACGATCGCGTCGCGATCGCAGGCGAACACTGCCGGCGTCTTCGCGTCCTCGGGCGAGCACGAGGTGAAGGCGTTCATCGCGGTCGCCGCGGCGTCGATCTTGCCGAGCAGCCTCGTCGTGATGGCATCGGTGACGCCGAGGCCGGCAGCGTTGCCGTGCGTGTCCGCGGTGAGGTCGCGCACGAAGATGCGCGACACGCGCGGCCGCGGCCGCGGCACCGAGTACGCCGCCGCGGCCTTGCCGACGACGTTCGGGTCGAGCCCGTTGCCGCTGATGTCCTTGCCCATCTCGTCGACGATCAGCAGGTCGATATCGTCGAGCGGCAGGCCGGGCAGGTGCTGCCGAGCGAGCTCGAGCAACTCGCGTTCGACTTGCTCGATGTCGTCGGGCGGGACGATGCGCAGCGCCGCCGTCCGGTGCTCCTCGTTTTCCACGAGCGCGACGCCGAACAGCACGTTCACTCTTGCCAGCAGCCCTCGCGCAGCGGTCGGGATCGTCTCCTCGAGCCCGCGCACCACGCCGAGCCTGTGATAGTGGTCGGCGCCGGTCTGCTTGCCGAGGCCGATCGCCAGCTGCTTCATGAGGCCGCTCTCGATGGGCCCGACGAAATCGGTGTGCGGCTTGACCCGGTTCACGAGGACCACGCCGTCGGCCTCCGAGGCGAAGCGGTCGAGGAACAGCGGTATGCCGTCGGCCTCGCCGAGAGAGACCACGTCCATGGTGGCGCGGATCGGAGCTCCGACGGAGGCCTCAGTGACGCCACGCGCGGCGAGGACCTCGGTCTGCCCCTCCGCGGTGGCGCCGCCATGCGAGCCCATCGCCGGGACGATGAAAGGCGCCAGCCCGGCCACCTTGAGTCGCGCTACGACCTCGCGCACGACAGGCGCGACGTCGGCGATGCCGCGGCTGCCCACGGCGACGGCGACAGATGAGCCGGGCTCCAGCTCCGCCAGCCGCCCGGCCCCGCCGGCCCAGGACGCGTCCAGCTCCGCCAGCGCGTCGACCTCCGGCAGCAAGTTGAACCGCTGCCGGACTTCGTACATCGCCGGCAGCTCGACGCCATCGCCGACGAACGGGCCCACCACTGTCGGATGCGTCATCTGGGGTCCCCCGTGTTCATTTCCGCCCGTAGCCTACCGCGCGCGGCCCGGTCGGCGCTCCGTGCGCGCCAAGGTATAATCCCCCGGCGGCACAACGTGCCCCCATCGTCTAGCGGCCTAGGACACCGGCCTTTCAAGCCGGCAGCACGGATTCGAATTCCGTTGGGGGCACCA
>CAILLO010000028.1 GCA_903835065.1 uncultured Eubacteriales bacterium
GGGACGTCATGATGTTCATGTTGTCGTCCTGCGTCACGGCGCATACGGCGTCCGTGGTCTCGATGCCGGCGCTCTTCAGCACGTCCTTGTCGATCGGCACGCCGTTGATCTTGATGCAGTCGATGTCGTCGGCGTTCGTCAGGAGATTGCGGTCGTTCTCGATGATCACGACTTCGTTCCCCGCCTCGACGAGTTCCCTTGCGAGCGACGAACCGACCTTGCCGCAACCGATCACGATGATCTGCATGGGTTCCCTTCCTTCCGGGTCCGGGCGTTTCTGGTCCGGACGCGTCCTACCCGCCTCGACGCGAGGCCTTCAGCATCTCGTAGACGAGGATCGCGGCGGCCGCCGCGACATTGAGCGATTCGGCCCGCCCGGGCATCGGGATGCGCGTCCGGAGGCCGCACAGCGCGACCGCCTCGGGCGAAAGCCCGTTGGCCTCGTTTCCGACCAGGACGGCGCCCTTCCCCGGCAGCGGCCGTGCGAAGAGGTCCGGGCCATCGAGCACGGCGGCGACGAGCGGAAGTCCCGCGGCGCGCAACCACCCGGCGGTCTCAGGCACGGAGGCCCTGTGGACCGGCAGGTGGAAGACCGATCCCATCGATGCGCGCAGCGCCTTGTCGTTGCAGGGGTCGGCGCATCCCGGGGCGACCACGACGGCAGTGACGCCCGCCGCGTCGGCGGTGCGGATCATGGTGCCGATATTGCCAGGGTCGCGCACGTCCTCGAGGACGAGGTACCGCCCTTCGGGGTCCGCCGACGACGGCAGCCCCTGGATCACCGGGCTGTCGCAGAGGAGCGCGTATCCCTGCGGCGTAGAAGTCGCGCACAGCCTCGGGAAGAGGACGTCCGAGAGAACGACCGCCTCGGCGGCGGCTTTCCCTGCCCGTTCCGCCAGTCGGACCGCTTCCGGGCTCCCCGCGACGCCTTCCGACAGGAAAAGCACCTTCGAGGAGCAGCCGGAGCCCAGCGCCTCCTCGCAGAGGCGCAGGCCCTCGAGCAGGACGAGAGAGGCGTCTCCGTCGTCCGGACGACCCGACCGCACGGCCAGGCCTTTGCGGAAGATCCGGTTCTCCTTGCTCGAGATGAACTGCATCGGAAGATGCTTCATGAAATCGAAGGACGGGTGCTGCCACCCGCCCTTTCGGCCTCGCTTCCCTTTATGGCGTCCGTCAGGCGGATTGGACGCGCTGGCACAGCGCCTTGAAGGCGTCGGCGTCGTGGACGGCGATATCGGCCAGGACCTTGCGGTCGAGGGCGATGCCGGCCTTCTTCAGCCCGCTCATGAAGCGGCTGTAGGACATGCCGTTGATGCGGGCTGCGGCGTTGATGCGGACGATCCACAGGCGGCGGAAGTCGCGCTTCTTGGCGCGGCGGTCGCGGTACGCGTAATTGAGGGACTTCATCACTGCCTGGTTGGCGATGCGGAAGACGATGCTCTTCTTGCCGAAGTAGCCCTTCGCCTGCTTGATCACCTTCTTGTGACGGGCACGGGTGCGGAGAGAACGCTTGACTCTGGTCATCGGGATCAACCTCCTCGGGGTTCAGCGGCGGGACGAGGCCTCGCCGAGCGAATTCCTACTTGTATGGGATCATCGACTTGATCGTGTGAGCGTTCTGGGGCTTCGCGATGACGGAACCGCGGAGGTTCCTCTTCCGCTTCGTCGTCTTCTTGGTCAGGATATGCTTCTTGAAGGCCTGGAAGCGCTTGACCTTCCCCGTTCCGGTGATGCTGAACCTCTTCTTGGACGCACTGTGGGTCTTCATCTTCGGCATTTCGCTCATCCTCCTGTCGAATCACCGCATGCTGCGGGTCATGATTTCTTCGGCTGCAGGAACATGATCATGTTCCTTCCTTCGATCTTCGGGTCGCGGTCGATCTGTCCGAACTCCTTGCATCCGTCCGCGAACTCGCGCATCACGGCGTAGCCCTGGTTCGTGTAGGTCATCTCGCGTCCGCGGAACTTGAGGACCACCTTGACGCGGTCTCCTTCGCCGAGGAATCGGCAGGCGTTGCGCGTCTTGAACCCGAGGTCGTGCTCCTCGGTGCGGAGCTTGAGCTGGACTTCCTTGACCTCGGTGATCTTCTGGTTCTTCTTGGCTTCCCGTTCCTTCTTCGCCATCTCGAACATGTACTTTCCGTAGTCCATGATCTTGCAGACGGGCGGCTCGGCGGTCGGTGAGATGCAGACGAGGTCGAGCTCGCTTTCTTCGGCGCGGGTCCTGGCTTCGGCGATCGGCACGACGCCGACCATGTCCCCGTTGCCGTCGATCAGTCGAACTTCCCGGAAACGGATTTCCTCGTTGATCATCAGACCTTCTTGCGATCGGCTAATTCGAATGCACCTCCCATGATCTGCAGAAATGAAAAGGACGAATGCCCTTCTATCTGCATCCGCCCATCGTACACGCGGAATCGTCCGCGGTTCTGACGTTATTGACCTCTTCGCGTCGCTCGAGGTGAGAAGCGGATGCTCCTGCTTGTTCCTCGGTCATACTACATGGCGAGGGACCCCGTGTCAACAGACCCTCCCCGCGGTATCATGGACGAAGTGCAAGGAGGCGGATCGATGGGTGCGGACCATGCCAAGACCAACGCCATGCGGATGCTCGACGCGGCCGGGATCCCATATGGAACGCTCGCGTATGTGGTCGACGAGGAGGACCTGTCCGGCGCCTCCGTCGCGAAGAAGGTGGGGCTGTCCGCCGACGAGGTCTTCAAGACCCTCGTCCTCCGCAGCCACGCCGGTGAAGTCGTCGTGGCCTGCCTTCCCGTCTCCGCCGAACTGGACCTGAAGGCGCTCGCGGCGGCGGCCGGCTGCAAGTCGGTGGAACTGGCGCCGCTCAAGGAGCTGCTTCCGCTGACGGGCTACATCCGGGGCGGCTGCTCGCCCATCGGCATGAAGAAGTCGTATCCCGTGTTCCTCGACGAGACCGCGCTCCTCTACGACCACATCGCCGTCAGCGCCGGCGTCCGGGGACTCCAGGTCCGGCTGTCGCCCGAAGACCTCGCGCGCTTCGTCGGCGCGCGCTTCTGCGAAATCGGCCGCACGGGTTCCCGCTAGGCGTCGCGGGAGATGGCCAGATGCACGTCCTTCGGCAGGGCGAGCGAGCAGGCCACCTCGATGGCCTTCAGGACGCCCGCGGGGACGGTGCAGACGACGTGCTTGAGGTGCACGGCGGCCTCGGTGACCGTGTTCTTCCCGAACGCCGTGAAGATCTGCTCGTAGGCGTCGAGTTCGCCGGCCGCTTCGAGCGCCTCGGCCATCTTCGCCACGTGCGCGCAATCCGAGCGGATCGAGAGCCGGACGCTCTCTCCGTCGGCGGAGACGGCCTCGATGACGGTGTGGAATCCGCAGATTCCGGCATCTACTTCGACTTTCGCCATGGGAATCCCTCCTTTGGAATCTCGAGCGGCAGGGCGACGGCCAGCGCCAGGACGAGACCGGCCGGAATGTCGGGGGTGTTGTGCTGCTTGACCAGGACGGTCGACGCGCACACGAGGAGGCAGAAGACGAGGCTCGCGGCCTGGAAGGCCCTCGCGCGGGGCTTCCAGCGGTACAGGTTCCAGAACACGAGAACGGAATAGAGGACGTGGGTGCTGGGGAGGCTGTTGAAGGGCCGGTCGATGGAATAAATCCAGCGGAGGACGTCGTAGAGGAATCCCTTCTCCGTCGGCCACGGTCGCTGCATGTACGTCGGGAAGAAATAGAAGACGGCGGTGGCGATCGCCATGCCGATGAACACGGAGAGGACGAAGCGATAGAAGCGGTCCGACGGGTCGAGGAACAGGACGACGCAGGCGCCGGCGACGTAGAGGGACCAGAGGACGTAGGGAATCACGAAGACCGGCGTCAGCGGAATCAGGGCGTCGAGCGGCGTGTCCACGACGACGGGGACGAGTCCGCGGGCGTCGTTCAGGCGGTTCGTGAAGAGGTAGCCGTAGGTGCCGGCCAGGAAGAGGGAGAAAAAGGCGAGGCGGCGCAGCGCCTCCCGTGGCGGGATCCTCATGGTGCCCCCTTTCGGATGTATCGCTTCCGATGGCCATTGTACTCCATCCGCGTCGTTCCATGACCGTATCCCTAGAGCCGGAAAACCTTCCGGGAGAACCGTATGATGGGCGAAAAGGATCCTTGTCTCCCGAAAGGAGTCTCCCCATGAAGATCGACCAGATCCTCGCCGGCCTGCGCGAAGGCTCGCCGGTGCACCTCCATGAATCCGGCGGCGCCGCGACCGTGTTCTCGGCCGAGGGCTGGCTCGCCTCCCCCCTTCCGCTCGTCCAGCGCGTCGTCCTCGCGTACCCCGAAGAATCCCTCCTGGAGCTGGAGATTCCCGTGTACCACGAATCGGTGGGCCACCGGAGCTTCCGGCGCTTCTGCGGGCCCGTCCGCGTCGACGGCGCCGAGGATCCCTCCGTCACCCTGCGGGCGATTCTCGCGCACGACCGCTCGAAGCCCTTCGTCCCAGGCGGAGCGCTGCTTCCCGTTCCCGTGACGCGCGAAGGCGTCCAGCGCAACATGACGGTCTACGAAGCCGCGGCGGACCTGTGCCGCCTGGCCGGAATCCCGCCCGCCGCCGTCGTCGTGCGGCTGGAGGACTGCCCGGAGTGCGCAGCGGACGGGGCCACCGGCCCGCTGTCGATGACGCTCGACGAAGTGGTCGCCGTCATGCGGGAAAGGGGGTCGCTGGTCGAACATTCCGCTGAAGCCGAGATGCCGACGTGGCATGGCGATTTCCGCATCCACACGTTCATCGAGACGCATACAGGCAAGCACCACGTCGCGCTCGTGAAGGGCACGCTCGATCCGGAGACCCCGATCCTCGTGCGCGTCCACTCCGAGTGCCTCACCGGTGACGCCTTCGCCTCCAAGCGGTGCGACTGCGGCCAGCAGCTCGACGCCGCCCTCGATCTCATCGACGGGGAGGGGCGCGGCGTGTTGCTGTACATGCGCCAGGAGGGACGCGGCATCGGCCTCGTGAACAAGATCAAGGCCTACGCCCTGCAGGACCAGGGGAAGGACACCGTCGAGGCCAACGTGCTGCTCGGCTTTCCGCCGGACATGCGCGAATATGGAATCGGGGCGCGGATCCTCCGCGACCTGGGGCTGCGCAGGATCCGCCTGCTGACGAACAACCCGCTCAAGATCGAGGGACTCGCCGGGTTCGGGCTGGACGTCGTGGAACGGGTTCCGATCGTGCTGCCCGTCAACCCGAAGAACGAATTCTATATGGACACCAAGAAGGACAAGATGGGGCACATCCTCGGCTAGCGGATCCGGACGTCCCCCGCCCGACGGAGGTCCGCCTTGCGAACGCAGTCGTCGAGGTGGTCGTCGACGAGCCCCATTGCCTGCAGGTAGCTGTAGACGATCGTGCTGCCGACGAAGCGGAATCCGCGCCGGAGCAGGTCTTTCGAGATCCGGTCCGACAGCTCCGTCGTGACCGGCATGTCCGCGTAGGTCTTCAGGGAATGCACCTCGGGACGGCCGTCGACGAAGTTCCAGAGGTAGCGGTCGAACGACCCGAACTCCCGCCGGATCTCGAGGAACCGGGCCGCGTTGCCGATGGCCGCGCGGATCTTGAGGCGGTTGCGCACGATGCCCGCGTCCGCCATGAGGGATTCGACCTTGGTTTCGTCGTAGGCGGCGATCCTTTCGGGTTCGAAGCCATCGAAAGCTCTTTCGAAGGCCTCCTTCTTATGGAGGATCGTCGCCCAGCTGAGGCCGGCCTGGAACCCTTCCAGGACCAGGAACTCGAACAGGACGGCATCGTCGTGGACGGGGGTCCCCCACTCGTCGTGATAGGCCTTCATGCTCGGGTCGTCCGTGTTCCAGCAGCAGTCCTTCACCCCGGGTCCTCCCCTTCGAAGCCTCAGCGTCCGACGAACTCGACGAAGACGACGACGCCCTCCGTCCTTGCCGTGATGTGGCCGTCCCCGGACTTGTCCAGCACCATCGGTTCCTGGAATCCCCGCATGCCGACGGGGATCACCATCCGTTCCCCCGGAGCGAGCTGCACGACCAGCGGGTCCGGTACACGGGAGGCGGCCGCCGCTCACGTCAGCGACGAGGAACCGTACGTTGGCGATCCCGAGGGCCTCGAGCCGTCGTCGCGCCTTCCCCGACAGCTCGGCGGAGCAGAGGCCGGCGAGAAGGGCGGTCTGGTATCCGGAGCACGAGGCTCGGCTGGAAGATCGTCTGGCCGCACCCGATCGGCAGCGGACCGTCCTATCCGGAATCCCCGACGTAGGGCGGCTCGAGGAACCGGGAGAGGTCGAGGGCGGCGAAGGCCTTTTCGATGCGCGATTCCCCATCGTACGGTCTCCCGCGCCTTCGGTCAGCCGAAGGGGCGGCGCGACCGGCAGTCCTTCCGGAACGCGACGATCCGGGGGTGGGCGACCAGCATGACGCCGAAGGCGAGGAAGGCCAGACCGAACCCGAACGTCGCGGCATCGAACGTCTCGGAGAGCGAGAGGGCGACGACGACGGTGCCGACTCCGATGCGGATCCAGGCGAGCCACCAGGCGACCCGTACGCCGCGGTAGCAGAACAGGTAGATTGCGACGCTGAGGACGAAGCGGACGGGGACGGTGATCCAGGGGGAGAACTCCGGCTGCACGTCCGGGCTCGTATCGTGGACGATCAGCAGGATCCCGTTCGCGAACTCCAGTGCGGCGAGCGCCAGCAGCAGCCATTTCGTGAACCGGCGGTCGGCCAGGCGGACCACGAGGGGGCGCTCCCGCTCGGCCTCGGCCGCGCGCAGGGCGGCGTCGGACGGGCGAAGGGCGCGACGAGGCAACTGGGTGCGGTCCGGTGTCATCGGGCGTCCTCCTTTTCCGGGATGTCGAGGAAGTCCCGTTGTCCTTCCGGGTCGTCGGCCTGCCAGTCGCCGCCCACGATCGCGGCGTCGGAGATCGAGGAGAAGGGCAGCTTCATGAACCGTCCGGTCGCCTCGACGGCCACGTCGCCGTTCGCGAGGCGGATTTCCGCGCGGCCTTCGAAGAGCCTGCGCGTGTCGCGCGTCAGGCGTCCGACGGCCGTGACTTCGCGGTCCATCGGCACCGGCTTCCGGTACTTCACGTCGAGCTCGACCGTGACCGCCCACGTCTCGGGTTCGAGGACGTTGATCGTGCGGGCGATCACCTCGTCCAGCAGCGAGGAGGCGACGCCCCCGTGCAGGCGTCCGGGATATCCCTGGTGGTCCGGCGTCGGCAGGAACGTTCCGCCGATCTCGCCGTTCTCCAGTTCGTAGAACCGGGCCCTGAGCCCGGAGCGGTTCTGCAGGCCGCAGACCATGCAGTGGTGGGTGTTGTATTGCTTCTTGAGGACCAGTCGTCGCATCCGTCGGCTCCCTTCGTCTTCTTCCGTCAATATAGCAGATGCCCGGAGGTCCCGCACGGGTCCCGCACGGGTCGTGGAACATCTTCACGATTCCATCGTATAAAGTCCATCCGGCATATAGGAGGTGTTTCCATGATGCAATCCTTCAGGAAAGTCCCCGCCGCCCTCTTGGTCCTCGCTCTGTCCGCCGCCCTGCTGGCCGCCTGCACAGCGTCCGCGGCCCAGAATCCGACACCCGTCCTCGACGACCGCCTGTTCGGGCAGTGGTCGAGCCAGGCCGATCCGTCCGCGATCTCCCTCGATTCCGCCGGTCAGCCCATCGGGACCGTTCCGATCGGCATCTGGTTCCTCTTCCACGAGAACGGAATGTACGAGCGCGTCGCGAACTTCATGACCTTCGCGATCGGCGGCGTTTCCGTCGAGGAGGGGCGCTACGCGGTGAAGGGCGACCAGCTCGTCCTTACGGCTCGACTGGACAGCTTCTTCCCGTTCGAAGGCAGCCCGCAGCAGAAGCACTACCGCACGTCGGAAGCCGACTCGTCGCTTTCCTTCCGCTTCGGCACCGAAGACGGCGCCGTGGTTCTCTACCTCGCAGAGACGAATTCGGCCGAAGTCCTCTTCCATTTCGTGAAATAGACTCGGCCGTCCGGTCCGAGAAAAAACGGGGCCCCCCGCCCGTGCGGGAGGCCCCGTTTTCCTGTCGCTGTGTCCTTCGGACTATTTCAGTTCCTTCTTGTGACGCTGGATCGTGACCAGGATCTCCGTGAGCTGTTCCTCGAGCTCGGACAGCTTGCTCTTCGCGTAGTCCATCGCGCCCGCGCGGATCTGCCGCGCCGACCCGTTGGCGGTCTCGATCGTCTCGCCGGCCTGCTTGCGGGCCCGCTCCGTGATCTCGTGCTCGTCGATCATGCTCGCCGTCTTGGCTTCCGCATCCCGGCGGATCGCCTCCGCTTCCTTGCGGGCCTCGGCGATCAGCTGGCGGTTCTGGTTGAGCATCCAGGCGGCCTGCTTGATCTCGGCCGGCAGATTCTCGCGGACCGCGCCGATCAGGACCATCATCTCCTCGCGGTCGACCATGCAGCTCCCCGTCAGCGGGATTCCACGCGCGGCGGCGACGCAGTCCTCCAGGCGGTCGATGAGGTCGTTGACGTCCTCGCTGCGTTCCCTTCTGGGTTCCATCGCGTCAGCCCTCCCCTTCGGACAACAGCGGCTCGCCCCCCCGGAGATCCTTCCGGAGGAGCCGCTTCGAGACTTCACCCGCGATTTCCGCGGGGACCATCCCGCGGATGTCGCCGCCGTAGGCCGCGACTTCCCGCACGATCTTCGCGCTCGTGAACGCGAGATCGGAGCGGCAGGGCAGGAGGATGGATTCGAAATCGGGCAGCAGGATGCGGTTCGCGGCCGCGATTTCGGCTTCGTATCGGAAGTCGGATTCACTGCGGAGACCCCGCACGACGGCCGTGGCGTCCTTCTTCCGGTAGTATTCCGCCATCAGGCCCTCGAAGCCCTCGACGCGGAGGTTCGGGATTCCCTTCAGGACGCGGGAGGCCATGTCGACCCGCTCCTGCAACGTGAAGGCGGGTTCCTTGTCGCGGTTGTGGAGCACGGCGACGATGAGCTCGTCGCAGAGACGCGCGGCCCGTCGAGCGATGTCGAAGTGCCCGTTCGTGAATGGGTCGAAGGAGCCAGGGTAGATGTAGCGCTTCAAGCCGTCCCTCCCGTCGGGCGGTCGGGACCACCGAGGATCAATCGGTCCCGAGGCCGCTGCCCTGCGGATTTCCGCCGGGCAGCCCCGAATAGAATGTTAGCATCGTGTTCCCGTACTTACAACTTCGAACGCGTTGCAGATTGATTACATGCGCCTCTGCGGCGCTTTTCGCGTCGTGTTCGAGGACGACGAGCGCGTCCCTCGAAAGGAGTCCGGCCCGTTCCAAGCCAACTGCGGCATCCCGGAACGTGTCGATCGCGAGCGCATAGGGAGGGTCCAGGAACACGAGGTCGAAGGTCCTCCCCTCCCGTGCCAGAAGGTCCAGGGCGCCGCGCACCGTAGTCGGCAGCACCGTCGCCCGGTCTGCGAGCCGGGTCCTGTCGAGGTTCTGCCGGATCCGCGCCACGGCGGCGCGGTCGGAGTCCACGAGCGTGGCGTGATCGGCACCGCGGCTCAGTGCCTCGATCGCGAGCTGCCCGGTCCCGGCGAACAGGTCGAGCACGCGTGCGTTCGGGAGGCGCGGGGCAAGAATGCTGAACAGCGCTTCCTTGACGCGGTCTGACGTCGGGCGGGTGCCCTTCCCGTCCGGCGCCAGCAGGACGATGCCTCCGGAGGACCCCGAAATCACGCGCGGCATGCCGGTCCCTCCCCTAGATCCCGACGTTCGGGAACAGGGTCCCGAACCGGGAGCGGATGCCGGGTGCGATGCATCGGTTGTCCGTCGACTCGAGCAGGGGGTCCGCGGCCAGCAGTCGGTCAAGAGATTCCTGGACCTCCTTGAGCACCGCGAGATCCCGGTAGAGGTCGGCGATCCGGAATTCGGGCAGTCCGTGCTGGCGGACGCCGAAGAACTGCCCGGGACCGCGCAGCTGCAGGTCCTTCTCGGCCACGACGAATCCGTCGTGCGTGCGGCACAGGGTCCTCAGCCGCTCCATGGCGTCCGCGGAGACATCGTCCGCCATCAGGATGCAGACCGAACGGTGGGGGCCTCGGCCGATGCGGCCGCGCAACTGGTGGAGCTGGGCGAGCCCGAACCGGTCGGCGTTCTCCACGACCATCACCGAGGCCTCCGGGTGGTCCACGCCGACCTCGATCACGGTCGTCGCGACGAGGATTCGGGTTTCACCCTTGCGGAAGGCCTCCATGGCCTCCGACTTCTCCTTCGCCTTCAGGCGACCATGGACGAGCGCGACCGGCAGGTCCGGGAAGATCACCTTCGACAGGCGCTCGTAGGTCGTCTTCGCGGATTCGAGGTCCTGCTCCTCGCTCTCCTCGACCATCGGGCACACGACGTAGACCTGGCGGCCCTGCGCGACCTCCCGGCGGAGGAAGTCGTGGATGCGCGGCCTGTCCGTCTCGCCTGCCGTATACGTCTCGATCGGCAGCCGCCCGGCCGGCATCCCGTCGACGATCGATATGTCGAGGTCGCCGTACAGGATCAGGGCGAGCGTGCGCGGAATCGGCGTCGCGGACATGACCAGGACGTGGGGCGCGGTGCCTTCCGCCGTGGAAAGCGCCACGCGCTGGCGCACGCCGAAGCGGTGCTGCTCGTCCGTGACGGCGAGGGCGAGAGAATGGAAGGCGAGGTCGGACTCGAGCAGCGCGTGCGTTCCGACCACCATGTGGACCGCTCCGGACGCGATGCCCTCGAGGATCGAGCGCCGGCGCGCAGCGGGGGTCGCGCTGGTCAGCAACTCGATGCGCAGCCCCTCCTGGCCGAGCAGCCTCTCCAACGTCGCTCGGTGCTGCTCGGCAAGGATCGCGGTCGGCGCCATCAGCGCCGACTGGTGCCCGGCTTCGTGCGCCTGCAGCATCGCCAGGGCCGCGAGCACGGTCTTCCCGCATCCGACGTCCCCCTGGACGAGACGGTTCATCGGCACGTCGCGCGCCAGGTCGCGCGCGATCTCCGCGGAGACGCGGATCTGCGCTTTGGTCAGGGCGAAGGGAAGGCGGCCGACGGCTCGGTCGATCGCGACACCTCGCGGCAGCGCGAAGGCGGTCCGAATCCGCGCGTTGCGGGTCTTCAGTATCCGGAGGCCTGCCTGCATCAGGAAGAGCTCCTCGAACACCAGACGCCGGCGGGCGATTCCGACGTCCTCCCGGGAATCCGGCTCGTGGATTCTGTGGTAGGCGTAAACGGCGGCGGCCAGGCGGTGCTCCATCCGGACCGGCACCGGCAGGGGTTCCGGCAGGTGTCCGTCGCAACGCGCGAGCGCCTCGTGCACGGCGGAGCGGATCACTCCCTGCGACAACCCGCGCGTCAGCGGGTAGACCGACTTGAGCCCGACGCCGCCCTCTTCCGGCGCCTCCTCGAACGAGGGATTCGAGACCTCGAAAGCAAGGTCGCGGCGCTTGACGCGGCCGCGGAACAGATAGCGCCCGCCCTTCGAGAGCTTCGCCTGCTGGTAGGGCTGGTTGAACCACACGGCGGCGATCGCGCCGGTTCCATCGCGCAGGACGGTCCGCACGAGGCTCATGCGCCCCTTGCGACGCAGCGTCGGGTCGCGGGAGACCTCGGCCACGAAGGCGGCGTCCTCGCCGTCCTGAAGGGAGGCGATCTCCTTCGGAGCGCTCCAATCCTCGTACCCCCTCGGGAATAGACAAAGAAGCGCGCCGAGGGAATCGACGTCGAGCCGGGAGAAGGCCTCCGACCGGCGTCCCGCGACGCCACGGAGAGACGTGATCGGCAGGTCGAGCGGGCCCGCCGTTCCAGGACCGGAAGGCGCCATGGGAGCACTGGGCGTCACGGGGTCGCCTCGACCGGACCCAGGACGCTCCGCCCGTGGTCGCACAGCAACCTCAGTGGACAGACCGGACAGCGGGGGCGGCGGGCGATGCAGTACTTCCTGCCGTGGGCGACCAGCAGGTGCCCGAAATCGGTCCACCGGTCCTCCGGGACGATCCGGCGCAGGTCCTGCTCGATCCGTTCGGGGTCCTTCCCGTCCGACAGCCCGATCAGCCGCGACAGGCGCATCGCGTGGGTGTCGACGACGATGCCGGGCGTACCGAAGCAGTCCCCGAGGACCAGGTTCGCGATCTTGCGCCCGACGCCGGGCAGCGAGAGCAGGTCCTCCATCGTCCTCGGCACTTCCCCGCCGAAGTCGGCGAGGATCCGGAGGGCGCTCGCCTGGATCGAGCGGGCCTTCACGTGGTAGAAGCCGCAGGGGCGCACGGCCTGTTCGAGCGCCTCGATCGGGGCTTCGGCGAACGCGCGCGGATCCGGATAGTCGGCGAACAGGGTCTGGCCGACGAGGTTGACCCGCTCGTCCGTGCACTGGGCGGCGAGGATGGCAGAAACAAGGAGCCGAAATGGCTCCTTGTTCTCCAGCGTGCAATCCGCCTCGGGGTATTCCCGGTCGAGGGCCTCGAGGACCTTCCGGGCTTCCTTCGCCGACTTGCGCTCCAATTCCGCGCCTCCGGGCGACCCGCTAGTTCTTCTTCTCCTGCAGGGTCACGGTGATATCATGATAGACTCCCGTGGAGGTCCTGTAAACCTTGAGGACGATGGTGTCTCCGGGCTTCAGCAGCGCGAGCTCGTCCTTCAGGTCGACCTGCGACTTGACGGCCTTGCCGTCCATCGTCGTGATGATGTCGTCCTTGCTCAATCCTGCGGTGAACGAGGGGCCGTCGGTCATGACGGAGTAGACGTAGATGCCGTCCGGCCAGTTCTTGTCGGCGCGGGCGATTGTGAACTGCGCGTCGGAGAGGACCGTGATGCCGAGCCACGGGCGGCCGGTCACGTAGGTGTGCTCCTTCAGGTCGGTGGCGATGGACATCGCGAGGTTCGAGGGGATCGCGAAATTCACGCCCTCGTAGGTCGTCTTGTTGAGACCGGAGCTGTTGATGCCGATGACCTGGCCGGCGCCGTTGACCAGCGCGCCGCCCGAGTTGCCGGGGTTGACCGCGGCGTCGGTCTGGATCAGCTTCATCGAGGTGCCGTCCTCGAAGACGATCTCGCGGTTCAAGCCGCTGATGATGCCGGAGGTGACGGAGTCCATGAACTGGAGCCCGCCCGGGTTGCCGACCGCGACGGCCAGCTCCCCGACGACGAGGTTGTCGGAGTTGCCGAATTCAGCCGGGGTGAGGCCCGTGGCGTCGATCTTCAGCAGGGCGAGGTCGGTGCGGTCGTCGCGGCCTACGACGGTCGCCGGGTAGGGGTCGGTCTTGCCGTTCAGATAGACGTCGATCGTGGCGCCGGTGATGTAGGTCCCGTTGGTGTCGAAGACCGCCGAGATCACGTGGTTGTTGGTGAGGATGTAGCCGTCCGCCCAGACCACGACACCCGAGCCTTCGTCCGACGTGGCGAAGGGGCCGGTGGTACCGTCGCTGACCATGATGCCGACGATCGAGGGCATGAGCTTGGCCGCGATCGGGACGACCGCATTGGTGGCAGGTTCGATCTTCGTGATCACGTCCTGGACGGGCTGGGTGGGAGCGGGCGTTGCGGAGAGACCGGACGCCCCGTTCCCGTTCGGGAGCGAGGTACCGTAGACGAGCATCAGCGTCCCTGCGGTGAGGCCGGAGCCGAGCACGGCGCTGGCCAGGCAGGCCGCGATGTATCCGATGATCCTGCGTTTCGATGTGGTCATGGGTTCTACCTCCGTATATTGGGCTATGGTCCTGTGCATATTATATGCAGACCATGTGAAGAGACTATGAACAAGCTGCGCTCAATCTTGAAGGATTATGGTAGACGGAGATGGAACCGGAAGCGGGCGCCGCCCTGCGGGCTCTCGTCCACCTCGATTCCCTGCCCGTGCGCGGCGAGTAGGGTGCGGCAGATGTGGAGTCCGAGCCCCGTGCCGGAGGAGCCGCGCGAAGGGTCGCCCTTGTAGAAGCGGTCGAAGACGTAGGGGCGCTCGTCCTCGGGAATGCCGGGTCCGTCGTCCTCGACGACGATCTCGGCGAGGCGGGTCCGAACGCTCCGACGCGTCCGTACGGCCAGGGTGCCGCCGGAGGGCGTGAACTTCACCGCGTTCGACAGGAGGTTGTACAACACGCGGTCGATGGCGGCGACGTCCCCCTGGACTTCCAGGATCCCGTCATCCTCCTGGTCGTACAGGTCGGTCTCGATGTTCAGGCGCTTCTCCTGGACCTGCGGCTGCAGGCCGACGATGGCGAGCCGGATCCGTTCGTTGACGTCGAATTCGACCTCGTTCAGAGGCTGCCGGCCGGTCTGCACGGCCGCGGAGTCCGCCATGGCCGAGACCAGCGACTCCATGCGGAGCGTCTCGTTCTTCACGATGCCGAGGGTGGACCTGCGGCGCTCCTCGGTGACCGTGCCGTCGAGCATCGCCTCGATGAAGCCCTTGATCGACGTGAGCGGCGTGCGCAGGTCGTGCGAGAGGTTGGCGATGAATTCGCGGCGGTCCTGTTCGGTGCGGTCGAGCTTCTCGACCATGGAGTCCATGGTGTCCGCGAGGTGCGTCAGGTCGTCCGGCGGCAGCAGACCGGCCGTTCCGCCGAGCCGGACCTTCCGCTTCCCTTTCCGGCCGCGGCCCCGGCGTCTCGGGAAACGGACGCTGTAGTCGCCGATCGTGACGCGCCAGGCGAGGTCGGTCATCTCGCGGATGGGCCGCGTGATCGCCCGGGACATGATCCAGCCGAAGAGCAGGGATGCGCCGAAGGCGGTGACGGCCGCGGTGACGAGCGTCCCGATGGGGAACTGCTGCGAGTAGAAGGGGTCGGTGTAGGCGTGGTGGATCTGGATCTCCCCGAGCATGCCGCCGAACTGGGCGCGGACGGGGACCTCCACAGTCAGCCACTTCCGGCCCGTGTCCGCGAAGAGACCGTAGAAATCCCCGAAGACCTGGCGGTCCGCGCCGTCATACCCGTTGCTGAAACGGTACGTGGTGGGGAGCCTGTAGGAACCGTCGTAGAGCTTGTTCATCCTGGCCGCCACGTCGCCGGGCATGTCGGTGGAATACTGGATGACGCCCGACAGGTCGACGACCCAGATGATGCTGCCCGTGCTCCGCGCGGTCGAGCGGAGGTACTGGATGAAGAAGGGAGCGGCGACGGACTTGTTGCCCTCGGACAGGAACTCGACGTAGGTGTCGGACACGTCGTGCGCGGTGTCGCGCAACTCGAGCGCCTGATTGTCGAGGAAG
Source organism: uncultured Eubacteriales bacterium (assembly GCA_903835065.1). GTDB lineage: Bacteria > Bacillota > Clostridia > Saccharofermentanales > UBA5734 > CAILLO01. The sequence continues at coordinate 15,160 of CAILLO010000028.1, forward strand.
GTGTTCGAGACGAGGCGGTAGTAGACGAGGCCCATCACGAGGAAGGCCATCGCGATCGCCGTTGCGAGAAGGACGACGGTGCGGGAGGAGAAGGTGCGGATCGTCGGGCGTCGCATCACGAGGTCTCGAACTTGTAGCCGACTCCCCATACCGTCCGGATGCGCCAGGAAGAGCGGGGTCCTGCGGCCTCGAGCTTCTCGCGGATCCGCTTGACGTGGACGTCGACGGTGCGCGACTCGCCGAAGAAGTCGTAGCCCCAGACGCTGGCGAGGAGCTGTTCGCGCGTGTAGACGCGATCGGGGTGCGAAGCCAGGTGGTAGAGGAGCTCGAGTTCCTTCGGGGGCATCTCCACGGGGCGACCGTCGAGCAGGACCTGGTATCGGACCTTGTCGATCCTCAGTCCCGGCAGGTCGATCGGGGGCTCGTCCCCCGGCTGCCGTCCGTCGTTGGCCTCCCGGGTCGCGACCGTGGCGGCGGAGCGGCGCAGGACGGCCTTGACGCGGGCCATCAGCTCCTTGGGCTCGAAGGGTTTCTGGACGTAGTCGTCGGATCCCAGTTCCAGGCCGACCACCTTGTCCAGGGTTTCGCCGCGGGCGGTCAGCATGATGATCGGCACGTCGCTCTCCTTGCGGATCTCGCGGCAGATGTCGAACCCGTCCATGCCGGGCAGCATGAGGTCCAGCAGGACGATGTCGCTCGGGGATTCGCGGAAGGCGCGCAGGGCGGCCGGGCCATCCCCCGCCGTCGTCACGTCGAAGCCGTCCTTCTCGAAGTAGAGGCGGAGGAGTTCGCAGATGTTGTTGTCGTCGTCGACGATCAGGGCCTTCTTCAAGGGAGAATCCTCTTCTCGCCGGCCGTCAGGGCTGGCGGCTGAGCATCTGGTTCAGTTCGGACAGGAAGGAGTTCACGTCCTTGAACTGGCGGTAGACGGAGGCGAAGCGGACGTAGGCGACCTCGTCGAGGCCCTTCAGGCGCTCCATCACCATTTCGCCGATCTCCCGGGACGTGACTTCGCGCTTGAGCGAATTCTGGACGGCCATCTCGATCGAGTCGACGAGGGCCTCGATCTGGGCCGTGGAGACGGGGCGCTTCTCGCAGGACTTGATCAGGCCGCCGATGAGCTTGTCGCGCAGGAACGGCTCCCGGCTGCCGTCCTTCTTCACGACGAGCAGCGGGAGGTTCTCGACCTTCTCGTAGGTGGTGAAGCGAGAACCGCAGGCGATGCACTCGCGGCGCCTGCGGATCGCGGAACCCTCCTCGGAGGGACGGGAATCGATCACCTTGTCTTCATCGTGACCGCAGAACGGGCATCTCACGGGACCACCCCCCAACCCTGCCTGGCGGCTTCAGTCCTTGAAGCGGGTATCGTCGTCCTGCAGGAACCAGGGCAGGATCCGTCCGTGCTTGCGCTCGCGGGGGGGCGGTTCCGGGGCGGGCGCCGGGGTCGGCGGAGGCGCGGCTTCGCGGCGGACCGGCTCGGACGGCGTTTCGTCCCACCAGTTCGCGGCCGCCGGCTCGGGTTCGTAGGACGGCTTCGGCTCCACGGGAGGCGGGGCGGTTGCGGTCTCGAAGGCCGGGTCGACGTCGCGGTCGTCGCCGACGCTGAGGAATCCGCCGTTGGAGGAGCGGTGGGCCGACGGGGCCGGCGCGGTCGTCGGATGGGCCACGGGAGCCGTCGGTGCGGGCGGGGTCTGGGACGCCGAAGGAGCGGGGGCGCCGGAGCCGTGGGCCAGAAAATCCGGCACCGCGGAGAATCCGGGGTCGACGTCCGCGAAGGGCGGTTCGGGGGCGCGGGTGGGCGGCACGGCGGGCGGTGGGGCGGAGGACCGGGCGCCGGGGCGCATGCCCGCGGGCAGCGTCGTCCGCTCGAAGCCGCTGGCGATCACGGTGATCATGATCTCATCGGTCATGTTGGGGTCGATCACGGCGCCGAAGATGATGTCGGCTTCGGGAGAGACCGTGTCGCGGACGACGGAGGCGGCTTCATCGACTTCACGGAGCTTCATGTCGCGGCCGCCGGTGAAGTTGATGATCACGCCCTTGGCGCCGTCGATCGACGTGTCGAGCAGCGGACTGTTGATCGCCTGGCGGATCGCGACGGAGGCGCGGTTCTCGCCCGACGCGCGGCCGATCCCCATGTGGCAGACGCCGGCGCAGGTCATGATCCGCTTCACGTCGGCGAGGTCGAGGTTGATCAGGCCGGGGATCGCGACGAGGTCGGAGATTCCCTGGACGCCGAAGCGGAGCACCTGGTCGGCCATCGTGAAGGCCTCGTCGATCGTCGTGTCGGCGGTCGCGACCTCGAGCAGCTTGTCGTTGGGCACCACGATCAGGGAGTCGACGTACTTCTCCATCTCGCGGATGCCCTTCTCGGCGTTCTGCATGCGGCGCGAGCCCTCGAAGCGGAAGGGGCGCGTCACGATGCCCACGGTCAGGATGCCGAGCTCCTTGGCGACCTGGGCGATGATGGGGGCGCCGCCGGTGCCGGTGCCGCCGCCCATTCCGGCAGTGATGAAGAGCATGTCGCAGGCGCGGACGGCCTGCGCGATCTCGTCCTTGGATTCGGAGGCCGCGCGTTCCCCGATCTCCGGGTTCGCCCCGGCGCCGAGGCCCCGGGTCAGCTTCTCGCCGATCTGGATCCGAAGCGAGGCGTGCGTGCGCTGCAGGGCCTGGTTGTCGGTGTTGATCGTGATGAACTCGATGCCCTTCACGTCGCCCTCGATCATCCGGTCGACCGCATTGCAGCCGCCCCCGCCGATGCCGATCACCTTGATCGTCGCGTAGCTGTCGTTCTCCATGCCGTAGTTCATTCGATAATCGGCCAATTCGCTACCCCCTTCGTGGAGTGCGCCGGATCTACCGGTCGGGTCTCCCACCATTCTACACTACGCGCCCCGCTGCAACAACGGATTGTGTCCGGTCGATCGGCGCGAACGCTACATCTTGTTTTCGATAGGGTCCGGAGCGGCGCCGGCCGGCTTGCGGAACCGTTCGAGCCAGGTCCTGCGGATGAAGGAGAAGTTGAGGAACAGGCGGTTGCCGAACGCGAACACGGCCGCCAGGTACAGCGGGATGCCGAGCTGGTCGCCGAGGGCCGCCAGGGCGACGGCGATCAGGCCGTTGCCGAGAAGGCCGGTGACGAACAGGGGCATGTCGAACTTGTTCTGCATGTTGGCGGAAATGGCGCCCACGATCGAGTCGGTGGCGGCCAGGATTCCGACGGCCACGTAGGTCGAGTACGCCTGGGGAATGTCGACGTTGAGGAAGATCCCGATGATCAGTCCGATGACGAGTCCGAGCAGTGCCAGCATGGAGAGGCCCCCTTCATTTCCCGTCGGGCACGAACCGGTTCTGGTCGCCCGACAGATCCAGTATACCGCTTCCGACGTCGTCGAACTTGCCCTGGAGGATGGCGTACCGCAGCATGGTCATGTCGGTCGTCGCGTTGCGCGGGTCGTCCTCGCGCACAAGCAGATCCCGGCCCGTCGCGGGCAGACGCACGGTGAGGTAGATCAAGCCGTCGGCCGCGGGTCGGACGGACGTCACGACCGACAGGAGCTTCAGGTCCCCGCGGGTGTCCGCGTCGGCTTCGAGGACGGCGGAGAGCAGCAGCAGGGCGTCGTCCAGCGCGGCCGGGCGGTCGACCTCGACGGAGCCGCCGAGCAGGTAGCGCGTGATGCCGATTCCCTCCACGAGCGGGATGCCTGCGGGCGGATCCCCCTGGAGGACCTGGACGGCGACGCGGTCGGCATCGATAACCACCACGGCGTCGTGGGCCGCGAGATAGGCGACTTCCACGCGCTCGACCGCTTCGATGGAGACGCGTCCGGGATACCGGTAGCGGACCTGGACGGAGCGCAGATAGGGGTTCGCTTCGAGGAGATGCTGTTCGGCCCCGCCGTAGCGCAGCCCGATCAGGGCGGACAGGTCCCCCCCGATTCCCTTGAGGAACGACCGGCCCGCGACGATCCCGCTTTCGGCGACCAGCGCCTGCGAGTCGAGCTTGCGCGTGCCCGAGACGTCGACGCTCCCGACGCGGAACGCGGGCGAGAGCGCCACGAGCAGCGCACCCGCGAGCACGACGACGAGGACGACGAGGAGGGCGACACGGTCGGCGAGGATTCCGGGCATGCGTTTCATCGTGGGGCGATCCTTTCGGGGAATCCGGTGATGATTCCGTCGACGCCGATCGAGAGCATGCGGGCGAGCGGAGCGCGGCGGTCGAGCGTCCACGGGTCGACCTTCGCGCCGGCGGCGTGGGCGCGCGACACGCGGGTCGCGTCGAGGGAGCGGAAATACGGGTGAAGGTAGGCGTAGAACGGCGTGCCGTCGGGCGACCTCCGCGCGAGCTGGCGCCAGGCCGCGGCGTCGAGTCGCTCGACGAGGAGGGCGCGGGGGAAACAGGGCAGGAGCCGCGCCGCTTCGTCGATGGCCGATGCGTCGAAGCTCGAGAGAATCGTGCGGGCGGGGTCGAGTCGGTCCCGGACGAGTTCCGCGACGGCGGCGGGCAGACGGGGGTCGACGTCCGGCGCACCCTTGAGCTCGATGTCGAGCCAGAGCCCGAAGGAAGCCACGAAGACCACGACTTCGGACAGGAGCGGAATGCGTTCGTCCTGGAATCCGGGGCCGAACCAGGAGCCGAAATCGAGCGTCCGGAGGTCGGCGAGGGTCATCTTCGAGGCGATCCCCTTGCCGTCGCTCGTGCGCATCACGTCTTCATCGTGCAGGACGATCACCGCACCGTCCGCTGACAGCTGGACATCGAGCTCGAGTCCGTCGGCCCCGAGCTCCTGCGCGCGTCGGAAGGCTGCCATGGTGTTCTCGGGCGCGTGCCCCGACGCCCCGCGGTGCGCGAGGACGATCATTCCGCCCGCCCCTTCCCCGCCGCCTCGAGCAGGCAGTCGGCGATGCGGTCGGCGGCATCCTCGCCCGCGAGGGTCTTCGCCGCGGCCGCCATGCGAAGGCACCGGCCGCTGTCGGGCAGGATCTCCGCGAGCAGGCGCCGCAATTCCGGTCCGTCGCACCGTCCGTCCGGCAGGAGTACGGCGGCGCCGACGTCGGACAGCGACCGCGCGTTGAAGGTCTGGTGGTCGTTGGCCGCGTATGGGTACGGAACGAGGACCGACGGCTTGCCGAGCGCCGCGATCTCGGAGCAGGAGCCGGCTCCTGCGCGGCAGACGATCAGGTCCGCGGCGGCCATGGCCAGGTGCGGGTCGTCGAGGTACGCGACGAGCTTGAACTCGTCGGACCGGCCCTGTAGGAAGGCGGATTCGGAAACGCACTCGGCGTTCAACGCTTCGCCGGAGGAGAGCAGGATTCGCGCGCCGCAGGGGGCGGGGCCCTCACGCAGCATCGAGAGGACCGCGCGGTTGATCGCGCGGGCCCCGAGACTGCCCCCGAAGGCGAGCACGAAGCGGGATTCGGGAGGGATGCCCAGCGCCAGGCGGGCCTCGTCGCGGTCGACGTGGAAGAACTCGGGGCGGACGGGATAGCCGGTCCGCAGTACGGCCACGCGCTTCGGATAGGCGTCCTCGAAGCCCGGGAAACTGGTGCACATGAAGCGCGCGCGCCGGGAGAGAACGCGGTTGGCGCGGCCGGGGTACGCGTTCTGCTCGTGGAGCACCACGGGGATGCGCAGGCGGTTCGCGGCGGCGACGACGGGGCCGCAGACGTAGCCGCCCGTGCCGAACACGACGTCGGGCCGGAATTCCGACAGCAGGCGGAGCGCCTCGCGGCGGCCCGCGACGAGGTCGGCCAGGGACTTCAGCGCGGCGAACGAGATCCTCCTCGGGAACCCGCTCGCGCGGATCGGGCGGAACGCGAACCCGGCGCGGGGCACGACGCGTGACTCGAGGCCGCGCGAGGTGCCGATGAAAAGGACCTCGGCGTCGGGGCGGCGGAGGCGCAGGGCCGCGGCGACCGCGAGGGCCGGGTGGATGTGCCCGCTGGTTCCGCCGGCCGCGACCGCGACCCGGAGGGGCGCGCTCACCGGAAGCCGTCCTTCCCCGGCAGCATCGCGTTCGTCCGGGACGTCCGGGACACGGCGAGGATGACGCCGACGGCGGCGAGGAACATCAGGTTGCTGCTGCCTCCGTAGCTGAAGAACGGCAGCGAGATGCCGGTCGGCGGGATCGAGTTGGTCGCGACGCCGATGTTCAGCAGTGCCTGCACCACGAGCAGGGTCGTGTACCCTGCCGCGAGCACGTATCCGAACGTGCCGCCCGCCTTCCGCGCGATGACCGCGCCGCGGAATAGCAGGACGAGGAAGAGCGCCAGTACGAGGATGGCGCCGAGCATGCCGAGTTCCTCGCCGATGATGGCGAAGATGTAGTCGTTGTAGGACATCGGAAGATAGCCGAACTTCTGGCGTCCGAGACCGAGGCCGACGCCGGTGAGGCCACCGGCCCCGATGGCCTGCAGCGCCTGTTTCGTCTGCCACAGCAGGTCGTCGCTGGCCTGTTCCGGGTGGAAGAAGACGGAGAAGCGGCCGGCGATGTAGGTCAGGTTGGTGTATTTCTGGAGGGATTCCGGCAGGTACGGGAGCAGGGATGGGAGCATCGCGACGAGCAGGAGCCCCAGGACCAGCGCGACGACGACGAGGATCGCGAGTCCGGCGAGGAGGATGCGCGGACGGGCGCCCGACACGCACACGACGGCGGCGAACACGAGCGTCAGGATGACCATGCCGCTCATGTGCGGTTCCATGGCGATCGGCACCAGCCAGAAGAGGAGGCAGAAGAAGGGCAGGAAGAACTCCACCCACAGGGCCGCGCGGAAGGTCCGGAAGGGCGTGGCCCGTTCGAGGCCGCCCGAGGCGCGCAGGCGCTCGATCCGGCTGTAGTAGACCGCCAGGCAGAAGACGAGCAGGACCTTCGCGATCTCGCTGGGCTGGACCTGGATGCCGCCGAGGGAGAACCAGCGGCGGGCGCCGCCCGAAACCGCGCCGATGTGGGGGACGAGGACCAGGCAGAGGATGCCGAAGGTGCCGACGTAGGCGAGCAGGCCGATCCAGGCCCGGTTGTAGAGGCGGGGGTTCACCAGACTCACGAGGAAGCAGACGGCGGCGCCGATCAGCGTGAAGACGAACTGCTTGCCGAAGAAGTAGAGGGGCGAATCGTCGCGGGACAGGCCCTCGCTCATGCTCGCGGACAGCAGCATGACGAGTCCGAAGCAGACGAGCGCGAGGACGACGACCGCGAAGAGCGCGTCGACCGGTCCCGGGCGCGCGCCCGGGACTGGAAGGGGGCCGGCCGCGCGGGGCCTGTCGTTTCTCGGCTGCTTCATGCGTCCTCCTAGAGAAGGATGGACAGGGCGGCCACCGCGCACCCGACGACCGCGACCGAACAGAAGACCAGAACGATCTTCCGCTCGCTCCAGCCTCCGAGCTCGTAGTGGTGGTGGATCGGGGACATCCGGAAGATGCGGGTCTTCGTGCGCTTGTACCAGAACACCTGCAGCGCCACGGAGCCCGCGTCGAGCACGTAGACGATGCCGGCCGGGATCAGGATCCAGGGGCAGCCCATCAGGATCGAGACGCCGGCGACGCCGGCGCCGAGCGCCATGGAGCCCGTGTCGCCCATGAAGACCCGAGCGGGGTGGCGGTTGTAGAACAGGAAGCCGAGGCAGCCGCCGACCATCGAGAACGCGAAGTAGGCGATCGCGCGGCGGTCGTCGATGTCCGCGGGCAGCGCGAGCGAGAGCAGGCCGAGGGTGGTGGCGACGACGGCGGTGACCGAGGAGGCGAGTCCGTCGACGCCGTCGGTGATGTTGACGGCATTGGTGACGATGTACAGGAAGGCGACGAGGAAGGCGCCGTAGGTGGCCTTGCCCCAGCCGACGAGCTCGATCGGCTCCGATCCGTTCGTGAACGGGAGGACGATCACGAGGTTCATGTCCGAGAAGTAGAGCAGGTAGACGCTGAAGGCGGTCGCGATCGAGATCAGCAGCGCGGACTTCGCAAGTACGGAAAGACCCTTCCGGTCGATGCGGACCTTGATGTAATCGTCGAGGAAGCCGACGAAGGCGAATCCGGCCATCATGAACGTAAGGGCGGGCAGTTGGTCGAACTGCGGGAACAGGAGCGGACCGAGGAGCCCGAACACGACGATCGGCACGAGGAACAGCAGGCCGCCGAACGTGGGCGTGCCGCTCTTCGACAGGTGCGACTTCGGACCATCGTCGCGGACGACCTGCCCGACCTTCAGGCGGCGCAGCAGCGGCATCCCGGGGATGCCGACGAGGATGGTGGCCAGCGCCATGCCGACCGCGAGGACAAGTGACTTGAGGAGAGGCGTCATGCGGGGTCCTCCTTGCCGTCGTCGTATCGGGCGGCCACGGCGCGCGCCACCTTCTCCATCCCGAAGGACCGGGAGCCCTTCACGAGAAGGACGTCTCCGTCCTGGACCGCTTCGAGCAGGCCGTCCAGCAGTCCGCCGGCGTCGGGCGCGCAGACCGCTGCGGCGCCGGGGGCGGCGGCCGAGCTGAATCCGTCCGCGAAGCGGCCCGCGTGCGGGCCGGTCACGAAGACGAGGGAGATCCCCTCGCGGGCGGCGGCGGCTCCGGCCGCGAAGTGCGCGGCCTCGGCATGCGCTCCGAGTTCGTTCATTCCGCCGAGCGCTGCCACGGCGCGACGGCCGGAGGCGATCGCCCGCTGGGCGGCGAAGGCGGCCTCCATGGACTCGGGGCTCGCGTTGTAGGAATCGTCGATGAGGACGAGGCGCCCGTAGTTGGAGATGCGCATGCGGGATCCCGTGGGTTCGAACGCGGCGATTCCGGACGCGGCCGAGGCGTCGGACACGCCCTCCCAGGCGGCGGCGGCGAAGCCGAACAGCGCATTTCGGACGGCATGGATTCCGGGAATCGGCACGAACGCGTCCCGGACCTCCCGGACCCCCTCCCCGACCGACACCTCGACGTCGAAGCGCGTCCCGTCCCGTCCGACCCGGATCCTTCGCGCGACGAGCGACCGGGAGACGGAGGCGGGCAGGCGGGCGTCGGCGGACGCCTCGGTGCGGAGGGCCGTCAGGGCGGCGCGCCGGCCCGTGGCGGGCAGGACGCCGGTGGCGGACACCGTCTCCGAAAAGCCGCGAAGATAGGGGTCGTCGAGATTCAGGAAGAGCGGGCCATCGGTCGCGAGGCCTTCGGCGATCTCGAGCTTGGCGGCGAGGATGCCCTCCCGCGAGCCGAGATACTCGATGTGCGCTGTTCCGATGTTGGTCACCGCCGCCGCGTCGGGACGCGCGATGCGCGTCAGCGCCGCGATTTCGCCCTTCGCGCGCATGCCCATCTCGACGACGAGGTCCTGGTGGCGGTCATCGGCTTCGAGCAGCGTCTTCGGCAGGCCGATCTCGTTGTTGAGGTTGCCGGCCGTCCGGTGGACCGACCGCTCGCCGGCGAGGGCGGCGGCGACCAGGTCGCGCGTCGAGGTCTTGCCGACGCTGCCGGTCACGGCCAGCACGTGCGCGTGCAGTGTCGTGCGATACCACGCGGCGATCCGCTGGTAGGCGGTGAGCGTGTCGTCGACGAGCAGCGCGGGCACGGGCCGGTCGGGGTGGCGGGCGAGCGCGGCGAGCAGGCGCGGCGCGTCGCTCGCGCACAGAGCGGAGGCGCCGGCATCGAGCGCGGCGTCGAGGAAGTCGTGGCCGTCGAATTTCTCGCCCTTAAGGGCCAGATAGAACTCGCCGGGCCGGAGCAGGCGCGAATCGGTCGAGACGCCGTGGACGCAGGCGCCCTGCGCCGGCGGGAAACCGACGAGCCGCGCGCCGGTGCACGCGAAGAGGTCTGTCAGCGGGACGGGTCTCATGCCGGGGCTCCGGAGGCGGCCGGCAGCGCCGCCAAGGCTTCTCCGGCGGTTTCCGCGTCGTCGAAGTGGATCGTGCGGTCGGCGAAGATCTGGTAGTTCTCGTGGCCCTTGCCGGCAATCACGACCATGTCGCCCCTTTTCGCCTCGGCGATCGAGCGGAGAATCGCCTCGCGCCGGTCCGGGACGACGACGTGGGAGCCGCCGGACGGGAGGAGCGTCGAGAGGATGTCGTCGATGATGGAGGCCGGATCCTCGGTGCGGGGATTGTCCGAAGTCACGTAGGTGAAGTCGGCCAGCCGGCCGGCGACCTCGCCCATCTCGTACCGCCTGGATTTCGCCCGGTCCCCGCCGCAGCCGAAGACGACGACCAGACGGCCGTCGACGTACTCGCGGAGCGTCTGCAGCAGGCTCTCGAGGCTGGCCGCGTTGTGCGCGTAGTCCACGATCACGGTGAATCCGCAGTCGTTGGGAATCGGCTGCACGCGGCCCTTGACCGTCGCCTCGGCAAGCCCCGCGCGGACGTCGGCGAGGCCGCAGCCCGCCAGCCCGGCGCATCCGATCGCGGCAAGCGCGTTGTAGAGGTTGAAGCGTCCGGGCATGCCGACGAACACCGACCCGGAGAACCAGGGCGAATCGAGCTGGAAGCGCGTGCCGACGCGTCCGCCTTCGACGGCCTTCTCGATCGCGCTCGCGCGGACGTCGGCCATCGGGCCGAGTCCGTACGTGTAGAGCCGACCCGTGGTGGCTGCTAGGAAGCGTCCGGCGTGGGGGGCGTCGGCGTTCACGAGGGCATTGCGGCAGCGGGAGAAGAGCATCGCCTTCGCATCGGCGTACTCCTCGAAAGTGGCGTGCTCGGAGGGCCCGATGTGGTCGTTGTAGAGATTGGTGAAGACGCCCGTGTCGTATTCCGTACGGAATACGCGGTCGAGGGCGAGACCCTGCGAGGAGACCTCCATCACGCAGCTGTCCATCCCGGCCGAGGCCATGTCGGAGAGGAGCGCCTGCAGGTCGTACGACTCGGGCGTCGTGCGCGAGGCGTAGACGACCTCGTCGCCGATGATGTTTGCGATCGTGCCGATCAGTCCCGTGCGGCGGCCGGCGGCCCGCAGGATCCCGCGGACCATGTAGCTCGTCGTCGTCTTCCCCTTCGTCCCCGTGACGCCGATCATGTGGAGACGGCCCGACGGGTGGCCGAAGAAGAGATCAGAGACGTGCGCGAGCCCCTTCCGGGTATCCGCGATGCGGACGACGGTCGCGCCGGCGGGGACTTCCACGGGCTTCTGCACCAGGAAGGCGCGCGTGCCCTGGGCAGCCGCCTGGGCGACATACTTGTGGCCGTCGGTCACGAATCCCTCGATGCAGACGAACAGCGTGCCCCTCCGCGCCTTGCGCGAATCGTAGGCGACCGCGTCGACTTCGGTCGCGGGGTCGCCCAGGATTTCGAGGATCTCGAGGCCTTCCAGCAGTTCGGACAATCTCATTGCACGGTCTCCCTCGTGAAGGCGACGACCACCCGGCTCCACCGCGCCACGGTCGTTCCAGGCGGAACGCCCTGCGAGGAGGCGAGTCCGAGCAGGTCGCCAGAAGAATAGGTCGGGTTGAGTCCGGCTTCGAACAGCGCGCTGACGACCTCGCTCGCGGTCTTGCCCGTCAGGTCGGGCATGACGGAGGTCTGCGACGGCATCGTCGCCGCGTCGGAGACGCCGACGCCGCCGCCCTTATGGAGCGGGGTGCCGGCGACGGGATTCTGGCTCTGGATCACCGCGTCGTCGCCGAGCGTCGACGGAGACGCCTCGATTGAAAGGCCGATTGCGATCGCGGCCTTTCGGGCGTCGCGCAGGGTCTTGCCCTTGAAGCTGGGCACGGACACGGTCGCCGATAGGACCGACTGGTCCTTGTCGGTGTAGACGCGCGGCACGCCCAGGGTCTCGAGGCTGCTGGAGATGATCTTGGCGGCGATGGTCGAGGCGGCCATCGAGGAGGTCTGCGAGGAAGGGGCATTGAGCACGACGAGGACCGTGACCACCGGCTGGTCGGACGGCGCCATGGCGCAGAAGGAGACGACCTTCTCCGTCGCGGTGTTCGAGGTGCTGGTCTTGCCCGCGACCGAATAGCCCTCGACGTAGGCCGGCGAGCCCGTTCCGTAGAGGACGACGCCCTTCAGCATCGCGCGGATGCGGGCGGCCGTGGCTTCGGAGACCACGCGGCGCTTGATTTCGGGGGCGATCTCCGAGACGACCCGGCCGTTGGAGTCGGTCAAGGCGGAGACCATGCGCGGAGTGACGAGCAGGCCTCCGTTGGCGAACGCGTTGTAGGCGTCCAGCAGGGAGATCGGCGTCACGTTGGACTGTTCGCCGAACGACAGACTGTACATGTCGATCAGGGCCGGGTCCTGGTGGAAGATGCCGACGCCCTCGCCGGGCAGGTCGATGCCGGACGTCGATTCGAATCCGAAGGCCTTGACGTAGCGATAGAAGCGGTCGATGCCGATGAGCTGCGAGACGTGCACGAACACGGGATTGCAGGAATTCCAGAAGCCCTGCTGCAGGGTCTCGATCCCGTGGTTGCCGAGCGCGGAGCGCTGGCGCCAGCACTGGATCGTCCAGCCCGACTGCTGGATCGGCGCGTCGTTGTACTTGACCGTCTCGCTCGTAAGGTTCTCGTCGAAAGCGATCGAGGCCGTGATGGCCTTGAAGGTCGAGCCGGGCTCGTAGGTGTCGGAGATCGCGCGGTTGCGCCAGACGTCGGAGGAGAGGTAGTCGACGGCGGCGGTCGACGTGGGGTCCCAGGCGGCGGTCCAGGTCGAAGGCTGGGCCGTCGGGTCGTTCAGGTCGAAGGAGGGACAGGAGACCATGGCGAGGACGTCGCCGGTGTAGGGGTCCATCACGATCGCGACGCCGCCCTGCTTCACCTGGTAGAGGTCGACCGCCTTCTGCAGCTCCTCGGCGGCGATGCGCTGGATCCGCGCATCGATCGTCGAGACGAGGTCCAGACCGTCCTGAGCGCGCTGGCTGGTCGGCACGGAGAAGGGCAGGCCGGCGGAGCCGTAGTAGTTGTCCGTCTCGACGTACGTGAAGCCGGGTGTGCCCGACAGGACGTCGTTGTACTGGAGCTCGAGCCCGAGGAGTCCCTTCCCGTCCTGCGACGTGAATCCGACGACCTGCGGGGCGAGGTTTCCTTCCGGATAGTAGCGCTTGACTTCGCGGTCGACCGTGATCCCCGAGACGGCATCGGCGGCAAGGAATGCGTGCAGGCGGTCGCTCTCCTCGGTCGAGATGCGTTTCTTGAGGAGGGCGTAGGTGATCGACTTGTCGGCGGCGATCTTGTCCGGGTCGACGCCCGCGACCGGGTCGCGCCCGGTGAAGAGCCACCGCACGGTGTCGACGTCGAGGTCGAGCGCAGCGGCGAGACCCGCGGCCAACTCGGCCCGGGTCAGGTCGACGCCGTCCTTCGTTCCCGTGACGCTCGAGGGGGTCATGCCGATCGTCTCGGTCACGCCGCTGCCTGCGAGCTCGATTCCGTTCCGGTCGACGATCGAGCCGCGGATCGGCGTCTCCTCGATCAGGCGGTAGTGCTTCTTCGCGGCCTCCTCGGCATAGGCCTCGTGGTTCACGACCTGCAGCTGGACCAGCGAGTATACGAGATACATCGAGAAGACGAGCAGCAGGGCGATCGGCAGGAAGATGCCGACCCTTCGGCGGGACGAGGACGACCCCCGTCGCGTCATGCGCTCGGGGGGCCTGACCGGGGGCCGGGAGTTCGGAGATTTCCGCTGCAATTCGCACCAACCGCCTTGATTGAAAATCTACCCCACTATAACACACCGTCCTCGACGGGGTGCGAGAAGGGCCGCGAAGGTCAGCGCAGCGTCCGGAAGAATCCTTCCAGGTCGTTCATCGCGCTCTTGAGAAGGACATCGTTGCCGTCGTCCTGGAAGCCGGCCGACGTCGTGCCGCCTTGCGGGTTCATGACAAGGCGGTCGGAAAGGGGCAGGTCCACGGTGATCCTCTGGAGGACCGCAGGATCCTGCATGCCGAGCCGCGAGATCGCAAGGGCGCGGATCGTCGCGAGGTCGGTCTGCGAGGAGATCTTCTCCTCGACGACCTGCGTGTCGATGTCGAGCGAGGCGGAGGCGCGAAGGGTCTTCGTGAGCTCGCTGTTCTGCTGCATCACGATGCTCTGGCGGTAGACGACCATGAGGCCGGCGGCGGCGACGACCAGCACGATGGCCACGGTGAGGATGCGGCTGCGCGTGCGGCGGGCGGAGTGGTTCCGGCGCATCTCCCTCTCTCCGGGGCAGAGGACGCGCTCTTCCTGTTCCGCGGCGGGACGGACGGGCGCGGACAAGGGGCGGGGAGACCCGGAAACGGAGCGCGCGGGGGCGGGTCGCCTGCAAGGCTCCGCGGAGGGCTTGACGGCCAGGTTTCCATAAGTCCTATACATCTGCGCTCGCTCCTTCCCTGTCCGCGGCTTCGAATACGCGCAGTTTCGCGCTGCGCGACCTGGGGTTCCCTTCCTTCTCCTCGAGGCCGGTCTCGATCGGCTGGCGCGTGATGGCCTTCCCCGACGGGACCTTCCCGCAGACACACATCGGCAGGTCCTTCGGGCAGGTGCAGGGGCGCTCGAGCCGGCGGAACGCTTCCTTGACCCTGCGGTCCTCGAGCGAATGGAACGAGATGATGCAGAGGCGTCCGCCGGGGGCGAGCCGCTGCGGGGCGGTCTCCAGCAGTCGGTCGAGCGCCGCGAGTTCGCCGTTCACTTCGATGCGGATGGCCTGGAACGTACGCTTCGCAGGGTGCGGACCCTCCCGTCGCACGGCGGCGGGGATGGCCCGGCGGATCGTCTCGGACAGGGCCGCGGTGCTCTCGAAGGGCTTCTTCGCGCGCTCCTCGCAGATCGCGGAGGCGATGCGGGCGGAGAAGCGCTCCTCCCCGAATTCGAACAGGATGCGCTCGAGTTCGGCACGGGGATAGGTGTTGACGACGACGGCGGCGGTCAACGGAGAAAGGCGGTCCATCCGCATGTCGAGCGGGCCGTCCTGCATGTAGCCGAAGCCGCGACCCGGCTCGTCGAGCTGATAGGAGGAGACGCCGAGGTCCGCGAGAATGCCGTCGACCCGGGCGATCCCGAGTGCGTCCAGCGCCGCGCCAAGCCCCGAGAAATCGGTCTTCACGAGGTCGAAGGCGGGGTGTGCCGGATTCAGTCCGGCGACGGCCGCGAGGCGTGGAGAGGCCGCTGCGAGTGCATCCTCGTCTTTGTCCAGCCCGACGAGGCGGCCGCCTTCGCCGAGCGCGGCCAGCACCAGGGACGCGTGCCCGCCTCCGCCGACCGTGCAGTCGACGTAGGTTCCGGAGGGCCGGATCCGGAGTGCGGCGACGCACTCGGCCGGCAGCACCGGTTCGTGGCGGAAATCAGACCCCCTTGACGTCATAGCGGCTCAGATCCTCCGACAGTGCGGAACCCCGTTCCGACCGCTTGCCGTCGTACACGGCCGCAGGCCAGATCTCGAACTTCTCATAGAGATAGACGATGTAGATTTCTTCGCCCGGCTTGATGCCGACCTGGGACCAGAGTTCGTCCGTGATCGAAATGCGTCCCTGGCCGTCCAGGTCGCAGGCGATCGCTTCGCCCAGGATCTCGCGCTTCATCGCGCGCACGACCGGGTCGGTGCCCGGCAACTGGGAAAGCTGGGTCCGGATGTCCGAGAACTGCTGCTGCGTGTATCCGGAGAGGTATTCGGGGTCGAGGCTCTTCGTCACGAAGACCGACGCGCCGATCTCCTCCCGGACCTTCGCCGGGAGAAAGATCCTGCCTTTCGCGTCGACCGTGTGGCGGTATCGCCCCATCGTCTCCCCTTCCACTATCCGGGACCCGGTCGCACCAGGCCTCCTAATTCACCACACTACACCACAAGAATATATTTTCGCTCCACTTCCAACCACCATCTGCATCATATTCCGCGTCATGGACTTTTGCAACCAACGTAATCGAACTGTAAAGAAGCCCCGCAGCGGTGGTTCCGCGGTGGGGCCCATATCGGTACAAAAGGTCTCGGGAAGGGGGTCCGGCAGGATTCCGGACGCGGGTCAGACGGTCCGGTCGACCTCCTGGGTCCGGTTCCGCTCCATCGAAATCGCGAGCAGGATCCCGAGCGAGAAGAAGTTCACGACCATGGCGGTGCCGCCGAGGCTGACGAACGGGAGCGGGATGCCCGTGACGGGCATCAGGCCGACGTTCATGCCGAGGTTCTCGATGAAGTGGAAGGCGAAGACCGCGGAAATGCCGGCGGCCATGTAGGAGGTCGCGGGCGTCGGGGCGTGCGACGCGACGTAGAAGGCGCGGGCCAGGAAGAAGAAGACGAAGACGACCAGGGCGGTCGTGCCGACGAAGCCCATCCGTTCCGCGAGACCCGCGTAGATGAAGTCGGAGGCCTTCACGGGCACGGTGACGGAGGTCCCCGTCAGATTTCCGATCAATCCGCCGGAACCGATCGCGAGCCGGGACTGGTCCACCTGGTAGGCCATGGTCGGGTCGAGTCCCGGGAAGAGGAAAGCCAGCAGGCGGTTCCGCTGGAACGTCTTGAGCACGAAGAGGAAGATGGGGATCGCGGCGAGAATCGCGGTGGAGACCGTGATCAGGAAGTAGCGGAGCCGGATGCCCCAGGTGAAGACCATGCAGACGAGCATGAAGACGACCACGATCATCGTGCCGAAGTCGGGTTGCTTGTAGATCAGGGCCAGCACGGGCAGGAAGATCGCGGCGATGCGGAGGACGCCCGCCGGATAGGTGATCCTCTTCGTCTTCATGTCCTCGAAGACAAAGGCCGAGGCCATGGCCAGGCCCGCCTTCGCGATCTCGGACGGCTGGAGCGTCCCGATCAGGGGGATCGAGAGCCAGCTGTCGGCCGACGCGCCGGGCAGTCGGTATCCGTCGACGAGGACGAGCGCGAGCAGGACGAGGCCGACCCCGTAGGTCGCCCAGCCCAGCAGCTTGAGCGTGGGGATGTCGAGCAGGCAGAGCACGATCGCGATCGTGACGCCGCCCATGACGGCGCCGGCCTGCTTCACGAAGACGGCGGACGCGTTGGCGTAATCCGGATAGAGCACTCCCGACAGGGCGTACAGCCCCATGGCGGAGATCAGCAGGACCGGGACGAACAGCCAGTAGTCGAGGGCGCCGAAGAAGCTCTCCCGTTGGGAGCGCTCAATTCCCGGACGGTCCATCCTTCTCCTCGGGTGCGTCTTCCGCCTTCTCGTCCGGAGCCGGCTCCGCGACGGCGGCTTCCAGGGCATTCTGCAATTCGCGCTTCTCGGCGACGGACCGCATCACCCAGAGAGCGACGACCGAGCCCAGGAACATCACGGCGGACAGGACTTCGGAGATCCGGACGCCGAGGAAAATCAGGGGGTCGGTCCGGATGCTCTCGACGAAGAAGCGGACGAAGCCGTACATCGCGAGATAGGAGAGCGTCGTCACATAGGGGGTCCTCGTCCTGCGGCGGATCAGCAGCAGGATGGCGAAGATCAGGAGGTTGGCGACGAACTCGTAGAAGAAGGTCGGGTGGACCGGGTCGGTCGGTACGATTCCGGTCGCGTTGGTCAGCGACTCGAGATAGGACTGCGTCGCGGCGCTCTTCATGCCCCACGGCAGCGTCGTGTTGTTGCCGAACGCCTCCTGGTTGAAGAAGTTGCCCCAGCGGCCGATCGCCTGGCCGAGCGGAAGGTAGACGACCAGGAAATCGAGGATCGTGTGGAGGCGGATCCGCTTGAAGCGGGCGACGACCAGGATGCCGAGGATGCCGCCGATCACGCCGCCGTAGAACGCGAGACCGCCGTTCCGGACGTCGAAGACCGACAGAAGGTTGCTCTTGAAGGTGTTCCAGGAGAAAACGACGTAGTAAAGGCGAGCGAACACGATCGCCATGGGGATCGTGACGATGATGACGTCGAGGACGTCGTCCGGCGTGAGCCCGTACTTCGGCGCGTGGCGCATGCCGAGGAACACGCAGAGCAGGACGCCGAAGGCGATCAGGATCCCGTACCAGTAGATCGGGAGCCCGAACACGCTGAAGGCGACCCGGTTCACGGGCAGGTCGATGATGCCGAGGCCGGGGAAGCTGACCAGGTTCGTCGTGCTCATGGGCTCAGGTACCTCCTGCGGGAAGGACGATCGAGACGCTGTCCAGGTCCTCGTCCAATACGAATCGCATCCACTCGGCGGCGGACTCAAGGTCCATACTATCATAGATTTCCGGGTAATCGAACAGGTCGATTCCCGCCAGCACGGCGTGCAGGGCGGACATTCCGCAGCCCTCGATCGAGTCGAGTCCACGCAGGAAGGATCCGGCGGCGGCCTTGCGCTGGGTGTCGAACGCCCTGGCGTCGAGACCGGCCGAGAAGGCTCCGCGCAGGCGCTTCAGCAGCTCTTCCGCGGCCCGCTCCGGTTCGGGGCTCTCCCCTCCCGCCGCGAGGAACGCGAAATCGGGCTCGCACAGGTAATGGAACCCGAACGAGTCGGTCAGCAGACCTTCCGCATAGAGGCCGTCGAAGACGAGCGAGGTGCTGCCGAGCAGCGTCTCGAACAGGAGGCGCCCGGCGCGGCGGCGCACCGCGAGCTCCCGGGGGGACTGCGGCGTCCCGCGGCCGGCGGACGGGTCCTTGATGCCGATCAGGAACGACGGCATGCCGACGTCCATCCGGATCTCGGTCCGGGCCGACGCGACGAGGGGCGGTTCGTCGACGGCCAGCGCGCGGCCGGCCGGGCTGTCCGGCATGCCCTCGAGGGCGTCCTCGATCGACGGGAGCAGCGCCTCCGCGTCGAGGTCGCCGACGATGGCGACCGTCAGGCGGCTCGGGCCGTAGAAAGCGGAGTGGACGGCCTGCAGGTCCTCGGCCGCGATCCGTGCGACGGTCTCGGCGGTACCGCCGATATCGACGCGGACGGGGTGGACGGCGTAGAGTCCCTCGAGCAGCCCGGTGAAGCAACGCGAGTCGGGTTCATCGCGGTACATCGCCAGTTCGCTCAGGATGATGGGCCGTTCCGCCTCGACGCGCTCCCGGTCGAGCGCCGGGTGCAGGACCGCGCCCAGCATCCTGCGGAAGGCCGGCTCGAAGGCGGATGTCGCGGTGAAGTAGTAGAGCGTGTGGGTATGCGTCGTATAGGCGTTCGCGTGGGCGCCGGTCGCGGACATCGCAGATAGCAAGCCGCCATGCTCGTCGCGGGTGAAGACGCAGTGCTCGAGATAGTGCGCGGTCCCGTCGGGCACGCGGTGGACCGAGCCGGCCTCGAAGGACGTGTGGACGGAGCCGTAGGGCACGGCGAACCCGGCGAACGCCCGCGTGAAGCCGGGCTTGGGGATATGCAGCAGGACGAGGCCGGACTTGTGCGTGCGAACATCCATCCGCTCGCCGGACATCGCGTCCTTCCGGGTCGAAAGGGTCCAGTCCGCGCGGCTCATCGGTCGTCCTCCCCGGGCAGCTGGACGAAGCACGTCCGTTCGGCCAGCCGGCCAGCCAGCGCGACGACGCGGGCGCGCGTCACGGCGCGGAGCATCAGGAGGCCCTCGTCGGTGCGAAGGCGGCGCCCGGCCGCGAGGCCGCCCTGGTCGGCGGCGGCGAGCGCGCCGAGGTCGTCCCCGCGCGAACGCAGGGCGCTCTCCACCATGCGGACGGAGCTCTCGAAGACGCGGTCGGGGAAATCGTCGGCGGCGAGCGCGGCCACCTGGCGGCGCATGGAGACCAGCGCCTCCTCGGTGCGGTCGACGGGCACGCCGGCGGAAAGGAGGAGTCCCCCCTGGTAGCGGAGCGGAGCGGAGAAGATGCTGTAGGCCAATCCTTCCTCCTCGCGGACCTTCTCGAAGAGCAGCGAGTGGGCGTCCCCGCCGAGCATGCTGTTCAGCAGGGTCATTACGATCGTGTCCATCGAGTAGTACGCCGGAGCGCCGGAATACGCGAGGCAGACCCGGGCCTGCTCGACCTTCCGGTATTCGAGGACGGTCTCCGGCGCGGCGGTGCGCCTTTCCGGGCCATCCGGCAGCGGAGCCGGCACGACCGCCGGGTGCAGCGGGAGCCGCCGTCCGCCCGGGAACCTGGCCTCGAGCCGCCGGACCGCGTCGAGCACGGCCGACACGGCGGGTTCCTCCCAGGCGCCGGCGAGGTGCACCTGCACGGCGCCCTCGCGGAAGCAGCGCTCATAGGCGGCCGACAGGGCGGCCGGGTCCAGCGCGCGGACGAGATCCGCCTCGCCGTCCTCCTCGAGTCCGTGCGGGGTGTCGCCGCAGAAGCGTTCGGTGCATCGGTCGATGACGTGGCGCGTGCGGTCGTTCTCGCGCGCGGCGATCTCGGCGAGGTGGTTCTGGCGCTCCTCCTCCACCGTCGTCGCGTCGTAGCGTCCGTACGCATCGAACGCGGGCGTCAGCAGCATCTCGAAGAGCAGCGCGGAGGTGGCGGCGATCGGCGACGAGCCGTCGGTCCAGCGGGCCAGCGCGTCCGCGGTGAAGTGCAGGACCTGCAGGTCCCCTTCCTTCTCGACGGCGGAGTGGATCTCGGCGCCGTACAGCCCGTCGAGCTCGGTCGCGACCTCGGTGCGCTCGGGCAGGCGGGCGCAGCCGGACACGAGCAGGCGGGACAGCAGCGCGTTGGCGGACGCGGACGCGCGCTCGAGCGGGACGCGCACCGAGACCGTGCACAGCGCGGTCCGGAAGCGCGAGGAACGCAGGACCTGCACGGGGATGCGGCCGATGCGGGCGAGCGTCCAGCCGTTCTCGTCGAGCCGGTGCAGTTCCTTCGCCCGGTCGATGTCCCGCAGCACCTGCTCCCGGAGTCCCTCGACGTCGTCGAACTTCTCTTCTCCGCGGATCTTCTCGAGGAATTCGACTTCGAGCGTGCAGCCGTAGAGGTCGAGGTCGGCGTCGAACAGGCAGGTCTCGGCGAGGAACTCGGCGCCGGCGGCCTCGACGGTCGGGCGATATCCCAGGTTGGTCACCGCCTCGTACGTCCTCTCCCCGACGCGGGCTCTCGAACGGTAGATGCCTGGCGGCGGCAGGACGCGGTCGGCGGGCAGGCGGAAGTTCGCGGTCGGGAATCCGAGACGTCGGGCGAGCCCGCGCCCGGGAACGACGACGCCGGACAGCGTGTAGCCGCGCCCGAGCAGCGAGGCGGCCTCGGGCATCTGTCCGGCCGCGAGGAGATTGCGGATCGTAGTGCTCTTCACGAGCGTGTCGCCCATGCGGACGGGCTCCATCACGATGACCTCGACGCCCTTCCGGCTCCCCCACTCGCGCAGCAGTCGCGCGTCTCCGGCGCGGCCCTTCCCGAACCGGTAGTCGTGACCGACCACAACGAGGCGGGCGTGCAGTCGCTCCAGAATGTATTCGTCGAGGAATCGTTCCGCGGTCATCCCGGCGAACTCCGCGTCGAAGGCCTGGACCACGACGTCCTCGACGCCGGCGTCGAGCAGCATCGCCTGCTTCTCGCCGAGCGTCATCAGGGCGGTCGTCGTCCGGTCGGCGCTGCGCTGCGTCGAAGCCAGGGACGAGGGGTGCCGGTCGAAGGTCAGGACGGTCGGGACCAGCCCGCGTTCGGCGCTCCTGTGGAGCAGCGTGCGCACGAGTTCCATGTGGCCCCGGTGGAGGCCGTCGAAATAGCCGAGACCGACACCCGCCGCGCGGGCGCTCGCATCATACATCTTCCTTCTCCTGTCGTGCATCGGTGAAGACCCGTTCGGCGCGGTAGACGGTCCGCTCCGGATCGGACGCGTCGATCCGGCAGACGGCCAGCAGTCCGAGGCCCGCCTTCGTCACGGCGACGGACTCCGGGAGCTCTCCCGAGAGCCCGAGGGCCTCGGGCAGGACCTCGAGGCCGTCGACGAGGCGGCGTGCGGTTTCCATACCGGCTTCGGCGGACGCCCGGTCGAGGACGGCGGATTCGAGGGGCAGCAGCCAGCCGAGGGCGGCGAGGGCGTCCAGCGCCCTGTCACCCAGGCCGCGGCAGGCTTCATCCAGTTCCTCGAGCGCGTACGCCTGCTCGAGGCCGTAGGGTCCGCAGCGCGTGCGGACCAGCGCTTCGGCGTGCGCGCCGAAGCCGGAAGCACGGCCGAGGTCTTCGCAGAGCGTGCGGATGTAGGTTCCCTTCGAGCAGCGGATCGTAAGGACGGCGCGCAGGACCCCTTCGTCGACGGCGACCGAATCGGTGCGCACGGAGTGGACGCGGATCGGCCGCGCCTTCCGCTCGACCTCGACGCCCTTGCGCGCGGATTCGTAGAGCCTGCGCCCGTCGACCTTGACGGCGGAATACATGGGCGGCGTCTGGAGACGGTCGCCGGCGAGCGCCGCGGCCATCGCGCGGATCGGAGCGAAATCCTCGGCGCGCAGGGCCCCGAGTTCCCCTTCGGTCGGCTCGCGGCCGCCGGTGCGCTGTCCGGTGACATCCTGGGTGTCGGTCTCCGATCCGAACCGGACGGTGACGCGGTATTCCTTGTCGTAGCCCTCCATGTAGCGGACGAGCCCGGTCGCGCGCCCGATGCAGATCGGCAGGACGCCCTCCGCGAACGGGTCCAGCGTGCCGCAGTGCCCGACCCGGCGCTCGCCCACGGCGCGGCGCACGCGGGACACGCAGCCGAAGGAGGTCGCGCCGACGGGCTTGCGCACCACGAGCACTCCTCCGCGGACCGTCATCGGACCTCCGGGCACGAAAGCTCGCGCGCGGCCGCTTCGAGGACGCGTTCCCGCGCTTCGTCGAGGCCCGATTCGACCGTGAAGCCGGAGGCGCGGGCGTGTCCGCCGCCCCCGAAACCCTTCGAGAAGACCGACGCGTCGAAGCCTCCGCCGCTGCGCACGTTGACGCGGACGGTGCCGTCTGCGCGCTCGCGCAGGACGAAGGCCGCCTCGACGCCCACGACGTCGCGCAGGCGCCCCGCGAGGCCGTCGAGGTCGCTCTCGGTCGCGCCGCATTCGTCGAGCATCGTCTGCGGCACCGAAACCGACGCGACGCGGCCGCCGCAATCGTAGCGCACCGCCGAGAAGGCGCGGCCGAGCAGGCGGAACCGACCCGGGCTCATCTCGTCGAACAGCCGGCGGGTCAGGTCGCGCGGGTCGGCGCCGTGGCGCACGAGCTCCGCGGCCGCGGCGAAGGAGTCGGCGTTCGTGTTGGAGAAGCGGAAGCCGCCGGTGTCGAAGAGGAGGGCGGTCATCAGGCAGGTAGCGCCGTCGCGGTCGAGCAGGTCGGCCCCCGCGGTGGCCGACAGGTCGCCGACGAGACGCAGCACGAGTTCGCCGGCACAGGACGCGGCGGGGTCGACGAAGCGCACCGTGCCGTCCTCGTCCACGTCGGATACAGGGGCGGGCGGGTGGTGGTCGACGACGAGGTGAACGCGGGCGGCACGGAACAGGTCGGCCCGGGCGCCGATGCGTGGCGGGCCCTCGCAGTCGACCGCGAGCGCGACCGTCTGGAACGCCTGGAGCGAGGGGACGAGCGCGGCATCGAAGACGATCGCCCCGCCGGCGCCGGGCAGGAACGCGAACGGCGGCGCGACGGGCTCTTCGACGACCACCCTGGCGTCGATTCCGGCCCTTCCGAGAGCGGAGACGAAGCCGAAGCAGGCACCCAGGGCGTCTCCGTCGGCTCCGACATGAGGGTAGAGCAGAACGCCTCCGACGTGCCCGGAGAGACTCCGAAGGGCGTCCGCGACGAGATTCCGGGCGGAAACAGGCATCAGGCCACCTCGACCGGTGCGCCGGTCACTCGTCGTTCGGCTTCCGGAGACCCTTGTTCGCCTCGTCGATCAGCTTCGCGATCCGGAAGCCGCGCTCGATCGAGTCGTCCATCACGAAATGCAGCTCCGGCGCGACGCGCAGGCGGATGCGCGAGGCGACCTCCCTGCGGAGGAAGCCCGACGCGCTCTTCAGCGCGGCCGCCGCGCCCTTCTTGGCCTCGTCGTCCCCCAGTACGCTGATGTAGACCTTCGCGTGCGAGAGGTCCCTCGACATCTCCACCTCGACGACCGACACCATGGCGGGGAGCCGCGGGTCCTTGACGCTTTCGCGGAGCAGGGAGGCGATGATGTCGCGCATCTCCTCCCCGACCCGGTCCGATCTCTGCATGCTAGCTCCTCTCGACCTGCTTCATCTCGAAGCCCTCGACGACGTCGCCTTCGCGGAGGTCGTTGAACCCGGAGATCGACAGGCCGCATTCGAAGCCCTGCTGGACTTCGCGCGCATCGTCCTTGAAGCGCTTGAGCGAGGCGAGCTTGCCCTCGTGCACCACGACGCCGTCGCGCAGCAGACGGACCTCGCTGGTGCGGACCATCCTGCCGTCGGTGACCATGCAGCCGGCGATCGTGCCGACCCCGGACACCTTGAAGATCTGGCGCACGGCCGCGTGGCCGAGCACGTTCTCCTTGAAGGTCGGAGCGAGCATGCCCTTCATGGCGGCCTCGATGTCCTCGATCGCGTTGTAGATCACGCGGTAGAGGCGCACGTCGACGCCGGCGTCCTTCGCCATGTCCGCGACGTTGGCGGGCGGGCGGACGTTGAAGCCGATGATGATGGCGTTCGCGACCTCGGCGAGGCGCACGTCGCTCTCGGTGATCGCACCCACGGCGTCGTGCACGATGTTGACGCGCACCTCGTCGTTGGACAGTTTGGTCAGCGACTGCTTGACCGCCTCCACGCTGCCCTGGACGTCGCCCTTGATGACGATGTTCAGGTCCTTGGCCTCGCCCTCTTTCAGCTTGGTGAAGAAGGAATCGAGGGACATCCGGGAGGACGCGCGCAGCTGCTGTTCGCGTTGCTGCGTCTTGCGGCGCTCGGCGAGGTCGCGGGCGACCTTCTCGTCCTCGATCGCGTAGAAAACCTCGCCCGCCTCGGGAACCTCGGGCAGGCCCGAGATCTCGACGGGAATCGACGGACCGGCGCGCTTGACGTTGGAGCCCTTGTCGTCGACCATCGCGCGGATGCGGCCGATGACGGAGCCCGCGACGACCGAGTCGCCGGTCTTCAGGGTGCCGCGCTGCACGAGCACGGTCGCGATCGGGCCGCGGTTCTTGTCGAGCTTGGCCTCGATCACGGTGCCCTTGGCCTGCTTGTTCGGATTGGCCTTGAGGTCGAGGACATCGGCGGTCAGGATGACCATCTCCAGCAGTTCCTCGATGCCCATCCCGGTCTTCGCGGACACGGGCACCATGATGTTGGTGCCGCCCCACTCCTCGGGGATCAGGCCGTGCTCGGACAGTTCCTGGCGGACCTTATCGACGTTGGCGCCCGGCTTGTCCATCTTGTTGATCGCCACCATGATCGCGACGTTCGCGGCCTTTGCGTGGTTGATCGCCTCGATCGTCTGGGGCATGACGCCGTCGTCCGCCGCGACCACGAGGATCGCGATGTCGGTGACCTGGGCGCCGCGGGCGCGCATCGCCGTGAAGGCTTCGTGGCCCGGGGTGTCGAGGAACGTGATCGCGCGGTCCTTGATCTTCACGGTGTACGCGCCGATATGCTGGGTGATGCCGCCGGCTTCGCCCGTCGCCACCGAGGTGGAACGGATGCGGTCGAGCAGCGAGGTCTTGCCGTGGTCGACGTGGCCCATGACGACCACGACGGGCGGACGGGGCTTCAGGTCGGTATCTTCGTCGGCGGTGTCGTCGAAGAGAATCTCCTCGGCGGTGACCATGACGGCCTTCTCGGGCTTGATGCCGAAGTCCTCCGCGATGATCGCGGCGGTCGCGTAGTCGAGCTCCTGGTTCAGCGTGACCATCATGCCGAACTGCATGAGCTTCTTGATCACTTCGCCCGAGGCTTTCTTGAGCAGTTCGGCGAGTTCCTTCACGTTGATCGGGTCGGGAATCGCGACCTGCTTGAGTTCGGCGCGCTGCATCATGAGCTCGGTCTCGGTCAGGCGGTCGCGGCGGATGCCGCGGTTCTTGCCCTTGCCCTTGCCGTTCTCGGAGTAGTACGCGTTGATCACGAATTCGTCGGACAGGGCTTCGGTGACGCCTTTCTTTCCGAACACGGCGGCGTCGCCTCTGATCGGGGCCTGCCGGTCGGAGGTGCCGGGCGCGGTGCGGACAGTGGAACGGTTCGCGTCGCCGCCGCGGTGGTCGTTCTTCTTGGCTTCCTTCTCGAAGGCCACGCGGGCGCCGATGTTGGAGGTCGGACGGACGACCGGCTTGTCGGCGTCGTCCTTCTCGCCGGGGCGCGGGCCGCCGGGGCCGCCGGGTCTCGGGCCGTATCCGCCGGGACCGCCGGGTCTCGGGCCGTATCCGCCGGGGCCGCCGGGTCTCGGGTTGTTCCCCTGGTAGCCGCCGGGACCTCCCGGACCGCCCGGTCTCGGGCCGTATCCGCCGGGGCCGCCCGGACGCGGATTGTTGCCCTGGTAGCCGCCGCCCTGGTAGCCGCCCGGTCTCGGGCCGCCGCCCTGATACCCGCCGCCGCCCTGGTAGCCGCCAGGACCCGCGGGACGGGGATTGGTGCCCTGATAGCCGCCACCACCCTGGTAGCCGCCGCCCTGGTATCCGCCGCCGCCGCCCTGGTAACTGCCGGGGCCGCCGGGAGCGCGCGGGGGGTAGGGTCCGCTGGGCCGCGGGCCGTTCTGGTATCCGCCCGGGCCTCCGGGACCGGCGTTGCCGGTCGGATACGGGGCGCGCGGACGTTCCGGCGCGGGACCGAGGTTGCCGGTCGGGTAGGGTGCGCGCGGACGGTCGTCCGGCGTCGCGATGTAGCCCGTGGAATAGGGAGCCTTGCGCTCCGGGGGCGCGGCCGGTGCCGCAGGAACCGTCGCGGCGGGAGCCGCGGGCGGAGCGGAAGAGGCCGGAGCCGCAGGGGCCGCGGCGACGGCGGGTGCCGTGGCGACGGGTGCGGGCGCGGAGGTCGTCGTCGGGGCCGCGGGAACTTCCGGTTTCGGCGCGGGAGCCGCGGGGACGGCGGCGGCCGGTTCGGCCGCACGGGCCGCTTCCGCGGGGTGCGCCCTGGGGGCTTCCTGGGTCTGGACCTGCGCGGCGGCGGGCTCCCTGGCAGGAGTCTCCGTCTTCGGCACTTCCACATGCGCGGCAGTCGCCGCTGCGACCGCAGGAACCGCCACTTTCGGCGCGGTCTCGGCGACCGGCGCGTGGACGACGGGCTTCGCGGCAGGGGCCGCTTCCGCGGCGGGAGTGGCGACGGGCGCCGGCGCGTGGGCCGGAGCGGCCTCTGCGGCGGGCGCCGGAGCCGGAGCGGGGGTCGGGGCCGGGACCGCGACGGGCGCGCCGACGGGCGCATCCTCGACCGCGACTTCCTTCGGAATCCGCTTCACGACCTTGACTTCACCGGTGATCTTCTTTCCGGAGATGCCCTGCATGGTGACCGTCGGTCCCTTGTGGACTTCGGGCGCGGGAGCGACAGGAGCGGGTTCCGGTGCGGACGTCTTCTTCGGGACGTGCTTCGCCTTCTCCTTGTCCGCTTCCTTTTCTTTTTCAGGAACCGGTTCGGGAGAGACCGGCTTCACGCCGCCCTGGGGCACGCCCTCGTTGTGGACGAATCCGGCACGGAGGCCGGAAGCGAAATCATCCTTCTTCACCATTCTGTATCTGTCATCCTCCAGAATTCTGGCGAGACTCCGGTTCCCCGCGTCTCCCCTGTTCCCTCGATCGGCTTGGCCAGCGGTCGTTCCGCGCTCGGGTCGTTCAACCTCCCGGTTTTCCTTCTTGTGCGACGGCTTCGTCGATCAGTTCCGACAAGCGGGTCGCGAATCCTTCGTCATTCACCGCGACCACCTTGCGGTCCGGTCTCCCGGTGAAGCGGCTGAGTCCATCCTTTGTACCATACACCCGATACCGGGTCTCGAAGGTCTCGGACAGGGCCTTGAACTTGTCCTTAGTTCCCTGCGAGGCGTCCTCCGACACCACCAGCATCTTCGTCAGCCCCTTCTTCAGGGCGGCCCGGCAGGCCTCGTCGCCGGACACCGTCTTCCCCGCGCGCGTCGCGAGGCCGAGGAACATCAGCGCGCGCTCATCCGGTCCGGGCATCCGGAACCTCCAGCATCTGCGCCAGCGTCGCGGCGGCGGCGGGGTCGAGGGCCTTCTTGAGGGCCTTGTCGAGCCGCTTCCCCTTGAGCGCCTGTTCGAGGCACTTGCGGTCGGGGCACAGGTAGGCGCCCCGACCCTGCATGCGTCCGGTGCGGTCCACGGAGACGGGTCCCTCGGCCGGCGCGACGACGCGGATGAGCTCCTTCTTGGGCTTCATCGCGCGGCAGCCGACGCACATGCGCTCGGGCACCTTCCTGGGCTTCGTCTCCGGCATCGCGGCGTCCTTCGTCATTCGGCCTTCGTCTCTCCCTCGTCGTTCGAATCCGGCACGGGGGCTTCGATTGCGGCGGCGTCCGCTTCTTCGGCCTCGGCGGGCTCACCGGTCGGCGCGAGTTCGTCGGCGGCCTGCTCGGCGGCGGCGGTGAAGCGGGCCATCAGCTCCGCTTCCAGGGCTTCGCGGAACTGGGATTCGCTGCGGATGTCGATCCTCCAGCCGGTCAGGCGGGCGGCGAGCCGGGCGTTCTGGCCCTCGCGGCCGATCGCGAGCGAGAGCTGGTGGTCGGGGACCACGACGCGCGCCGTGCGCTCGTCCTCATTGACCTCCGCGCGGATCACCTTCGCGGGGTTGAGGCTGTTGGAGATGAACTGGATCACGTCCGGGCTCCACTGGATGATGTCGATCTTCTCGCCCATCAGTTCGTCCATGACGGCCTGCACGCGCAGTCCGCGCTGTCCGACGCAGC
Organism: uncultured Eubacteriales bacterium; assembly: GCA_903835065.1. Lineage (GTDB taxonomy): Bacteria > Bacillota > Clostridia > Saccharofermentanales > UBA5734 > CAILLO01. Next base: position 43,696 of record CAILLO010000028.1, read on the forward strand.
TGCCGACCGGGTCGATGTTCTCGTCGCGCGAGGCGACGGCCATCTTGGTGCGGGAGCCGGCTTCGCGGGAGATCGCGACGATTTCGACGATCCCGGAGGCGATCTCGGGGACTTCCTTCTCGAACAGCTTGCGGACGAGGTTCGGGTGGCTGCGCGAGACGTAGACGATCGGGCGGCCCTTCTTTTCGTCGACTTTGAGGATGAAGAACTTCATCCGCTGGTTGAAGTTGTACCCGTCGGTGCGGACCTGCTCGTTCAGCGGCAGGACGGCCTCGGCGCGGCCGATGTCGACCACGACCTCGCGGCGGTCCTTGCGCTGCACTACGCCGACGGCGATATCGCCGACGCGGCTGCTGAACTCGTTCTGGATCCGCTCGCGCTCGGCGCTGCAGAGCTTCTGGTTGATCACGTTCTTCGCGGTCTGGGCGGCGAGGCGGCCGAAGTCCTGCGGCGAGAGCTGGTATTCCATCTGGTCGCCGAGCTCGAAGTCCTCGGACAGGGCCTTGGCCTCCTCGATCGAGATCTCGGCGTTCGGGTCCTCGACGGCCTCGACGACCGTCTTCAGGAGGAACACGCGCATCTCGCCGGTCTCCCGGTCGACTTCCGCCTTGATGTTGTCGACGGTCTTGGCGTCGAATTCGCGCTTGTACGCTGCGACCAGCGCTTCCTCGATCGCCTGGAAGAGAACCTCCCCGTCGATTCCGCGTTCCTTCTCCAACATCTTGAGGGCCGCGATCAGTTCCGAGTTCATCTTATCCAATTCCTCCTTGTAATCCTTGTTTCACTTGAACCGGACGGCCCTGTGGATCTTCGAGATCTCCGCGACGGCCAGTTCGCACGTCGCGCCTTTGGCGTCCTCGATCCACACTTTGCCATCCCGGCAATCCTTCATCACGCCGTCGATCTTCTTCTTCCCGTCCTTCGCCTGGAAGAGCGAGGCCTCGACCTCGGTCCCGAGGTTCCGGAGAAAGTCGCGCTCCGTCTTGAACGGGCGCTCGAGTCCGGGCGACGACACCTCGAGGTTGTAGCGACCGGGAATCGTCAGCTTCTGGTCGAGGAGCGGGTCGATCGCCTTGCTCACGAGCTGGCAGTCCTCGATCCCGACGCCGCCGGCCTTGTCGATGTAGAAGCGCAGGAACCACTCGGGCCCTTCCTTTTTGTATTCGACTTCGACCAGTTCCAACCCGAGCCCTTCCACGACCGGAAGAACCAGTTCCTGGGCGTCCTGTGCGATCTTCGAGCCACCGCTCACGGAGCTTTCCTCCTCCAACAAAAAGAGTGGGTTGAGCCCACTCTTCCGCAGTCGAGTCCTGATGCACGGTGATTATAGCATTGAAGAGCCGCGCCGCGCAAGTTCCACGGATTTTCGCGGAGGGGGTTGACGCCGGAATAGAAAGTGCTATATTGGCAGTAGTGAACGATGTGCACTAGTTCTTCCGGAGCAGTACCTTGCATCGTTCACCGAACGGATCCAAGAAAGGGGCGATGCAATGAACATCCAGTTCAAGAAGGGCGTGCTCGAGCTCTGCGTCCTGTCGATGCTGCTGAAGGCGGACCGATACGGATACGACCTCTCCAGCAGCCTCACGGAGATCATCTCGATCTCCGACGGCACGATCTACCCGATCCTCCGCCGGCTGCGGACCGACGGGTACGTCACGACCTACCTCCAGGAGTCCTCCGGGGGTCCGCCCCGCAAGTACTACCAGCTCACCGACACCGGACGCAGCGAACAGAATTCCCTGGAACAGGAATGGAGCCATTTCGTCGGCAAGGTCCAGTCGATCGTCGCGGGAGGACAGGAAGATGAATAAGGGTGAATTCATGGAGGCCATGCGGACGAATCTCTCCGCCTACGGCAAGTCGCCCCAGGAGGTCTCGGACATCCTCGCCGACTTCGAGGAGCACATCGCGACCGGCGTCGCCGGCGGGCGCGCCGAGGAGGAGATCGTGACCGGTCTCGGCGATCCGGCCGCCCTCGCCGCCCAGTACGCGGACGGTGCCGAGCCCCTGAAGCCTGCGCAGCCTGCGCAGCCGAAGCCGGCCCCCGTGACCGCGGGCGGCGTCGGGCGAGCGGTCTTCGCCGTGATCGCCCTGATTTTCTTCGACCTGATCCTCGGCATTCCGATCCTCGCGACCCTGTTCTCGGTCCTCGTCGCCTTCTGGGCCGTCGCCCTGTCCCTCGGCGTCGCCGGCCTGTCCTTGGCTGTCCTGTCCTTCTTCCTTCCCTCGGTCCTGCCCTTCTCGCTCCCGGGTCTCTTCCTCGTCCTCATCGGCATTTCCCTGCTCGCGCTGACCGTGCTCGCCTGCATCGGGATGGCCTATCTCACGAAGTACTTCTTCCTCGGCGTGAAGGCCTTCTTCGTGGCCCACGCGAAGATCGTCAAAGGAGGTTCCCGCTCATGAACGGAATGCGCTCCCGTCTCGGCAAGTCGACCCTCGCCGTCGTCGTCATCGTCTGCGCCGTGGTCTTCCTGGTCTTCGGCCTCGTCGGATCCGTCGGCCTCGTGTTCACGAACGGGATCCAGAAGCTCGTCGGTGCGGACTGGTCCGCGTTCCGGATCGGCGTCGGCAAGGACTACACGGTCGACGACGCTCTCTCGCACTCGCTCGACGGCGTCGAGAAGATCGTCATCTCCTCCGTGTCGACCGATCCGCAGATCCGATCCGGCGGCACCGAACTCGTCTCGTCCTTGACCGGGACCTGCCGCTCCTTCACCGACCCCGTGAAGCTCAAGGTCGAGAAATCCGGCAGCACCCTCTCCGTCTCGATCCATTACCCCGTCGGACTGGGGATCACGTCGGAGAATCTCGTCTACGCCATCACGATTCCCGCCACGTACGCGGGTGCCTTGGAGATCGACAGCATCTCCGCGGCCGCCAGGGTCGAGGACCCCGCGTTCCACCTGGGTTCCTTCCGGGCCTCGACGGTGTCCGGCGACATCACGGTCTCGGGGATCTCCGCGACGACGTACGACCTGAACACGACGTCCGGGACCATCGAAGTCCACGACGCGACGGGCGCCGTGAAGGCCAACAGCGTATCCGGCGACCTGAAGGCCTGGATGACCGGCTCGGGCGACTTCACCGGCGACTCCGTGTCCGGAACGGCGACGCTCACGCTGGCCTCCGTCGCGGACTTCGACGTCTCCTTCCACACCGTCTCCGGCAGCCTGCGCTGCGATTTCGCCGTCGTCCTGGACAAGGACACCCGCACGGACATGTCCGGCAAGGTCGGCGCGGGCGGACCGTCCTACAAAGTGAACACCGTTTCCGGCGATTTCCGGATCCAGCAGGGCTGATCCGTTTCCCTCCCCTTACCGCCCGAGGCGCCTCCGAAAGGGGGCACCTCTTCGCGTCCTGCGCCCTCCGCCGTAACGCTCCCGCCCGGCGTCGAGGAGTATAATGGGCGGTGGAGCGGGCATCCGGGCCCGTGCACATCACAAGGAGGCATCCGAATGGGTGACATCAATCTCGGTTCGATCCTCACGCTGGCGGTCTGCATCGAGGCGATCTGGTGGATCGTCTGGATCGGGCTCGCCGTCTCCCGCAAGATCTACGCGAACGCCGTCTTCCTGCTCGTCACCGGCGTGATCTGGGCCGGCATCGACCTCTACGCGCTGCTGACACTCGGCTCCGCGGCCTCGGTCGTCATCGCCGTCGCGATGGTCGTCGTGCCGTTCCTGCTGCTGCCCGGGATGGTCACGATCATCACCGAGTACCAGCGCGGCGTGCTGTTCCGCTTCGGCAAGCTCGTCAGCGAACTGCAGCCCGGCCTCAACATCATCTTCCCCTTCGGCATCGACCGCGTGGTCAAGATCGACCTGCGCACGTTCACGATCGACGTCTCCAAGCAGGAAGTGATCACCAAGGACAACATCCCCGTCAACGTCGACGCGGTCGTCTACTTCAACGTCTTCTCCTCGACGCTCGCCGTCACCAAGGTCGCGAACTACACGCTCAGCACGACGCTGCTCGGTCAGACGACGCTGCGCTCGATCCTGGGCCAGCACGACCTCGACGAGATCCTGCAGAAGCGCACGGAACTGAACAAGCTGCTCACCGACCTGCTCGACCGCGACACCGACCCGTGGGGCATCAAGGTCAGCACCGTCGAGATCAAGAGCATCGAGATCCCCGACTCGATGAAGCGGGCCATGGCCAAGCAGGCCGAGGCCGAGCGCGAGCGCCGCGCGAAGGTCATCGCCGCCGACGGCGAGTTCCAGGCCTCCCAGCGCCTGGCCGACGCCGCCGCCGTGATCGCGACGCAGCCCGCCTCCCTGCAGCTCCGCTACCTGCAGACGCTGAGCGAGATCGCCGTCGAGAAGAACTCGACGATCCTCTTCCCGCTGCCGATCGACCTGATCAGCATGTTCCTGAACAAGGGCAAGGACGAGGGCGGCAAGTAGAAGCCGAGCGGCTCGCGACCCACAGAAAAGACGCCGTCGGGATTCCCGGCGGCGTTTTTTCCATGCCGACGGGACCTGCGGCTACGTGCCGTCGCCCGGGAAGCGGATGCCGGCCTTGAGCCGGGCGGTCTCGAGCGTGCCGAGGACGTCGAGCGACGTCTGCAGCTGCCGGTCGAAGGCGCGCGGGTCGCCGGTCGCGACGAGGTCGCGAATGGCCCGCATCTCGTAGACGTACCGGTCCGGGTCGGGCTGCTCGTCGAAGGTCTCGTCCGAGGAACGCGTCACGACCCGCACGGAGGGGATCGCGTGGGGCGCTTCGGGAATCCGGAGGTGCCCCTCCTCCCCTTCGATCTGGACGAAGTTGTCGCCCCAGGTGTCCTTGGCGCCGGCGCAGCTGCAGACGAAGCCGTCGTAGCGGAGCAGCAGGACGCCGGACGTGTCGACGCCGCTCGCGTGCCGATTGGGCAGGTATTCGGCGTCGAGGGGCGGCCCGAACAGGGCGATGCAGAAATAGGCGTCGTAGAAGGTGATGTCCTGCAGGCAGCCGCCCGCATGCGCGAGGCTGAAGACGTTGGGCGTCTCCCCCGCGATCAGGAGGCCGTATCGGCTGGAAAGCTGGCTGAAGTTCGCCAGCACGAGCTTCACGCGGCCGAGCCGCGGCAGCTGGGCGCGCACCACGTCGAAATTCGGCTGGTACTCCGTCGTCACGGCGTCGATCAGGTACAGTCCCTTCTCCTTCGCCAGACGGACGAGCGCCTCGGCCTCCGAGCGGCGCGGCGTCATGGGCTTTTCGCAGATCACGTGCTTCCCGTGCTCGAGGGCCATCCGGGCGTGCTCGAAGTGCAGGTCGTTCGGGGACGCGACGTAGACGAAGTCCACGTCGAGGTCGTCGAGCAGGCCCTCGGGCCTCGCGTGGACCGTCGCGACGCCGAATTCGTCCGCAAGGGCGCGTCCCGTCGCTTCCGCGCGGGAGCAGACCGCCGTGCAGCGGACGCCCTCGGTGGCGGAGATGGCCCGGAGCATCCAGTGGACGATGGGGCCGGTGCCGATCGTGCCGATGCGCAGTTCGCTCATGAGGGCATCATACTCCAAAACGGGACCGGAGGGTGCCCTCGATGTGACGCCCTACGATTCCGTTCCGAGCCGTACGTCGCGGACTAGCGAGCCCGCAGCCCCAGGATTTCGCGCGCCTCGTCCGGCGTCGCGACTTCCTTGTTGAATTCCTTCACGATGCGCTTGGAGCGTTCGACGAACTCGACGTTGGACTTCGCGAGCACGCCCTTGGCGTAGTAGACATTGTCCTCCATGCCGACGCGGATGTGGCCGCCGAGGGCGAGCGCCGCGTAGAGGATCGGAAGGTGGCCGCTGCCGATGCCGAACGCACCCCAGGTGGAGCCGGCCGGGATCAGGCTCTTCAGGAAAACGAGGTTCTCGACGGTCGCCGCCATGCCGCCCGCCGCGCCCAGCACGAACTGGAAGTGCAGCGGCGCCGTGAGGACGCCCTTCTTCAGGTAATACAGGGCGTTGTAGACCATGCCGGCGTCGAAGATCTCGATCTCCGGCTTGACGCCGACTTCGAGCATGGCGGGCCCCAGCTTCTCGAGGAAACGCGGGTGGTTCTCGAAGACGCTGTTGTGCAGCCAGTTCATCGAGCCGCAGTCATAGGAGGCCATCTCCGGCTTCAGCTCCCGGAAGGGCTTCATGCGCAGGTCGTCGTCGAAGCCCAGACCGCCGGACGTCGTCGTGTTGAGCACGATCGTGCAGTCCGTGGCGCGGATGTAGCCGAGCGTCTCCTTGAACTTCTCGTAGCTCATGGAGGCCTTGCCCTCGTCGTCGCGGACGTGGATGTGGGCGACGGACGCGCCGGCCTTCCAGCAGGCGTAGACCTCGTCGGCGATCTCTCGGGGCGTCAGGGGCACGGCCGGGTTTTCGTTCTTGGACGGCCAGGCGCCGGTCGTGGCGACGGTCAGGATGACCTTGTTGGACAGTTCCGCCATGGTTCTCGCTTCCTTTCTCCCTCGGGGGTTCCCGACTAGATCTTCTCGAAGACGACCGCCGTGCCCATGCCGCCGCCGATGCACAGCGTGGCGAGGCCGCGGTGCGCTCCGAGGCGCTGCATTCCATAGAGGAGGGTCGTCGCGATGCGGGCGCCGGACGCGCCGATGGGGTGGCCCAGGGCGATCGCGCCGCCGGAGACGTTGGTCTTCGCGGGGTCGAGTCCGAGCTCCTGCGCCACGGCCAGCGACTGGACGGCGAAGGCTTCGTTGGCCTCGACGAGGTCGAGGTCCGCGACGGTCAGGCCGGCCTGCGCGAGCGCCTTCCGGGTCGCGGGGATGGGCCCCAGGCCCATGACCTTCGGGTCGACGCCGGCGGAGCCCAGCCCGAGGATGCGGGCCATCGGCTTGACGCCCAGGCGGTCCGCCGCCTCGCGGGACATGAGCACGAGCATGGCGGCGCCGTCGTTGATGCCGGACGCGTTGCCGGCCGTGACCGTGCCGTCCTTCTGGAAGGCGGGACGGAGCTTGGCGAGCGTCTCGGGCGTCGTACCCGCGCGCGGGAACTCGTCGACCGAGAACAGGACGGGGTCGCCCTTCCGCTGGGGAATCGGGACCGGGACGATCTCGGCGGCGAACCGGCCGTCCGCGAGGGCGGCCTCGGCGCGCTGCTGGCTCTGCGCCGCGAAGGCGTCCTGCGCCTCGCGTCCGATGCCCTTCTCCGCGGCGATGTTCTCCGCCGTGACGCCCATGTGGACGTCGTTGAACGCGTCCCACAGGCCGTCGGAGATCATGGTGTCGACCAGCTGGTCGTGGCCCATCTTGTAGCCGGTGCGCGCCTTCTTCAGGGCGTATGCAGCGTTGCTCATGCTCTCCGCGCCGCCGGCGAGGACCACGTCGGCCTCCCCGGAGCGGATCATCTGCGCGGCCAGCGAGATCGCTCGCAGGCCGGAGCCGCAGACCATGTTGAGGGTCATCGCCGGGACCTCGACCGGCAGACCGGCCTTCAGGGCGACCTGGCGGGCCACGTTCTGGCCCTGCCCGGCGTTGAGGACGTTGCCGACGATCACCTCGGAGACGTCGGTCGGGGCGATGCCGGCCCGCTTCAGGGCCTCCTTCGCGGCGAAGGCGCCGAGTTCCGCGGCGGAGAATCCCGAGAGGGACCCGCCGAAGCTGCCGATCGGGGTACGGACCGCCGAGGCGACCACTACTTCCGTCATGTCGTTACGCTCTCCTTCATTCCTGCGGGTTTCCATCTTCGTCGGGTCCGAAGCCGCCGTACTTGTACTTGCGGGTCGGGACGGGGTTCATGTCGTCTTCGTCGATCTCCGCGACGCAGCGGGCCATCGAGCCGTCGCCGAGGTACCACCGGAGCGGGAAGCAGAAGAAGCGGAAGCGCTTGCCGGCGACCTTGTCCAGGTCGCCGCCGAGGTTCTCGACGCCGACGATGCCGTGGCCGAGCATCAGCTTGTGGCAGGGCTCCCAGGTGCCCCAGACGCCGATCTTCTCGAGATCGCCGAACTTCGCGTCGTAGGCGGCCTGGCCGTGCAGCCGGATGTACTCGAACTTGTCGAATTCGGCGTAGGCCTCTTCGCCGAACTGTTCGACGTATTCCTCGGTGATCGGCTTGCCGGAGGCGCCGATCAGGTTCATGCGGGTCATGCCGTTGTTGCCCATGGCGGTGTGCAGGGGGTGGTCCAGGGCCTGCATGTCCATCGCGACTGCCTTGACCTTGTGCTCGACGAACCAGCGACCGGCCTCGACGCCGGTGCCGCAGGAATAGTGGTAGTACTCCTTGGAGTCGTCGAACTGGCGGTGCATGCCGGTGCGCAGGCAGACGATCATTCCTTCGAGCTCGCTGGGCTTGATGCCGACCTTCGCGCACGCCGCCTCGAGGTGCTTCGGGCCGATCAGGCCCCAGCGCTCGACTTCGATCGGCAGGCAGACCGCGTCGCCCGTATAGGCGTCGACGGGCATTTCATGCGTGTAGCGGGCGCGCTTCCCGTTGAACTCGTTTTCCATGACGTGGCGGGGCGCGTCGCAGTGCGTGCCGGTGTGCATCGTGCAGGTGATCTTCTGCGTCAGCACGCCGCCCTTGGCCATCGTGTGCGCATTGTCGATGATGGGCTTGTCGAAGTACGGCCAGCGCGGAATCTCGGCGCTGAAGGGGTGGGTCAGGTCGACGAAGACTTTCTTGCCCATGAACTGGAAACCTCCTTGAAGTGTCGGCTACTTGCCGTACAGCATCTGGATAAGGTGCGCGTTCAGCTTGCGGCGGGATGCGTCCTTCTGCTCGTCGGTCCAGGTCTGGAAGCCCTTTCCGCTCTTGAACCCGAGGTCGCCCGCGGCGACCTTCTCCCGCAGCGCCGGGGACGCCTTCTTCGCGTCCTCGAGGTACGGGAACAGGTAGTCGTGGATCGACAGCGCGAGGTCGGCGCCGACCATGTCGATGTTCTCCATGGGGCCGAGGACCGGCAGGCGCAGCCCGAAGCTCGAGCGCACCGCCTCGTCCACGGTCGCGGCGTCGGCGATGCCGTTCTCGACGATCGAGACGGCCTCCCGCCACAGCGCGTGCTGCAGGCGGTTGGCGACGAAACCCGGCACGTCCTTGTTGACGCGGATCGGGCGCTTCCCCGCTTTCGCGAGGACCGCGAGGGTCGCGTCCATCGTGGCGTCCGATGTGCCCTCGGCCTTCACGACCTCGACCAGCGGGATCAGGGTCGGCGGGTTCCAGAAGTGCGTGCCGACGAGGCGGTCCTTCTTGACCGTCTTCTCGGCGATCGCGGTGATGCTCATGACCGAGGTGTTGGTCGCGAGGATCGCGTCCGGGCGGACCAGCGGCTCGAGGTCGCGGAAGAAGTCCTGCTTGAGCTGCAGGTTCTCGGGGATGCATTCGACGACCAGGTCCGCGTCGCCGACCGCGGCCGACAGGTCGGCGGTCGGGTGGATGCGCGACACGATCGCGTCGGCCTCCGCCTGCGGATAGACGCCCTTCTCCACGAACAGCGAGAGGCTCGACCGCACGCGGTCCAGCATCTGCGGGCCGCTCACGAAGGCGTCGAAGATGCGGACCTCGAGGTCGCCGCACGCCGCGAACACCTGCGCGATGCCGCAGCCCATGAGGCCGCCGCCCGCGACGGCGACGATCCGGATGTCCGCCACGTCAGTTGCCCCAGTATCCGCCGTCGGCCGCATAGTTGCCGGCGGTCAGGAAGGCGGCCGCGTCGGACGCGAGGAACGACGCGATGCCCACGAAGTCGGACGGCTCGCCGAGACGGCCGATGGGCAGGCGCTTGAGGAAGTTCTGGTAGACGTTGTCGTTGTGGAACATCCACTCGGTCAGGTCGGAGCGGAACACGGTCGGATTGAACGTGTTCACGAGAATCCCGTACTCGCCGAGGTCGCACGCCAGCGACTGCGCCAGCAGGTCGACGGCCGCCTTGGACGTCGAGTAGCCGGTGTAGCCCTTCATGCCGCGCTTGGAGCGCGCGGAGGAGACCAGGATGATGCGGCCCTTCGTCTTGGCGGCCACCATCTGCTTGGCGGCGTATTTGCTCATCAGGTAGGCGCCGCGGACGTTGGCGTCCATCATGGCCTGCCAGGCGTCGGTCGGCTGCTCGAGGATCGAGCCGGGCTTGCTATAGCCGTGCGCGGTCAGGAGGATGTCGAGCGAGCCGAACTTCGCGACGGTCTCCGCCACGATGCGCTCGGCGTCGGCCTCGACGGCGGGGTCGCCCACGCTGCAGGCGCACGCGATGGCTTCCGCGGCGAACTCCGCGGCCAGTTCCTTCAGTTTGTCCTCGTGGCGGCCGGTGACCATCACCTTCACGCCCTGGTATCCGTAGCCCTTGGCGATCGTGCTGCCGAGCGCGCCGGAGCCGCCGCTGACCAGCGCCACCTTGCCGGACAGGTTGAACATGTCCTTCACGAACGAACGTTCCAGTGCGACCATCTCGAAGGCCTCCTTACGCGGGGTAGTTGATGACGACCAGGACGGTCGCCGGCAGGTTGCTCTCGTTCATCATGGAGCGGGCCTCGTTGGGGCCGATGAAGATCGAATCGTTCTCCTTGAGGACGAATCTCTCGCCCGCGGCGTTCGTGATCACGATCTCGCCCTTCTTCACGAAGTAGATCTTCTCGGTCGGGCTGTTCTCGTAGTCGAGCTCGGCGCCGCCGCCCGGGAGGAAGTGGGACATGCCCATCCAGAACTTCGTCGCGCCCGACTCCTCCTTGCCCTGGAGACGGATCGCCACCATCTTGGAGTGCTTCGGCGGGTCGTACGGCTTGCAGTCCTTGAGTTCGCGCTTGATCATGGAATGTACCTCCCTTTCGGAACCCTTGCGGGTGGCTTCACAGGATCGGCATGGTCTTGAGGGCCGGGGACACGGCGACGTCGGCATCGATGCCGGCGAGCGCCTCCTCCTTCGTGACGTCGGGGGCGAGCTCCACGAGCTCGAGGCCGCCGCCCTTGTGCACGCGCAGCACAGCCATGTTGGTGACGATCAGGTCGACCTTGCAGGTCGCGGTCAGGGGCAGCCGGCACGCCTTGAGGATCTTGGCCGAGCCGTCCTTGTTCACGTGCTCCATCGCGACGATCACGCGCCGCGCGCCGCACACGAGGTCCATCGCGCCGCCCATGCCCGGGACCTTCTTGCCCGGGATCATCCAGCTCGCGAGGTTGCCGGTCTGGTCCACTTCCAGCGCGCCCAGCACGGTCTCGTCGACGTGGCCTCCGCGGATCAGCCCGAACGACGTCGCGCTGTCGAAGAACATGCCGCCCGGGAGGATCGTGACCTGGTTGCCGCCGGCGTCCGTGACGTCGAAGGTGCCGTTCTCGGGGGTCGCGGCCGGGCCCATGCCCAGCATGCCGTTCTCGGACTGCAGCTGGATGTGCACGCCGTCCGGCAGGTAGTTGGCGGCGAGCGTGGGGATGCCGATGCCGAGGTTGACGACATCGCCGTCCTTGAATTCGAGCGCGACGCGACGGGCGATGACTTCGCGGCTGTTCATCATGACTCGGTACCTCCCGCCAGGACCAGAGCGTCGATCAGCGCGCCGGGGATCGTGACGTCCTCGGGGTCGATCCCGCCGACCGGCACGATCGCGTCGACTTCGGCGATCACGTAGTCGCCCGCGGAAGCCATGACGACGTTGAAGTTCTTCGCGTTGCCGCGGATGAAGAGATTCCCGGACTCGTCGGCCAGGTGCGCCTTCACGAACGAGACGTTCGCCCGCAGCGCGGTCTCCAGCAGGTACTCCCGGCCGTCGACCTCGATCTTGCGCTTGCCGTTCTCGACGATCGTGCCGACGCCGACCGGCGTGAGCACGCCGCCCAGCCCGTACCCGCCGCAGCGGATCTTCTCGGCCAGCGTGCCCTGCGGATAGAGCGTCACCCGGTCGGGGTGCTCCATGAGCATGCGGCCGGTCTCCGGGTTCGCCCCGATGTAGGAGCCGTTGATGCGCGTGACGTGGCCCGAGGCCACCAGGTCGAAGACCGCGCAATCCGACCGGCCCGTGTCGTTCGACGTCAGGGTCAGGTCCTTCTGTCCCTGTCGGATCAGCTCGCGGATCGTCTTGTCCGGCGTGCCCCCCTTGAGGAAGCCGCCGACCATGACGTGGTCGCCGTCCTTGACGTGCGCGACCGCTTGCTGAGCGTCCAGAACCTTGTTCTTCATCGGCGGTTCCTCCTGGGGTTCTTCATTCGGCCTTCTTCTCGGGCTTCGAGTACGTCAGGCAGGTCTAGTACTTCTCGAGCTCGCCGCGCACTTCGGGCATGTTCTCCGGCGGGCGAAGGGACTTCGTGTCGAGGTCCTCGGCGTGGCCGGTACACCGGGTGATGCCCTTCTCGCTGTTCGGGGAGCCGATGAGGATGCCGTCGCACGCGAGGATCTTCATGGGTCTTTTCCTTACGGATGGATTCCCTTCCATCCTAGCAACCTTTTCTGAAATCGTCACTCTTTTCTGAAACTATCCGGAGTGCAGGTTTCGAGTCAAGTGTTGGAATCCGTCAGACGCGGCGCGCGTCGAGACAGCGGAGCATCGCGCCCTTCCCTTCTGTCTCGCCGGCGTGCTTCGCCAAGACGAAGCCGCGGTTCTTCTCGAGGGGGTCGTCGTTCAACGGAATCGCCGAGGAGCTGCCGCGTACGCCGAGGTCCGTCTTCTCCCACTGGTGCAGTCGGAAGGCGCTCGGCGCCTTGCCCACGGAGTCGTCCTTGTCGAACAGCGCGTGCCGGCGACGATCACGACGTAATCGTGGACGAGGACGTCCTTCTCGTCGGTCGACAGGTTCTCCACGTCCATGTTGGACAAGAACCAGTCGATCGGTCGGTCGCGCCCTCCTTGAAGCCGACCCGGCCGCGGGAGCGCAGTCCGGCATCGACGGGCTGGTTGGTGATTTCCATGAAGTCAGGGTCCCAGGATTCGGTCAACGCGAGGCCGCCGGCAGGTCGCTGTCGTCGCGGACGCAGTTCATGATGATGCTTCTCATCGGCTCCTCTCGACGTCCCCATTCTTGCGATCGGTTCGCGCTTATCCCCGTGCCTGGGCCATGCCTTCGCGGAAGGCCTTGAGATTGATCTCCACGGTTTCCTTCTTGACGTTCTCGGAGATCACGGTCTCCCAGTCGATGTCGGCGAGGCCCATCCCCGCGACCAGCGCGCCGAAGAGCACGAGGTTCATCGAGCGGGCGTTGCCCAGCCGCTTCGCGATGCCGGCGGCGTCGACGACGGTCGCGGCGACCTTGGACCGCAGTTCGTCGAGCACGCCCTTCGGATAGAGCGACTTGCCGGCGAGGATCGGGGCGGACGGCAGCTCGAAGTCGTTGACGACCGCCTTGCCCTTCGGGTTCAGGTACGGCAGCCAGCGGAGGGCCTCCATCTTCTCGAAGGAGACCAGGATGTCGGCGCCGCCGATTTCGATCACGGGGGACTCGACCTTGTCGCCGTACCGGACCTGCGAGGACACGGAGCCGCCGCGCTGGCTCATCCCGTGGATCTCGCTCATCTTCACGTCGTAGCCGGCCTGCATCAGGCCTGTGGTCAGGATCTTGCTCGCGAGCAGGGTGCCCTGTCCGCCGACGCCCACCAGGAGGATGCTCCTAACCATTCCTGCGTTCCTCCTTCACGATCGCGACCGGCTTGCACACCTGCAGGCACACGCCGCATCCGACGCACTGCGCCGGGTCGATCCGCACCTTGTTCGTCGCCGCGTCGTACACCAGCGAGGAGCAGCCGGTGCGCAGGCACATCCTGCACCCGATGCAGGTCTCCTCGATCACGCGGCACTGGGCCTTGAAGATGGTGGGAAACTCGGTCTTGTCGGCTTCGGTGAACTTCTTCAGAACGCAGGGCCAGCGGGTGATGATCACGGACGGCTCGTCGAGCGAGAACGCCCAATCGAAGGCGTTCTTCACAGCGGTCAGATCGTTGGGGTCGATCGACACGACGTGCTCGATGCCGATCGCCCGGACCAGCGCCTCGATGTCGACTACCTTCGTCGGCTTGCCCTGCAGGGTGAAGCCCGTGCCGGGGTTCTGCTGGTGGCCGGTCATGCCCGTGATCCGGTTGTCGAGGATCACGTTGACCGTCCGGCTGCCGTTGTAGATCACGTCGAGCAGCGAGTTGAAGCCCGTGTGGAAGAACGTGGAGTCGCCCATGACGGACAGGACGCGGCGCTTGTCGTCCGGAATCATGTCGAGGACCTGCTGGAACCCGTGCCCCGAACTGATGCTCGCGCCCATGCAGACGTTGTAGTCCATCGCGTTGAACGGGTCCGAGAAGCCGAGCGTGTAGCAGCCGATGTCGCCGGCGACGATCACGTTCTTGCGCTTCCCGAGCTCGTAGAAGAAGCCTCGGTGCGGGCACCCGGCGCACAGCGACGGCGGGCGGGCCACGACGTTCTCGGCGGACGCGTCGAGGTGGGGCAGGGTCTCGCCGTACAGCGACTTGCGCAGGACGTCGGGGGTCAGCTCGCCGTACGGCGGGAAGACGTCCTTGCCGCTGCACGCGAAGCCGAGCATGCGCACGCGCTCCTCGACGATCGGGTCGTTCTCCTCGACGACGTAGATCTTCTCCACGCCGGCGCAGAACTCGCGGATCCGCTCGTCCGGCAACGGGTTGGTGAAGCCGAGCTTCAGGTAGGAGGCCCTGTCGCCGAAGACCTCGCGGGCGAAGCGGTAGGCCGCGCCAGTCGCGACCACGCCGACCGCGCGGTCGTTCCACTCGATGTAGTTCAGCGGGGACGCGTCGGAGTACTCCAGCAGGCGGCCCATGCGGGCTTCGACCTTGACGCGCATCTTCTGAGCGAACGACGGGACGGTCATGTACTTCTGGACGTTCTTCACGAAGGGGCGGATCGGGACCTCGACGCGTCCGCCGACCTCGACGATGCCCTTGGAGTGGCAGACGCGCGTGGTCATGCGGACCAGCACGGGCGTGTCGAACTCCTCGCTGACGTCGTAGGCGACCTTCATCATGTCGAGCGACTCCTGGCTGTCGGAGGGCTCGAGCAGCGGCACCTTGGCGAAGCGCGCGTACTGGCGGTTGTCCTGCTCGTTCTGCGAGGAGTGCTGTCCCGGCTCGTCCGCCGTGACCAGCACCATGCCGCCGTTGGTCCCGATGTAGGCCATCGTGAACAGCGGGTCCGCCGCCACGTTGACGCCGACGTGCTTCATGGCGGCCAGCGTGCGGGCGCCGGCGAAGGCACCGCCCATCGCGGCCTCGAACGCCACCTTCTCGTTGGGCGCCCATTCGGCGAGGACGTCGTCCTTGTACTCGGCGATCGTCTCGAGGATCTCGGTGCTCGGCGTCCCCGGATACGCGGAGGCGTAGCGCACCCCGGCCTCCCAGGCGCCGCGCGCCACCGCTTCGTTTCCGGTCAGAAGCATCTTCATTTCCGAACCCCCTTGTTGGCGACGAAGCAGGACATGACGATCGAGTTCATCTTGACGACGGCGTCGTCGGCGCGGGACATCAGGATGATGGGGTGCGTGGCGCCCACGATCAGCCCGCCCGCGTTGATGTTGGCGTAGTGCATCATCGACTTGCTCCAGATGTTGCCGGCCTCGACGGTCGGGAACAGGAAGACGTCGGTCTTGCCCGCGATCCGGCTCGCGATGCCCTTGTGCTTGGCGGCGTTGGCGCTGACGGCGACGTCGAGCGAGACGGGGCCCTCGATCGTGCCGTGGAAGTCCGGGTCCGCCGTGAAGGCCTTCGCGATCTCGTCGGCCTCCACCGTCACGGGCATCTTGGGATTGACCAGCTCGTTGGCGGCCAGGATCCCGATGTAGGGGTGGTCGATGCCGAACGCCATCAGGGCGTCGATCGTGTTCCAGAGGATCTCCTTCTTCTCTTCGAGGTTCGGGCAGATGTTGAGCCCGGTGTCTGTCGCGAAGAGGAGCCGGTCGTCGCGCGGGATCTCGTAGGCGTGCAGCGTGCTGAACAGACGGCCGGTACGGAGCCCCTCCTCCTTGGCGAGCGCCGCGCGGAGGTAGAACGAGGTGTTGACGAGGCCCTTGAACAGGACCTGCGCGTCCCCCTTGCGGACCAGGAGCACGGCCTGGCGGCAGGCCTCGGCGTCGTCCGTCGCGTCGACGACGCGCATGTCGTCCGGCAGTCCGATCTTCTTCATGAGCGGCCGGATCTTCGCCTCGTCCCCGACGAGGATCGAATTCGCGAAGCCGCGGTCCAGCGCGCCCTTGACGCTCCGGAGGATCTCCTCGTCCTGGGCGACGGCCACGCTGATCGTGAGCATGGGGTGCTTCCGGACTTCGTCTTCCATCTGGCAGAAATGGCGGATCATGGTACCTCCTGGACTCTTCTGCGGGATCTTCTCAGTATTCCTTCGTCTTCTCTTCGCCGCGCAGGACCCGGAGGGCCCCCGCCGCGAGCGATTCCATCTCTTCCTCGCCCGGGTACAGGGCGACCGGACCGAGGAAGGAAATGCGTTCCGTGATATCGCGGACCAGGGATTCCGAGCGGGCGAGCCCGCCCGTCAGGGCGATCCGGTCGATCCTTCCCCGGAGAACGGTCGCCATGGCGCCGACTTCCTTGGCGGTCTGGTAGGCCATCACCTCGAGGACCAGCGCGGCCAGCGCGTCGCCGGCGTCGGCACGGGCCTTCGCCTCGCGCGCGTCCCGCGTGCCGAGGTAGGCGAACATGCCGCCTTCTCCGGCGACCCGCTTCTGCATCTCCTTCTGCGAGTACTTCCCGGAGTAGCAGAGTTTCGCGAGGGCCTGGGAGGGAAGGGAGCCGCACCGGTCGGGCGAGAACGGACCTTCCTCTGCCGCGTCGTTGACGTCGACCATGCGGCCGTGGCGGTGCGCCGTCACGGAGATCCCGGTGCCGAGGTGCACGACGATCATATCGACCTCGTCGTAGCGCTTCCCCATATCGGTCGCGGCACGGCGCGCGACGGCCTTGCAGTTGAGAGCGTGCGAGCGGCTCAGGCGCGGCAGGTCGGGCATGCCGGACAGGCGCGCGACGGGTTCGAACTCGTCGACGACCACCGGGTCGACGACGTAGGCCGGCACGCCGGCTTCGGCGGCCAAGGCGGACGCGAGCTGGGCCCCGAGGTTGGAGGCGTGGAGGCCGAACCGGGCGGTGCGGACGTCCTCGAGCATCGCCTCGTCGACGAGGTAGGTGCCGCCGGCGACGGGTTTCAGCAGCCCGCCGCGGCCGACGACCGCGGAGAGGGACGCGACGGCGACGCCGGCTTCGCGCAGGGCGCGCTCGACGAGGGAGCGGCGGTAAGGGAGCTGGTCCTGCAGGCCGTCGGACGGCGCGAGGTCGTCCCCCAGATGCTCGATCGTCCGTTTCAGGACGACCGACTCGTCGTCGAAGACGGCGATTTTGGTAGAGGTGGCACCGGGGTTGATGGCGAGCACTCGATACATGCGTCCTCCTCGGAGCGGAATGGCGTGGAAGGGCTCTATCCGTTCAGCATAACCGTCGAGGGGGGGTGTGTAAAATACCCAATTGGCGATGGCATAGAGTTGACGCACTGTCCGGGGCAGCTGACGATGGGGCGACGCGCCGCCCGTCCGCGGACTACGCCAGGTGGAATGCGACGTCGATGTCGCGGATCTCCTGGTCGGCGATGTGCACGATGCGACCGAGACCGGTCGACGCGAGGATCGAGCGGGCGGTGAACTCGGCGACCTCGAGACGGTCGAAGGCATTCAGCAGGCTGCTTCCCGTCACGATCACGCAGTCGTTCTCGCACAGCAGGACAGGGTGGCGCGCCGACAGGCGATCGGCCGTGCCCGCGGGGTCGAGGAAGCTCGCGCCGAACGGGACGCGGACCGCCTCGCGCAGCAGGATGTAGCTCTCGGGGATCGTGCGGGCGTCGAAGCCGGCGTCGGTCACGAGGAAGGCCATCATGTGCGGCGGGTGCGCGACGAGGACCGACTGGACGTCGGGGTGCCGCGCGTAGATCTCCTCGTGGAGCCGCGCGGAGCGGCTGGGCTTCTTGCCCGCCTCCTTGTGCCCTTCGCGGACCCGCACGAGGTCCTCGACGTCGAGGTACATCCGGTCGAGACCGAACGGCGTGATCACGAAGGAGCCGTCCGCGAGCCGCGCCGAGTAGGTGCCCTGGGTGCTCCTGAACAGGTTCTGCTCGTAGGAGCGGTGGATCAGCTTCACGAGGTCGCGGCGGACCGCGTTCTCCTCGCTCGAGTGGGAGACGGGCGTGAAGTCGGGCAGGTCGGCGAAGTTCATCTTGTCGGAGTTCTCGATCTGCTCGTCGGACAGCGTGCGGACCCGGCCGACCTTGAGGGCGTTGATCTCGAGCAGCGCGCAGGACTCGAGGGTCTCGAAGGCCATGAAGGCCTGGAAGATGTCCTTCGCGCCGATCACGACGCCGTGGTTCTCGAGCACGACGACGTTGCAGCCCCGGTCGAATTCCGCGGCGATGTTCCCGCCGAGCAGGCGGCTGCCGGGCAGCGCGTAGGGGGCCAGCGCGACCTCCCCGCACACGAGCTTCATGTTGGGGATCAGGTTGACCTCGGGCAGGCGGCGCACGATGCTGAAGGCCACGAGGGAGGGCGAATGCGCGTGCAGCACGGCCTTGATGTCGGGGCGGCGTTCGTAGACGGAGCGGTGGAACGGGTGCTCGGAGGAGGGCTTGTGCCGGCCGACGAAGGTGCCGTCGGGCAGGATGCGCATGATGTCGTCGCGCGTCAGCAAGCCCTTGTCGATGCCGCTCGGCGTGATCCAGATATCACCGTTCTCGTCCCGGATCGACAGATTGCCGCCGGACGTGGTCGTCATCCCGCGGTAGTAGATGCGGTGCATCATCATGACCAGCTGGTCGGCCGGGTGCAGCAGTTCGAATCTCATGGCGGGTCCTCCCCTTCGCTTCCCATCGTACAACGGCCGCGCGGAGGCGCGTCAGCGGATCCGGTCGGGGTCGTACACGAGGTTGCCGAGCCCGCCGTCGGCGCGGCGACCGGTCCGGCCCATCGCCTTCGCGACCGGGTGCACCTGCCCCATGAATTCGAACGGGTAGTCGTCCGTGCGCCCGGCCAGCAGGTCGTCGCAGACGTCGATGCAGCTCTCGAGGAGGGCCTTGGGGAGCGCGCCGAGGATGTGCGACAGCAGCGCCTCGTCGTAGAGCGCGTCGTAGCCGCGCAGTCCGACGAGCGTCGCGCGGTAGTCGGCCACCGTCGAGCTGTCCGAGTCGAACAGGAATACGAACGGGTTGCAGCCGTCTCCGAAGAGCAGCTTGCGGTCCTCTCGGAACAGGATGCCGGTCATTCCCTGCGTATGGCCCGGCAGGGCGACCGCCTCGAGCGTCGTGCCGCCGAGGTCGAACACCGCGCCGTGCACGAGCGGGCGCCAGTCGACCGTATGCTCCGGCGCGAGGTCGGCGTCGCCCAGGCGGTCGACGGCGTCGCCCAGGAAGATCCGCGCGTAGTCCTTCGTGAAGGCGCGCGAGACGTGGCGGTCTACGAGGTCGCGGTCGGCGTCCGCGAGGTACGCGGATCCGAACCAGGAGACACCGCCCGCGTGGTCGGCATGCCCGTGCGTCACGAGCACGGTCAGGGGCAGCGACGTCAGCGTCGAGACGAAGGCCGCGAGGTCGCCGATTCCGGTGCCGGTGTCGACGAGGGCGGCGCGGTCGCGCCCCTCCGCGAGATACATGTGGACGTTGGTGACGTCGGTGATCCGGCGCAGCGAATCCGTGACGCGTTCGACCTTGAAGAATTCCATGGCGGCTCCTCCTCGAATCGGATATGCGGAACATCCAGTCCATCGTACCGCTCTTCGGCGCCCGCGTCACCGGGTAACGCGGAAGGACCCCCGGAGCGTCGGCTCCGGAGGTCCATGCAGGGATGCAGGGCGATGGGGCGGCGCTTCGGCGGGATGAACCGCGATCCGCGCCAGCGCCCTCCCCTACCCTTCGGTCAGGTAGGCGTTGAGCAGCGACTCGAGCCACTCCTGGCGGCCGGAGACGTTGCGCACCTGGTCGTGTTCGAGCGCGTAGGCCTCGAGCTCCTTGAAGCCGACCCTGCCGTCGAGGATCTCCTTGCCGATGCCCTTCGTCCAGCTGTCGTAGCGCTTCGCCACGAAGGCGTCGAGCTTCCCGTCCTGCTGGATGCGGTACGCCGTGCGCAGGCCCTTCGCGAAGGCGTCCATGCCGGCGATGTGGCCGAGAAAGAGGTCGACGGGCTCGAACGAGCCGCGGCGCACCTTGGCGTCGAAGTTGAGGCCGCCCTTCTTGAATCCGCCGTCCTTGAGGACCTCGAGCATCGCGAGCGTGGTGTCGTAGAGGTTGGTCGGGAACTGGTCCGTGTCCCAGCCGAGCATCGGGTCGCCCTGGTTGGCGTCGATGCTGCCGAGCATGCCGTTGAGGCGGGCGACGGCCAGGTCGTGCTGGAAGGTGTGGGCGGCAAGCGTCGCGTGGTTCGCTTCGATGTTGAGCTTGAAGTACTTGTCGAGGCCGTACTTCGTCAGGAACCCGACGACCGTGGCGGCGTCGAAATCGTACTGGTGCTTGGTGGGTTCCTTGGGCTTGGGCTCGATCAGGAACTGCCCGGTGAAGCCGATCTCCTTGGCATAGTCGACGGCCAAGCGCAGGAAGCGCGCCAGGTTGTCGAGTTCGAGCCCCATGTCGGTGTTGAGCAACGTCTCGTAGCCCTCGCGGCCACCCCAGAAGACATAGTTCTGGCCGCCGAGCTCCTTCGTCACTTCCATCGCCTTCTTGACCTGGGCGGCGGCGAATGCGAAGACGTCGGCGTTGGGGGAGGTCGAGGCGCCGTGGACGAAGCGCGGGTGGCTGAAGGCGTTGGTCGTGCCCCAGAGGAGCTTGACGTCGCTGTCCTTCATGAGGTCCTTGGTGTAGCGGACGATCGCGTCGAGGTTGCAGTTGGTCTGGGACAAGGTGTCGGCTTCCGGCGCGATGTCGCGGTCGTGGAAGCAGAAGAACGGCGCGCCGAGCTTGCCGCACAGTTCGAAGTTGGCCTCCATCTTGGACTTCGCGAGGTCGAGCGGGTCGGTGACGTCGTGCCAGGGGCGGATCGCGGTGCCGCGGCCGAACGGGTCGGACCCTTCCGCCTGGTACGTGTGCCAGAAGGCCACGGCGAAGCGGAGGTGCTCCCGCATCGTCTTGCCGCCGATCTTCTCATCGGCCTTGTAGAACCGGAAGGCGAGAGGGTTGTCGGTCTTCGGGCCCTCGTACGGGATCTTCGGGACATCGGGGAAATACGTGCGCATGGGGAACCTCCTTGCGGCGGGGTCGGCCGCTGACGGGCGGATGTCATGGCACTATATTAAATGAATTTACAAAGTTTGGGAAGGGGGGAATCGAGGTCGCGGTCGTCAGCAGATCCGGGGCAGGCCCTCGCCGGACAGCGCCTCGACGAAGCGCGTGGTGCCGAGGGCGGTGCGCATGCGCACGCCGGGGCGCTCCTCGAAGCACCCGACGCGGACGGCGCCGGCGGACAGCGGGTGCGAGCGCAGCGCCGCGAGCGCCTTCTCCTCGTCCGCCGCGGGGACGACGGCGACGAAGCGGCCCTCGCAACCCATGACCATCGGGTCGAGGCCGAGCAGGTCGCACAGCGCGCGGACCTCGGGGCGGACGGGAATCGATGCCTCGTCGAACAGCAGGCCGCAGCGCGAGGACGCGGCGATCTCGCCCGAGATCGTCGCCAGGCCGCCGCGGGTGACATCGCGCATCGCGCGCACGTCGACGCCGCTCGCCAACAGGGCGTCCACGGGGCCGACCAGCGGGGCGCAGTCGCTCGGGACGGGCAGGTCCATTCCGCTGCGCGCCGCCAGGATGCAGGCGTGGTGGTCTCCGACGGGTCCCGAGACGAGCAGGACGTCGCCGGGGCGCGCGCAGGCGGCGGAGGGCGCGGGGCGACCGGGCTCGCGGACGCCGAGGCCGCTGGTCGTGATATAGAGGCCGGGCGTTCCGGCGCGGGCGCCGATCACCTTGGTGTCGCCGGCGACGATGCGGACATCTGCCTCCCGAGCGGTCCGGGCCATCCCGTCGACCACCTCCTCGAGGTCTGCGACCGGCAGGCCCTCCTCGAGGATGAAGGCGGCCGTCAGCCAGAGGGGGCGGGCCCCCATCATGAGCAGGTCGTTGACGGTGCCGCACACGGCGAGGCTCCCGATGGTGCCGCCGAGGAACCTGTAGGGGGTCACGACGAACGAGTCGGTCGTGAAGGCCAGTTCGGAGCCGGCGGCGCCCGGGACGGGCAGGACCGCGGCGTCCTCCATGCGGGCGAGGACGTCGTTCGACAAGCGGCTCGCGAACAGCTCCCCGATCAGCGCCGCGGACTCCTGGCCGCCTGCGCCGTGGACCATCCGGATCGCGTCGTCCCGCCGCGCGCTCACGCCCGGTTCCCTTCGGCGCCGTGGAAACGGTGCCAGATCCCGCAGGCGCCTTCTGGGGACACCATGCAGGGGCCGATCGGCGTGCGCGGGGTGCAGGCCGTGCCGAACATCGGGCAGTCCTGCGGGTCGCAGCGGCCGCGGATCACCTCGCCGCAGCGGCAGCCCGGCGTTTCGTCCCGGTCGGGCGCGGCGTCGTCGAACGGCACCGCGAAGCCGGCGAATTCCGGACGCAGGCGCAGTCCGGAGCCGGGGATGACGCCGAGGCCGCGCCACCAGGCGTCGCAGGGCTCGTAGACGCGTCCGATGGCGGCGACCGCGCGCGGGTTCCCCTCGGGGCGGACCGCCGTCGGATAGAGGTTGTGGACTGCGTGGCGTCCGGCCTGGCGCTGCTCGAGCAGGTCGAGCACGCCGGCGAGGATCGACTCGGCGTCGAAGCCCGCGACCGCGAAGGGGCGGTGGTACTTCTCCGCCAGCGGCCGGTACGCGTCCGACCCGAGCACGACGCTGACGTGGCCGGGAGCGAGGAAGCCGTCGAGGCCGGGTTCATTGGCGAGCAGCCAGTCGAGGGCCGGGACGACCGTCTTGAGGGACGTGAGCAGGCGGAGGTTGCGGAGCCCGAGCCGGACCGCCTCGTCGAGCAGCAGCGCATAGGCCGGCGCGGTCGTCTCGAAGCCGACGGCGGCGATCACGTACGTGCGCTCGGGGTGGTCCGCGGCGAGCTTCAGGGAGTCCATGGGGGACAGCATCAGCGCGACGTCCCCTCCCTGGGCGGCGGCGCCGGCGAGGTCGGTCGAGGCGCCCGGCACCTTGCGCATGTCGCCGAACGACAGCAGCGTCGTCGCGGGCGCGAGCGCGGCCTCCACGCAGCGGTCGATGTAGGAGGCGGACGTGACGCAGACGGGGCATCCGGGGCCGGATACGAGGCGGACCCCGGGAGGGAGCAGTTCGCGGATCCCGTTGCGGAAGATCGAAGCGGTGTGAGTGCCGCAGACCTCCATCAGCCGCGCGGGCGGGCCGTCGTAGGCGGCGAGGCTCGCGACGAGACGGTCAGGGGCGGCCGTCATTCGAGGCCTCCTCCAGTTCGCGGACCAGCTCGAGCAGGTCGCGGGCGCGCTCCGGCTCCATGACCTCGATAGCGCAACCGGCGTGCACGAGCACGAAGTCGCCGGGCTTCGCGTCGACGAGTCCGAGGGCGACGGTGGTGCGGAGACCGGAGTAGTCGATTTCGGCCGTTTTGCCGTCGATGCGGACGACGAGGCCGGGCAGGGCGATGCACATGGTCGGACCTCTTCCCTTTCGTTCAGCGGGTGCCCGACAGGGCCACCCAGGCTTGCCCGAGGGCGATGCCGCCGTCGTTGGGCGGCACGTCCCGGTTGCAGTATACACGGAATCCGGCCTCCGCGAGGAGGTCGCGACAGCGGACGGACAGGACGCGATTCTGGAAGACCCCGCCCGTGAGGGCGGCGTCGGCGACGCCCGTGCGGTCGCGGACGCGCCCGCAGAGCGCGGCGGTCGCTCGGGCGAGCGACTCGTGGAAGTCGAGGGCGGCCTGGAGGACTTCGCCGGGCGCACGACCGGTCCCGGCGAGCCGGCGGACCAGCGGGCGGGTGTCCACGACGAGGCGGTCGTCGGATCCGTCGAGCGGCAGCGGCACGGGGTCCGGGACCATCCCGGCGAGGAGGGCGTCGCGCGCGGCGGCCTCGAGGAGGATGGCCGCCTCGGCCTCGTAGCGGCTGACGAGGCAGAGCCCGAGCAGGGCGCTCGCGGCGTCGAACAGGCGGCCGGCGCTGGACGAGACGTGGACGGCGACGCCGGCGTCGAGCGCGCGCAGCAGCGCGGCGGCCGGGTCGGCGTCGAACCGGGTCGGGCCGGACGGAGCGGGGCCGTCGCGCCGCGCGAGGGCCGCGACCGCGGACGCGGCGTCGGCGCCGAAGGCGTCGCGGAGATACGAGACCGCGGCCTTCCAGCCCTCGCGGGAGGCGCTGTCGCCGCCGGCGAGGAGGACGGGGCGCAGGTGGCCGGCCCGCTCGAACGAAGCGCCCGCGCACAGGAGGAACTCGCCGCCCCAGACGGTACCGTCCGTGCCGTAGCCGGTGCCGTCGAAGGCCACGCCGAGGACGGGGCCGAGGAGGCCGTGTTCGGCCTGGACGGAGGCGACGTGCGCGTGGTGGTGCTGGACGGGGACGAGCGGCAGGCCCGACGCGCGGGCGAAGCGGGTCGAGAGGTAGCCCGGGTGGAGGTCGTGCGCGACGAGGACCGGCCGGACGCCGAAGAGAGAGGCCATCCGGCCCGCTTCGGCGGCGTAGCGGTCGTAGGAGGCCTCGGACGCCAGGTCGCCGAAGAAGGGGCCGGGGTAGGCGTAGGGGCCGCGGGACAGGCAGAAGGACGCCTTGAGGTCGGCGCCGGCCGCGAGCAGGTCGGGCCCGGACGAGGCGAGGTAGACGGGCAGCGGGGCGTGGCCGCGGGCGCGGCGCAGGACCTGCGGGAGGCCGCCGGCGACCTGCGCGACCGAGTCGTCGAGTCCGGTGCGGATGGGGCGGTCGTGGTGGAGGATGCCGTCGGGGCGGGAGCCGTCGACGCCGACGAGATCGAAAAGCTCGGATTCCGTGGTCATGATGGGCTGGTCGGAGGCGTTGGCGGAGGTGGCGACGAGGGGGCCGAGCTCGGCGAGCAGCAGCGCCTGCAGGGGGGTGTAGGGCAGGAAGGCGCCGACCTGGCGGCTGCCACGCGTCACGGCGGCGACCAGAGGAGTCGCGCCGGGGTCGGCGGCGGCCAGACGGTCGAGGAGGACGATGGGGCGGGCGCGCGAGGCGAGCAGCGCGGCCTCGGGTCCGGAGACGGCGCAGAGGCAGCGGATCGACGCGAGGTCGGGGAACAGGACCGCGAAGGGCTTCTGGTCGCGGCCCTTCAGGCGACGCAGCCGTTCGACGGCGTCGGCGGAGTCGGTCCGGCAGCAGAGGTGGTAGCCGCCGATGCCCTTGACGGCGACGAGTCCGCCGGACCGCAGCGCGGCGACCGCCGCCACGAGCGCGGCCTCGCCGGTCGCGTCCGCTCCCCCGCCGCCCGGCGCGTTCGACCGATAGCCCAGCTGCGGGCCGCAGTGGTGGCAGGACACCGTCTGGGCATGGTAGCGCCGGTCCGAGCGCGACGAATATTCCGCGGCGCACGCGGGACACATCGGGAAGCCGGCCATGGCCGTGTTCTCCCGGTCGTAGGGCAGCCGGTCGAGAATCGTGTAGCGGGGTCCGCAGGACTGGCAGCTGATCATGGCGTGGCGGTAGCGGCGGTCGCCAGGGTCGGCGAGCTCGCGCAGGCAGTCGGGGCACACGGGCAGGTCGGGGGGGAACAGTGCCGCGCCCTCGTCGTCGGTCCCGCTCTCGACGACGCGGAAGCCGTGCACGAAGGGGTCGGAGGGTCCGTCGTAGGGCGCGGTCTCGAGGTGGACGATCTCGGCCTGGGGCGGCAGGAACCCGCGGAGGTCGGCCAGGAAGGCGTCGAGGATATCGGGTCCGGCTTCGGCGAGGATCTCGACGCGGCCGCCCAGGTTGCGCACCTCGCCGGCGACGCCGCGCGCCGCGGCCAGACGGGCTACGTAGGGACGGAATCCGACGCCCTGGACGATGCCGCGGACGGACACCGAGAGGCGCTTCACGCGCGCGCCCGGCTCTCCAGCCACGCGGCGAGCTCGGCGAAACCTTCGCCGGTCCGGGAGGAGACCTTGAAGACGGGGGCCGCGGGGTTGAGCGCCCGCAGGCCCTTCAGGAAGAATGCCTCGTCGAAGTCGACGTAGGGCAGCAGGTCGCACTTGTTGAGGACGACGGCGCTGGCCTTCTCGAAGGCGAGCGGGTACTTGTAGGGCTTGTCACTGCCCTCGGTCACCGTCGACACGAGCAGGATCGCGTGTTCTCCGATCGTGAATTCGGCCGGGCAGACGAGGTTGCCGATGTTCTCGATGAAGAGGATGCCCTTCGCGTCGAGCGAGAGCTCCTCCACCGCTGCGGCGACGAGGGGCGCGTCGAGGTGGCAGGCGCCTCCGGTGTTGATCTGGATGGTCTCGATGCCGAGCGCGCGCATCGTCCGGGCATCGAGGTCGGATTCGATGTCGCCTTCGACGACGTAGGGGCGGTTCTCCTGGAAGTGCCGGACGGTCGAGACGATCGTCGACGTCTTGCCGGCGCCGGGGGCGCCCATGACGTTGACCATGAAGATGCGGCGGGGCGTGAGGTTCGCGCGCACGCCTTCCGCGATGCGGTCGTTCTCTCCGTGGACGGCTTCCTGGACCGAGATGCGGCGGATGTCCGCCATGTGGGCCTCCTTGCCGGAATCTGCCGGCTACTCGACGTCGATCGAGACGACGTCGAACTCCCGACCGATGCGGGTCGGTTCGCCCTCGCCTCCGCAGGCGGGGCAGTCGAAGGACAGCGGAATGCGTTCGAACAGGTCGCCGCAGGAGCGGCACCTCATCTTCACGCGGATGCGGCGGATCTCGAGCTCGGCGCCCTCGCAGAGGGTGCCTGCCGCGCAGGGGTCGAAGTACAGGTGGACGGAGTCGCCGACGTAGCCGGAGGCGTCGCCGACGTCGAGCCGTATTCGGACGACCCGCCGCGCGCCGGCGGCGCGGGCGCGCGCGTCGGCGACCTCGACGATCCTAAGCGTCGCCGGGTACTCGTGCATCGTCCGCGGACGTCGGGGTCGTGGGGAGCGCGACGGCGGCCGGCTTCGCGGGGACGGCGGGCTTCGCGGCGCCCTCGGGCTTCGGCGCCTGCGTGAACGAGTCGCGCACGGATCCGAAGGACGGGTCGGTGTAGGCGGTGCCCATCGAGAGGCATTTCGTGGGGCACAGCTCCACGCAGCTGTTGCACTGGATGCAGCGCAGGCGCTCGATGGACCAGCTGCGCTCGGCCTTGGTCACCGAGATCGCCTGGGTCGGACAGCGGCGGTCGCAGATGCCGCACAGGATGCACTTCTCGATGTCGATCTCGATGTGGCCGCGGGTCTTCGGCTCGTAGACGCGGGGGACGAACGGATAGAGCCGGGTCGCCGCGGGGTGCGTCAGGCTCTTCAGGACGGTACCGGCAAGGTTGAAGATCTTCATGCCGTCACCTCTCCGTGCAGCTGATGCACGGGTCGATCGTGAGCACCAGCATGGGAACGTCGGCGAGCTGGCAACCCTGCAGCGTCTGGACGAGCGCCGGGACGTTGGCGAAGGTGGGGGTCCGGACGCGGAAGCGGTCGAGGTGGCGCGTGCCGTTGCCGCGGACGTAATAGATCGCCTCGCCGCGGGGCTGTTCGAGGCGGGCGAAGAACTCGCCGCTGGGCGTGCCCTTGACCGGGGCGGCGATGTCGCCTTGCGGGAACTTCGGGACGGCCTGGCGGATCAGGTCGATCGACTGCAGCGTCTCGCGGATGCGGACCTGGGTGCGGGCCATGCAGTCGCCGGCGGTCTCGACGATGGGGTCGAAGGAGAGGTCGTTGTAAGCGGCGTAACCGAGCTTGCGGGTGTCGAGGGACCAGCCGCTCGCGCGCAGCATCGGCCCGAGCGCGCCGAGGTCGAGCGCGGCCTGCTTCGAGAGCACGCCGACGCCGGTCAGGCGGTGCAGGACGGTGTATTCCTGCGAGAAGGCCGAAATCAGCGGCTCGAGTTCCTTCTCGACTCGGTCGAGGGCGGTGAGCAGCATCTCGGCCTGCGCGGCGTCGATGTCCCTGCGCATGCCGCCGACCTTGCAGACGGAGAAAATCACGCGGCCGCCGGTGATGTTCTCGAACACGTCGAGGACGATTTCGCGGACGCGCCAGCTGTGCATGAAGAGGCTCTCGAAGCCGAACGCGTCGGCGAGGAGGCCCATCCACATCGTGTGGTTGTGGATGCGGGAGAGTTCGGCGAGTGTCGTGCGCAGGAAGTCCGCGCGGCGCGGGATCTCGATGCCCATGACGTTCTCGACGGCCATACAGTAACCCATGCCGTGCATGAAGCTGCAGATGCCGCAGATGCGCTCCGCGACGTAGACGTAGTCGATGAAATCGCGCTTCTCGACGAGCTTCTCGAGTCCGCGGTGGATGAAGCCGATCGAGGGGATGGCCTCGACGACCTTCTCGTCCTCGAGGACGAGGTCGAGGTGGATCGGCTCGGGCAGCACGGGGTGCTGCGGGCCGAAGGGGACGACGGTGCGGTTCGCCATGGCGCTAGCCCTCCTTCCCGGCCGCTTCGGGAGCGGCCGCGGTTCCGGCGTCGTCGCACGCGCCGGGGTGGTAGGGCGTCGCCGTCCTCAGCTTGTAGAACCTGCCCTTGTAGTCGACGGAGAGGTCGGTGACCCGGACGCCGAAGAGGTCCTGCATCTCGTTCTCGTAGAGGAACGCGCAGGAGAAGATGCCGGTCACGCTGGGCAGCGTGCCGCCGTCGGGGATCCTCGTGCGGAAGACCTGGAAGTCCCCCGCGAGGTCGAACGCGTAGTTCACCTCGGTCGCGTCGGCGAGGCGGGTGCAGTGCATCTCCACCATCCGGTACCCGGCGCTCTTCATGTGGTGCGCGCGCTCGACGACCGAGACGGGCTCGATCTCCGTGATGGTGCGCTTGACGTCCCGCTTCTCGTCCAGGGTCATGGGTTCCTTCCTTCCACCGCAGCGGCCGGGGCCTTGCGGGCCGCTCGGCGGGCTGCCTTCATGGCGGCGCGCTTCTCCTCGAGGATCGAGAGCGCCTTCACGACGCCGTCGATGATCGCCTCGGGGCGGGCGGCGCAGCCGGATACGTAGACGTCGACCGGGAGGACTTTGTCCACCCCGCCGAGGATGTTGTAGCACTCGCGGAAGATGCCGCCCGACGTGGCGCAGATTCCGACGGCGATGACGACCTTGGGGTCTGGCATCTGCTCGTAGATGTTGCGCACGACCGGGGCGTTCTGCTCGTTGATCGCGCCCGTGAGCAGGAACAGGTCGGCGTGCTTGGGGTTGCCGGTGTTGACCACGCCGAAGCGTTCGACGTCGTAGACCGGCGTCAGACAGGCGAGGACCTCGATGTCGCAGCCGTTGCAGCTGGACCCGTCATAGTGGATCAGCCAGGGGGACTTCTTCAGGTAGGGCATCACTTGCCTCCGCGCATCAGGGTGAGCGCGAGCAGATTCAGGAATCCGAACACGCCGGCCACGATCCAGGCGGACCTGATCGCGAGCTGCCACTTGACGCGCGCGAACGTGTTGTCGACCAGGATCTCGAGGAAATAGACGAGAAGCGCGACGCCGATGCCCAGGGCGATCGACAGCGGGTTGCTCCAGACGAAGAACAGTGCTATCAGGGCGATCAGGAAGGTCGACTCGTACCAGTGCGCGATCTCGATCCAGGCGAGCGACGCGCCGGAGAATTCCGTGGTGATGCCCTTCACGATCTCCTGGTGCCCGTGGTGCGAGGTCGAGAGGTCGAAGGGGGACTTGCGGAACTTGAAGGTCAGCACATAGCAGAAACCGAGGAAGATCATGGGAATCAGCAGGATCGCGGGGCGGGGGGCGACGACGAGGTCCGAGACCTTGAAGCTGCCGTTCGCCATGTAGAACCCGACGGCCGTCAGCAGGACCATCGGCTCGTAGGCCATCATCTGCAGCAGCTCGCGCTCGGCGCCGATCGAGCTGTACGGGGAGTTCGCCGCGTAGGCCGCGGAGATGAAGAAGATCGCCGCAAGGGTGAAGGCGAAGATGAAGAGCAGGAGGTCGCCGCCCGAGAAGAACAGCGTTCCGGTGAAGACCAGGAAGACCAGGAAGAGCACGATGAAGAAGTTCTGCAGCTTGTTGACCGACACGCGCCGCTTCTCGAGGAGCTTGAGGACGTCGTAGAAGGGCTGGAGGATCGGCGGGCCCTTCCTTCCCTGCATCCGTGCGGTGATCCTGCGGTCGACGCCGGCGAGGAGGCCGCCGAACAGCGGGGCGAGAAGGACGTAGAGGATGCCGGTCGCGACGCGGGTCCATTCCGAGGCGTTCAAGAGGATCATGCCAGCATCCCTCCCAGCGTCATGGCGACCACGGTCAGCATCACGAGAGTGCAGACCACGCCGCTGATCTTCAGGAGCAGCTCCGGCTTGAAGAAGTCCTGCATGTACCAGTTGGTCAGGAACATGCGCTTCGGGTCCTGGTGCGCATCGACGAAGAAGCGGTTGTCGTCGGTGTTCGCGCCGGCCATGTACGCCGGGACGATCTTCTCCTTGCGCCCGTGCATGAAGAGGTAGAGCGCGGCGGGGATCACGACCACCATCCCGAGCATCAGGGTCATCACGGTGATGTTGCCCTGGCTGATGATGTTGCCCGTCGCGGCGGGCCCGAAGACATAGAACAGGTAGGGCTCGATCAGGAACTTCGACACGACCGGGAACAGGATGCACATCAGGGAGGTCATGCCGGCGTGGATCACGAGGGAGACGATCTCCTCGACGGTGAAGTTCTTGTCGACCGGCTCGATGTGGTTGAGCACCGCGACGATCTTGCCGAGCCACTTGGTCCAGAAGAACAGCGTCGCGGAACTGCCGAAGACGAGCAGGAGGACGATGAACACGTTGTTCGAGTCGATGAAGGCCTTCATGGCGGCCCACTTGGAGATCAGCATGCCGAACGGCGCGAGGAACATGCCGGCGATGCCGATCGTGATCAGGATGGCCATCATGGGCATCTTGGAGAGCAGCCCGTGCATGTCCTCGATGTCGCGGCTGTGGAGGTTGTGCTCGATCGTGCCCACGCTGAGGAACATCAGGGACTTGGCGACCGCGTGGAAGATCATCAGCAGGAAACCGGCCCAGACGGCCTCGGAGGTGCCGACTCCGGCGCAGGCCACGACCAGGCCGAGGTTGGCGACCGTCGAGTACGCGAGCACCTTCTTGGCGTCACTGTGGGTGATCGACACGATCGACCCGACCAGGAACGTGATGCCGCCGACCAGGATCACCATCGTGCCGGCGGGCTTGCCCGAGAGCACGGGGGCCAGGCGCAGCAGCAGGAAGACGCCGGCCTTGACCATCGTCGACGAGTGCAGCAGCGCGGAGGTCGGCGTCGGGGCCACCATGGCGCCGAGCAGCCAGGAGGAGAAGGGCAGCTGGGCGGACTTCACCATGCCGGCGAAGGCGA
Organism: uncultured Eubacteriales bacterium; assembly: GCA_903835065.1. GTDB lineage: Bacteria > Bacillota > Clostridia > Saccharofermentanales > UBA5734 > CAILLO01. The sequence goes on from CAILLO010000028.1 coordinate 75,036, forward strand.
GCAGCATCACGGGAATCATGATGTCCCAACCGGAGAGCCCCATCTGGAGGATGTGGCGCAGGTCGACGCTGTGCATCGTGAGGCCGGTGTAGAGGATCGCCCCGACGAAACCGAGGCCGCCGAGCAGGTTCATCCCGAGCGCGCGCTCGGAGTTGCGCTTGGCCTCCTCCGTGCCGGTGTAGCCGATCAGGAGGAAGGAGCAGAGCGTCGTGACCTCCCAGAAGAAGTACATCCACTGGAGGTTGTTGGACGTCACGAGACCGAACATCGCCGAGAGGAAGACGAAGACCACGAAGTAGAACATCGGGCGGCGGTCCTTGATCTCCGCGTGCTGCTTGTGGTAGTTGCGCATGTACCCGACGGAGTAGAGGACGATCAGGCTCCCGATCACGCCGACGATCAGGACCATCGTCAGGGAGAGCTTGTCGACGTAGAGGTTGAGCGGGACATCGACCTGGTGGCCGGGCGCGAGCTCGAACCAGAGCGACGCGGCCTCCTGGAGCACGACCAGCCCGACGATCCACCAGCGGCGGCGGCGGACGGCGTAGACGACGACCGCGACCGCGAAGAGGGTCTTGAGGACCATCATCGCCGTGCCGACGTTCTCATGGGAGTCGAAGAGCGCGAAGTCGTTGCTGTAGTATCGGATGGCCATCCAGACCGAGCCGGCGGCCACGATCAGGGCGGAGGCCCATACCGTCGCGGTGCGCACCTTGTCGTTGCGGACGAGGAGCAGCAGCACGGCCGGGAGGAGCGGGAAGAGAAGCAGGAAGTAGACAGGATCCAAGATTCCCTCCTTGTCGCTCTGTTGCGGTCACCGACCGCGAGAACGGCTTTCGTCGCCTAGAACCGTCAAGAGTATAGCCTTCGCATCCTTCGACTTCAATCCGACAGATTCCACAGAAATCGCCAAGCAATTTCAACAGGAAACCGGGACCGGACTTTCAGAAAGCCTGCGGGGCCAGGAGGTCCTCCACGATCCGGACGACGTCGGGCAGGCGGACGACGACGGGGGCGCCGCGCCCATCGAGCCGCTCCCGGCCCTGGTGCCCGCCGGCGAAGAGGACGCAGCGGCAACCGAGGGCCTGCGCCACTTCGAGGTCGTGGAGTGTGTCGCCGACGAGGACGGTTCGGTCCGGCGGCGCCCCGAGCCGCGCGACGAGCGCGATTCCGACTTCGGTCTTGCCGTGCGCGTTCTTGTCGTCGAGGCCGGCGAGGTCGACGAATCGGTCCCGGACGCCGAACCGGCGGAGCGCCTCGTCGAGGAAGCCGAGGTGGGAGGCCGAGAGGACGGCCTGGCGGCAGCCGAGGGCGTCGAGCCGGTCGAGCGTCTCCACGGCGTCGGGGGTCAGCGAGCACTCGCCGATCGCGCCCTCGTACTCGCGGACGTATTCGTCGGACAGCGCGTCGAAGGGCTCCCGGTCGAAATCGAAGCCGATCGTGGCGTAGTAGTCCTTCACCGGGAAGCCGAAGGAGGCGAGGTATGAAGCGTGCGTGAGAAGCGGCAGGCCCCGCCGCGCGAGCAGGACGTTGGCGGAGCGCACCGCGAGCCAGAGGTCGTCGAGCAGGGCGCCGTTCCAGTCCCAGAGGACGGCCCATCCCCTGCCCTCGCCACCCGTCCGTTCCATCCGTTCCGTGCCCTCCCTGCGCCGCGATTCTCCCGTCCGGTCCCTCCCTCCATCCTAGACGCCCGGCCGGGGCTCCGCAAGCCGGTTTCCTCACGGTCCGCCTCGTTGACAGCCGCAGGACGGAAGGCTACCTTTAGGGCAGAGGCCGTCGCGAACCCGGCGCCGCCTGTCCGCGAGGCCAGGCACGCTCCCCCGGAGTCTCCGGAGAAAGGCAGGATCATGGATGACAACCTGACCCGGAGGCTCGATGCGGCCGGCGCGACGCTGGAGAGAATCCGGGAGGACTTCCCGTGGCAGCACGTCTATCTGCAGCACCTCGCCGCGCTTTCCTTCTCGGTCGCGGGCCGTTCTTACGATTCGAAGCGGATGCGCGCCATGACCGACCGGATCCGCACCTCGTTCGGCTTCTTCTCTCCGTTCCGGTCCGCGGCCTTCCAGCTGGCGATGTATTTCCTGACCGAATCCGAAGACGCCGACCAGTCCTTCCGTCGCCTGACCGCGCTCGAACCGCTGCTCCGCCAGGAAGGGGTCCGTTCCTACGCCTACGCGCCGCTGCTCGCCGCCGTGCTCGTCCGGTCCGACGCGGACTCGACGCTGCAGGCGAAGGTGCAGCGCACGAAGGCGGTCTTCGAGGAACTCCACCGGAAGCACCCGTTCCTCACCGGAGCCGACGACTACCCCCTCGCCGCGATGGTCGCCACCGCGGGCGGTCCGCTCGCCCCCCGTCTCGCCGACGTCGAGTCCGTCTACTTCCTCCTCCACCTGAAGGGTCTCGCCAAGGGCAACGGCCTGCAGCTCCTGTCGCTGATCCTCTCCCTCGGGAAGGATTCCGCCCAGCAGAAGGCCGAGCGGACGGCGGACCTCCACGAGCGCTTCGTCGCGCTCGGCATCCGGATCTGGCCGCAGTACTACGGCGCGCTGGGCCTCCTCGCCCTTCTGCCCGACGAGAACGGAACCCTGGCGGAGAGGGCCGGCGGAATCGTCGAGGCACTCAAGCCGCGCAAGCGCTACAAGATGCTGGACAAGGGGATGCTGCTGCTCTTCGCCGCGATCCTGCTCGCCGACGAGGCCGTCGGGACGGCCGACGCGCCGGTCGCGGCCGGCGTCCTGCTGGAGGTCCTAATCGAGGCCCAGACGGCCGCCATGGTGGCCGCGACGGCGGCGGCGACCTCGGCCGCCGCGTCCGCCGGTTCCTGACCCCGGTCGAACGGCTCGGAGAAGCAAGGGGGAGGACGGTCAGTCCTCCCCTTCTTCGACCGCGAAGGCGCGGACGGGACTGCCGTCGGCGGCCGCGAGACGGAGAGGAAGCGCATAGAACCGGAAGGTCGCGCGCTGCAGGGCGTCGAGGCCGACCAGCCCCTCGACGAGAACGATGCCCGCCGACAGGAGCGCGACGTGCATCGCGCGCGGCTCGCCTTCCGAGACGACGGTCGGAAGGTCGACCCCCAGTGCCTTGATGCCGGACGCGACGAGGCGTTCCGGCACGTCGGCGGCGAAGACCGGGCAATCCGTGAAGTAGCGGCTCGTGCCCGCCTCCCGCTCCCAGCCCGTCCGGACCACGAGAATCTCGTCGCGGCGGACGTCGTCCAGCGCCCCGTCCGGAATGCGGATCGGTTCGCCCGGGCGGTGCGGCAGGCGCAGAAGGCGCGCGGGGCCGCAGAAGCGGTCGAGCGGCAGTGCGTCGACCGCGGCCCCGTCGGACAGGAAATGCCGGGGTACGTCGACGTGCGTGCCGACGTGCGTGCCGAAGGAAAGCGACAGGACGTTCATGCCATCCTTCTCCACGGACAGGAGGGGACGGGCCTGGAACGCGGGATCGCCGGGGTAGACCGGCATCCCTTCCTGGAGTTTCTGGGACAGGTCTCGCAGCACCATCTGCGGGTACCTCCTCTGGCGCGGACTCGGGCCACACCCCGAGTATAGCATGGGCGCCGGACCCTCGCGGCGGGCCGGACGCTGTGGTATTCTTTGGAAAAGCGGGACCGGGCCGGAGCCACGGCGGGAGGATGCGCGATGATCTCGAAGAAGATGGCCGACAGTTTCAAGAACTCCTCCCTGATCCGGAAGATGTTCGAGGAGGGCGAGCGCCTCAAGGCGATCCACGGCGACGCCAACGTCTACGACTTCAGCCTCGGGAATCCCGACCAGGAGCCGCCCCGCGAAGTGCTCGACGCGCTGAAGGAAGCCGTGAACGGCGACGCGCAGGGCCTCCACCGCTACATGAACAACGCGGGATACCCGCAGGTTCGCGCCACCGTCGCCGCGAAGCTCTCCCGCCAGTCCGGCGTGGCCGTCCCGCCCGCGAACGTCGTGATGACCGTCGGCGCCGCCGGCGCCATGAACTGCGTCTTCAAGACGCTGCTGGATCCGGGAGACGAGGTCGTTGTCCTCGCTCCCTATTTCGTCGACTACCTGAACTACGTCGACAACTACGGAGGGCGCCCCGTGGTCGTCCCCTGCGACCGCGAGACCTTCCAGCCGGACGTACCGGGCATCGCCGCCGCGCTCACGCCGCGCACCAAGGCGATCATCCTCAACTCGCCCAACAACCCGACCGGCGCCGTCTATCCGGAATCCGTGCTGCGCGCGCTCGACGCGGTCCTGCTGGAGGCCGGCGCCCGCTTCGGCACGACGATCCACGTCGTCTCCGACGAGCCCTATTCCGAGATCGTGTTCGACGGCGCCGTCGTCCCCGCGTCTTTCTCGATCTTCCGCAACGGAATCGTCTGCAGTTCCTGGAGCAAGTCCCTCGCCCTGCCCGGCGAGCGGATCGGCTTCGTCGCCGTGCACCCGCAGGACGCCGACGCGGACCTCCTGCTCAAGGGCATCGTGTACTCCACCCGCGTCCTCGGCTTCATCAACGCGCCGGCGCTGTTCCAGACCGTCGTCGCCAGGGCGATCGACGCGCGCGTCGACATGGAGAGCTACATCGACCGGATGGACCTGCTGCACCGCGTGCTCGTGGAGAGCGGCTTCACCTGCCGCAAGCCGCAGGGCGCGCTTTATCTCTTCGCGAAGTCCCCCGAGCCGGACGACCTCGCCTTCGCGGAGAAGGCCAAGGCGCACCGGATCCTGGTCGTTCCGGGCGTCGGCTTCGGTTCGCCCGGGTTCTTCCGACTCACCTTCTGCGTGGACCGCAGGACGATCGAGTCGTCCCGCGCCGCCTGGGAGGCGCTGGGCGCCGAGTACGGGCTGGCCGCCGTCCGCTCCGGGAAGCGGTAGGAGCACGCGGGTCCGCCTCCGGAACCCCGGTGGGGCGGAGTTAGTCCGCCGGCGTGACGAGGACCAGAAGGGTACCCTTTCCCACGTGCAGCAGCACGTCCTCGAGCGGTCCCGCGGGGCGGTTGCTCACGCCCAGCGTGCTGCCGAACTCCAACGCGGCGCTTTCGAGCGGATAGCGCAAGCCCCTGGCGTCGACGCCCTCGACGGTCGCAGACAGCGGGACCAGGGAAATCGCGAGGCCCGGCGTCGTCCCGCCGTAGTACGATCTGATTTCCGCGCCGCACAGCCCGTCCGCCTCGGTGCCGCCGCACAGGGGGACCTGCAGGGTCCGCCCGTCGAAGAGGCGTACCTTGACCCCGTCCGCGGCGATCCGGGCGACGAGCAGCTGGTTCGCGAGCCCATGGTCGGGCCGCGTGCCCAGCGCGCCTGCGACGAGAATCTCGTCGGCTCCCTCTTCCCTCGCCCGTCCGATGGCGAGCTCGGAGTCGGTGCGGTCCTTGTCCGTCGGATGCCGCTCCGTGGGGACGCCCTCGTTCCGCATCTTCTCGAGCAGGTTCCCGTCGATCGAGTCGAAGTCGCCGACCAGCAGGTCGGCGGTCCTTCCCAGGGCAGCCAGATGGCGGGCCCCGCCATCGGCGGCCACGACGAAGTCGCAGCCGCGCGCGGCGGCCGCCAGCGCGCCGGTGTCGGCGAGTCCGCCGCCGAGGAGGACGAGCGCCCTCACGTTCCGTTCACCGTCCCGTGACGGCGGCGGCGCGAAGCGCCTTCAGGGCGGCCACCGGATCGGCCGCGGCGAAGACCGAGTTGCCCGCCACGATCGCGTCCACACCGGCCGCGACGACCTCGCGCGCGTTCTTCACGGAGATGCCGCCGTCGATCTCGATGTAGGCCGATATGCCACGGCGCTCCATCATCCGGTGCAGGGCGGCGACCTTTTCGGTGACGGCCGGGATGTACTGCTGCCCGCCGAATCCGGGGTTGACGCTCATGAGCAGGACGAGGTCCACGTCGGGCAGGATCTCCTCCACGGCCGAGAGGGGCGTCGCCGGGTTCAGGGAGACGCCGGCGCGCATGCCGAGCGCATGGATGCTCTGCACGACTCGGTGGAGATGCACGCATGCCTCGACGTGGACCGTCAGCAGGTCGGCGCCGGCTTCCGCGAAGGCCTCGACGAAACGGCCGGGATCGGCGACCATCAGGTGCACGTCGAGCGGCAGCGCCGTCCGCCTGCGCAGCGCCTTCACGACGGGCATGCCGATCGTGATGTTGGGGACGAACTGTCCGTCCATCACGTCCACGTGGATCCAGTCCGCGTCGTGCGACACGCGGTCGACCTCGGCTCCGAGGTCGGCGAAGTCGGCCGAAAGGATCGAGGGAGCCAGGACCACGTGTCCGGCGGGAAGTTCGGAGCGGGGGCGGATCGCGGCCATGGGGGTCACCTCCTGGATCTTGCGCCCGACGAGGGCGCGGGTCGGTCGTAGGAGTGGATCAGGTCGACGGCCCGGCGGAAGGCGCGGTACCGTTCGAGTCGTCCGGGGTCCACGGCGCCGTCCGCGAGGCGTGCGTCGATCGCGCAGTCCTTCTCGCCGATGTGGCGGCACCCCGTGAAGCGGCATTCCCCCTCGATCGCCGCGATCTCGGGAAACCCTTCCAGTACGCCTTGGGCATCGATGCCGGCGTCGGACAGCTCCAGCTGGCTGAAACCCGGCGTGTCGGCCAGGAATCCGCCGTTCGGCAGCGGAAACAGTTCGGCGTGGCGGGTCGTGTGCCGGCCGCGGCCGATGCGGGCGCTCACGTCGCCCGTCGCCATGCGGTCGGAACCCAGCAGGTGGTTCAGCAGCGTCGACTTGCCGACGCCCGACTGACCGGCGAAGGCGACCGTCTTGTCCTTCAGGAGGTCCAGGAGGTCCTGCGGCGGCGTTCCCGAGGGGAATGCGAAGGTCCAGGTCGGGAAGCCCGCGGCCCGGTAGATCCGGGCGATTTCGTCCGACCGCTCCTGTCCGAGGTCGCCCTTGCCGATGCAGAGCACCGCGTCGATGCCCGACGCGGCGGCGATGCAGAGCAGCTTGTCGACGAGCGGGAGGTCGGGTTCGGGCGCGGCCGCCGAGACGACGATCACCAGGAGGTCCAGGTTCGCCATCGCGGGGCGCACGAGCTGGTTGCGCCGGGCGCCGATCGCGTCGATCGTGCACGGGACGTCGGGGTCGCCCGACAGGCCCAGCGTCACCCGGTCCCCGGGGAGGGGCGAGTGACCCTCATTGCGGAGGATTCCGCGCGGCTTGGCGAAGCGCAGGCCTTCGGAAGCGCAGGACACGAGGTACTTGCCGCCGATGCCGCGGAGGATGACGCCCTCGAGCGCCAGGTCTCCGACGACGTCCGCGCGGTCGGTCACGGCGTCGTCACTGCAGACGTCGGCAAAGGCGTGGGCGCGGCGGTCGGCGCCGGCGTCTCGGTGGGGGCCGGAGTCGGCGAGAGCGTCGGAGCGGCGGTCGGCGTCAACGACGTGAAGTAGTCGGCCTGCGTGCCGAACGTGATGCTGACGGAGGTGTTCGCGTCGACCTGGGTGCCCTCGACGGGCAGCACGTAGACGACGTACTGCTGGTCCGCGGGCAGGCCGACCTCCATGACGGTCGTCAGGCCCAGCGACAGGTTCAGATTCGTCAGGGCCGCGAGGGCGTCGGCTCGCTTCAAGCCGACCAGCTTGGGAATGGCGACCTTGGTCAGACCGTTGCTGACGTAGACGGTCACCGTACCGCCGACTGCGACATCCTCGCCGGGGCCCGGCACGGTCTTGATCACATGGTCCTTCTCGATGTCGGCGCTCATCTCGGTCACGATGTCGATCGTGAGGCCGAGCGTCTGGGTCAGCTCGAGCTCGACGAGATTCGCGGTCTGTCCGGTATAATCGCTGAGCTTCAACGTGTCCTTGCCGCTGCTGACCGTCAGCACGATCGTGGAGGCGCCGCCGCGCTTGAGGCGCATGCCGGCCGAAATCGTCTGCGAGACGACGATGTTGGTCTTGACCGTGTCGGATTGGACGTACTTCAGTTCGTACGTGATCTCGCCCGCGTCGAGCGTCGCCTTCACGGCGGCGATGTCCGAGCCGACGTAGTTCTCCACGAGGAAGTCGCCGGAGGTGGTCGGGGTCAGCACGCCGAGGATCCAGTTGTAGCCTCGGTAGCCGCCGTAGGCCAGACCGGCCAGCAGGACGAGGACGGCGAGGAGCACGAGCGTCACGTCGCGACTGCGGCTGCGGCGTCGGGACGTGATGTTCGATTCGATGTCGCGGAGGCGGGCGAAGTTGGACTCGTTCCGCATCGGGGCCATCACGGTGGTGTTGCCGCCGAGGTCGGAGCCGCCCTCGACAACGCCGTAGACGCCGTGGGGGTCGATCATCAGCCCGTCGAGTTCGTCGACCAGCGCGCGCACGTCGGAGTAGCGGTTCTCGGGGTTCTTCTGGATGCACTTGAGGACGATGTTCTCGAGGCCGGCGGGGATGTCGCGCTCGATCGACGTCGGGAGCGCCGGCGCATCCTGGATGTGCTTGATCGCGATCGAGACCGGGGAATCGCCGTCGAAGGGTACCTTGCCGGTCAGCATCTCATAGAGCAGGATCCCGAGCGAGTAGATGTCGGATTTCTCGCCGACGATCGTGCCGCGGGCCTGCTCGGGCGAGAAGTAGTGGACGGAGCCGAGCGCGGCGCCGCCGGTCACGGTGATCGTGTTCGCGGTCGCGGCGCGGGCGATGCCGAAGTCGGCGACCTTCGCCGTCATCTCCTTCGTGATCAGGATGTTGTGCGGCTTGATGTCGCGGTGGATGATCCCGTTGCGGTGCGCGTGGTCGAGCGCGAGCCCGATCTGGATCGCGAGCGGCACGGCGGTCTCCCACGGGATCCTGCCCCGCTGCTGGATCAGCTGCTTGAGCGTCACGCCGTCGACGTACTCCATGACGATATAGCGCATCTCGTCATGCTGTCCGACATCCAGTACCTTCACGATGTTCTGGTGGGAAAGGCTCGAGGCGGCCTGCGCCTCGGTGTCGAAGCGGCGGATGAAGTCCGCGTCGCTCGTCAGCTCCGAGCGCAGGATCTTGACCGCGACCTGCCGTCCGTTCTCCTGCAGGTCCTCGGCGAGATATACGACGGCCATGCCGCCCTTGCCGATCTGGCGGACGATCCTGTAACGTTCGCCCAGGGTCATTCCAATCGGGGTCCCGGTCTCGTTCATTCCTGCTCCTCCAGCCATGTTCCCTAGAGATAGATCGCGACGACGGTGACGTTGTCCTCGCCCCCGCTGCGGTTCGCCAGTTCCACGAGCCGCTGCGCCGCCGCCTCGGGAGTCCGCTCCCTGCGGAGCACCGTCCGGATGTCTTCTTCGTCCGCTTCATGGTGCAGGCCATCCGTGCACAGAAGGAAGCGGTCCCCCTTGCCTACGGCGACCGTGAAGCATTCCGGCGTCATGTATTCGGGCACGCCGAGCGCCCGGGTCAGGACGTTGCGCTTGGGGTGCGTGCGCACATCGTCGGGGTGCAGCGTGCCGGCGTCGATCAGCTCCTGCACGAGCGTATGGTCCACGGTGATGCGCATCAGCGCCGGCCCGCGCAGGAGATACGCCCGCGAGTCGCCGACGTGCGCGACGACGACGGCGTCGCGCATCAAGACGGCCAGGGTCAGCGTCGTCCCCATGCCGCGGTTCTCTTCGCTCTCGAGGGAACCGAGATAGACCTTCACGTTGGCCTTCTCGACGATCTCCTTCAGCAGGGCGGCGACCTCTTCCGGGTCATCCTGGCCGTCGAGGGACTCCTCCAGCCTCCGGGACACGTACTCGGCGGCGATCCGGCTCGCGAGCTCGCCCTTGCGGTGCCCGCCCATCCCGTCGGCGACGAGGAACGCGCACGGCAGGCGCTCGCCGTCCACGACGACGGCGAAACTGTCCTCGTTGTTGGTGCGTATGAGCCCCCTGTCGGTCGCCGTCCCGTATCTCAATCCGTCTCCGCCTCTTCCAGCCTGCGCCGCAATTGACCGCAGGCCGCCTCGATGTCGGTCCCCAGCTCCCTGCGGACCGTCGCGTTGATTCCTTCGCCGACCAGGATCTCCTGGAAGGTGCGCACGTCCTCGGCGCGGGGCCGCTTGTACTGACCCCCCGCGAACTCGTTCGCCGGAATCAGGTTCACGTGGCATTGGAGGCCGCGAAGCCTCCGTGCGAGTTCCCGGGCGTGCTCGGGTCTGTCGTTCACGCCCGCGAACAGAGAATATTCGAAGGAAATGCGGCGACCCGTCCGTTCGACGTGCCTTCTGCATGCGTCGAGAAGGCGATCGATCGGATAGGTCCGCGCAATCGGCATGAGCCGCCTGCGGATCTCGTCGTTCGGTGCATGCAGCGACACGGACAGCGTGACCGGCAGACCTTCTTCGGTAAAGTCTATCATCTGGGGCACGCACCCGCAAGTTGATACGGAGATGTGGCGCATGCCGATTCCAAGGCCTCTTTCGTCGTTCGCGAGGCGCAGGAAGCGCACAAGATTCGCATAGTTGTCGAACGGTTCGCCGATGCCCATCACGACCACGTTGGAGATGCGGGTCCCGCAGTCGGCTCCGATCAGGGCCACCTGGGCGAGCATCTCGCCGGACGTGAGGTCCCGCCCGAACCCGGCCCCCGTCGAGGCGCAGAACGTGCAGCCCATGCGGCATCCGGCCTGCGAGGAGATGCAGACGGAGTAGCCGTGGTGGTATTTCATCAGGACGCTCTCGATGACGTTGCCGTCGTGCAGCCGGTAGACGTACTTGGTCGTGCCGTCGTCCGCGGAGACGAGGCGGCGCTCCAGGACCAGTCCGTCGAGCCGGAAATCGGCCGAGAGCTTCGCCCGCAGATCCTTCGAGAGGTCGGTCATCGCGTCGTACGAAGCCACGCCGCGCGCGAGCCACCGGAAGATCTGGGCGGTCCGGTAGGCGGGCTGGCCGTGTTCGTCCATCCATGCGGACAGCTCGTCGAACGTCGGATCGTAGAGATACATCATGGGCAGGTCCTCCTGAAGCGGGCGATGAAAAATCCGTCGCACCCGTGGCGGTGCGGCAGCAGCTGGAGACGGCCGGACGCCGCCTGCGTCCTCGAATCGGGATCGATCACCGCGAGGCGCGGAGGCAGCATCCCATCGAAGGGTTCGGGGACGAACCGCCCTGCCTGCTCCACCAGGAACGCGTCGACTACGCCGCCGTTCTCCGCCGGGAGGACCGTGCACGTGCTGTAGACCAGCCTCCCGCCGGGCGCGACGCTGTCGGCGGCCGCCGACAGGATCCGCAGCTGGAGGCCGGGCAGCGCGTCGGCGCGCTCCTCGGTCATGTGGAGGCGGATCTCCGGCTTCTTCGCGAGCAGTCCGATCCCGCTGCAGGGGACGTCGACGAGCACGACGGCGAACCGCGGCCCGCCGGAGTCCGGTTCAGTGGCGTCGCGGGCTTCGGTCTCGACGTTCCCGCAGCCGAGTCGCGCGCAGTTGTCGCGGATCAGGCCGAGCCGGCCCTCCTGGGAGTCGCGGGCGACGATCCGCCCCGTCCCTCCCATGAGCTGGGCCAGGTGCGTCGTCTTGCCGCCCGGCGCCGCGCAGGCGTCGAGCACGGCATCGCCGGCGCGGGGGTCGGCCACGTGCGACACGAGCATCGCGGCCTCGTCCTGCACGAAGAAGAGTCCCTGGCGGAAGGCGGCCAGGCCCGGGACGGGGTGCCCTTCGAGCGTCAGGGCGAGCGCCTCGTCCATGAACCGCCCGGGTTCCGTCTTCACGCCCTCCGCGGCGAGCGCGGCGGCCAGCCCGTCGACCGTCGTCCGGCCGAGGTTCGCCCGCACGGTCAGCCGGGGCGTCCTGAGGAAGGCCTCGGCCAGCGGCCCGGCATCGGTGCCGTACGTCTCGAGCAGGCGGCGGGCCATCCAGACGGGCAGCGACGCGCGCACGGACAATCCTGCAGCCCTCGCGGCGAGCGGCGCGGACGGGTCGTCCGGGGGAAAGGTCCCTGCGTCGGCGGCGCGCGCGGCGCTGCGGAGCACGGCGTTCACGTAGCCGGCGGCGCCCGCGTTCGCGAAGCGTCGGGCCAGCTCGACCGACGTGTCGCAGGCCGCGGACGGGGGCACCGACCGTGACCAGAGGAGCTGCCACAGGCCGAGCCGCAGGATCGTCCGGATCCAGGGCTGGAGCTTCGGGGGCGGCGTGCGGGAGAAGCGGGCGAGCACGGCGTCGATCGAGAGGATCCGGGCGAGCGTGCCGTAGACGGCGGCCGAGGCGAAGGCGCGGTCGCGCGCGTCCATGGCGCCCGGGAGGCGGGCCTCCGTCGCGGCGAGGTTCGAGTAGGCGCCCTTCTCGAGCACGTCGTACAGGATCCTCGCGGCGGCGGCGCGCGCGGGGTCCTGGTCCTTGCGGGGAGGGCGGGGGGCGGGATCCGGGCCCGGCTTCCCTTTCAGCGGCGCTACCTCCGGCTCCGCCCGCCGCGGGCGAGGAGGATCAGTCGGGCCATCGAGGCCAGCGCGGCGAGGGCCGACGCGATATAGGTGAAGGCGGCGGCGCGCAGGACCTTCTTCGCGCCGTCGAGTTCGTCGGAGGAGAGGAGACCCTGCTCCCCGATGATCAGGATCGCGCGACGACTCGCGTCGATCTCCACGGGCAGCGTGACGAGATAGAAGACGACGGCGGCCGCGTAGAGCAGGATGCCGAGATTGATCATCAGGGTGGAGTTCAGCACGATGCCGAAGATCGCGAGGTAGGGACCCGCCATGCTGCCGATGTTCGCGGCCGGGACGAGGGCCGAGCGGATCCGGTTCGGAAGGTATCCCTCCGCGTGCTGGATCGCGTGGCCCGCCTCGTGGGCGGCGACGCCGACGGCGGCGATCGAGGCGCTGCCGTAGGTGGACTGGGACAGGCTGAGCACCTCGTCGCGGGGGTCGTAGTGGTCGGACAGCGTGCCCTGCACCTTCGCGATCCGGACCTGCGCGAGTCCGCGCGAGGACAGCACGGCGTGCGCGGCGGCCTCTCCGGTCAGTCCGCGGGCGTTCGGGATCTTGTCGTACTTGCTGAACGTGGAGCGGACGAGCCCCTGGGCGACCAGTCCGAGGAGCAGCGCGGGGACGACGAACACGAGGAAGGACGTGTAGTAGTCGGACAGATTCAGCCCCGAAAGGCTGATGCCGGGCAGATACAGCATGTCGCGCCTCCTAGCTTCCGAACCGGGTTCCGTGCGTGAGGTTGTGGCCGAAGTCGCGGGCCGCCATGCGCCGCCCGGAGTCCGGCTGCAGCTCGAGGACTTCGATCGTGCCCGTTCCGCAGGCGATCCCGATGCCATCGGCCAGAAGTCCGAGGAAGGCCCCCGGTTCGCCGCGACGGTCCGGGGAAACACCGGGGAGCCTCGTCCGGTGGATCTTCACGCGAGCGCCGCAGAGGGTCGTGTAGGCGCCCGGCCAGGGCCTCGTGCCCCGGACGAGGTCGTGGACCGCGCGGGCGGAGGCGTTCCAGTCGATCCGGCCGTCCTCGCGGTCGAGGGGGCGGACCACGGTCGCTTCGGATTCGTCCTGCTTCGAATAGGTCGCGGTGCCCGCGCGGATCCGGTCGAGCGCCTCGACCAGGGCGGCGGCGCCGAGGCGGGCCAGGTCGCCCGAGAGCTCCTCGGCGTCCATGTCGCCGGAAACGTCCATCGACCGCTGCAGGATCACGTCGCCCGTGTCCATCCCGACGTCCATCCGCATGATCGTGACGCCGGCCTCGGAGACCCCGTCGATCAGGCAGCGCTGGATCGGCGAAGCGCCGCGGTACTTCGGGAGCAGGGACGCGTGGACGTTGAGCGGGGCGACCCGCGGGACGGCGAGCACGCCGGCGGGCAGGATCCGGCCATAGGCGGCAGTCACGAGGAAGTCGGGCGAAAGCGCGCGCAGCGCCTGCTCGAACTCCGGTGTGCGGACTTTTTCGGGCTGGAGGACGGGAATCCCGTAGGACTCGGCGACGGATTTCACCGGGGGCGGAGTCGGGACCTGGTGGCGGCCGGTCGGGCGGTCAGGCTGCGTCACCACGGCGGCGACGTCGCATCCGGCTCCGACCAGGGCTTCGAGGCTGGGGACCGCGAAGGCGGGCGTCCCCATGAAGACGACGCGGAAGTTCATTGCTGCACCAGCTCGCCCCGTACCTTGTCCTTGAAGAGGATGCCCTCGAGGTGGTCGTATTCGTGGCAGAGGCAGACGGCCATCAGGCCCTCGCCCTGGATCGAGAAGGTCTGTCCGTAGCGGTCGGTCGCCTGGATCTCGACGACTTCGGGGCGTTCGACGTTGCCCCACACGCCGGGAATCGAGAGACACCCTTCCTGGCAGATCTGGCTGCCTTCCTTGCGGAGGAAGAAGGGGTCGATGAATTCGAACAGTCCGCTGCCGTCGCCGATGTCGACGACGAAGATGCGCTTGAGGACGCCGACCTGCGGAGCGGCGATCCCGATTCCGTGGGCCTCGTACATCGTGTCGGCCATGTCGTCGAGCAGCTCGATCACGCGCGCGTCGATCTTCTCGACGGCGCGGCTGGTCTTTCTCAGGGTTTCATCCCCATCCTTGAGGATTTCGCGGAGGGCCATCTGGTCGTACCTGCCTTTCATGCCGATGATACCACATGAGGACGGAACCCCAAAGAACCGTCGTGACGGATTCCAGTGCGCACAGGCCTCTGAATGGTCGATTCAAGGGGGGGACGGATGATATACTCGCGGCAGGGACCCGGACGAAGGCGTCGGGACAGGGTCGACCCCCATGGGAGGTTGCACGTCGTGGCTGGAGGAAGTCGTTTCAGAACCCTGATCGCCCTTGGCCTCGCGCTCATGCTGCTCGCAGGCTGCGCGGTCCCCGTCGGACCCTCGCCGACGGCGCCGCCCACGTCCACGCCGGCCCCGACCGACCCTCCCGCGACGCCCACGCCCGAAGCGACCTCCACACCGGCTCCGACTCCTACGCCCGCGCCGACGAGTGCGCCGACGAGCGCGCCGACGTCCACGCCGGCCCCGACCGCCGCTCCGACCGCCGCGCTCGACGCGAAGTACCTGTTCACCGGCGTCGGCACCAACGTCGGGAGCCACGATTCCGTCTTCTATGGAGGGATGTACTACTTCATCAATCCTGCGGCAGGAAGCCGGATCTACAGAATGGCCGCGGACGGATCCGACCAGACCCTCCTTGCGAGCCATTCCTGCGGGTATCTGAATGTCGTCGGGGGCTGGGTGTTCTATATCGACGACACCGATTCGAACCGTCTGTATCGAATGAAGACAGACGGGACCGGAAAGACGAGGATCAGTTCGGTCCCGACCACCTTTCTGCTCGCCGTCGACGGCTGGCTGTACGTGGACCAGGGAGGGGACGGAGCCGGAGACAACTGGTACCGCATGCGGGCGGACGGAAGCTCGAAGACGACCTTCTGCAAGGCGTCGGGAGATCCCATGATCGCTTCCTACGACGCCGGCTGGTTCTATTTCGTGGACTACACCCATACCACGGACCGCTTCCTGTACCGTTGCCACGGCGACGGATCGGGGCTGTCCCTCGTCAGCAAGGAATGGCCCCTGGGCATCGCCATTCAAGGCGGCTACATCTACTACGCCCGCCGACTCCTCGTGAGCGACGGCTGGGACAGCGAGAAGGCGCTCTGGCGCATGGCCGTGGACGGGTCGGGCGTGACGAAGCTCTTCGACCGCTTCCCGGGGACCCTGAGCACCGCGGGCGGATTCCTCTATTATTCGAACGGCGAATCGACCAGTCCCGTCATGAAGGACCACTTCTGCCGGGTCGATCTCTCCGACCCGACGTACACGGAACAGGAGCTCACGCTGGGCATTCCCTCCACGCTGTCCTTCGCAGGAGAGAAGATCTTCACGTCGTTCGACTACGACGCGCACTTCGGCTGGTCGAACCTGGACCTGACCGGCAGCCGGATGCTCGTCGGATGACGCCCTAGATCATGTTGTACGGGTCGATGTCGAGCGACAGGACGCAGTCCTTGAAGGTCCCTGCATCGGCCACCGCGGCGAACAGCGAGGCGATCGGCTCGGCCGAGGGCGCCTTCACGACGACCCGGTGGCGGTATCGCTCCCGGATCCGATAGACCGGCGCCTTGCCCGCCTCCGAGATCGTCGTCCGCTCGTACGCCTCGTTCTCCGAGCACTTCGCGCGCATCAGCGACGCGACGGACCGGGCGGCGTCCAGCGAGGCGGGCGCGGACTTCGAGGACAGCGTGGCGATGCCGATCGAACCGAACGGCGGGTATCCCATGGCGCGGCGGAAGGACGCCTCCCGATCGTAGAACCCCTTGAAATCGAGTGTCTGCGCGCAGCGGACCGCATAGTCGTCCGTATTGTAGGCCTGGATCACGACCTGGCCGGGCGCCTCTCCCCTCCCCGCGCGGCCGGCGGCCTGCACGAGCAGCTGGAACGCACGCTCGGAGGCACGGAAGTCGGACATGCCGAGCATGAGGTCGGCGGCGAGGATGCCGACGACGGTGACATTCGGGAAATCGTGCCCCTTGGCGATCATCTGCGTGCCGACGAGCGCGTCGACGCCCTCGTCGCGGAAGCGGTCGAGGATCGCCGCGTGCGACAGCCGGCCGGTCGTCGTGTCCTGGTCCATCCGCAACACGGTCCGCCCGGGGAACTCGCGCAGGAAGAGCTCCTCGATCTGCTGGGTCCCCACGCCCATGCGACCGATGCCCTTCGAACTACCGCAGCTCGGGCACTTCTGGGGGAGCTGCGTCGCGCGGCCGCAGTAGTGGCAGACGAGCATGCCCTCCGAGGGTCCGGAATGCGATCCGACGACGGCGTGGTAGGTCAGCGAGACGCTGCAGTTGCCGCAGCGCACGGTCTTGCCGCACTGGTAGCAGAGATAGAACGACGAGTGGCCGCGGCGGTTGAGGAAGAGCATGGCCTGGTGCCTTTCGGCGAACGCGCGGTCGAGCAGGCCCCTGAGCGGCCGGCTGAAGACGCTGCGGTTGCCCGCGGCGAGCTCGTCGCGCATGTCGACCACCGAGACTTCCGGCAGCACCGCGCCACCGGGGCGTTCCGTCATCCGGAGCAGGCGCGACTTGCCGTCGACCGTGCGCAGCCAGCTCTCCACGGACGGCGTCGCCGAGCCGAGCAGCAGGACCGCGCAGGTGTCGCGGCAGCGCTGGCGGGCGATGTCGATCGCGTGGTAGCGAGGGTGCGTCTCGGACTTGTAGGACGCCTCCTGTTCCTCGTCGACCACCACGAGACCCAGGTTCTGCAGCGGGGCGAAGACCGCCGACCGTGCACCGACCACCAGCCGGACGTCGCCGTCGAGGACCCGCTTCCACTGCCCGTAGCGCTCGACCGGCGTGAGGCGGCTGTGGAGGACGGCGACCTCGTCGCCGAAGCGAGCCTGGATGCGGCGGACCATCTGCGGCGTGAGAGCGATCTCGGGGACGAGGATGAGCACGCTGCGCCCGACGTCCAGCGTCTTGCGCGCAACCTGCAGGTACACTTCGGTCTTTCCGCTGCCCGTGATGCCGTGCAGGAGGAACTCGCGCGATTCGATCGCGCCGCAGGACGCGTCCTCGATGGCCCGGGACAGTTCCTTCACCGCCACGTCCTGGCCCGGCGTCGGGTCCTTGTCCTCGTCCGGCTCCGGCAGCACGTCGGCTTCGTCTCCGGGGCGCGCGGCGGCGACCGTGCCGTACGCGAGGTATCCCTTGTCCACGAGGGTCTTCAGGGTCGCCTTCGAGGCCTGGCAGGCGACGACCACGTCGTCGACGAGGCATTCGCCGAATTCGAGGACCATCTCGAGCACGCGGTACTGGTTGATGCGGCCGATGCGCCCCTCCTCGAGGAGGTCTGCCACAGCGTCGGGGTCCACGGCGTAGACGGTGCGCGCCGTGCGCGGCTTCACGGCCTGGCCCGTCTTCTCGACGATCCGCACGACGCCGGCCTTCTCGAGTCGCAGCAGCACGGCCCGCGACAGGCCCGACTCCTCGAGCAGTTCCGTTTCCTCCCTGCGCCCCTTCGGGGCGGCGGCCAGCAACGCGAGGACCTTGAGGGCGGCCTCGTCGGCGTCGGCCGGAGCATCCGGGGTCGCTGCCTCCACGAGGCGCGCCGTGTGCACCGCGATGCCGGACGGAATCATGCACTGCAGCGCGTCGCCGTAGGTGCAGGTGTAGCGGTGGCGCATGTGCGCGGCGAGCCGCAGCTGGTCGGTGCGCAGGACCGGCGCCTCGTCGAGGAGGCGGGCGATCGGCTTGACGTAGAAGTCGGAGGTCCCCTCCCGCATCACCGCGGACACGAAGGCCTCGACCTTGCGGTCGCCGGCGCCGAAGGGCACGAGCGCGCGGAACCCCGGCTCGATCCGGTCCGCCATCGACTCGGGCACGGCATACGTGTATTCGCGGTCGAACGACCGGGTCGCCTCCCGGAGGACGACCTTGGCGAGCATCAGGTCGCCCCCTGCATCAATCCGAAGAGGTCCATCTGGCTGCTCGCCGGCAGGTCGTCGAGGCAGCGGCTCGCGTCGAGGATGCCGAGCACCGAGGTGCCGACGCCGGCGCGGCGCGACAGGTCGTCGCGCGACTTGAAGGCGTTCTCGACGCGCGCAGCCGCAATGCCGCGGGCCGCGTTGTCGCCGAGTCCCGGCAGGGAACGCAGCGGCGGGCGGATGCGGCCGGCCTCGATCGTGAAGCGCACGGCGTCGCTCCTGTACAAGTCGACAGGCAGGAAGGAGATCCCGCGCGCCAGCATCTCCTCGACGATCTCGAGGATGTAGTAGATCTTCTCGTCGCGGTCCGTAAAGGTCTCGTCGCGCTGCATCTGGCGGCGGCGCAGGTTCTCGCGGTCGGTGCGGACGGCCTTCTCGTCGCGTCCCATGCGGGTCGCGTCGAACTCGTCGGCGCGCACCGTGAAGTAGGCGCAGTAGTACTCGATCGGGCGGTGCACCTTGAACCAGCCGATCCGCAGCGCCGAGATCGCATAGGCGGCCGCGTGGGACTTCGGGAACATGT
The DNA here is from genome assembly GCA_903835065.1 of uncultured Eubacteriales bacterium. Classification (GTDB taxonomy): domain Bacteria; phylum Bacillota; class Clostridia; order Saccharofermentanales; family UBA5734; genus CAILLO01. Next base: position 93,888 of record CAILLO010000028.1, read on the forward strand.
ACGAGATCTTCCTGCAGGACTCGATGTACCACTCGGGAATGCCGTGCTGGCGCATCTGGGCCTGGAACTCGTCCGAGACGCCCTTGCCGCGCCGCACCTTCTCCATGATGTCGAAGGCGGACTTGGGGGGAAGGCCGCGGTGGATCAGCCAGGTCATGATGCTGTCGCGGCACCCGATCACGTCGCCCAGCGTGCACGTGCCGCCGCGGATCAGGTCCTGCGCGTTGCCCTTCCAGACGTTGCGGCCGTGGGACAGCCCCATGAGTTGGACCAGGTCGAAGAAGTGCGTCGGCCGGGTCTCGCGGATCATGTCGCGGGCCATGTGCGTGCCGAGCTCGGGCAGGCCGAGCGTTCCGACCGAGCAGACCGGCCAGTCCCCGGGCAGCCCGAGGGCGCTCGTCGAGACGAACAGGGACATCACGTCGGGGTCCGGAATCGGGATCCGGCGCACGTCGACGCCGGTCATGTCGCCCAGCGTCTTGAGCATCGTCGGGTCGTCGTGGCCCAGGATGTCGAACTTCAGGATCGTCTCGTGCAGGGCGTTGAAGTCGAAGTGCGTCGTCACGGTCTGGCTGTCGGCGCGGTCGGCGGGGCGCTGGACCGGCGTGAAGTCGAAGATCTCCCTTTCCTTGGGCAGCACGACGATACCGCCGGGATGCTGGCCCGTCGTCCGCTTGACGCCGACGAGGCCCTCCGACAGGCGGGTCTTCTCGGCGTTGGTCACGATGCGGCCGTTCTTCTCGTAGTAGCCGAGCACGAGCGCGATCGCGTTCTTCTCGGCGTAGCTCGACACCGTGCCGGCGCGGAATGTGTAGTCCTTGCCGAACATCTCCTCGATATAGGCATGCGCGCGCGGCTGGTAGTCGCCGGAGAAGTTCAGGTCGATGTCGGGCTGCTTGTCTCCGTTGAAGCCGAGGAAGGTCTCGAACGGGATATCCTGGCCCTCGCGGACGAAGGGCGTACCGCATTCCGGGCAGTCCTTCGGGGGCAGGTCGTAGCCCGAGCCGAAGGCACCGGTGTCGATGAACTCGGACGCGCGGCAGTTCGGACACATGTAGTGCGGCGGCAGGGGGTTGACCTCGGAGATGCCGAGGAAGGTCGCCACGACGGAAGAGCCGACGGAACCACGCGAACCGACGATGTAGCCGTCGTCGTTCGACTTCTTGACGAGGCGGTGGGCGATGTAGTACATCACGGCGAAGTTGTGCTTGATGATCGCCTCGAGCTCGCGCTCCATGCGGACGCGCACCGGCGCGGGCAGGGCGCCGTCCCGCCCGTAGAGGCGGTGGGCGGTCTCCTGGGTGATCCGGGTGACCTCCGCGTCCGCGCCTTCGATGCGCGGCGGGAAGGAGCCGCCGGGGAAGGGGCGCAGGCCGGCCTGGACCCGGTCGGCGATGCGGCGCGGGTTGGTCACGACGACCTCGTGCGCCTTCTCGGGCCCGAGGTAGGCGAACTCCTCGAGCATCTCGCCGGTCGTGCGGAAGTGCAGGGGCGGCTGGAGGTCGGCGTCGGCGTATTCCTTGGCGGTCAGCAGGATCTTGCGGAGCTCGGCGTCGCGCGGCTCGAGGTAGTGCGCGTCGCTCGTGGCGCAGACGGGCCGGCGGGCCGCGTCGCCCAGCGCCAGCACGAGGCGGTTGAGGTTGCGGAGGTCCTCCTCGTCGCGAAGCCGCGCATCCTTCTCGCGAAGCAGGAAGGCATTGTTGCCCGTCGGCTGCACTTCGAGGTAGTCGTAGAAGCGCGCCTTGGCGAGGAGCGGCTGCGCCCTGCAGGCGGCGAGCGCATCGGGGAAGGATCGGTCCGCGTTCTCGTACGCAGCGCGGACGGCCTTGAAGACCTCGCCCGCCTCGCAGGCGGCGCCGACCTGGAGGCCACTTCGGAAGTAGCGCAGCAGGCTCCTGGGGATGCGCGGCCGGTAGTGGAAGAACTTCGTATGCGACTCCGACACGAGGCGGTAGAGGCCGTAGAGTCCGACGACGTCCTTGACGAGCAGGATGATGTGAAAGGTCTCGGGACCCTTTGCGACCAGCCGCGCCCGGGGAATCCGACCGACCTTCTCGTCGAGAGCGGCGAGGCCGTCGACGCCGGAGCGTGCATACAGTTCCCGGAAGATCAGTCCGCATGCCTCCGCGTCGTCGCTGGCGCGGTGGTGCCGCTCCATGGAGACGCCCAGCGCGGCGGCGACGGTCGGCAGCTTGTAGTTCGCGAGCCCCTTGAGCAGCAGCTGGGACAGGTTGAGCGTGTCGATCACAGGGGGGTTGAACTTGAGGCCCTTCGACGTGCGCGAGGCGCCGTAGCGCAGGAAGTCGAGGTCGAAGAAGGCGTTGTGCGCGACGAACGGGCGGTCGCCGAGGAAGTCGCGGAAACGTTCGAGGGCCTCTTCCGGCGTCGGGGCGCCCTGGACCATCTCCTGCGTGATGCCGGTGATGCGCGTGGACTCCTCGGGGACCGGGACGCCGGGGTCGACCATCAGCGAGAAGCGCTCGCCGGGCTCGAAGCCGCCGTGTCCGTCCGGCCGGAAGTGGACCGCGCCGATCTCGAGGAGGCGCTCTTTCGAGGGGTCGAGTCCGGTCGTCTCGACGTCCGCCGCGACGTATCCGTCGTCCAGCGATCCCATGTCCAGCGTGCCGTCCGCCTTCAGCTCGCCCGTTCCGAAGACCGCCACGTCGCCGTCGTCCACCAGGTACCCTTCGATGCCGTACAGCAGTTTCAAGGGCCGTCCCGCTTTCTTCAGGTCGTCGGCGGCCTTCGCGGCGTCCGGGAAGGCCTGGACCACGCCGTGGTCCGTGATCGCGACGGCGTCGTGTCCGAAGGCGGCGGCGGTCTCGACCAGGGCCGCGATGTCGCAGACGGCGTCCATGGCGGACATCTTGGTGTGCACGTGCAGCTCGACCCGCTTCTCCGGGGCGTCGTCGGTGCGCGACGGCGGAGCTTCGGCGGGCAGCAGTCCCTCGGCCTGGATCGTCAGGTCCTTCGCGTACTTGTCGTCGAAGCTGACCGTGCCCGAGACGCCGATCCAGGTGCCGACCGCGAGGCGCTCGACGATCTCCGCGGACTCCTCGACGCGGAGGAACGCGCGGACGGCGATCGAGCTCGTGAAGTCGGTCATCGAGAACTTGAGCAGGACCTTCGTGTTGCTGCTGATCGGCCGCGTCTCCTTGGACAGGATGCGGCCCTCGATGCGGACCGAGCCCGATTCCGCGTCGAGCGAGGAGATCGGCACCACCAGCAGGCTCGCGTCGGATTTGCCCCAGAAAATCCCTTCGGCCTGCGGGCGGCGCCGGAAGGTCGTCTGCGGGCGGCCCCCGCTCCGACCCTCGCCGTGCGCGCGGTCGACCGGGGTCCTGGGCGTCTTCGGCAGCAGCGCCTGTTCGGAGGCGTTGCGGCGCCGGTCGTCGTTCGCCTGCCTGTCTGCAGACAGGCACAGGGCCTCGGCGTATCGGCCGAGGTCGGATTGCGCTTCGTCGGGAAGGACGACGGAGAAGGATACGTCCGCGCCCACGTGGTCCTGGAAGAACCGGCGGAGCCAGCCCGCGAGGTCGGCCTCGCGCAACGGGTCGTGGCAAACGGAGGCGATCGACACGTCGACGCCGTTCTCGCGGGGATACCAGGCCGATGCGGCCGCGAGGGTCGCGAGGAGGGCGTCCTTCGCGCGCAGCCGGTGGACCGCCCAGTCCTTCAGGCGGCACGCGGCCGCCGCAGCGGCCTCCGCAGAAAGCGGTTCGGGCAGGTGCAGGGACAGGTGGACCTCCGGAATGCCGGCGGCTCGCTCCATCTCGGACTCCGCGCGGCACAGTGCCTCGGCGTCGGACGGCAGAGGCAGCAGCAGGTCGACGCGCAGAGCGCCGCAGGATTCGACGGCGACGGCCGTGACGAGCCCGTCGAGCGGCTTCGCGGCGACGCGGGCGCCTTCTTCCGGGACGATCGAGGAGAAGAAGTCGAGGAATCCGGACCGCATGGCCTACCCTTCTCCGGTCAGGCGCCGGACCTCTTTCATGAGTTCATCGACGGCCTGGGCTTCCGGGACCTTGCGCAGCACCTCACCCTTCGCGAAGAGGAGGACCTCTCCTTCGCCGCCGGCCAGACCGATGTCGGCCTCGCGCGCCTCGCCCGGACCGTTGACGGCGCAGCCCATCACGGCGACCCGGATCTGCGCGTGCACGTCCTCGAGCCGGCGCTCGACCTCCTCGGCGATTGCGACGAGGTCGACCTTCGTGCGTCCGCAGGTCGGGCAGGAAATCAATTCGGGACCATGGCGGCGGGACCCGGCGGCGCGCAGGATCGACCAGGCGGCGCGGACCTCCTGGACGGGGTCGCCCGTCAGGGAGACGCGGATCGTGTCGCCGATGCCGTCCACGAGAAGGGCGCCGATGCCGACGGCGGACTTGATCGTGCCCTCGCGCGGTGTCCCGGCCTCGGTCACGCCGAGGTGCAGCGGGTAGCGCGTCCGCTTCGCCATCTCGCGGTAGCTCATCACGGTCAGCAGCGGGTCGGAGGCCTTGATCGACACCACGATGTCGTCGAAGTCGAAGGCCTCGAGTTCGGCGACGGCGCGGATGGCGCTCTCCACCATCGACTGGGCGTTCACGCCGCCGAACTTCGCGAGCAGGTCCTTCGGGACCGAGCCCGAGTTCACGCCGACACGGATCGGGATGCCGCGCGCCTTCGCCGCATCGGCGACCTGGCGCACGCGGTCGGCGCCGCCGATGTTGCCGGGGTTGATGCGGATCTTGTCGGCTCCGGCCTCGAGGCTCGCGAGCGCGAGGCGGTAATCGAAGTGGATGTCGGCGACGAGGGGCACCGGGGAGTCCTTCCGGATGCGGGCGAAGGCCTCCGCCGCCTCGAGGTCGGGCACGGCGAGGCGGACGAGCTCGCAGCCGGCGGCCGCCAGCGCGCGGATCTGCGCGAGAGAGGAGGTCACGTCCCTCGTGTCGGTATTGGCCATCGACTGCACGACGACGGGGGCGCCGCCCCCGATCAGCACGCCGCCGACGTCGACGGGCCGCGTCACGTGCCGCGCGGTCATCGGTTGACGATCCTCATGACGTCGAAGACGAGCCCGACGACCGCCAGGGCGATGATCAGGAAGAAACCGACCGCCACGATCGTGTTCTCGACCTTCTCGGGCAGGCGCTTGCCGCCGCGGACCGCCTCGACGCAGATCAGGACGAGCTGGCTGCCGTCGAGCGCAGGAATCGGCAGAAGGTTGAAGATCCCGAGATTGACCGAGATCAGGGCGAAGATCAGCAGCAGCGTGGACGCGGTCACGCCGAACGGCTGGTTCTGGGCGACGATGCCGCCGATCGTGTCGACGATCCCCACGGGTCCGGATAGCGCGTCCTGCGGCTTGATCGCGCCGCTGAACAGCATCGAGAGGCTGTGGAACGTGAGCTTGACCACGGAGCCGCTGCTCTTGACCGCGGCGCCGATAGCGCCGAAGAAGCCGTGCCCGCCGGTGAACGAGACGCCGCGGTCGTTCACGAACTCGTAGGAGAGCGCCTTCATCGTGAGGGTCGTCTCCACGTCGGCGCGCTTGACGACGACCGTCATCTCCTTGTCCGCTCCGGCCGCGTTCACGGCAGCGGTCAGTGCGGTGCGGTCGCTGGCGGATACGCCATCGACGGACAGGAGCACGTCGTCCTTGAGGAGGACCGGCGAGCCACCGTTCGACGCCGCATCCACGGACAGGACCAGGAGGCCGCCGTCGACGGACGCTCCTTGCGTCGTGATGCCGAGGCGGTACCCGTTCTGCTTCAGGGGGACGAGGTTCACGGTGCGGACCGCCGACCCGTCGGCCGGTCGGACCCGGAGACTCACGGCCGCCGTGTTCGCGACGAATCCGTTCTCCACGTCGTAGTCCATCGTCGCCCAGAGGGCGTCGCCGTTCACGGACAGGACCCGGTCGCCGGCGGCGAGACCGGCGGCGGCCGCCTGGCTGCCCGCGGCAGGAGCCGCGATATAGGGCGTGAAGAAGCCGACCATCGAGAACAGGATCAGGAACGACAGAAGACCGGCCATCAGGTTGACCAGGGGGCCGGCGCCGATCACGAGGGCGCGGGCCCAGCGGGGACGGTGGAAGAAGGTCCCGGGGTCGTCGACGGTGCGGTCCTCTTCGCCGGCGAAGCGCACGAAGGCGCCGATCGGGAACAGGCGGACCGAGTAGACGATCTCCTTGCGGGTCCAGGAGAAGAGCTTGGGGCCCATGAAGATCGAGAATTCCTCGATCCGGAACTTCAGGGCGCGGCCCATCAGGAAGTGCCCGAGTTCGTGGACGATCATCAGGAGGCTGAGGATCAGGATTCCGATCACGATTCCCATGTTCGATTCTTTCCTTCCCTACCGGTCGGTGCCGGCGCTGACGGCGAGTTCGGTGCGGGTCCGCGCGTCGAGGGCGAGGACCGCTTCGAGGTCGGGGTGCGCGACGAAGCCCGCGGCCATGTGGCGGTCCATGCTCTCCTCGACCAGGCGCGGGATGTCGAGGAAGCCGATGCGGCCGGCGAGGAAGAGCGCGACGGCCTCCTCGTTGGCGGAGTTCATGACGGCCGGGAGGCTCCCGCCCGTCCGTCCCGCTTCATAGGCCAGGGCGAGGCAGCGGAAGGTCTTCGAGTCGGGGCGGTCGAAGGTCAGTGGACCGCAGTCGAACGGGTCGAAGCGGACACAGTCCCCGGCGACGCGGTCCGGATAGGAGAGGGCGACCTGGATCGGCAGTTTCATGTCGGGTCGCCCGAACTGGGCGAGCACCGAGCCGTCGACGAACTCGACCATCGAGTGCACGACGCTCTGCGGGTGCACGACGACCGTCACGCGGTCCACCGGCACGTCGAAGAGCCAGGAGGCCTCGATCACCTCGAGTCCCTTGTTCATCAGCGTCGCGGAGTCGATCGTGATCTTGCCGCCCATCTTCCACGTCGGGTGCGCGAGCGCCTGCTCCACGCCGATCCCCGCGAGGGACGCGCGGTCGCGACCGCGGAACGGGCCGCCCGACGCCGTCAGCAGGATCCGGGACAGGGACTTCTCCGGCGCGCCCCACAGGCACTGCCAGATCGCGGAATGCTCGCTGTCGACGGGGTGCAGCGCCAGGCCCTTCGCGCGGACGAGCGGCATCACGATCGAGCCGCCGGCGACCAGCGTCTCCTTGTTGGCGAGGGAGACGCCCTTTCCCGATTCCAGCGCGGCGAGCACGGGCACGAGCCCCGCTACGCCGACCATCGCGGCGACGACCATTTCCGCGCCCGGACAGGACGCGACCGCGCAGGCCCCGTCCAGGCCGTGCACGACTTCGACCGGGAACCCGCAGCCCGCCAGTCGTCCGCGCAGGTCGGCGGCGCCCGATTCGGTCGCGACCGACACGAGGCGGGGCCGGAATTCCTTCGCCTGCTCGGCGAGGAGCGCGACGTTGCGGCCGGCGGCCAGCGCCTCGACGCGGAGCCCGAGGGAACGTGCCACGTCCAGCGTCTGGGTTCCAATCGAACCCGTCGAGCCGAGAAGGGAGAGGGAACGGACCAAGGGGGCACCTCCGGGGGAATGGCTCAGCCGAGGCCGGCGAACGGGCGGACGAGATAGTAGAGCAGGCTGGCGAGCAGCATGATCGGCGCCGTGAACAGCACGCTGTCGAAGCGGTCGAGCACGCCGCCGTGTCCTGGCAGCACGTTCCCGAAATCCTTGACGCCGCAGTAGCGCTTGATCGCCGAAGCCAGCCAATCGCCGAACTGGGCGGTCGCACCGCACACGAGGCCGAGCGCGAGCCCGAACAGCAGGTTGGCGCGCGCCGTGACGACGACCGGCCAGCCCTTGCCGACGAAGAGCCAGAAGAAGAGGGCCATCACGAACATGCAACCGAGCAGACCGCCGAGGGCGCCCTCGATCGTCTTCTTCGGGCTGATGTTGGGAACGAGCTTGTTGCGGCCGAACAGCGAACCGGCGAAGTAGGCGAACACGTCGGTGATCCACGAGGCGATCGGAGCCGCGAGCATCCAGAGGAAGCCGTCCGGCACGGCATACAGGACCAGGATCGAGCAGGAGAGGGGGAACGCCACGTAGCCCACCATCGCCGTCGTCGCGACGCCGTCGATCAGGGAGCCCGGTCCGTGCGCGAGCACCGTCGACAGGATCAGCATCATCGCGAGCACCAGCATCAGGAAGGCCGTCACCGCCAGCCCTTCGCTCAGCAGCATCGTCATCCGGGAAGCCCAGTCGAGGAGCATGGGCGTGTCGAGGCCGCCCGCCGCGACGAGGCGCCATTGCGGCGCCTCGTGGAACAGCAGGGGAATCAGGGGCATCAGGACGCCGAAGCTGCCGATCACGGCCACCGGGCGGCTGGGTTTGAGGCCCTTCGCCTCGAGGGCGGCGGTCAGTTCGAGCACGCAGACCACGGCGCTCGCGACGAAGAGGACCACGGGCGCCAGCGGCCAGCGGAAACCGGGCAGCAGAAGGAGCGCGACGGCGAGCGTGAAGACGACGCCGGTGACGATGCGGCGGATCACCCCTTCACCCCCCCGTACCTCCGGTCGCGCGCCGTGTAGGCGCGGAAGGCCTCGACCAGGTCCTTTTCGGAGAAGTCGGGCCAGAGCACGTTCGAGAACCAGAATTCGGAATAGGCGGACTCCCAGAGGAGGAAGTTCGAGATGCGCTGTTCGCCGCTCGGGCGGATCACGAGGTCCGGATCCGGGACGTCCGGCAAGTAGAGGCGCGACGCGAAGAACGCCTCGTCGATCCGGGCGGGGTCGAGGCGTCCGGCGGCTGCCTCCCGCGCGAGCGCGGCGGCGGCCTGCACGATCTCGCGGCGGCCTCCGTAGTTCAGGGCGATCACGAGTTGCAGGCTCGTCCGCTCCCTCGACCGCTCCTCGGCGGCCGAGAGCGCCGCGCGGATCCGCTCGGGCAGCGCTTCGCGGTCCCCGGAGAAGCGGAGCCGGATCCCGACCTCCTTCATCTCCTCGTCGAACCGGTCGAGGAATTCGAGGAACAGGTCCATCAGCGCGTGGACCTCGTCGTCGGGGCGGGACCAGTTCTCGGTCGAGAACGCGTAGACGGTGAGGTACTTCACGCCGAAGTGTCCGCACGCGTCGACGACGCGGTAGAGGTTCTCGGCGCCCTGCCGGTGTCCGGCCTGTCTCGGCAGGCCGCGGCGACGGGCCCAGCGACCGTTCCCGTCCATGATCACGGCCAGGTGCGCGGGCACGGAGACGCCGGCCGGCAGGACGGTCTTCGTCTTCCGCCTCTTCCCGCCCGGCCGCGGAAGAATCCGCGCGAGCCGGCCGGTCCAGGTCCCGTTTCCCATCGTCAGCCTGCTTTCATATGAGCGCCGGGCTCCTCGACGGAGCCCGGGCATCGGAGCGGAGAGTCCTTTTCCCGACGTCCACGGGGACGGCTAGACCTCCATCAGGTCCTTTTCCTTGTCGCAGATCTGCTTTTCGATCTCGACGATATGCGCGTCGGTCAGCCGCTGCATTTCCTTCTCGGCCTCCGCAAGCGCGTCCTCGGTCAGCTCGTGCTTCTTCTCGAGGTCCTTGAAGTGGTCGACGCCCTCGCGGCGGAGGTTGCGGATCGCGATCCTGGCTTCCTCGCCGAGCTTGTGGACCTGCTTGACCAGGTCCTTGCGGCGGTCCTCGGTCAGGGCCGGGAAGACCAGGCGGATCGACTTGCCGTCGTTGTTCGGGTTGATCCCGAGGTCGGACATGTTGATCGATTTGACGATCTCCTTGAGCGTGGTCGGGTCCCAGGGGGTGATCAGGATGATGCGCGCCTCGGGGACCTGGATGTTGGCGACCTGCTGGATCGGCGTCTTGGTGCCGTAGTACTCGATCGTGAGCTTGTCGAGGACGTGCGGGTTCGCGCGGCCGGCGCGGATCGCGTGGAACTCCTCGCGCAGCACGTTCAGGGTCTTGTTCATACGCTCTTCGTACGTGCTGTAGCTTTCGTGGGTCAGAACGATCATGGGCGACCTCCTCATCTAGCGGGGTGCAGTCCATCCGTTGAAGGTAGGTTCATTATATGCCAACCGGAATGCAACTTTCCAGAGAAATGGGCGGCACCGTCGAAGTCGCAAGGAAAAGGCCTTCCGTCGAGGAAGGCCCCTTCGATGCGGTCGAAGCCGAAGACGGATCCGCTCAGCGCACGATCGTGCCGATGGGTTCGCCGCAGGCCATCCGGAGGATGTTCTCGGGGTCCTCCAGGCTGAAGACGGCGATCGGGACCTTGTTGTCGCGGCACAACGACGCGGCTGCGGCGTCCATCACGCCGAGGTTCTTCGCGAGAACCTCGTCGAAGCCGACCGTCTCGTACTTCACGGCGTCTTCGTACTTGTTGGGGTCCTTGTCGTAGACGCCGTCGCACATCGTCGCCTTGAAGAAGATGTCGGCCTCGATTTCGGCGGCGCGCAGCGCGGCGGCGGTGTCGGTCGTGAAGAACGGATTCCCGGTGCCGCAGGCGAAGATCACGATGCGGCCCTTCTCGAGGTGCCGGACGGCGCGCGCGCGGATATAGGGCTCGCAGAACTGGCGCATCTCGATCGCGGACAGCACGCGGGTCACGGCGCCGACCCGGTCGAGCGCGTCCTGCAGCGCCAGCGAGTTCATCGCGGTGGCGAGCATGCCCATGTGGTCCGCGGTGACGCGGTCCATCCCCGCGCTCGTGCGGCCGCGCCAGAAATTGCCGCCGCCGACGACGACCGCGACCTGGACGCCCATGCCGGACAGTGTGTGGATCGCCGCGCCGATGCGGCCGAGGACGTCGTTGTCGATGCCGAATCCCTTGTCGCCCGAGAGGGCTTCGCCGCTCAGCTTCAGTAGGATGCGCCGATAGACGGGTTCCTGCATGGCCCTGCCTCCCCTAGAAGAAAGGGACATGCACTGCATGTCCCTTCCGGCGTCTAGTTCTTGATCTGCTTCATCACTTCGTCCGCGAAATTCTCTTCCTTCTTCTGCAGCCCCTCGCCCATCTCGAAGCGGACGAACCGCCGGATGGAGATGTTCTCGCCGATCTTGGCGATCTTCTCCTTGAGGAGCGACCCGATCGTCGTGCTGTCATCGCGGATGAAGGCCTGCTCGAGCAGGCAGTTGTCGTTGTAGAACTTGGCGAGCTTGCCGTCCGCGATGCGGTCGACGATCTTCTCGGGCTTGCCCTCGTTCAGCGCCTCGGTACGGTAGATCGCGCGCTCGGCGTCGAGGACGGCGGCGGGCACTTCTTCCTTGGTCACCCACTTCGGGTTCATCGCCGCGATCTGCATCGCGACGTCCTTGACGAAGCCCTTGAACTCGGCGCTGGCGGCGGCGAAGTCGGTCTCGATGTTGACCTCGACCAGGACGCCGATGCGGCCGCCGGCGTGGATGTAGGCCTCGACGAGGCCTTCCGCGGCGACGCGGCTCGCCTTCTTGGCAGCGGAGGCCATGCCCTTTTCGCGCAGCCAGACGACGGACTTCTCCAAGTCGCCTCCGCACTCCGTCAGGGCCTTCTTGCAGTCCATCATGCCGGCGCCGGTCTTCTCGCGCAGGCTCTTGATCATGTCGGTGGTGACGTCCATGTCGGATTCTCCTCCTTATTCGGCGGTCGTCTCTTCGACCTTGGCGGTCTCTTCGGCCATCACGGGAGCCGCGGGGTCGACGGCGAGGGTCTGGACGCCCTGGTGGGCCTCGATCACGGCGTCGGCCATCTTGCCGGCGATCAGCTTGACGGCGCGGATCGCGTCGTCGTTGCCGGGGATGATGTAGTCCACTTCATCGGGGTCGCAGTTGGTATCGACGATGCCGACGATCGGGATGCCCAGCTTGCGGGCCTCGAGTACGGCGATGTGCTCCTTCTTGGGGTCGACGACGAACATGCAGCCCGGCAGGCCGGTCATGTCCTTGATGCCGCCGAGGTTCTTCTCGAGCTTGTCCATCTCGAGCTTGAGCTTGGCGACTTCCTTCTTGGGCAGGACGCTGAAGGTGCCGTCCTCTTCCATGCGCTGGAGCGCGGTCAGGCGGTCGATGCGGCGACGGATCGTGCGGAAGTTGGTGAGCGTGCCGCCGAGCCAGCGGTTGTTCACGAAGTACATCCCGCAGCGCTCCGCTTCCTCGCGGACGGAGTCCTGGGCCTGCTTCTTGGTGCCGACGAAGAGGACGGTGCCGTGGCCCGCCGCGACGGTGCGCACGAACATGTACGCGTCGTCGACCTTCTTCACGGTCTTCTGCAGGTCGATGATGTAGATCCCGTTGCGCTCCGTGTAGATATAAGGCGCCATCTTCGGATTCCACCGACGAGTCTGGTGGCCGAAGTGGACGCCCGCTTCCAGGAGCTGTTTCATGCTGATGACACCCATGAGAATAAGACCCTCCCTTTTAACTTCCGCGGACCCTGATACGGCTCTCTGGCCGAAGGCAGGATGGTCCGCGTGCAAAATATGAACCGGGGGAATTGTACCACGGGGCGGCGGCCGCGCGCAACTATGGCGCCGCGACGCTCCTGCGGCGGGTCATTTGCAATCCTTAACTCCCGTGAGGTCGGGAGATTCGTCCTGCAAACCGGCGGCGGGCGATTCGTCCTGCAAGCGGAAACCCTCTGCTACACTGGTCGGTAGACTTCTCCGGGCCAATCGAAGGAGGTAGGACAA